>CAZGAH010000013.1:0-12721 GCA_964523295.1 uncultured Desulfovibrionaceae bacterium | reverse complement strand
AGGGAATCCGCTTGACCAAAGACTTGAACGTTGCCTCCCGATCCGGGAAATGCCGGGAATACTCCCAGAGAAAATGTCCGATATACGGCTCGCCCGCGTACCTGGACCCCGTAGCCCGGAAAAAGAAATGCTTCAGCTCGGCGCACAGCCTGCCCACATCGTAGGCGCGGTCGTTGGCGGACATCCTTTCCAGGTCAATGGCCATGACCTTGCGCTCCGGGCTGAACAGAAAATTGGACGGCGTCGCGTCGCCATGGACAATGACCTGACAGTCCTCCCACATGGCCGGCCGTTCCCGCCAGCGGCGTCCCAGGTGCAAAAAGTCCTCGATCTGCTCCTGACGCAGTTTGCCGTACCGGCCAAGATACGTCAATACGCGGCCAAAGTATTCGAGATTGCGGTCGAAATCGACGCGAAGATGCATTGCCGAGCGGTTGTGCAGCGAGGTCATGAAATGTGCAAGCCGGGTCAGCTTGCTATACAATCGCTCTGTCTGCCCCTGATACAGCGCTGCGTCGAGGATTCCGCTCAGCGGCTGTCCACTCAGATACTCGAGCACCAGCAGATTGTTCAGGGCCGGATTGTAGCCCAGCGGCTTGACGACGTAGTGCCGTGGCGTCGTGAAACCCAGATCACGCGCGTAGCAGAGGTTGCGGTATTCGTGCTCGGCGGACTGCGGCGCCTGGCTGGCATTCAGTCCGCGCCGACCGGTATAAAACTTTCCTACCAGACTGAAGCGACAGAATTTTTCTTCATAGACATAAACGGTGTTCGATTCGCTCAACCTGAAAACCCGAAAGCGCAATGTAGCGTCCTGTACGCCGAGCTGCGGGCAGATGCTTCCCAGCAGATAGGCATACAACGGATCGTCATGATCGAGATATCCCAAGTATCTGCCGTACATGCAGGCTTTTCCCGTGTTGCGGACGGTCGTTCCCTGCGCGTAGAGACCCCGGATGGTATCCCCCCGCACATCGCTCCTCTACCGGATTGCCTTTGTACGCTCCTCGCAGTCCGGTTACAAGCGCATTCTTTCCGTAACAATTTCAAAGCCCCACCCCGCTCGGATAACCCTTTGCACCGTGACGTCGTCATCGCCTCATGGCTGCATTTATTTAAGCAGCGAACCCAGAATTCCCCGGACCACGCGTCGGCCAATGTCTGCGCCGATCGAACGGAGCGCGCTTTTGGCAAAGGCCTCCACCATCGACTGCCCCGTGCCTCCGCTGCCGCGGTAGCGCGAGGGCATGCGCTCAGGCTGCGCCTCCTGTCGCAGGGCAGCCGAAGCGGCCGCCTGCTGCCGCGCGCTCAGAATCTCATAGGCCGATTCTCGATCCACCGCGCGCTCGTAATAGCCGGCGACTAAGGATTGCTGCATGATCAGCCGGCGCTCCGCCTCCGTCAGCACGTTGAGACGGCTGCGCGGTGGCAGAATCATCGCCCGCTCCACCACACCAGGCGCTCCGCCGGCGTCTAGAAACGAGACCAGCGCTTCCCCCGTTCCCAGGCCCAGCATGGCCTGCGCCGTATCGAAATGAGGATTGGGCCGAAAGGAATCCGCGGCCGCCCGTACCTGCTTCTGTTCCCGGGGCGTATAGGCGCGCAAGGCATGTTGCACGCGGTTTCCCAGCTGCCCGAGCACCGTTTCCGGCAAATCCGATGGCGACTGCGTGATGCAATAGACCCCCACGCCCTTGGAGCGAATGAGCCGGCAGACCTGTTCGAACTTGTCGACGAGCACCCCGGGCGTATCGTCGAAGAACAGATGCGCCTCGTCAAAAAAGAATACCAGACGCGGCTTTTCCAGGTCTCCGACCTCGGGAAGATTCTCGAACAGTTCGGAGAGCATCCATAACAACAGCGTGGCGTAGGTGCGGGGGGACTGCATGAGCCGGTCGGCGACAAGGATATTGATCATCCCGCGGCCATCGGACGCCGTCTGCAACATGTCCTCCAGTTGCAACGCCGGCTCTCCGAACAGCCGCTCCGCACCCTGGGCCTCGAACTCCAGCAACTGGCGCTGAATGGCGCCCACGCTGGCAGGAGAGACGTTGCCATAGCGCGTGCGCAATTCCTGAGCCCGCTCGCCCACGTGCGTGATCATGGCCCGCAGGTCCTTCAGATCGAGCAGCAACAACCCCTCGTCATCGGCCACGCGGAACGCCAGGTGCAAGACGCCGCCCTGCGTTTCGTTGAGTCGCAGCAGCCGGCTCATGAGCAAGGGCCCCATCTCCGAGACCGTGGTCCGGACCGGATGCCCCCTTTCGCCCCAGACATCCCAAAAGGTGACCGGAAAGCCCGCCGGCGCGTAATCCTGCAAACCAAGACGACGCGCGCGCTCCTGGCATCTTTCGTCGCCGTCGCCGGGCTGACACAGCGAAGCCAGATCCCCTTTGACGTCGGCCAGACAAACGGGCACGCCGATCTGGCTGAAGGCCTCGGCCAGTACCCGCAGTGTCACCGTCTTGCCCGTGCCGGTTGCGCCGCAAATGAGCCCGTGCCGATTGGCCATACTCGACAACACGCCGAGCGGAGTGTCCGCCTGGGCTACGTGAAGAAATGCCGACGAATCCATTGTCATACTCCTTATGCGTGCGCGAGATTCCGCAGAGTCAGGATCGCGGACGAAAAGAATCGGTCTGGTTCCGAAGGAATGAGACCGTGGCCCGGGTAAGTCGCCGCTTCAGCATAAACAGCGCTTTGTACAGAGTCGGTCGTAACAGCGTGAAAAGGCAGAGCCTGAGATAGGGCCGCGTAAAAATGGCGTTCGCGGCGATTCTTTCCAAGAGCAGGCGGTGCAGGGCACGCAGCGTATCGTCTCGCTGCGCGGGCGCGATGCCCGGCTGAGTCTTCGGATCGAACAACAGCAGCGTTCCGAGAAAATCATCGAGAAATTTGACCACCGACCGGCGCCTCCAGGCCTCCACGGCAGCCTGCGGCTGCCCCTGCCGCAGCGCGTAGTCCGCGGCCGAGGCGTAGACCTGGAGCGGTTCGACAATATTCTTTTCGAAGTCAATGGCCTGCGTGCAATTGTTGCCATGAATGCGCCAGACGGCAACCAGCCCGGGCAGTACGGCTACCTTGCCATGCAGGCACAGCCGCAGAAAGGATTCGGTATCGGAGCCGATGCAGTATATCCGGTAAAAATCGATATCCAGGGCCAATTGCCGGTTATACAGAGCCGAGGAGTGGATGAAGGAGTGTTTGCGCCACTCGTAAAACACCTCCAGACCCGACAGGATGCCCGACTGATACGGCATATTCCTCTGCCGAAGCTCGTCGCCGTATCGGATAGAATGTCCGCCGGTCACAATGACTATATCCTCGTGCCCGGCAATGAGTCCGACCGCATCCTGAAAGAAATCGGGGTCGCAGAGATAGTCGTCCGCATCCAGAAACAGGCACCAGTCGCCCGTGGCATAGCTGGACAGCGCGCGCCGCTTGTTGCCGACCCGTCCCAGATTCGTCTCGTTCCTGAAATAGCGTATCCGGCTGTCCTGGTACCGCCGTACTGCGGCCTCGGTATCGTCGCCCGAGCAATCGTCGGCGATGACGATTTCGAAATGGGGATAGCGTTGCGCCAGGCAACTCTCAATGGCGTCGCCGATGAATTGTGCCTGATTGAAAGCCCGGATCACAACGGAGAGAAAGGGCTGCCTCCGGTCTTGGGTATGGCGTACGCGACAGCTCAGGTCCGCCCTCCTTCCAGGAGCATAAGCTCCACCTCGTCGACCGAGAGTCCTGTGGTCTGGGCCAGCGAGCTGACCGACATGCCCCGTTTTCGACCATCGAGCACGGTCTGACGTTTGGATTCGGGTTTTCGGGCAAGCTTTTCGGCGCGTTCGATAAGCTCCCGGAGTTCCTCGGCGCGTTCGCCCAGCCGCCCCTCCAGCTTCCCCAGCTCGCGCTGCCGATCCTCGAAGCTGGCGACAAGCTCCTGTTCCAGCTCCTCGTGGCGTTGCTGCAGGAGCTTGAGCAGACTTTCCGAGCGCTTGAGCCGGAAATAGAAGACGACAACCACGACGAGCAGGACCAGTTCGGCCAACGTCAGCAACAAGAGCAGCCACAACGACATGCGATTCGACCTCGGTCAAGGGGTGTCAGAGGAAAGAGCAGGCCGACGCATCCGCCGTCAGCGCAGCGCCGGTTTTCCGACGGCGCAGGCCTGGAGCCATAGCGCAGAATCCGTCCTGGCTCAAATCTTGACATCGATGATATTTCCGGCCCAGGGCGACGCGTGGGGCTCGTCGTGCGCCTCCTCCGGATTCGACTTTTTCTGACGCTTCGATTGAGCATCCTGCCCCCCCGCTCCGCCCTGGCGGGTCTGGACCGAAACCGGCGACGAGGAGTCCTGCGCCTCGGTCTTGGACACCTGCTCGCGATCATGCTTCTGCGCTTCCACAGCCTGAACCTGAGCCGCTGCCTGCTGGGCCTCCGGCTGATTCTGCATGGCCGTGGATATCTCGCCGACGAGCGGTAGTTGAGAGATGGCGAGATTGATGGACATCTACTTCACCAGATACTCCTCGATAAGCAGGTCCGTGAGCTGATCCGTTTCCAGATACTGATTGAGCACGGCCAGGATGTCTTTTTTCATCGTATCGACATTGGCTTTCTCTGTCAGGAAAACGAGACTTTTATTTTTAAGATAATAATAAATTGCGTCACGCAGGACAACAATTTTGTTGCGTATCTCGTACTCCATGCCCTTGTTGGTCGTCGTTGTCGAAAACTTGCAAACCACGAGCCGCAGCCGGCCATCACTCCCGGTCTGTTCGACCCAAAACGGTTCGAAGCTGATAGTATACACGTCCGGATCCACGGGCTTGGGCGGAGGCTTGGGTGCGGCTTCCTCGGCGACCGGGGGCGGTTCTTCCGGCTTCGGTTCGGACTTCGGCAACAACAGCAGGGTCAGAATCAGGGCCACCACAACGAAAAGACCGGCGCCGCCAAGGGCCAGAACCTTCTTGTTGCGCAGCAGTTCCTTGAGCTTCGACTCGTGCGCCTCGGTCATCGGCTCGGCGATTGCCGAGGCCTCCTCCTGAGGCTGCTCCTCCTCTTCCTCTTCGTCTTCGAGAAACGGCGCGTCATCCAGGTCCAGCTCGACCTTGTCCTTGTCCAGGATGACTTCCGTCTCGCGCAGTTCTTCGGTGTCGAGCAGCGCCTTTTCTTTGCTCGCCGCTCCCAGGGGGGACGAGTCGTCGTCTACGAGCAGCAGCATGACGCTCCCTGCGAACCGACAGACAGCAGACCGCGGCCGGCTCCTGTCTGGACGCGAAAATCGGAGTGCAGCCCCGCATCGTGCGGGCGGCAGGACATACGATACGGAACGAAAGGCATGATGCCGACAGGCTGCGTAATCAGGAGAAGGGCGCCGAAGGTCCGGACCATATCATGCTCCGTTTTGCCCGGCGACAGCCCGTCGCCGAAAGGCAGCGCCCGCGCCGCAACGGTGCTCCACCCCGGGCGGTTTCATCGGCAATGCATTCAAAGACAGCTCCCACGACAGCAGATACAGGGGATGGAAGACAGCGGACCAGAGCACGGAAAGGCCAGCCGGACGCCTGCTCCGGTTGTCAGAATGCTGCCGCTCCACCGTAGCATGTCTCGAACTTGCTGCGCAACCGGGACATGGCATGGGAATGCAGCTGCGATACGCGGCCTTCTGTAATTCCCATGACCTCGGCCACTTCCTTCATGTTCAATTCGTCGCCGTAGTACAGCGACATGACCATCTTTTCCCGGGGAGTCAGCTCGTCGATCAGTCCGGCGACCTTGTCGATGATCTCCTGCAAGGCCGTGGCCTGATAGGGCTCGTTGTCCGTATGCGACTGGAACTCCGTGGAAAAGGTCTCCTGAATGGCGTCAAGGCTCAGGCAAAGCTGGTTCTGCAGGGCCTCCAGGCCGACGCGGACCTCTTTTTCACTCAGCCCGGTCTCGGTTTGCAGTTCATCTTCCCTGGGCTTGCGTCCCAGCGAGTTCTCCAGCCGCTTGATGGTGTCTTCGAGCGTGCGGACGCGATGGCGAAGACCGCGGGAGAACCAGTCCATACGCCGCAGCTCGTCCAGCATGGCGCCCTTGATGCGGTTTTCGGCAAAAGTCTCGAACTTGAATCCGAATTCAGGCTTGAATTTGCCCAACGCCTCCATCAGCCCCAGGGTTCCGGCGCTGATGAGTTCGTTCAGCTCCACGTGCTTGGGAAGCCTGGCTTTGAAGCGCAAGGCCAGGTATTTGATCTTGGGCGCATAATGGCGCACGAGCGCCTGCCGCTCGCGCGCGCTCAGCTCTTCCCAGGTCTTGGCGCCCGAATCGAGCAGATCCCAGACTTCAGTGCTGGAAGAGGAGTTTTTTCCAGAAGAACTTAATGTTTCCATCGAGATTCTGCGCCCCGCGCAAGGTTTTGACAGTCTTGGCCACCTCTCCGACAGCCAGACTGGCAGGTCCGCCCGCCTGAAGCACGCTGAAGGGGGTCTGATTGATGACCGCCTTTTTCACTGCCGGGTCCAACGGAACAAATCCGGCCAGGTCGAGGGAGACACCATCGAGAAAGTGCTCGCAAGCCTGATACAGCCGGGCAAAGACCTCTTTGGCATTCTTTGCCGAAGAGGCCATATTCACGAGCACCTTGAAATGCTCGACACCGTGATTGAGCTTGAGCACCTTGATCAGGGCGTACGCGTCGGTCAACGACGTCGGCTCGGGCGTCATAACCACCAGCCGCTCCTGGGCCGCCAGATTGAAATAGAGCACATTGTCGTTGATCCCAGCGCCCGTGTCCACGATCAGATAATCAACCATGTCTTCCAGATAGTCCATCGATTCGAGCAGATCAAGCTTCTGCCCGGTAGACAGAGCCAGCATCTCGCTGACGCCCGACGCCGCGGGCAGTATCTTGAATCCGTAGGGCGTATCGCACAGGACGTCGGCAATGGTCATACCCTCGTGAAAAAGATGGAACAGGTTGAGCTTAGGCGTCAATCCCAGGATCACGTCCACGTTGGCCAGTCCCAGATCCGCGTCGAGCAGCACGACACGCTCGCCCATACGGCTGAGGTGGCAGGCCAGATTCACCGATATGTTCGTCTTGCCTACGCCACCTTTGCCTGAAGTTACCGAAAAGACAAGGGGAAACCCATCGGCCATAACTGCTGCGCTCCTTCAGAGGTCGAAATCCGCTGCCGACGCGCAGTACTCTCCGCAGCGGGTTCCGTCCCCTGGTCTCTATCCGCTCACTGCTCGTTCGGCAAGCGATGTTTGAATACCAGCCGCCAGAGCAACAGGTGGCTGCCCGGCGTCAGCGTATCGGAAAAACCCGAGCCATACGACATGGCCGAAACCGGAAGCCCGCTGGACGCCGCGGTATTCACCACGGCGCTGAACCCGCAAGCCTCGTCCAGCTTGGTCCAGATCAGGCTCGCAGTCCGCGGCGAGGCGTACTGCGCCTCGAATGCCCGCAATTGCGCCGGCGCATAGCCTGGCGAGAGCACCAGGTGTACGCACACGTCGTCGTTCGCATCCATTCCCAGCCGTTCGAGCTGCTCGTGCAGCGTCGTTCCCCGATCGAGACCGGGCAAGTCCACAAGCACTCTGTCAAATTCGTGACTCTTCGCCAGTACCGCGGCGCAGGTCATGCCATCGCAGGCCTCGCGATAGGCCAGGTCGGACAACTCCGCGTACTGTTTCAGGGCCATCCGGCTGCCCAGCCGGTGCTGACCGGCATTGACAACGCAGATGCGCAGCCCCGGCGACTCGTGCTTCAACTGCAAGGCCATCCGGATCAGCGCGGAGGTCTTGCCCGCTCCGTGCGGCCCGGCAAGCACGTGCACACGCTGCTGCCAGTGCTGCATCCCCCACGACCGCACGCCGACCAGACGCTCCAGGGGCGTCAGAATCGAGGCCTTGGGCATGGACAGCAACTCGCGAAACAGACCGGCAATCACCTCCACGCACACGCCTTCGCGCTCGAGAAACTCCAGGCTGTGCCGCTGGAACGGCGTCAGACGATCCAGTTCGAGCTGCGGACGCAGCAGGGCGGTGAGATGGTCGCGTATCTGGCTCCACTCTTTGTGCCATTGCCCGTAGCCGGGAACGCTTTCCCTGGTCAGCCCGGCGTCCTCTGCCGTCGCCTCCGGCCGAACCTCCGCCGCGTCTTCCAATGCGGCGGTGACCTCGTACAGCGTCTTTCCGTTTTCTGCGCAGGAGCGCGTACTCAGAATGACGGCGTCCGGTCCCAGTTCCGCCTTGATTCTGGCGAGAACGGCTTTGGTCTCTGGACCTCTGTAGGTTTTAACCCGCATTGTCGAGCACCACGTTGGCTACTGTTTTCAAGCGGATATCCGAAGGGATCTCAGCCTGTGAAATAACCGGCAACGTCGGTATAAACCTTTGCAAAAGTTGCGCCAAATGCGGCCTGACCATCGGCGTCGCCAGCAACACGGGCTGTCCGTCGGAGACGACCGCCTCCTCGGAGGCCTGGTTGATGCGCCGGATGATACGCTGCGCCAGGCCAGGCTCCATGGCCAGGAAGGCGCCGTGATCGGACTGGCGCAGGCTGTCCTGCAGGGCCTTCTCCACAACATTGTCCAGCGTGATGATGGGCAATGCGCCCTCGTGATCCATAAAGGGCTTGACGATGGAGCGGGAAAGGCGCTCGCGGACGTATTCGGTAAGCTGGTCGGGATCGTGGACGGCCTGTCCCATGTCCGCCAATGTTTCGACGATGCTGAGCAGATCGCGTACGGAGACGTTCTCGCGCACCAGATTCTGCAACACCTTCTGCACGCGGCCCAGAGGCATGATCCCGGGCACCAGCTCTTCCACCGCCTTGGGCGCCGACTTGGAGAGATTGTCCAGCAGGCTCTGGATTTCCTGACGTCCCAGGAACTCGTGCAAATTGTGCTTGAAGACCTCGGTAAGGTGCGTGGCGATGACCGTCGACGGATCGACCACGGTGTACCCTGCCAGCATGGCCTCCTCTTTCTGGGCCTCCGGAATCCACAACGCGGGCAGATTGAAGGCCGGTTCCTTGGTCTCGATGCCTTTGATGCGATGCTTGACGTCGCCCGGATCCATGGCCAGACAATGATCGATGAGTATCTCGGCCGTGGCCACCTGATTGCCCTTGATGAGCACGGCGTACTGCCCGGGCTTGAGCTGGAGGTTGTCACGCAGGTGCAGCGAAGGGACGATCACGCCCATATCCAGGGCAAACTGACGGCGGATGGAACGGATGCGGGAGAGCAGATTGCCGTTCTGATCTTCGTCCACCAGAGGAATAAGCCCGTAGCCGACCTCAAGTTCAAGCATGTCCAGGGGCAGCAGCTGCTGCACCTCTTCTGGCGAATCGAGCGCTGGCGCCGGCTCCGTCTTGACCTTTTCCTTGGTCTTGTCCATGCCGCTCTCCGAGCCGAGGAGCCGGGCGACGAAGAGCAACAGGCCGGCAAAGGTGAGAAAGGGTATCGTAGGCATGCCCGGCACCAGGCCGAATACGCCGAGCACGACGGCGACGAGTCGTAGCGAGCGTGAGTTGTAGGATAACTGGCCAATGAACTCCTCGCCCATCTTTGCCTCGGAGGCCGAGCGGCTGACGATGAGGCCGGCGGCCGTGGAAACGATCAGCGACGGGATGGTGGACACCAGACCGTCGCCGATGGTCAGCAGCGTATAGGTGTGGGCCGCGTCCTTCCAGGGCATGTCTTTCTGAAGCATGCCGATCAGAATGCCGCCGATCACATTGATGAGCGTAATGATCATGCCGGCCTTCACATCACCTTGGACGAACTTGCCGGCGCCGTCCATGGCGCCGTAAAAGTCGGCCTCCTTGCGGATGCGGTCGCGGCGCTCCGTGGCCTCCTGCTCGGTAATCAACCCGGCGTTCAGGTCGGCTTCAATGGCCATCTGCTTGCCGGGCATGGCATCCAGGGTGAAGCGGGCGGCGACCTCGCCGATACGCGTGGTACCGGCGACGATGACCACTTTGTTGAGGGTGAACAGGATGAAAAAGATGACGATGCCGACAAAATAGTTGCCGCCGACCACGAACTCGCCGAAGGCCTGGATGACGTGCCCGGCCGCGGCCGGACCTTCGTCGCCGTGCAGCAGAATAAGCCGGGTGGAGGCCACGTTGAGCGCCAGGCGCAGCATGGTCAAGACCAGCAACAGCGAGGGAAAAATCGAAAATTCCATGGGACTGCGCATGAACATGGCGGTCACGAGCACGACCATGGACAGGGAAATGCTCATGCTCAGCATCATGTCCAGAATGAACGTCGGCAGGGGAATCAGCATCACGAACAGGATGAGGATAACGCCACCAGCCAGCAGGATGTCGCCCTGCTTGGCGAAGCGTTCGTAATTTATGGACGGCGAGAAGGTGGCGGCCATGTTTTTGACACCCCTTTGCGTTGTCGTTTCATTCTGTCCGCAGGCTACATCGGCCCGCCCGGACGCTTGAACTTATGCAGCTGGGCCAGGAGAGCGGCAACGGCCTGGAACAGCTCCTCAGGGATGGTCTCCCCGACTTCCACGCTTTTATACAAAGCCTGTGCCAGGGGCTTGTTCTCGCGAATCGGGACATGATTCTCGCGTGCGATTTCCTTGATCTTTTGGGCCAGATGGTCGGCCCCTTTGGCCAGCACCAGGGGCGCCGGCGCGACCATGGGATTGTATTGCAGGGCCACGGCGAAATGGGTGGGGTTGGTAACGACCACGTCGGCCTTGGGCACGTCCTTGAGCATCCGGCGCATCATCATTTTCATCATCTTCTGGCGCTGCTTCTGCTTGATGAGCATATCGCCTTCCATCTGCTTGCGCTCGTCCTTGATCTCGTCTTTGGTCATCTTGAGATTTTCGGAGTAGTCCCAGCGCGTATACCAGAGATCGAAGGCGGCAATGGCCAGCATGGGAATGCAGGCGTACAGCACCATGTCCATCGAGGTCTGCAGCATGTAGATGGCCAGCGTATGCGCGTCCTGATGAAACAAGGGCATCATGTTGCCCATCTCCCCCTTGAGCATGAGATACGGAGCCACCCCGATGAGCACGGCCTGAAGCAGCGTCTTGCCCAGCCGGATCAGCGTCTTGGGGTCGACGAACATGCGCCGCAGCCCGGCCATGGGGTTGAACAGACGGTCCCATTTGGGGCTGAACACCTTGGTCGTCCACATCTTGCCCACCTGGAAACGCAAGGCCAGGTAAGCGGCCACCCCGACAAACAGGATCACGGGCAGGATCATTTTTGCCATATCCACCGCGCACTGCAACATGAGTTCGTAGACATTGCCTTGCGTGGGCTCGAAATGAAAACTCTCGACAAAAAACCAGCGGAACATATTCGATATATCCTTGCCCATCTGTTCAATATAGAAACGCAGCCCGAACAGACCGGCCAGGATCACCAGCGTTTTGCTGACTTCCTGCGATTTGGCAACATTACCCTCTTCGCGGGCTTTATTTATACGTCGATCTGTTGCTTGTTCTGTTTTGCTCGGATCGCTCTGTGCCATGGCAACCGGTCCTTGTCGTTGCGAAGTACGGAATCGTTACGCAGGCCGCCCCGGGTCAAGGCGTGGGAGCGCTGCCGGCCAGGGTCAGGATGAGCTGGTACATGGGCATCATCTTGGCCATGAAATCCTTGATATAATGGGCTAATACCGTAAACAGCAAACTCAGGAACAGAAAGCCCACCGTAATCTTGAGCGGAAAGCCGAGCATGAGGATGTTCATCTGCGGCGCGGCGCGGCTGACCAGCGCCAGCGCCAGATCGACCAGAAACAACGAGGCCACGACCGGCGCCGCGACCTTGATCCCCAGGGAGAACATCTGCCCCGACAGCTCGAGCACGCCCTTTGTCAGCGCCGGCGAAAGAAACAACCCGCCGGGAGGCACCAGAGTGAAACTGTCGACCAGCACCTGCAGCAGCATCAAATGCCCGTTCAGCGACAAAAAGGTCAACAGAACGACCATATTGAGAAAATGTGAGGTCACGGACTCGGAGGCACCCGTATCCGGGTCCATCACGTTGACCATGGAAAAGCCCATCTGAAACCCGATCAACTGACCTCCCGTCCGCACGGCCGCGAAAATGAACATCACGACCAGCCCCAACACCAGCCCCAATACCAGCTCTCCGGCGAGCATCAGAACAATGTTGAACGGATGCGCCGGGAACTTGACCCCGGAAAACTGCAACGAAGGAAAGAGCGCAAGGGCCAGCACCAGACACAAGGCCGCCTTAACCGGAACAGGAGTACCTTCGCCGCCAAAAAACGGGAGCACGAACAGGATGAGGCTGATGCGAAACAGCGTCATGAGGAAATTCAGCACGGTGTCGGGGGAAAACTGATAGAAATCCATGCCGGAACGGTTGCATAACTCGGGCCAACATCAGAGATGAGCCGGAATAAAGTACCTGACGGGACACTTCTGTCTGAAATATTTCGATGTGAGTGTTTGTCGCTCACTACTGCTGCGCCAATCAGACGTCACAGAGACTTGGCTATGGTGCATCTGATCCGACGCGTATGTGTCTGATATCCAGGATCGGAACCCGCATGGAAAGGGGCGATCCAGTGTGCCGAGAAAGTGAGGTTTTCTGTATCTCAGGACTAACATGCTCTCGTTACAGGCATTTCATAGCCCTATCCAAACGCACAAAGCCCGCCATTCGGCGGGCTTTGTGTGATTTGGGAAAAAATGTCCTGGCAACGGCCTGCTTTCCCAC
>CAZGAH010000012.1:34456-70356 GCA_964523295.1 uncultured Desulfovibrionaceae bacterium | reverse complement strand
AGCGGCTGCGCCAGCTGCTGCGGCGTGACCTTGCCCTGGGGCAGGATGACCGCCGATTTGACGACCCCGCCGACATAGGCGGCGTAGAGCGCGGCCGAGGCCGAGGTGTCGCCGGTGGAGGCGCAGATGGTGAGCACGTCCTTCCAGCCATGCCGACGCACCAGGGCCTTGAGATAGCTGAAGGCGCAGGCCATGCCGCGATCCTTGAACGAGGCGCTGGGATTCTGTCCGTCGTTCTTGAAGGCCAGGGGCTGGCCCACGCGCTCGACAAAGGCCGGCGCGCCGGCGACAATCGGGGTATGCCCTTCGCCCAGGCAGACTATGTCCTCGGGTTCGAGCACCGGGGCCATCAGTTCGTAATAGCGAAACACGCCGCGCAGGGCGGGATGTCTGGACGCAGCGCGTGCGTCGAATATCGCGCGCCAGGCGTCGCCGGACGTGGCGGAGAGGCGCTCGAAGTCGAGGTCCTCCAGGAGAAACACCCCTCCGCAGGAGGGACACGTATAGAGCAGTTCGTCAATGGGATAGCGTGCCTGGCAGCCCAGACAGCGATATTCCATGCGTCCGCGGTAGACGGGGAAAGCGTTGGCAGCGCTCATGGGACATTCCTTTCCTTTCGGACGGCGCGGCGTCCGTGCAAAGCGACGAAACCCTTGCGGCGAAGGGCATCGGCGCGGCGTTCAATCCTGATTGTTGCGTTCGTCGATGACGCGCCTGGTTTTGCCAAAGGAGCGGGGCAGCTCGCCCGGATCGACGATTTCGACCTCGCAGCGCGCCAGCAGCCCTTTGTGCAAGACCTTGGCCACGCTCTGAGCCAGTCCGTCCGAAGGCTCGGCGTCGCGTTTGCGTTCGACGCGTACGGTCATTGAGTCCAGCCCCTCATGACGGGCGAGGAGAACCGCGTACTCGCTGGACAGCTCGGGAAAGCGTTCCAGCACGCCGGCGATCTGGCCTGGATAAATATTGACGCCGCGGAAAATGATCATGTCGTCCGAGCGCCCGAGGATGCGGTCGTGACGCGGCAGGGAGACCCCGCAGGGGCACTGCCCGGGAATGAAGCGGGTCAGGTCGCGCGTGCGGTAGCGAATGAGCGGAGCGGCCTCCTTGCAGAGCGTGGTGACGACCATCTCGCCGAGTTCGCCCGGAGCGACCGGTTGCAGGGTTTCCGGATCGAGAATTTCCAGGATGAAGATGTCGGCCCAGTAGTGCATGCCGGCGTGTGCCTGACATTCCAGCCCGGTGCCCGGTCCGTAGAGTTCGGTCAGTCCGGGAATGTCGTAGCTCTTCGTGATGCCGAGCTTCTCTTCGAAGCGTTTACGCATCCGGGGGCTATGCGTCTCGGCGCCGAAGATGCAGGTCTTGAGCCGCAGCTGGTCTTTCAGCCCGCGCTTTTCCACTTCCTCGCCCAGCAGCAGGGCCATGGAGGCCGTGGAGCATAGACAGGTGATCTGGAGATCGACCAGTATCTGCATCTGCATATCGAGAAGTCCCGGACCCACGGGTACGGCCATGGCGCCAAAATGCTCGCATCCCAGCTGAAAACCGGCGCCTGCGGTCCACAGGCCATACCCGACGCAAATCTGCACCCGGTCGGCGGTGGTGAGCCCGGCCAGTTCGTAGCACCTGGCGAACATGAGTTTCCAGGTGTCGATGTCGCGCTGCGTATAGGCGAGAATTTTCCGTTTGCCGGTCGTTCCGCTCGAAGCGTGAATGCGCACCACCTCGTCTTCGGGTACGCTGAGCAGGGGCAAGGGATAGCCCGCGCGCAGGTCCTCGACCGTGGTGAAGGGAAGTCCGGTCAGCGTGTCCAGGCTGTGTATGTCGCCCGGCTCGACGCCGGCGGCGCGCAGCCGCTCCCGGTAAAAGGGACTGCCGGCGTAGGCGTGGGCAACCGTCCATTGCAGCCCGGCCAGTTGCCGGGAGGCGAGTTCGTCGGCCGAAAGATCGGGAAGGAAACGGCGTGCAGACTGCATGGCAACTCCTGAATCTCCGGTTCCGCGATCGACCTCGCCTCGTCGGGTCGGCTTGTCGGGGAGCCGGATTTCTTCTATTGTTCGACTGCGTGGCGTGGTAGCATGAAAGTTGCCGGCAGGAAAGGGCCGGGGAGGCAGGTTTTTTTCACTTTTTTTGTCTGCGTCGGCCCGGAAGCGTCGGCGTTGGTCATGGATTTTTTTCAGGCAGGCAGCGTCAGGAGGAAAGACCGTGAGAGTATTGATTGTAGGCAGCGGCGGCCGGGAGCATGCTCTGGCCTGGAAACTCGGACAGAGTCCGCTGGTACGTGAGCTTTTTATCGCCCCTGGCAACGGCGGAACTGCGATTGAAGGTGAAAATGTACCCATCGCGGACAACGACGTGCCCGCTCTGGTGGACTTCGCCCGAACCAGAAAAATCGATCTGGTAGCAGTCGGACCGGAGTTACCCCTTGTTCTCGGTCTGGCGGACGCGCTCAAGGCCGAGGGTATCCCCTGCTTTGGTCCTGACGCCTTCGCCGCCCGACTTGAGGGGAGCAAGGCCTTTGCCAAGCAGATTATGCTGGAGTCCGGCGTGCCCACTGCCGCTTGCGCGGTGTTTTCCGACTACGGCGAGGCGCAGGCCTGTCTTCAGCAACAGTCCTTCCCCGTCGTGATCAAGGCGGACGGCCTGGCGGCGGGCAAAGGCGTCGTTGTCGCGCATACGCGCGAGGAGGCCTTCAGAGCGCTGGGCGATATCATGTTCAAAAAAATCTACGGCAAGGCCGGGGATACGGTACTTATCGAGGAGGCGCTCCGCGGCGAGGAGGCCTCTTTCCTGGCGTTTTGCGACGGTGAACACGTGGTCGCGCTTCCCTCCTCGCAGGATCACAAGGCTGTGGGCGACGGCGACACCGGCCCGAACACCGGCGGCATGGGCGCCTACAGTCCCGCCCCGATCCTGCCCGACAGCCAGACCGAGCGTGTGGCCGATCTTGTCATCCGGCCGGTTGTCCGGCGCATGGCCGAACTCGGGCACCCGTTCAAAGGGATCCTCTACGCGGGGCTCATGATCGATGGCGACGATATCAAGGTTCTGGAATATAATGTCCGGTTCGGCGATCCCGAGTGTCAGCCCCTGCTGATGCGCCTGAACAGCGATCTGGCCGAAATCATGCTTGCCTGCGTGGAGGGGCGGCTGGACCGCGTGCGCGTGAGCAGCCGTCCGGAATCGAGTCTGTGCGTGGTCATGGCCGCGGGAGGCTACCCGGAAGCCTACGAACGCGGCATGTTCATCAAGGGCGTGAGCGAGGCTGACAGCATGACCGGGGTCAAGGTGTTCCTGGCCGGAGCGGCCTTGCAGGAAGGCCGGTTGCAGAGTTCGGGCGGCCGGGTTCTGGGCGTGACCGCCCTGGGCCGTGATCTGGCCGTAGCGCGTGACCTGGCCTATCAGGCCGTCGACCGGATCCATTTCGATTCGTGTTTTTTCCGGCGCGACATCGGCGCCAAGGGGCTGGTGCGCTGTTCCGAAGAAGCATGACAGCGTGCTGTTTACCGACAACCCGGAAGGGAAAGGAGTAGCGTTATGCCGCAGGTCGGCATTCTGATCGGCAGCATTTCCGACGAGGACAAGATGAAGCCCTGCGTCGAGACGCTCGATACGTTGGGCGTCAGTTATGTTTTTACCGTGTCATCCGCGCATCGCACCCCGGAGCGGACGGTGGAGCGTATCCGGCAGCTCGAGAGCGAAGGCTGTCAGATTTTTATCTGCGCCGCAGGCATGGCCGCGCATCTGGCCGGAGCCGTGGCCGCGCGGACGCTTAAACCGGTGATCGGCGTCCCCCTGTCCGCCTCGTCGCTCTCGGGCATCGATGCGTTGCTGTCCACGGTGCAGATGCCCCCCGGGTATCCCGTCGGCACGGTGGCCCTGGATAAGGCCGGCGCGCGCAATGCCGCCTATCTGGCAGCGCAGATACTGGCCCTGCACGACGATGCCCTGGCTGCGCGGTTGCAGGAGGCGCGGCGGGGATTTCAGGAGGCCGTGGAAAAGGCGGCAGCGGAGCTCGAAGGACGGTTTGGCGCCCCGGCATAGCCGCTCCGCCGCGCGACCGGAGTCGCGCGGCGGACGTCGGTTGCCCGGGCTTTGTCTCTGGCAGGAATCAGGCGCGGCCCGAGGCTCCGGCTCCCAGTATTTCCGGGAACATCACGTCCTTGAGTCGGACGACTTTGGTGTCGAAAAAAATTTCCCCGCGCGTGCAGGCAGGGCAGCCGTGCGAAAGGATCAGGCAACGGTCATCGAGTCGCGTGAGTTCGATTCCGGAACGATTCAGGACTTCCGTCGTCCGTCCCGGTTCCCAGAGCACTGGGCGGCCGCATCGACTGCATTCTACGTACATGAGTTCCGGGTCGTAGGTCTGTTCGCTTGTCGGGGCTGCAATGCCCTGGATGCGCCGTTGCAATCGCAATGCCGCGTTGGTCATGTCCGGCCTCCCGGTTTGGCGTGTTCAGCGTCTGTCCATCGCGACGCTGCCTCGGGGCAGCGTCCCCCCCGGCGCCGGACGCAATCACGACGACCGCGTCAGCGTCTGACATAATGCTGGATCGACCGAAACGGCTCTGCCTTTAGGTCGGCAGACCGTTTTTTTCCCTTTTGGATCGGACTGGAGAGACCTTTTGGCGGGAGAGACCATGCAGCCTGACGAAAACGGCATTCGAAAAATAATTATGCTTCTGCCGCCGGAGTTGCGCAACCGGATCGCCGCGGGCGAAGTGGTGGAACGTCCGGCCAGCGTGCTCAAGGAATTACTGGAGAACAGCCTTGACGCCGGGGCAGACGCCGTGGACGTGGCCATCGAGCGCGGCGGCCTGGGATTGATCCGCGTGTGCGATAATGGGTGCGGCGTGGACGCGAACGAGCTGGCGCTCGCAATAACGCGTCACGCAACCAGCAAACTCGTCGATTTCGACGATCTCCAGGCCATCCGGACCTACGGATTTCGGGGCGAGGCCCTGCCCAGCATTGCTTCGGTTGCGCAGTTCCGCATGACCTCCGCCGTGGAGACCGAGGACGGCGTCGAGGCCTCCTGGGTGGACGTCCACTTCGGCCAGGTGCATTCCTCAGGCCCGGCGGCCATGAGCCGCGGCACCCGGGTGGAGGTGCGCGATCTGTTCGCCAACGTTCCGGCCAGGCTCAAGTTCCTTAAAAGCCTGAACACCGAGGTGCAGCGGTGCCAGGATATCTTTGTCCGCCTGGCCCTGGCGCGCCTGGACACGGCCTTTACGCTCGCGGTCGGCGGGCGCGAGGCCTATCGTTTCCCCGCGCGTCAGCGCCTTGCGGACCGGCTTGCCGCCATTTGGCCTCCGGCCCTGATGCAGGGGGTGACGGAATTCCTTTTCGAGGCGGACGGGCAGCGCGCGAGCGGCCTGGCTGGAAGCCCGGCCGTGGCCCAGGCCCGCTCCAATCGTATCCTGCTCTACGTGAATGGACGGCCCGTCCAGGACCGGGTGCTGCTGCGGGCCGCGATCGACGGATACAAAGGACGGTTGCTCAGTCGGGAATATCCCCCGCTCGTGCTCTTTCTCGAGCTTCCGGCCGGTGACGTGGATGTCAATGTCCACCCGGCTAAGGCCGAGGTGCGGTTTCGCGACGAGAGCCGGATTTTCAGCTTCGTACGCCAGGCCTTGAAACGGGCGCTGGACCACTATACGCCGGATATCGGCCCCGGACCCGCGTCCGGCTCTCCCTCCGCGGAAAGTGCCGGAACCGGGAGTCTGGCCGGACAAACCGGGCGTCTGGCGGAGCAAATCGCGGAAGGCAGGCCGCAGACGGGCGGCGATGTTTTCGGGCACGGAGCCTTTGTTGATGATGCCGCGCAATCTCCCCGATCCGACACCATGCCCTCGACGCTGGCCGAGTCTTCCCTGCCGGCGTCCGGTCCGGCGTCCGAGCCCGTGGCGTCGGTTGCCGAAGCCGCGCCAGCGGTTGGCCTGGTCGGCAAGGCGCAGGCCCGAGCCTGCCCGACGCGGCAGTTCGATCTGCGCTGGGGGCCGGGACACAAACAGTCGGGGGCCACGGTCCTGCCCGCGTGCGACGATGTCCAGCCGCCGCCCGTCCGGGCCGGAGGCGCAGAGCTTGCCCTGGCGGACGACGAGGCGCCGGATATGGAGTATCTGGGGTGCGTGGCCGATACGTATCTGGTGCTGCGTCTGGACAAGGATACCCTGGCCCTGCTCGATCAGCACGCAGCACACGAGCGCGTGCTCTACGAGCGGATCAGAGTCCAGGCCGAGTCCGCGGAGTCGCAGTTGCTGGCCTTGCCGTTGGACCTGCCCCTGCACGCGGCTGAGGCGGAGCGGCTGCGCGAAAGCTGGAACGGGTTGAACCGCGTGGGCTTTGCCCTGGAGACAACGGGCGCGCGACTGCGCGTGAAGGCTATTCCCGGCGTGCTGACTACCGGCGGCGCGCGGGAGTTCCTGGTCGACGTGCTGTCCGGCAAAGCGCGCTCGCAGGAAGATATCTGGAAGCTGATGGCCTGCAAGAGCGCGGTCAAGGCCGGTCAGTGTCTGGCCCGGTCCGAGGCCCTGGCCCTGCTCGATGCCTGGCGCGCCACCCCGGACCGCTATTACTGCCCGCACGGCCGTCCTACGCTCCTGTCCTGGAACCTGCGCGACCTGGAGCGACTCTTCAAACGCCGCGGCTGAGCGCCAGCTCAGCCTATGGGCTGGCCGGTGGCGAAGGCCGGTTCGTGGAGCGGCAGCAGGATGTCGGCCTTGTCCCGTACGGTGCGCAGGATATCGTAGGCCTCGTAGACGTTCACGTGCGTGCCCGGGGGAATGACCTCCATTTCCATGGCGCGTATCTCCTTGGGCGGCGTGAAATTCTCCTGGATAACGCAAAAACCGGTCACCGCGGCCAGGCCGGACGCGGTCTGTACGTACACGGTCAGCCCCCCGGCCGTATGCGCCGGCGTATGCTCGACCGTGATTCCGGGAAACAGCTCGCCGTCGTGTTCGACAAGCCGGATCTGTCCGTTGTCTTCCACGTCCAGGATATAATCTTCGAGATACCGGTAGTCCAACGGGTGGGGATTGTGGATGTGCTCGAGTTCGAGCGGATGCACGTAAAAGGTCGCATTCGTACACGCGGCGTCGTTCTCGCAGTGATCGTTGTGCAGATGCGTGTGGATGACCACGTCGATATCCTCGGGGGCGAGCCCGACCGTGGCCAGGCCTTGCCCGAAGGTATATATCTTCCCGCCAATGGCCTGCTCCCGGTCCTCGGACTGGATGGGGCGCATTTCGCCCGTGTCGATGAGGATGCGACGGTCGCCGCCTTCCAGATACCAGCAGTAGATCGGGATGGTAAACGGCACGCCCTGGTTGTGCTGGTAGGTCATCATGCTCTTGTCGAAGCGCTTGGTTCCCATGGGAATGGGGTGAATGCGGTAGCTGGTCATGGGCGATTGCTCCTCGTGAGCGGGCGGATGTCTGGCAGTACCGGCAGCCGTCACTGCGACGCGGTTCTCAGGACCCGGCCTGGCTGCCCTGCCATTCGTGCAGCGCCGTTTGTAACGTTTCCGTGGCCAGATAGGCGCAATGGTTGTCCTCCTCGGGGAAACGGCCGAGCGCGGCGAGCACGGATGCGGGCTCGATGGCGCAGGCCTCTTCCACGCTACGCCCCAGGGCCAGCTCCACGACCATCGAGGCGCAAATGCTGCTCGATGCGCAGCCGTCGGTCCAGTACACGCCGCGGGCGATCATGCCGTCGCGTATGGCGAATTGCATGAGGATGGAGTCGCCGCACTGCCCGGTCAGCCTGGCCACGGCGTCCGGGTTGTCGAGCTGGCCGGAATGACGGCCGCTGGTGGCGCGTTCGAAACCGTCCTCTCCGTAACGCGCGCGCGCCTCGGCGTCGAGCTTGTCCTGAAGCGTGTTCAGATAGCTGTCCAGATCGTCGTTCATGGAGCATCCTTGCGAAACCGCGCCAGGCAAGCAACCGGACGCGGGAAAAGGGTCAAGGCGCGGCAGCGCCTGGCTGCACGGCGCGCCAGGAATATTACCGCAGACAAGAACATCGCCGCGCAAACCCTAAACAGAGAGACGGGGAATGGCAAGACCGGCGCAGGGATCCCGACTCGGTCCTGGGCGTGATCGCAAGGCATAAAAAAACGGTCGAGTGGCCAAACTCGACCGTTTTCAAGGAGGCAGGGGTGGAATGGCCCCTGAAGGCGATTAGGTGGCACGAAATGCTAAAATGTGCAACAGAAAAGATTACGTTTTTATCTTGCTGGTGCGTCGGCTTTGCTCAGGCCTGGCGACCAACCGCGCAGGGGGCATTGCTGGCGCTAAAGTAATCTGCGCGGCAGCCGATGAATGGAAGGAGCGCGGCATCGATGCCCGCGTTTTGTCTCTGAAGACAGGTGGTACGACCATGACGACCATAGCACAGAACAGTTCCGGATCACCCGTCATTCTGCTTCTGAGCGGGAGCAACGTCCACGCGCAGGCGGATCGGAAGCTGCTGCGCAAGCTGGGATACGAGACGCTTCCCGTTCGTCAAAAGGGTGCGGAGCTTGCCGGCGAGCTGCCCGGTGCGGATATAGGCCTGATTGTGTGTGACGAGCGTCTGGCCGACATGAGCGGGCTGGATTTCGTCCGGCTTATCCGGCTGCATCCGGCCTTGCGGGAGCTGCCGCTGCTGTTCGTATCGACGGACAACACCCGGAATGCCGTGCTCGAGGCCAAATCCGCCGGGTGTTCGGGATATCTGTTGCGGCCATACTCCCAGGGTGCGTTTGCCGGTCAGGTCGAGCGTTGTCTGGCCATAACGGGAGGCGCAGTGCAGGATGAAAGCAGCGCTGGCGAGGCGGATGCATCGGCTTTTTATGCTGCGCTGCACGCATACCTGGCGCCCCCGCCGCCAAAGGTCGAACCATGGCTCGACGCGCTCGATGCCGCCCGGGCGCTCTTTGCCCGCCGACGCTACGACGAGGCCACGGCGATGTTTCGCCAGAGCCTGGCATTGAAGCCTGAGCAGCCCGAAGCACGGCTTGGTCTGGCCAGGATCTGGCGGGCCAAGGGATTTCTGGCAGAGTACCGCGAGGACATGGAACGCGCGGCAACGCTCTTCGCCCGCGAGGGCAGGCTTGACGAAGCGAGTCGGATTGTCGAAGAGCTGCGCCGCTTCGATCCACATTTGAAGGATCCGCGCCGTCACGTGGCCTCGGGCCTCATCCGCAGTCGGGATTTTCAGGCTGCGGCCAAGGCCTTGTCCACGGTCATCGAGACGGAAAAAGACGCTGGCGGGCTCTATACGCAGATTGCCCGGGACTGCCTGTTTACGGACAATCCCATGCAGACGGCGCGTGGATTGTGCGACGCGCTGGCTCAGACGGCCGATCCGTCCGAGGCGCGCAAGCTCTGGCAGCGCATTGCCGGTGACGAACCGCGGCGGACCGATGCCACGCTGCCTGCGCGCCAGGCCGCGACTGACAGCACGAATGCCAACGGCGTCGACCGGTCGGCCGCCCGGTTCACAGTCTGGCGCGATGTCCTGGCCGTTGCCAGGTATACCTTCAGCGCCTATCGCAGCGGTGGGGCCCAAGAGCGGGCGTGAGAGCGCTCAGGCCCGGCGGCCTGTACCGGCGTCGCGTGCGGGTCCGGATTTCATGTCTGTTCCGACTCCGCGGCGGTTTCCTCAAGCTCACGTAACAGTCGAAACAGGCGTCTGAAGGCGTGCGGAGGATGCTGTTTTTCCCGCTCTTCGCGCGCCTGGCGTATCAGGGTCGACAATCTGCTCTGCATTTTTTTCGGGTATGCGGCCAGCAATGCGGGGAGCGCGTCCTCGCTCGCCGCGAGCAGCCTGTCGCGCTGCAGCTCGATGTCCTGGAAGCGTTCCGCGTCGGCATTGCGCGCAGCTGCGAGGCTGTCAAGCGCGCAGGCTATGCGTTCGACGTCGTTTTCGCGCATCAATTTCCCGATGAACTGCCGCTGTCGGCGTCGGGCTTCATGGCTGCGCATGGCCTGATACTCGCGCAGGGCCAGGAGCAACGCCTCGCTCAGTTCAAGGTTCTCGAGTTGCCCCGGGCCGAGTTCTGTCAGCCGCTGGCCCAGTTCCTGCGCCCGCGTTGCCTCCCGCTTGCGTTGGGAGCGGCTTGCCGATCCGGCCGAAGCGGGATCGAAGTGTTCATCGGAAGACATACGCTACCTCCATGTTATCCGCATCAGGGTCGCAGACGGCACTGTTATCCATTGCCCGCCTCTCTTGTCCTGTATCGTGGGGGAGCGCCGAAAAGGGTCCGGCTGTCTCCTGCCCGTAGCGCGGGGTGATTGTTCGCGGCGTCGTTTCACTCCAGCCTGCGCCGCAGTCTTCGCTCCAGTCGCCGCGCCGTCAGCGAGCAGCCCAGGCAGAGGAGGAAGTACAGCGCGGCGATCATGGTCCAGATTTCGAGCGTCCGCATTGTTGTCGCCATGAGTTCCAGCCCCTGGAACGTCAACTCGGGCACGGAGATGACGGCGACAATGGCGGAATCCTTGATCAGGGAAATGAGCTGCCCGGCCAGCGGCGGCAGGATGCGGACTGTCGCCTGCGGCAGGATCACATGGCGCAGGCGCAGCCAGGGCGTAAGGCCGAGCGCGCGGGCCGCGTCCCATTGTCCTTTGCCGACGGATTGGATTCCGGCCCTGATTATCTCGGCAACGTACGCCCCCTCGTACACCGCCAGCGCCGTCACCGCGCCGACAAATCCCCCGATCCGGCCGGCCGGGGCTGCCAGCACGGCCACTATCCGTTGCAGCGGGGCTGGCAGGGAGCGCAACCAGTCTTCCAGCCCCGACAGGGCGACGAGCGTATCGCTTAAAAAGAAATATATCAGGAACAGCAACACCAGAGGCGGCATGTTGCGGACGGTTTCAACATAGACACCGGCCACGAGCCGCGGCAACCATGCTGTGCGCGTGCGCAGGATTCCTGCGGCCAGCCCCAGGCAGCACGCCAGCACGGCAGCCCAGGCGCTGAGGCGGATCGTCGCGAGCAGGCCTTGCAGCAGCAAGGCCGGCTCCCAGGCCCCGGTGCTGGCATTGCGGCGCACGAGATACTGCGCCAGCAGGCTCCAGTCCCAGTCCCAGGCCTGGTCCGCGCGGCCATGGATCCGCAGGCCGAGCCAGACGAGCGCGGCGGCCAGCGACAGCACTATCAGCCAGTTCAGCCAGCGCGCGGCCCGGCGAGGTCCCGGATGCAGAAAAAGGGCCAGGCCGGGCAAGGGCTCGTGCGTGCGACCGGCTGGCGGGGACGCCGGGGCAGGGGAGTCCGTTGCGTACGTCAGCTGACAGTCTCCGTCCGGCGCGAGGCCGGGGAAGCGGCCGGGTCCCGCGTCATCCGGGCATTACTGGACATCCTTCTCCCAGTCGAGGCTTTCGAACCAATAGCGGTACCGCTCCTGGATCCAGTCTTCGGCCTGGACTGCGGCAATCCAGTTGTTCACGTAATTGAGCGTATCCACGTCGCCTTTGCGCAGGGCGATGCCGTTCGGCTCTTTGGTGAAGGGTTCCGCAAGCGGGAGGAACAGCTTGTCGGGATGTCGCAGTGCGAGCGTGGCCGGCAAGGGAGCCATGGCGACGAGCGCGTGTGCCCGCCCGTTCAGCAATTCCTGCACAGCCTGCGGCTCCTCGTCGAAAAGGCGAAGTTCGGCCCGCGGAAGGTGTTTTTTCGCCGCCGCCGCGGCGGTGGTGCCGATCCGGGCAACGACGAGCACTCCCGGCTGGTTGAAGTCGGCCAGCGTGGCGTAGTCCTTGGCTCTGGTCCTGTCGGCGACGAGCGACATGCCCGAATACGAGTACGGAGTGCTGAAATTCACCTTGGCATTGCGCTCGGGCGTGATTGTCATGCCTCCGATGAGCAGATCGAACTTGCCCGTGAGCAGGGACGGGATGATCCCGGACCACTTTGTGGGCACGAGTTCGAGCGTGACGCCCATGTCCTTGGCCAGTCGTCGGGCCACGTCGATCTCGAACCCGATGAATTCGCCGTTCTTGTTCTGCATGGCCCACGGAACAAAGGTCGAAAAGCCGACCTTGAGCGCGCCGCGTTGCAGAATCTGCTCGATGGTGCTGCTCTTGACCAGTTCGTTGCGCACGTCGGCTGCAAAGACCGGGATGGCGGAGACAAGCCACCCCAGCAGCAGCGCCAGTCCGACGTACGGTCGCAGACGCCCTTCCGCTCGCGGCATGATACCCCCCTGTGGTGTTCAATCGTTTGAGAAACCGGCAAAAGCCTGCTGAAACCGTGCGTCGCGTCAGCGCTTGTACCGTATACTGTTTTTCATGCGTCAGGCAAGTCGCCCGTCCGGTGCCGGCAGGGTCAGGGAGTCCCGTCATTTCCGACTGTCCGGCAATCGGCCGTCGCTATACAACGCTTTCGAGAAACAGCCGGGTACGCGCCTCGCGCGGGGCGTTGAAAAACGTGGAGACCGCGGCTTGTTCGACGATACGGCCCTGGTCCATGAACACGATACGTTGGCCGACCTCGCGGGCGAAGCCCATTTCGTGCGTGACGACAAGCATGGTCATGCCCTCGGCCGCCAGGGTTTTCATGACCTCGAGTACGTCGTTGACCGTTTCAGGATCGAGCGCGCTGGTCGCTTCGTCGAAGAGCATGACCCGGGGGGACATGGCCAGGGCCCGGGCAATGGCCACGCGCTGTTGTTGCCCGCCGCTGAGCCGTGCCGGGCGCTCGCGGGCCTTGTCGCTCAGGCCGACCCTGGCGAGCAGGTCGAGGCTGGTTCGCGTAGCCTCCTGTCTGCTCTTTTTGCGGACGAGCCGTTGGGCGAGGTTCACGTTATCCAGCACGCTGCAATGCGGAAACAGATTGAAGGACTGGAAGACCAGGCCGACTTCGGTCCGGATGCGCGTCCTGTTGGCCGGGTCGGCATCGAGCGGGATGCCGTCGATGACGATCGTGCCGGCATCGATCGTCTCCAGTCCGTTGAGGCAGCGCAACAGGGTCGATTTGCCCGAGCCGGACGGGCCGACGATGACCATGACTTCGTTGCGCCGGACCTCGAGGGTTACGTTGTCCAGGGCCTGGACGCCGCCCGGATAGCGCTTGCAGACGCCGCGCGCGGCGACGATGAGCGGTTCGTGGGCGAAGGTCTCGGAGGGAACAGGCATGAGTGCGACTCCCGGGCTCAGTGCTCGGCCAGCAGGCGTTCGAGTAACAGCGAACAGCCCGCCAGCGTCAGGGTCAGCAGGAGATAGAGCAGAGCAACCGTAAACCAGAGCTCGAAGGACAGGAATGTTTCCGCGACGAGCACCTGCGCACGCCAGGCAAGCTCCGCGACAGCAATGGCGCTGACCAGGGCCGAGTCCTTGACCAGCGAGACGGCCAGGCCGGCCAGCGGCGGCACGACGCGGTACAGCGCCTGCGGCAGGATGATCCTGAGGCAGGTCTGGCGGATCGAAAGCCCGAGGCTGAAGGCCGCCTCCCACTGCCCGCGCTCGACGGATACGATGCCGGCCCGGATGATCTCGGCCGCGTAGGCGCCCTCGAACAGGCTCAGGGCCAGCACGGCGGACCAGAAACGATCCAGCCCCAGAACCGGCGCCAGAATGAAATAGAGGAAAAAGAGCTGGACGAGCAGCGGCGTATTGCGCACGCACTCGACGTACGCCCTGGACAGCATTCTCCCGATCAGCGAGTCGGAGACGAGCAGCAGGGCGGCGACCAGGCCGAAGCCGAAGGCCAGCACGAGGCTCACCGCCGCAAGCCGGATCGTGACCAGCAGTCCCAGCAGCAGCGGGCCGGCGGTTATGCCGTGCTCTGTGACCGTAAACAGGTAGCGGGGAACGCGGTACCATTGCCAGTGGTAGCCCGATCGCGTCACGCCCAGCCAGGCCAGCCAGAGCAGGCACAAGACCACGGCAATCAGCAGAATCGACTCCCGGCTCCGCGTCCAGAACGAAACTATGGTCATGCCCATGCGCCGTGTTCCGCGCGTCCTCAGGCCCGGACGGAATCCGCAGTTTGCGTGAAGACCGGAAGCCGTACGAGGAACCGGGCGCCGCAGTCGGGTATGGATTCGACGCGGATGTCGCCGCCGTAGTGCTCGACGATTTGCCGGCAGATGGCCAGTCCCAGTCCGGTGCCCTTGGGCTTGTCGGTCAGGATGCGTTCGCCCGTCTGGTAGAATTTATCGAATATGCGGGACTGGTCTTCCGGGGAGATGCCGCATCCCGTATCTTCCACGTTCAGGCTCACCATTCGTTGCCCGTCGTTGTTCTCGGATTGTACCGTCACCGCGACGTGCCCCTCCTTGGTGAATTTCACCGCGTTGGAGAGCAGGTTGACTACAACCTGCGAAATCCTGTCCGGATCCGCCTCGATCATGGGCAGGTTTTCCTCGATCCGGTCTGACAGCGTGACAGCGGGCCTCTCCATGAACCCGCCGCGAAAGCTGTTTATGGCCGAGCGTACGCAGTCGCCGAAATCCATGGGTCTGTCAGCCCATTCCTGCCGGCCGGACTCGATACGCGCGAGGTCGAGCATGTCGCTGACGAGCCGGTTCAAGCGGTCCGTTTCCTGGATGACGATTTGCAGGTTGTCCTCGATGCGCTCGCCCTTGATGGTCAGCGTCGG
The DNA here is from genome assembly GCA_964523295.1 of uncultured Desulfovibrionaceae bacterium. Taxonomy (GTDB): domain Bacteria; phylum Desulfobacterota; class Desulfovibrionia; order Desulfovibrionales; family Desulfovibrionaceae; genus CAZGAH01. Next base: position 55,776 of record CAZGAH010000012.1, on the reverse strand, counting down.
ATGGTGCTGTTCCAACGGTCGGAAATAGCGGGCGAACTCCTTGCTGATGAGCTTGGCGAAGCCGAGTATGGAGGTCAGCGGGGTACGCAGCTCGTGGGAGACCGTGCTGACCAGGTTGGATTTGAGATCGTCCAGCGCCCGGAGCTTTTGGTTGGCCTGTTCCAGCTCCTCGGCCTGGCCGGCCAGGTCGCGGGTGCGATCGTCCACCTGTTTTTCCAGATTCGTATGGGCCAGCAACAACGCCTGTTCGGCCAGTTTGCGCTGCCCGGAGACAATCCATTGCGCCGCCAGGGTTGCCATGGCGCCGACAAAGGCCTCCTCGTCGGCAATCCAGTGGCGTTGGGGGCCGATATGGTCCACGCAGACCAGGCCGACCAGCTCGCCCTCGATAAAAATGCCGGCGTGCAGCAGCGAGGTGATGCCCAGGGGAATCAGCGACGAGTCCAGCAGTTCCCCGAGGCGTGGATCCGTACGCGTATCCGCTGCGTAGATACGGTTTTCACGCCTGAGGGTCGAAATATAGTGCCGCAGTTCGCTGGACAGCTGGATATCGCCGCTCGAATGGCTCCGTATCCCGACTTGGTGAAGGGCCAGACAGCGCAGTGCTGTTTTGTCCGCGGAGAACAGCCAGACGCTGGAACGCGCGACGCCGAGCGTGGCGGCCGTGATCTCCGTCATCCGGGCGAGCTGCTGCTCCAGGGCGTTGTCGAGCATGTCCTTGTCCAGCGAGAGCCTGACCATGGCCTGTCGCTGCGCAATCGCGCGCCGTTCGTTCGCGCGCAAGGCCTCTTCGGCCAGTTTTTCTTCAGTGATGTCGTGCACTATTCCTACCGTACGCGCTGGAATTCCCGTCCGGTCGGACTCATGAACGCACTTCATGGACAGATGACGCATCTCTCCGCTATCGGCGCGGAAAATGCGGTATTCGATCGCGTAGGTCTCAAGGCCGTTGCGCAACGATCCCTGTTGCGCCTCCTCGATAATGGCCCGGTCGTCCGGGTGTACGCGTTCGAGAAAGGTCTCGTAACTGACCGTACAGGACGTCGGATCGAGCCCGAAGAGGCGATAGGCCTCGTCCGACCAGGTCAGACGCCTGGAGGCCAGATCGAGCATCAGGCTCCCCACGCGGGCGATCTGTTGGGAGCGGGTGAGAAGCGTCTCGCTCTGGCTCAGCGCCGCGTCCGACTCTTCAAGGGATGCAAGCATGGTGTTGATGGAGAGGGCCAGACGCGTCAGCTCGTCATCACCTGTCACCGTCACCCGTCGGGACAGGTCCTCGCGGCCGTCGACATCCTCGACCTCGCGCGACAGCGTGGTCACGCGGGCAAGAAAACGCCGGTCGATGAACAGATACAGGGCCACGCCGATGAGCAGCAGCGACCCGGCAAGGCCGATCGTGTTGTAAAGCTGACTTGTCCGGCCCTTGCTCGTGATGTCCCGGTTCATGGTCGCGCGCAGCAGCAGTACCGGCTGGTCGTCCGTGTCGCGCAGCAGCGCGAAGCCGTTGATGACGTCCTTGTCCGGCGCGCGTACCAGTATGCTTCCTCCGCGCTCCAGCCTGGTCAGCGCCTCGGCATCATCCGTGCTCATGGCGTCGGCCCTGACGGGGATCAGCGCGAGTTCGAGCCGGGTCAGGCTGGCCAGCTCGCTGACCATGACGTGGTCGACGTAACGACCCATGACGATGGTTCCGGCAACCGGACCGTGCCGGTAGCTGTCCAGCACGGGCATGGCCGCGGCCAATACCACGCGATTCCCGACAGAGAGCAGGCCCCACCGGCTTTCTTCGGGGTCTGTCGCCCGGACGAAGAATGTCTCCGAGGCGAAACGTTGCAACAGCTCGGGGGGAACCCCCACGTCGGCGCGGGCGTCTATGTCGTAGCCCTTTGCCCGGTGCAAACGCCCTTGCGTATCGTAGTAGAGAATGACGTTGAGCTTCAGATTGCCGACGGTCTCGTCGTTCAGATTGGCCTCGGCATAGTCGGGCCGCCTGTCGGTCAGGAAGTCGCGGGTGTCGTCCCAGAAGGCCCAGTCCTTGCATAGGGTCAGGATTCGCTGTGCCTCGGCATTCAGAGCCGCCTCCGCGCGGCGTACGCTGTCGGTGACGAGTTCGTTTTCCATGTCCTCGTACCCGGACATGATGATGTGTCCGGACACCAGAACAATCACGGCCATACAGGCCGCGGCCGTCAGGCCGGCAATGAGCAGCGTGGCTTGCCTGAGACTCATCCATCCCTCCCGCGGGAGAAGGCAAAGCCGCCGGGGCGGCTCTTTTGGCGGCATCAACGTCGCCAGGAATTTTCATGATACGCAAGAGAGCGAAAACCATCAATGGCCTGTCGCCATAAATGTCACTGCGAAGGGACAAAGCCCCTTCCCGGGAATGGATGTTGCCATGTCTTTTCGTATGTCCGAAGCGACGTTGCGGGAAAATGCCGGCACGCTCGGTATGACGACTCCGACGTGGTGATGTGAAAAACAGGGCATTGTCAGTGGATGGAATTCGCGTCGTTGGGCAGGGATACGGGTGCGTATACGTCTCGCGTGAGTCTTCCGCGGCGTTCATGACGAGCGGATCCGGAAACGGACGCCGGGTCTGTCGTTGTATGGACCAGACCCGGCGTCGGGATGCCCCTGCTCAGGAATAAAGTTCCTTGCGCAGCCAGTGCTTGATGTCTTCGGTCGGTTCGTAAATTCCGCGCAACGTGCCGAATTCTCGCCGGAAGGCATTCTCCAGCTCGTCAGGCAGTTCGCTTTCGAACAACTCCTTTGCCTCCTCGGAATTCCGCTGAATCAGCAGCACGCGCGGACGATCGCCCCAGTTGTCCACGATGAAATAGTTCGAAAAATCGTTCTTCGAACGTACGGGCTGATTCCTTGCGTGCCAACTGTTGTTTCCCCACTCGAGATACAGCGTCACGGCGTCCTCGGGGCCGAGGTCCCAATCGATCGGCAACGAGCTGAATGTGTTGAGTTCCATCTCTCTTACCCTCCCTCGCGAGCGTGTGCGTGGTTTCGACCCGATTGTTTTTTTGTGAACAATTCTTATTTAAGAATGATAAGCATGAAAAAGACGCTGTAAAGGGGGGGGGGCAGAAAAAAATGTCGATTCCGGCCGCCAAACCAGGCCAAAAGTCAGGGCTGGCGTTCAGGCGTAGAGCAGAGGTCTGACGCAGGTCCGTCATCGCCGATAGTCATGAGTCTGTGGGGCCGAATCGGGTTCATTTTCGTTGTGGGCTGCATCTGTCCCAGCAATACGGCTTTGATCGACGCATGTGTTGCCGGGATAGCACCACGGTGCTGAGTCGTGACTTCCCGGTGATAAGGGCTGGATCAGAGGGGTTGATAGATTGTAACTTATATGTTACAGAAAGAGAATGAATGACATAGTGCGCTATGTGGCCGAAGATGGCAGCTGTCCGTTTGAAAGCTGGCTCGGCTCGCTCAGGGATACGCGGGGCAAGGCTCGTGTGCTGACGCGTCTCGATCGGCTCGCGTTGGGCTGTTTCGGCGATGTGAAAGCCTTGGGAGACGGGGTGTCGGAATTGCGCATCGACGTAGGGCCTGGATACCGTGTGTATTTCGCAATCGTTGGCAAGCAGATCGTGCTGTTGCTCTACGGCGGCGATAAGAACCGTCAACGCGAAGACGTGGCAAAGGCCAAGACGTTGTTTGAGGAATACAAACGCCGACTTGCGAGGGAAAGCCAATGAAATTCGCCAAAGATCATGACAAGGCGCTGGTCGCCGAACTGCACGCCGATCCTGCGCTGGCGCGGGAGTATTTGCGCTCGGCGCTCGAAGAATCAGAGGATACGGCCGTATTGCTGCTGGCCTTGCGACGCATCGCCGAGGCCTACGGTATGGCTGACGTGGCGGCCAAGGCTGGCATGAAGCGGGAGAGCCTGTACCGCGCGCTCTCTCCGCGTGGCAACCCGACGCTGAAAACGCTCTGCGCCGTGCTCGACGCTGTTGGATTGCGGCTTGCCTTTGAGCCGGGGCAACCGCGGTCACCACATCCCCGGACAAGCCGTTGATGCATGGCGTCTCCGCCCGGTCACTGCGATTCAGAAAGGGGCTTCCCCGCGTCCGTAGTCGCCTCGGTCCAAGCAAAAAACGATGCTCACATTTCTCTTGCATTTTCTACTCTATGTGCTAGTCAATTGTTGCTGATTCAACCTCTAGGCCAAGGGAGCAGGCCATGCTGAAAAACATGAAGCTGGGAATCAAACTCGGGTTCGGATTCGGTTTGCTGATCGTTATCGCCATCGCCCTGGGCGTTGTGGCCATTATCAACATGCACTCCGTGGAAGACACCGCCACGCGGCTTTCGAAAGAGTATGTGCCGGAAGTGGCCATCGCGAACGAGGTGGAACGGAACTCGATGCTGACGATGTATGCCATGCGCTTGTATACCTTTACCGAAGAGCGCGAAGATTATGAGGCGGTTCGTCCTCTTCTGGAAGAGGTGAAAAAGCAGCTGGAAAAGGCGGACGCCCATGCCGCCAAATATACGCAGCTCGTGGCCCTGAAGGAGAACGTCACCAAGGCCAAGGCCAAGGTGGTTGAGTACGAAAAGCTGGTCCAGGAGACCTCGGGGCTGATCGGGCGTTATGAAGGATTGCGCAAAGCGATGATCGAAGGCGGCGCCTTATTCATGAAGGTCACCAGTGATTTTCTCAACTCGCAAAACGAGGCAATGGTCAAGGAAATAGAGGCTGGAGCAGCGCCTGATAAAATGAAGGAACGCCTGAACAAGATCACCTGGATCAACGACCTCGTCGACCTGGGCAACGCCGCCAGGACCGGAAACTGGCGGGCTCAAGCTCAACGCAATTCGAACTATATGCGTGAAATTATGGCGAATTTTACGAAGATGGACGAAATAATCGCCAAGATCAGGACAACAATCCACCAGGAGACTAACATTAAGCAACTGGCTGAGATAGCTGATGTAGTTAAAAAATACCACGAGGCCATGGCTGGGTACCTCGACGTTTTCGTTAAGGTAGAAGAAATAGCGAAAAAGCGAAACGCCGTCGCAGAGGAAGTGCTGCACGCGGCCAAGGAAACCGCGCAGGCGGGCATGGAGCACACGGGGAAAATGGCCGATGTGGCCGCCCATGACCTTGGGCAGGCCTCGTCGATTCTCGTGGCCGGTCTGGCCGTGGCGGCGTTGTTGGGCATCGTCATCGCCGTGGCCTTGACTCTGGCGATCACGCGGCCGATCCTCAAGGGCGTGACCTTTGCCGAGGCCATGTCCGGCGGCGATTTTACCCAGCTGCTGGACATCGACCAGAAGGACGAGATCGGTACCCTGGCTGCGGCCCTGAACCACATGGTCGAGCGCCTGCGCCAGGTCGTGGCCGAGGTTCAGGAGGCCTCCGACAACGTCGCCTCGGGCAGCGAAGAGCTGTCCGCCTCGGCGCAGAGTATGTCCCAGGGCGCGACCGAGCAGGCTGCCAGCGTTGAGGAAATCTCCTCGTCCATGGAGCAGATGGCCTCGAACATCAAACAGAACGCCGACAACGCGCAGCAGACCCAGCAGATCGCGCTCAAGGCGGCCAAGGACGCTGCCGAGGGCGGTGAGGCTGTTTCCAAAACCGTGTCTGCCATGAAAGAGATTGCGGAAAAAATCTCCATCATCGAGGAAATTGCCCGCCAGACCAACCTCCTGGCCTTGAACGCCGCCATTGAGGCAGCCCGGGCCGGCGAGCACGGCAAGGGCTTTGCCGTGGTCGCCGCCGAGGTCCGTAAGCTGGCCGAGCGTAGCGGCGCGGCAGCGGCGGAAATCAGCGAGCTTTCGTCCTCGAGCGTGGAAATTGCCGAGAAGGCCGGCTCGATGCTCAAGCTCATCGTGCCCGACATTCAGAAAAACGCCGACCTGGTCCAGGAAATCGCCGCTGCCAGCAACGAGCAGAATGCCGGCTCCGGCCAGATCAACAAGGCCATCCAGCAGCTCGACCAGGTCGTCCAGCAGAATGCCTCCGCCTCCGAGGAAATGGCATCCACGTCGGAAGAACTCTCAAGCCAGGCAGAGCAGCTTATGAGCACCATGACCTTCTTCCGGGTCTCGACCACCTCCACTCGCCGCACCGCTAAAAAGGCTATTACCATGGCGCACGGCGGCGGAGCACGCAAAAAGGCCCTGCCTCAGGCCACGGCCCACGCGCCCAAGCCTGCGGCAGGCGGCGTGTCGCTGGCCATGCATGACGACACCAGCGATGAGGACTTCGAACGGTTTTAACGCCCGCGTAAACCGATTCCGGAGGAAGCATGAGCGAGACGAGCGGATCAGAACTGAATCAATATCTGACCTTTACCCTGGGCGACGAGCTGTTCGCCATGGATATCGGCTCGGTGCGGGAAATTCTTGACGACAAGAACATTACCAAGATCCCCCGCACGCCGTCCTACATGCGCGGGGTGATCAATCTGCGCGGGCACGCCGTGCCCGTGGTCGATCTGCGGCTGAAATTCGGCATGTCGCGCACGGAAATGAACGTCAACACGTGCATCATCATCACCGAAGTCAGCCTGGGCGAGGAAAACGCCGTGGTCGGAGCCCTGGCGGACTCGGTCCAGGAAGTATTGGAAATCGAACCGAACCAGATCGACCCGCCCCCGAAAATGGGCACGGCCATCAATGTCAAATTCATTAAAGGCATGGGGAAACGGCACGAACGCTTCATCATGATCCTGGACATCAACCAGCTGTTCTCCGCCGAGGAGCTGGCCGCCGTGACCAGCGCCGGCGAGTCCGCCCCCGCCCCCCAGGCTCAGGCCTGAGCCACGCGCCATCGGCGGCGATACCGGACAAAATGCGCGCAGGCAGGTTGTAACCCTGTCTGCGCGCTCATTTTTCGAGGTCTTCCCCGCGTGCGGGGCAACGAGGGACAGCGCTCGAAAATCGCTTGACCGGCAACCCAAAGGAATTTAAACAGCGTTTGAAACAATGCTTGAATCAGAAGTGTACCGGATGAATACGACCCGGGATCGCCCCCGGTCGCGTACGCGGGAAAAAATCCTCGAGGCCGCATTGAGCGCCTTTCTGGAGCGCGGGTACGAGGGTGCCACCGTGCGCGAGATTTGCCGCCTGGCCGGTGTCAATGTGGCGGCCGTGCATTATCATTTTCAGGACAAGCGGGGGCTGTATCTGGCCGTGGTCAGCGGGCTGTTCCAACGGATGCAGGAACGCTACCCCCCGGATGGCGGAGTTTCGCCGGATGCGCCGGCGGAGGCGCGGCTGCGCGGGTTTGTCTTTTCCTTTCTGGCTGGCATCCTGCTCGGGGATGGCGGTCCGGATCTGGAGAAAAAGAGCCAGTTGCTGGCCCGGTCGCTCGACGCCGCATCCCCTGTTCTGGACCGGCTGATCGAGATGCATATCCGCGAGCACGTGGGCATTCTCAAGGGGCTGGTTGTCGAACTGCTGGGAACGGATGCGCCGGAAGAGACCTTGTGCGTGCAAAGCATCATCGGCCAGTGTATGCACTATCTGCACAACCGGCCCGTCGCGCAGCGGCTCGCCCCCTACGTCCCGCGGACCCGGGACGACGTGGAGCGTCTGACCGGGCATATTGTCCGCTTTTCGCTTGGCGGCATGCACGCGGTGCGCGGGGCCAGGGTATAGCCGGCCGGCGTATCCGGCAGCATGAACGAAGCGTGGGCACTCCGCCATCAGTTTTTTTTCGATAAGCAAGGAAGCATCATGATCGCCATACTCTCGCATCGCCTTTCCGGCGCGTCGGTCGCCCTGATCTTTCTGTTCCTCGCGCTTCTGGCACTCGCGGCCTGCAATACGGAATCGAACGCCGAGCCGCAGGTCGCGCCCGCCCGGGCGCCAGGTGTTCCGGTGCGCGTGTTCACGGTCACGCTCGCCCCCCTGCACGACTATCTCGCCTTGCCGGGCGAGACCGAGGCGCGGCATGATATTACGCTGGCCGCGCAGCGCCCGGGCCAGGTGGAGTGGATCGGTCCGAGCGAAGGGCAGAGCGTGGCCGAGGACGAGCTGATCGCGAAAATTGACCTCAAGGCGCTGCAGGCGGCCCTGGACCGGGCTCAGGCCGCCTACGACATGCTCAACGGCCTGGCGGAGCGGCGCCAGAATCTGTTCGCGCGCAACATGGTGACCAAAGAGGAGCATGACCAGGCCCTGGCCGGGAAGCTCCGCGGCGCCAGTGATTTGCGCGAGGCGCAGGTGAACTACGACCAGGGCCTGGTACGCGCGCCCGTGGCCGGGACGATCGGCAGGCTCTACGTCGATCCGGGCGAATACGTCGACATGGGCAAGCCCGTGGCCGAGATTATTGACGCGCGCACCATCCGCGTCAATGTCAATGTCCCCGAACTCGACGTGCGCTTCATCGCCCCGCCGGCGCCTGCGCGCGTGACCGTGGACGCCTGGCCGGGAGAAGTCTGGGAAGGGCGGGTGGATTTCGTGGCACCCAAGGCCGACCCTGCGACCAAAACGTTCCGCGTGCGCGTGGTGCTGGACAATGCCGACGGTCGAATCCGTCCCGGAATGCTCGCCCGGACCGTGTTTCTGCGCCAGGTTATTCCCGACGCCCTGGCGGTGCCGCTCTACAGTATTCTGGACAAGGGCGGCGAGCGCATCCTGTTCGTGGTCAAAGACGGGCTGGCTCAGGCCCGGACCGTGACCTTCGGCGCCATTGACGGCGAGCGCATCCAGATTGTCAAAGGCCTGGCAGCCGGGGAGCAGGTCATCGTTGCCGGCCAGAACCAGGTCGAAGACGGTACTCCCGTCGTCGTCGAATGACCGGGCTCCTGGCTGAGCGTCTTCCCAAGCGTGTTCGTGCGCTCCAACCCCATCTGAACGGCTGCTGAACCATGATTATCAATCACATCGCTCTGCAACGGCCCAAGGCCGTCATCGTTCTGGTCGCCTTCATCATTCTGGCCGGTCTGTTCAGCTACGCCGTGCTGCCCAGGGAGTCGGCGCCGGATATTTCGATTCCCTACGTATTCGTGACCACGACATACGAAGGCGTAGCCCCGGCGGATATGGAAACCCTGATCACCATTCCGCTGGAGCGCAAGCTCAAAGGCATCTCCGGGCTGGAGGAGATCAAATCGTCCTCCGAAGACGGCATTTCCACCATCTCCATCAAATTCGCTCCCGGCATCCACATCGACGACGCCGTGCCGAAAGTCCGCGAAAAGGTCGATCAGGCCCTGCCCGACCTCCCGCCGGACCTGCCCGACGACCCGGTCATCCTGGAGGCGAATTTTTCCGACATCCCCATTCTCCAGGTGGTCCTGTCCGGTCCGTTCAGCCTGAAGCGGCTTAAGCGCTTTGCCGAGGAATTCGAAGACCGTTTCGAATCCATTCCCGGCGTGCTCGATGTGAAAATCGTGGGCGGGCTGGAGCGGGAAATCCATGTCGAGTTCGACCTCGAGCGCATCGCCTTCTACAATGTCCCGGTCTCCGAGGCCATCAACGCCGTCCGCCAGGGCAACGTGAACATGCCCGGCGGTTCCATGGACATCGGCCAGGCCAAATATCTCGTCCGCGTGCCCGAGGACTACCGCACGCCCGACGCCATCAACGCCATCGTCGCCTACGTGCGCGACGGCAAGCCCGTCTACCTGCGCGACGTGGCCGAGATACGCGATCATTACAAGGATCCGGTCACGCGCAGCCGCATCGACGGCAACAACAGCGTCACGCTTCAGGTGGTCAAGCGTAGCGGGGAAAACATCATCCGCATCAACGACGAGGTCGCCCGTATCGTTCAGGAACTCACCCCGCAGTATCCCCCCACGCTCGCCATCGATCTGACCGCCGATCAGGCGCGCGACATCCGCAACATGGTCGCGGATCTGGAAAACAACATCCTCTCCGGGCTGTTGCTCGTGCTCGTCGTGGTCTTCGTCTTCATCGGCGGGCGCTCCGCCTTTTTTGTTTCCCTGTCCATCCCGCTGTCCATGCTCATCACCTTTATCATCCTCAACGCGAGCGGCATCACGCTGAATATGGTCGTGCTCTTTTCGCTCACCCTGGTTCTGGGTATGCTCGTGGACAACGCCATTGTGGTCATCGAAAACATCTACCGGCACATCCAGGAAGGTATGGGACGTCTGGAAGCGGCCAGAGCCGCCACGGACGAGGTCGCCTGGCCGGTCATCGCCTCCACCCTGACAACCGTGGGCGCATTCGCTCCCATGCTCTACTGGCCGGGTATCATGGGCGAGTTCATGCGCTACCTGCCGCTGACGGTTATTTTCGGCCTGAGTGGATCGCTTCTCGTCGCGCTCGTGGTCAACCCCGTGCTCTCGTCGCGCTTCCAGACCGCAAAGCCGGCACGGCAGGGCGTCGAGGCGCTGCCAAGACTGCTGCTCGCCTACCGCGGGCTCCTCCGTCTGGCCCTGCGCAACCGGCTCAAGGTCGTCGGCCTGGCGCTGGCGCTGCTGGTCGTTTCCATCGTGGCCTACGGACGCTATGGCAAAGGGGTGGAGTTTTTTCCCGAGGTCGAGCCAAACCGGGCCAACGTGTTCGTCAAGGCGCCCGTGGGCGCCAACCTGGACACATCCGACGCCCTGGTTCAGGAAGTGGAAAAAATCACCGCGCAGTATCCGGACATCCGCCACGTCATCGCCAATGTCGGCGCCGCCGGCGGCGATCCCTTTTCGGCCGGCGGAACCGGTACGCATCTCTCGACCGTCGTCCTGGACTTCAAGGAGCCCATCGAGCGCACGCGCCGCTCCTCCGAGATCATCAAGGAACTGCGCACGCGGCTCAAGGCGAGCATCACGGGCGCGGAAGTGCGCGTCGAACAGGAAGAGAACGGCCCGCCCACCGGACCGCCGATCAATATGGAAATCACGGGCAAGGACGTGCATGTGCTCGGCGAACTCGCGGCCGAGGTGCGCCGTCGTATCGTTGACATCCCGGGGCTGGTGGACCTCAAGGACAACTACGTCCAGGGCAAGCCGGAAATCACGGTGACCGTAGACAAGGAAAAGGCCGCGCTGCTCGGGCTGGACACCTATACCGTCGCCTACACCATCAAGACCGCGGTCAATGGCGCCAAGATCGGCGTTTTCCGAGAAGGCAAGGACGAATACGACATCATCGCCCGCCTGCCGGCCAAAGACCGCCAGTCGGTCGAAGCCGTCCGCCGGCTTACGGTCTCGGGTCCGGGCGGCGCGCCCGTGCCCTTGACCAGCCTGGCCGAGATCAATCTTTCCAGCGGCCTGGGCGGCATCAACCGCATCGACCAGAAGCGCGTGATCACCGTCTCGGCCAACGTGTCCGGCGTACTGGCCAACGACGTCATTGCTGAAATTGGCCGTCGGATTGCCGACATGACCTGGCCGCGCGGCTACGCCTACGCCTTCACCGGCGAACAGCAGGAACAGGAGAAATCACAGGACTTCCTGGGCAAGGCCTTCGTGGCCGCACTGTTCATCATTTTCATGATCCTCATCCTGCAGTTCGACTCCTGGTCGGCGCCGCTGATCATCCTTTTCACGGTGCTGCTCTCGCTCATCGGCGTCTTCTTCGGGCTCCTGGCCACGGGCACGGCCTTCGGCGTGATCATGACCGGTCTGGGCGTCATCAGTCTGGCCGGCGTGGTGGTGAACAACGCCATTGTGCTCATCGATTATTATCGTCTGCAACGAGAAAAGGGCCTGGAGTGTGATGCCGCCCTGGTGCAGACAGGGCTGACCCGCTTCCGTCCGGTCATGCTCACGGCCATAACCACCATACTGGGGCTCATTCCCATGGCCACGGGCGTGAGTTTCGACTTCATCCACCTGCGCTGGGACATCGGCGGCGAATCGTCGCAATGGTGGGGGCCAATGGCCGTGGCCGTCAGCTTCGGTCTGGCCGTGGCCACGCTGTTGACCCTGGTGGTCGTGCCGGTGCTCTGCTCGCTGGCAGAGGGCTGGGGCGAGGTCCGGCTCTTCCGTTGGAAGCGCGATCGGGCCCGTGCCCGGACAAGGTGATAAATCTATTTTCCACGCGCAATTCTGAAATTTAGCATGAATTTTGCAATGATATTATCAGGACAGCCAGGTACGGCAAGGCCGACCCGACCCGAGCAGAAAGGAGGACACCATGCCATACGCCACGCAGCAGCGCCCGGACGCCAGAGCGCCCAACATGGAAGAACTGGATTTTGCGGATGAAACTGTGCAGGAATTGTCGCTGCACGAGGTGAGCATCAGCCCTGAGGCCAGGCTGACCCTTGGTCTGGCAGTCCAGGAAATCGCTCGCCATTGCCATCGGAGCGAACACGACATCATCCGGTTGATGCAGCGCCGGATCTACTGGCTCGAACCCTCGGGCCGACTGGTGTTCGTCTTTGCCGTACCGGGCGTGGATGCCGACATGTTTATCGAGGTCCCGTCCGGATACTGGCAGCTCAAGGGGAGCACCAGCAAGACGCAGTGAGGGGAGCTACGAATGGACGAAACAAGTATACGCCCGTGTCATCCGGCCCGCCGCGCCCGGTTGTCCTTCCACTAGTCGGAAGACACGCTCCCCGAATTTATCAATATGTCCATAATCTGACGATAAATCGACACGTTATCGCGGCTCTGCCGGAAATCAGGAGCCATTGTCATGCCGGACAATCCGCCATCGTGGTCGTCTCTGCTGGTGTCGAGTGCTTTCGGTGAAATCCATCCTCATCGGTCGATCCTGAAAAAGAGGTGTTATAACATCCGTCTCGGCGGGAAAAAATAGGAGCCTTGACTGGATAGTGCTTGACAAACCGGAACTGGAGAGATAGGTAAAACGCTCGTTGACGGATAGGAGCGTAGCTCAGGGGGAGAGCACTTGCTTGACACGCAAGGGGTCAGGAGTTCAAATCTCCTCGTTCCTACCATCAGGAAATACAGTCGGCCCCACACCCACGTCAGGAACTCGAGGGCGTCCGGAATCGGACTGTCCGGGCTGGTGGGAGCGGGGCCGATCTTTTGTTTGGAGCAGTCTCCGCGCACAGTCGTGTTTTAGCTGTGCGGGGGTGTTTTTTTTATCCGCCGGAGCAAGGAGGCATTGCCAAGGTGAACGTATTGGTCCAGGGGCAGAGCGTGGAGGTTACTCCCGGGGCATCTTGCCAGGAGGTACTGTCCCGGGTTTTGAGCGGGAAGAAGCTCAAAGGGGTTCTGGCCTGTCATATTTCCGGAGCTGATCCGGATTCCGAGACCTGTATTGATGTCGCCGCGCCGCTTCCTGAGGGAATTGCATCCTTGGATCCCGTATTTTCGGATTCGACCGAGGGGCTGGAAATCATCCGGCACTCTGCCGCGCACATCATGGCCACCGCTGTCCGCCGGCTTTTTCCTGGCGTCAAGGTGACCATCGGGCCGGCCATTGAAAACGGATTCTACTACGATTTCGATTACGAGCGTCCGTTCACGCCTGAGGACATGGAGCGCATCGAAGCGGAGATGGCCCGCGTAATAGCGGAAAACCATCCTTTCGTTCGTTCGGAGATGACAAAGGAGCAGGCTCGGGAGCTGTTCGCCGGCATGGGCGAAGGCTACAAGCTTGAAATTCTTGACAGCCTGGATGCCGCGACCGTCTCTGTCTATACCGACGGGGACTTCGTAGACCTTTGCCGCGGGCCGCACATCCCGTCCACGGGAGCGCTCAGGGCCTTCAAGCTGACCCACGTCGCCGGGGCCTACTGGCGGGGCAGCGAAAAGAATCCGATGTTGCAGCGCATCTACGGTACGGCCTTTGCCGACGAAAAAGCCCTCAAAGAGCATTTGCGTCGTCTGGAGGAAGCGGTCCGGCGCGATCATCGCAAGCTGGGTGCCCAGCTGGACCTGTTCAGCTTCCACGATGACGCCGGCCCGGGCATGGTCATCTGGCACCCCAAGGGTATGCTCGTACGCACGATCCTGGAGGACTTCGAACGCAAGGAGCACTTGCGACGCGGTTATCACATCGTGCAGGGGCCGATTCTGCTCAAGCGTGAGCTTTGGGAACGCTCCGGGCATTACGAAAACTACCGTGAGAACATGTACTTCACGGAACTCGACGAGCAGGCCTACGGCATCAAGCCCATGAACTGCCTGTCGCACATGCTCATCTACAAATCCCGGCTGCGCAGTTATCGCGACCTGCCGATCCGGATGTTCGAGCTGGGCGTGGTGCATAGGCATGAAAAATCCGGCGTATTGCATGGACTGCTGCGGGTGCGGCAATTCACGCAGGACGACGCGCACCTGATCTGCCGTCCGGACCAGCTTCAGGATGAAATTATTGGTGTCGTGCGCTTCGTGCAGGACATCATGCGCCTGTTCGGCTTTGCCTATGAGGTGGAACTCTCGACACGCCCGGAGAAGTCCATAGGCTCGGACGAGGACTGGGATCGGGCGACGGGAGCGTTGAAGACGGCGCTGGAAACGCTCGGTCTGCCCTTCGACATCAACGAGGGCGATGGCGCGTTCTACGGTCCGAAAATCGATATCAAACTCAAGGACGCGCTGGATCGCCGCTGGCAATGCGCCACGATTCAATGCGATTTCACCTTGCCTGAGCGCTTCGATTTATACTATGTAGACCAGGACGGCGAGCGACGGCGGCCAGTGATGCTGCATCGCGTCATTCTGGGCGCGATTGAACGCTTCATGGGCGTACTGATCGAGCACTATGCCGGCGCATTCCCCACGTGGCTGGCGCCGGTTCAGGCGCGCATTCTTACGGTAACGGACAATCAGAGCACCTATGCGCAGGCAGCCTGCGCGGAGCTGCAATCCCGTGGAATACGTGTTGAAGCGGATTTGCGGAACGAAAAGCTCGGATTCAAAGTCCGTGAGGCGCAGCTGGAAAAAATTCCGTATCTTCTTGTCGTCGGTGATAAAGAAGTCGAATCCGGCAGTCTGAATGTCCGCCTGCGCACTGGAGAAAATCCAGGACCTGAAACGCTGGAGCAGGTGGCCTCCCGCATTCTGGAGGATTGCCACGAACCATTCAAGCGAGGAGGGATGAGCTATAGTTTCGTCTACGCAGGCACGGTATAATCACCAGATACGCGCCCGACAGGTGCGTGTAATCGGTGAGGATGGGGCGCAACTGGGCATTCTGATTAAGGAGGACGCTATCCGGGCTGCCCAAGAGCAAGGTTTGGATCTGGTGGAAGTGGCGCCGAACGCCGATCCGCCGGTTTGTCGGATAATGGACTTCGGCAAGTACAAGTATCAGCAGCAGAAAAAACTGCAGGAAGCCAGAAAGCGGGCAACGGTCATCCAGATCAAGGAAATCAAAGTCCGACCCAAAACCGACGAGCACGATTACCAGACAAAACTTAAACATATCCGCCGCTTCATCGAAAACGGCGACCGTTGCAAGGTTACCGTTTTCTTCCGCGGCCGGGAAATCGTGCATAAAGATCGAGGATTGAACATCCTGCAGCGCGTGATAGAGGCCATGCAGGATCTCGCCAAGGTCGAACAGGAACCCCGCGTGGAAGGCAGGACCATGAACATGTTCCTGTCTCCCCTCGGTGCCAAGAAAAAGACGTCCGGCGAGACCGCGGGTTCCGATTCCGGTTCTTCGGAATAGGCGGCTACGCGGTCGCGTCAGGCTGAGTCTTGCCGGCTCGACCGGTTCTGTCGCGCAGGAAAACAGAGCGTGGGCATTGAACGCCACGACAGACAACTGTTTTCCAGTATACCGTTATGCTCAACGGGCATAGCGGAAGCGGAGTGGAGAATACCTCAACCGTGAGGGCTTACGGAGGGTATTTTCCTCGTATCTGTCGTATATTGCGCGGCAGCCTGAAAAGAGGAAAAAAAAGGTTGAATTTTTTTTTGAGATAGCCTAACGATTCCGCTTCTCGGCCGTAGCATTTCCCTGTGTCCTGGCGCAGTGGTGCCGGACGGGTTGTGCCGCGATCACTGAGAATTTGCCGTGTCAGATAAGGAGACCGACCCATGCCCAAGCTAAAGACCAGACGATGCGCCGCCAAGCGCTTCAAGGCCACCGGCAGCGGAAAGATTCGTCGTCGCAAACAGAACCTGCGTCATATTTTGACCAAAAAGAACGCCAAACGTAAACGTCGACTCGGCCAGCCCGCTCTTGTCGACGCCTCGAACATGAAGTCCGTCAAGCGTATGTTGCCGTACGTCTGAGCCACACGTTGCTCACGGCCTGACCGTGCGCGGCGCGTAGCCGGCAGATTATGCCGGCAACGCGCCGCTTCGACAGGCACATTGCTTTTCGCGCGTTCTCGACCATTGTCTACGGAGGAAAACAGTCATGCGAGTCAAAAGAGGACTGGCCGCCCATAAACGGCACAAGAAATATCTCAAGATGGCCAAGGGCTACCGCGGCGCTCGTGGGAGTCTTTATCGCAGCGCCAGAGAAGCTGCCGAGCGCGCCCTATGCTACGCCTACCGGGATCGCAAGGTCCGCAAACGCGAATTCCGCAAGCTCTGGATTCTGCGCATCAACGCCGGCGCCAGGGAAAATGGCTTGTCCTACAGCAAGTTCATCAAAGGCCTCGACCTTGCCGGGATTCAGCTCGACCGCAAGGTGCTGGCCGATCTCGCCGTCAATGAGAAGGAACATTTCGCCCGTCTTGTCGAAATGGCCAAGGCCAAGCTGACGTAACGGAGACCGGACGTACGCGTTGCCGCGGCTTTGCCCGTAGAGACAAGGCCGCGGCACTCCTGTTCCCAACCCATTCAATCCGACCAGGGTGCCCGATGAGTAGTCCGGCTTTGATTGCTGAACTGGAAGCGCTCGTTCCCGCCGTTACTGACGATCTCGCACGGATGGACGGGCTGGACAGTACCTCTGCACTCGACGCGCTCGAGGCCCTGCGAGTGGAGTATCTTGGCCGCAAAGGTCGCCTGGCCGGACTCATGGCCCGGTTGCCGGAACTCTCGGACACGGAGAAGCCGGCCGCAGGCCGGGCCGCAAACCAGGTCAAGCAAACCCTGACCGCCCTGCTCTCCGGCCGCAAGGACGAACTCGACCGGCATCTCGACGCGCAGCGTCTATCCCGTTTCGATCCCACCTTGCCCGGCCGGACGCCCTGGCAGGGCTCCTTGCATCCCGTAACCCGCGTCATGGACGACATCTGCAACGTGTTCATCGCCCTGGGCTACGAGATCGTCAGCGGGCCCGAGGTCGAAACCGACTTCTACAACTTCGAAGCCCTGAACATGCCGCCCGAGCACCCCGCCCGCGACATGCAGGACACCCTCTATGTCACTGACGCCATTTTACTACGCACGCACACCTCGCCATTGCAAATCAGGACCATGCGCCAGCGCAAACCGCCTGTCGCCGCCGTGGCGCCGGGCAAAGTCTACCGTCGGGACTCCGATTTGACGCATACGCCCATGTTTCACCAGATCGAGGGCTTTCTGGTGGACAAGGACGTCAGCATGGCGGATTTGCGCGGCACGTTGACCACCTTTCTCCACCGTGTATTCGGTACGCAGACCAGGGTCCGCTTCCGTCCCAGCTTCTTCCCCTTTACCGAGCCGAGCGCCGAAGTCGATATCTCCTGCATGCTCTGCGGCGGCAGCGGCTCCGTCAAAGGCACCCCCTGCCGGGTCTGCAAACAGACCGGTTGGGTCGAGATTCTGGGCTGCGGCATGATCGACCCCGAGGTTTTCAAGGCCGTAGGCTATGACCCGGAACAATACTCCGGCTTCGCCTTCGGCCTGGGTGTCGAACGGGTAGCCATGCTCAAGTATGGCATCGGCGACCTGCGGATGTTCTTTGAAAACGACGTCCGCTTTCTTCGTCAGTTCTGAAAGCCCATTCGATACCAATCATCCCGATCGTTGCGTCAAACTCCCTTCATCCAAGCCTGGCCGTCTGTTCAGCGCTTGTTCGACCGACTTTATATCCTGGTTGACCACAGAAAAAGTGCTTCCTTTCCAACTCAGAATGAGGTCCTTCCTGATTTGTCGTGGGTAGCCTTCTGATGCAGGCGACGGCCCAGGAGGAACGTCCCCAATGAAAGACGTCGACTTTTTCGCTCGCATACCTGGCCTTGAGGCTCCCTGGTCCGTGGAAAACGTCGTGCTGAATACGAACGAGAGCCGTGTGGACATCCGGCTGCAGCATGAATCTCATGTCGCCTGGGCCTGCCCTGAATGCGGTCTGTCACTGCCCTGCCGGGACCACTCGGAAGAGCGCACCTGGCGGCATCTGGACACCTGTCAGTTCAAGACCTTCCTTCACGCGCGCATCCCTTGGGTGGACTGCCCCGAGCACGGTGTAAGGCAGGTCAGCATCCCGTGGGCTGAGCCTCGATCCCGCCTCGGCCCGCTCGTATTCAGCAATTTCCTGTTGCCGGGCCTCGTTGCTGCGACGCAGTTCACGCGTTCATTCCAGAACCGTGTTTTCGGGATTTGCCGCTTGTCTTGCGCTTCCGCACAAACGAGTATACATGTTTGTCCATTGGAGCCGAGGCGATGAGCATACGGAATATTGACAATCTGGCGTCCGGAATGACGCTTGCCAGTGACCTGCTCGGGGCGAATGGTCGCTTTCTGCTGCCCAAAGGAACGGTGCTCGAAGACAAGCACGTCCGTATTCTGAAGATCTGGGGCGTCACGGAGGCGGACGTCGCGGGCGAAGATGCTGCCGAACCGGGCTCGGAAACGCATTCGGACGATTCACCGGCTCATGTAGAAGATCAGGCGCACAAATGGGCGGCCTGGCTGTTCCGGCGCGCGAATCTCGATCTTGAGCCCATGCGGGAGATTCATCGATTGAGCTTGCAGGCCCTTGCCGCCGCGAGCGCTGCCGGCGTCCTGGCGCCCGTCTGCATCGTTTCTCCGAGCGGCGAACCGGCTCCGTTGCCGAACCTGGGCGACATGCCGGCCTCGGCCGCGGACCTGGCCTCGCGCGAGGTTCAACTCGCCTCGTTCCCGGATATTTACTTCCAGATTGTCGACGTGCTCAACAGCCCGAACAGCTCGGCGATCCACGCCGCCGACGTCGTCAGCAAAGACACCAGCCTCACGGCAAGACTGCTGCGGCTGGTGAACAGCCCCTTCTATGGGTTCCCTTCCCGAATCGACTCCATCTCCCGCGCGGTGACACTGGTGGGGTCCAACGAGCTGTCCATGCTGGCGTTGGGCGTATCCGTCGTCCAACACTTCCAGGACATCCCCGCCGAGCGCATCGACATGAAGGCATTCTGGAAGCATTCCATCGCCACGGGCGTCTTTGCGCGCCTGCTTGCCGTGCATAAGCTCGGCCTGACCGAAGAGCGTTTTTTTCTGGGCGGATTGATTCACGACATCGGCCGGCTGATCATGCTGCGGAACTATCCGCTCGCCGCACGTCATGTCCTGGATATAGCCCTGCATTACGATGTGGCGCTCTGCGAAGCCGAACGGCAGGTCATGGGATTCGATCATGCCGACGCGGCGGGCTGCATTCTGACCCAATGGACCTTTCCACTCTGCCTGGAAGAAATGGTCCGCTACCATCACCAGCCCGATTCTTCGCAGAATCAGCTCGACGCGGCTATCGTCCATCTTGCCGACATCCTCGCTCATGCCCTGATCTACGAACGCGGAGATCCGGCCGGCGTCCCGGCGCTGTCTCCCCAGGCCTGGAAGGTTCTGGACATGCCGGTCAGCCTGCTGGCCTCGGTCGTACGTCAGGCACAGCATCTTATCGGCGACATTTTTCAGGCCTTTCTGGGCAGCCGGAGCACGGGATGACCGATCGCGAGCGGATAGCCTTTCTTGAAGAGCAGGTCGCCTATCTGACGCGGGAAAAGGCCATGGCCATGAACGCCCTGGAACTTGCCGCCAATCTGGGAAATTTTCCGACCAGTCTGAATCGGCTTGCGAACCCGACCCTGATACTGCGGCAGGCCGCCGACCGGGTGCGGACGCTTATTCGTTTCGAGGCGCTGGCCTTCTATCTGGTCAACGAGGCTGACGACGATTTTCATCTGGCCCTGTGCGATCCGGAGGATCAGGCAGCGCGCATTGAGAGTCTCGTGGACGGGCTGATCGACGACATGACCTTTTCCTGGGCTCTGAGCCGACGGCGACCGGTAATCCTCTCCTCCCCGCAGGACCAGGACTGCTGGCTACTCCTGCATACGCTCAGCACCGCCTCGCGCAGCCGGGGGATGTTCGTCGGAGTGCTTGGTCAGGACCGGAGCAGCATCCAGGATATCAGTTTCGGTTTGCTCTCGATCATCCTGCTTTCCGTCGCCGATCTGATCGAAAGCTTCGAACTGTACGGATGCATAAAACGCATCAATTCGGAACTCGAAGGGCACGTGGTACGGCTTGCGCAATCCGAAAAAGAGCTGCTCGACCACCGCAACCGCCTTGAGGACGAAGTGCTCCGACGCACGGCCGAACTGACCAGCTCGAACGAACGGCTGCGTCTCGAAATCGCCGAACGGGGAAAAGCCGAGTCGGCCCTGGTCCACGAGCGCGACTTCGTATCCGCTGTTCTCGATACCGCGCCCGCACTGGTCGTGGTGCTCGACGCCTCAGGCCGCATCGCCCGGATGAACAAGGCCTGCGAGGCGGCGGCAGAGGCCACGCTCGCGGACGTACTGGGCAGGCACATGAGCGCGGCGTTTGTACATCCAGACGATCAGGAGCACTTCGAGGCCCTGCTGCGGACCCTCCACGAGACGCACAACCCCGTGTGCTTCGAAGGTTTTCTGGTGGCCCGTGACGGAGGCAAACGGCTGATCACCTGGTCCATGGCCCTGTTGCCCGACGATGCGATAGATCAGGCCTACGTCATTGCCGCCGGTATCGACATCACCGAGCAGAAAAGCGCCGAGAACGCCCTGCGCGACAGTGAGGCCCGCTTCAAGGCCATTTTTCTCAACGCCGGCATCGGCATCGCCCTGCACAACGCCGAGGGCGTACTGCTGGATGGCAATCCACTCTATGCGCGGCAGCTGGGCTACGCGCGCAACGAACTGACCGGACTCTGCGATACCGACCTCTTCGCTCCTGGCGATCTGGCGCAGTTCGCCACCGCCAAACGGAATATTCTCGCCGGGCTCTGCGAGTCGAGTACCATCGAGCTGCGGTACCGGCGCAAGTACGGTACCCTGATGCTCGGCCGTACCTCCCTGACGCTCGTCCGTTCCGGCCGTCGTACTCCCCACTACTTCGTCAGCATGGTCGAAGACATCACCGAAGCGCGAAAAATGGTAGTCGCGTTGCGCGAGGCCGAGGCAACGTATCGGAACATCTTTGAAAATGCCGTGGAAGGAATTTTTCTGGCAGGGCCGCACGGCGACGTCCGCAAGGCCAACCCGGCCATGGCCCGCATGTTGGGCTACGCGACGCCTCAAGATTTACTGACCGCCATCAACGCCGGCA
>CAZGAH010000012.1:23634-34446 GCA_964523295.1 uncultured Desulfovibrionaceae bacterium | reverse complement strand
ACGCCGGCAACGACATCTACGTCGACCAGGAGGGCAAGACGGCCTTTCTGGATACCTTGCGCCAATCCGGCGCAGCGACCAACTTCGAAATACGCATGCGCCGAAAAGATCTGCGCCGTATCTGGGTCTCCATCAGCGCCCGCGCGGCCCTGGACGAGAGCGGCCGCATCGCCGGCATAGAGGGGCTGGCCGAGGACATCACCGACCGCAAAAGCAGCGAACTCGATCTCCAACGCAAGGCCACCTTCGACAGCTTGACGAACATACCCAACCGCTACCTGTTCCACGACCGTTTCGAACAGATGCTCGCCCAGGCCAAACGCCTGGTGCATGGCCTTACGCTGCTCTATCTCGATCTGGACGGCTTCAAACGCATCAACGATACGCACGGACACCATATCGGCGATCTGTTGCTCATGGAAGTGGCCTCACGGCTGCGCAGCCGGGTCCGGCGCTCCGATACGCTGGCCCGCATCGGCGGCGACGAATTCGCCCTGCTGCTGGACAACATACCGGCCAAAGCCGACGTCTCGCGACTCGCCCAGGAGATTGTCGACACGGTGAGTCGTCCGTATCATCCGGCGGGAATACCCTGCGTCATCGGCGTGAGCATTGGCGTGAGCGTCTATCCTCAAAATGGAGAGACCCCCCAGCAGTTGCTCCAATGTGCGGATGCCGCCATGTACGCGGCCAAGGAATCCGGGGGCAATGCCTTCTTTTTTTATGACGATACGCAAAGCCAGGACCACGCCTGAAAAAGCACACTCGTTACCTCACCTCATTTCCCCCGTGATCCATCATGAGCGCAACCACCCTTATTGGCTATATCGCCGGAATCCTGACGACCATCGCCTTTTTTCCCCAGGCCTGGCGCGTCTGGCGCACCCGCTCCGTCCATGACATCTCCCTGCCCACCTTCTGCATCTACTTCTGCGGCATCTCCCTCTGGCTGGTATACGGCATCCGCCTGAGAGAACAGCCCATCATCATAGCCAACGCAGTCTCGTTGCTGCTGGTGCTCGTGATCATCATCATGAAATTGCGCTTCGACGCCAAGGGCTGAGACGCTTCGACTGATCGACACGGCGGTTGCAGCCTGACAGGCAGGCCTTAACGCATTGTTGTCTTGAAACAAGGCTCTGCCGCGCAACAATGCTCAATGTTTCATGAAAATGCAAAATTGCATTTAATATTTTGCAGTTGATATCAGCTAGTCGGAGCGACTGATTACGAGGGACTATGCACCATATGTATATTTTGTCGATAAAACATGGACATTCACCGAGTAGGACTTTTGATAGCACCTTGGCATTTTAAAAAAACATATATAAAGCAGTGGATGACATTTATGAACCTTGTCGGAAGGAGCATCAGAGGGCGGCGGTAATATCCCTGCACCGAATGTGCCCGTAAATGCTGTAAATTTCGTGGTTGTTGGCCACCGCTTCTGTTCGGTATGATGACGTTGCCAAAGCGTTTATCAACGCCAAACGAGTGCTGAACGCGCCGGACATGAAGGAAGCGAAACGTCGCCTGGCAGCGGAGGTGCTGATCCGTCCGGGGGGCGGCTGTATAAAGACAGGTATAAAGGAAGGGGAACAATCCATACGGGGGCTCTGCCCCCAACCCACGGGATTTAACACATTTGGACCAATCCCGATGCAAGAAGGAGACAAGGAAAGGCCGCACCGAAGGACGTCCATCCGTCTTTGTTCCTGCCACGGCGCTTGGGTCGCGCCCCCGCGGTGCCCTCTCCTCCTGGCAGGTGAAAGGATGAATGCAACGAATGGAATCAAACGGCAAGAAAGCGATTTGACAAACGGATTGCGTGCAAGCACGCAAATGGATATGTATTTTCGTTAAATGCCGTTGTCTAAATAGAAGAAAATTCAAAACCTTTTATGGCTTAACTGGATAAAGTGTCAATTGCGTACTCGCGAGTGCATCCCAAAAAAAGGAGAAACAGGGTAGCCGACGGCGAGCGCTTGGCCCATAGACTCCCTCCGGTCACTTTTTAGTCGCCATGACCGGCGGACACCCTGATGCATGAAACGGCCATATGCTGATCTTTTCGTTGGTCGGCAATTCCCGATCTGCAGAGCGTAGAATTGTGTTTCCTGGTAGAAAAAATTCAGCCGGGCGAGCGGATACGAATTTTTTTCTTGATTCTTTGTCCGTTCGCGTTGAAAATACGATCCCAGGGCGGGAAGCGTTCTCATTCCCAATGCTTCGAGGAGGGCGGATGTTTGTTTTTGGAAACCTGCTTCAGGCGATAGCGACCATCGTCAACACGCTGTTGTCGATTTATTTCTGGGTGGTCGTCATTTCGGCGTTGTTATCCTGGGTGAATCCGGATCCGTACAACCCGCTGGTGCGCATCCTGCGCAACCTGACCGAACCTGTATTCCACCGCATCAGGCGTTGGCTTCCGTTCGTATTTATCGGAGGGCTCGATCTCTCGCCCGTGGTGCTGCTGCTGGCAATACAGTTTGTGCAGATGTTTTTGGTGCAGTCGCTCTATCAGATGTCGACAACGATGCGCTGAATTGTCGGTGGAGCGATCCGTAATGTTTTTCCGCGTGGTCAGGAACCAGGCTTGCGCTGTTGCGTGAAACCGGAATGGTTGCCTGTTCCGTGATGCGTATTCCAGGCGGAGCACGGGCATGACGAGCGGAGAAGATGGCGGGGGCCAGGGCTCCCGGCGTGGTATCGGTCCGGAGACGGATGGCGAAGCGGCGCGCGTGCAGTATGTCGAACCTGCCGGACCAGGGCAGTGGCGACTGCGTGTATGGGTGCAGCCGGGCGCGAAGCGAAGCGAAGCTGCTGGCGAGTATCAGGGCCGGTTGAAGCTGCGCATCGCGGCGCCTGCCGTTGACGACAAGGCCAACCAGGCCCTGGTGCGTTTCGTGTCCGGTATCCTGGGTCTGAAGTCCGGCCAGGTGTCCGTGGAAAAAGGACGAACTGGTCGTGGAAAAACCTTGATTATTCAGAGTGAAACTGAACCTGTCTGGCCGGTGGGCGAGGCGGGGTGAACCTTCAATCCCCAACAGGAGGCCTCTCATGGAAGAGCACGAGCGCGCGTTACTGCAAAAATATCTGGAGCAGGATGCGGAACTGAAAGTCCTCTGGGAGGAACATCTGCTGTACGAGCAGCAGCTCGAAAAGCTGGAAAAGAAATCCTATCTGGCGCCGAGCGAAGACCGGGTAGTAAAGGAAATCAAGAAAAAGAAACTGAGTGGAAAAACCAAAATGCAGGCAATATTGGATAGATATAAAACATTGGAGGCGTAACATGCAGCTGAGCGGGGCGCAGATTTTTCTCGAATGTCTGCAAATGGAAGGCGTGGACATCATCTTCGGTTTTCCCGGCGGTGCGATTATCGACATTTACGACCATCTGCCGAAGTCGCCGATACGGCACATTCTCGTCCGGCACGAACAAGGGGCGGTACACATGGCTGACGGATACGCCCGGGCGACCGGACGCGTCGGTGTAGCCCTGGTAACCTCCGGCCCGGGTGCGACGAACACCGTCACCGGCGTAGCCAATGCTTATTGTGATTCCATTCCCATTGTCGTGTTCACCGGCCAGGTCTCCACGCCGCTGATCGGCAATGACGCGTTCCAGGAAGTAGACATCGTCGGGATTACCCGGCCCTGCACCAAGCACAACTATCTGGTGAAAGACGTCAAAGCGCTTGCTCAGACGATCAAGCAGGCCTTTTATCTGGCGCGCACGGGACGACCGGGCCCCGTGCTGGTCGATCTCCCCAAGGACGTGTTGCAGGCCAAGACCCGGTTCTCTTACCCGGAAAGCATCAGTATGCGCAGCTATAATCCCACGATCACGCCCAATGCTCATCAGCTGCGCAAGGCCACGGACCTGATGGAAAAGGCGCGTCGACCAGTATTCTACGTCGGTGGTGGTGTGATTTCTTCCAACGGGCACGAGGAGCTGACCTGGCTGGCGCGCAACCTGCGCATTCCGGTCACGGCGACGCTGATGGGGTTGGGCAGCTTTCCGGGTTCCGATCCGCTCTGGATGGGCATGTTGGGCATGCACGGCACCTATACCGCCAACATGGCTATGCACAACTGCGACCTCATGATTGCCGTCGGCGCGCGTTTCGACGACCGCGTGACCGGCAAACTGAGCAGCTTCGCCCCGGGCGCCAAGATCATCCACGTGGATATCGATCCCACGTCCATCCGGAAAAACGTGCGCGTGGATGTCCCCGTGGTTGCCGACTGCCGCGAGGCGCTCAAGGGCTTCCGCGAGGTCATCGAACCGAAGCTGGAGAGCGTTGACTGGGGGAAAAAACATGGCGACTGGCTCACGCAGATACGGACCTGGACCGAGCAGCATCCTCTCAGCTACAAGAAAGGGAACGGACACATCAAGCCGCAGTTCGTCATTGAAAAAATATACGAATTGACCCGGGGCGAGGCCATCATCGCTACGGAGGTCGGACAGAATCAGATGTGGGCCGCGCAGTTCTACCGCTACCACGAGCCCCGGACCCTGCTCACCTCGGGCGGCCTGGGCACCATGGGCTACGGCTTCCCCGCCGCGATCGGCGCCAAAGCCGCTTTTCCGGACAAGCTCGTCATCGACGTGGCCGGCGACGGGTCCATTCAGATGAACAGCCAGGAACTCATCACCTCGGTCTGCAACGACCTTCCGGTCAAGATCGTCATCCTCAACAACAGCTATCTGGGCATGGTCCGGCAGTGGCAGGAGTTCTTCTACGCCAAGAACTACTGTTCCACGTGCATGGATGCCCAGCCCGACTTCGTCCTGCTGGCCGAGGCCTACGGGGCTGAAGGCTACCGCGTGACGGAGGCTGCCGAACTGGAAGGAGTGCTCAAAAAAGCCTTTGCCTCGCCGAAAACCGTGATCGTCGACGTACGCGTGGACAAGGAAGAAAACGTTTATCCCATGGTCCCGGCCGGCGCTTCGCTCAACGAAATGTTGCTGGTGTAAGGAGGAGCCCTATGCGACACGTGCTTTCCGTTCTGGTGGAAAACGAACCGGGCGTCCTCTCGCGCATTTCCGGACTGTTCAGCGGAAGAGGATTCAATATCGAAACCCTCAATGTCGGGCCGACGCTCGAAGACGGCGTGTCCATCATGACCATCACCACGCTGGGCGACGATCAGATCATCGAGCAGATCGTCAAACAGCTGCGCAAGCTGGTAACGGTCATCAAGGTCGTGGACCTGACCGAAATGCAGGCTGTCGAGCGCGAGATGATGCTGGTCAAGGTCAACGCGGACGACACCCGACGCGCCGATATTCTGCGTATCGTGGACATCTTCCGCTGCAAGGTCGTGGATGTCTCGCCTGCCGATCTCACGGTGGAAGTCACCGGGGATCACGGCAAGCTCTCAGCCTTGATCAGCCTGTTGCAGCGCTACGGCATCAAGGAAATCGCCCGCACGGGCACCGTCGCGCTCAAGCGTACGATGCAGCTGACGGGCTAGCCGGTAACCGCGGCGACGCGCCGTGCTGCGTCCTGAGCGCGCATCCCCGGATGCGGAGGACTTTTTTTTGACGTGTACTCTTATACAGTAAGGAGCATTCGATGAAAGTGTATTACGAGCAGGATGCCGATCTGGGCATGCTGAAGGGCAAGACCATCGCCATCATCGGTTACGGCAGCCAGGGGCACGCGCACGCCCTGAATCTGCGCGATTCGGGCTGCACGGTCATCGTGGGCCAGCGCCCCGGAGGCGCCAATTACGAGAAGGCCCGCAAAGACGGCTTCGAGCCGGTCACCGCGGCCGAGGCCGCAGCCAAGGCGGACGGCATCATGCTGCTCGTTCCGGATCAGCACCAGGCGGCCGTCTATCGCAAGGACATCGCTCCGCACCTGAGTGCCGGAAAGGCGCTTTTCTTCGCCCACGGATTCAATATCCATTTCAACCAGATCCTGCCGCCGGCCGATGTCGACGTGGCCCTGATCGCACCCAAGGGCCCGGGGCACCTGGTGCGCCGGGTTTTCGAAGGCGGCGGCGGCGTGCCTTGCCTGGTGGCCGTGCAGCAGGACGCCTCGGGGCAGGCCCTGGCCAAGGCCCTGGCCTACGCCAAAGGCATAGGCGGCGCCCGTAGCGGCGTCATTGAGACCACGTTCAAGGAAGAGACCGAGACCGACCTCTTCGGCGAGCAGGCCGTGCTCTGCGGCGGCGTCAGCGCGCTCATCAAGGCCGGCTTCGAGACCCTGGTCGAGGCAGGCTATCAGCCCGAAATCGCCTATTTCGAGTGTCTGCACGAACTCAAACTCATCGTTGACCTCATCTACGAGGGCGGCCTGGCCCGAATGCGCTATTCCATCAGCGACACGGCCGAGTACGGCGACTACACGCGCGGCCCCCGCATCGTGAACGACGAGACGAAAAAGGAAATGAAGCGTATCCTGACTGAGATACAGGAAGGCTCCTTCGCCAAGGAATTCATCCTCGAAAACCAGGCCGGACAGCCGCACTTCCTGGCCAAACGCCGCATCGAGGCCACCCATCAGGTCGAGACCGTCGGCGCCGAGCTGCGACGGATGATGTCCTGGCTCAAGAAATAACCGCTTCCGCGTCCTGCCCGGCGGGCATGTCGGGCAGGACGCCTTCCCGCCTGCTACGGTTTTCATCAACTGCCAAAAATGAAGAAACCGACGTTTTGGGATTTTTGTGACATTGGCCTGTGTTTATTTGTCTAAACCGAAGTTTTAGCGCTCTCCGCCCATTTTTCGCTTCTAACCATTTAAATATTTTTTGCAGCATTTGAATATTGCCATGTAAAAATGTACCCATGTAAATTTAAACATTGTCATTGATATTACTGACTTGTTCGGTTATTTATTCCCATGTATATCGAAACAGTCCCAAACAGGAATTCGCCCCCTTGCACGCTGCTGCGCGAGGTGTATCGAGAAAAGGGAAAGGTCAAAAAGCGAACCATAGCGAACCTCACCAACTGGGACCCCGAACTCGTTGTCAGGTTTCGAGCCCTACTTAAGGGCGCCAAGGTGGCCGAGGCTGAGGGGGCTAATGATTATGAAATCCTTCGAAGTCTTCCGCACGGGCACATTGCTGCAATCATTGGAGAAATAAAGTCCCTAAAGCTTGATCGCTTACTGCTATCCAGAAACTGCCGTGAAAAAAGCCTGGCGTTGGCAATGATTGTCTCGCGGATCATCAATCCTCAGTCAAAAATCGCCACAGCCCGCGCTCTTCGGGCCGAAACTGCATCGACGACGCTTGCTGATGTTCTGGAAATTGAATCAGTTACCGATGCAGAACTTTATGGAGCTATGGATTGGCTCTTGGAGCGTCAACCACATATCGAGACAGCTCTTGCAAAACGTCACCTGCACGATGGCGCTTTGGTGCTCTACGATCTTACGTCAACATATTTTGAAGGGCATTCGTGCCCGCTCACAAAGATTGGTTACTCGCGTTACGGCAAATAGGAGACTCCTCAAATTGTAATTGGATTGTTAACAGACTCTTTAGGATGTCCTGTTGCAGTCGATGTGTTCGCAGACAACACGGCAGACCCGAAAACTGTATCAAGCCAAATAGAGAAGATTCGAGATCGCTTTAAGCTGAGTAGGGTCATTCTGGTTGGTGATCGAGGCATGCTAACAAATGCGCGCATTCAAGAAGACTTGCGTCCGAACAAAGGCTTTGAGTGGATCACTGCATTGAGAAATGCGCAAATAAAGACGCTAATAGCGGACAAATCATTTCAACTTTCCTTGTTTGACGAAAAAGATATTGCCGAGATCAGCGATCCAGATTTTCCAGGCGAGCGCTTGGTTGTATGTCGCAATCCGCTTCTTGCGGCCGAACGTGCAAGAAAACGGAAAGAACTTCTTGACGCGACAGAAAAGGAACTCGAAAAAATTGTCAACGCGGTGAACAGAGAAAAACGTCCTTTGAAAGGCAAGGACAAGATAGCTCTTCGTGTTGGAAAAGTAATATTAAAGTACAAGATGGAGAAGCACTTCACATTGGACATTAGGGAGAACAACTTTTTGTATACTCAGAATGAAGCGCAGATAGCACAGGAATCTTCACTGGATGGAATATGTGTTATTCGCACCAATGTTTCCCCAGAGTTTATGAATAAACATGAAGCAGTAAAGTCGTACAAAAATCTGGCCTCCGTTGAGCGCGCTTTTCGTTGTATCAAGACGGTCGATTTGGAGGTGCGCCCAATCTACCATCGCCTCGAAGACCGAGTCAAATCACATATTTTTATTTACATGCTTGCCTATTATGTAGAGTGGCATATCAAGAAAAAACTTGAGTCAGTACTATTTGAAGATCATGAGAGGGATGAAGCTGAAAAACTTCGAGAGTCAATTGTCGCTCCAGCCGTGAGTTCTTCTTCAGCGAATCAAAAGGCACAGCAAAAATGTACAAACCACGGCCTTCCGGTGCTAAGTTACAAGGAGGCCATGCGCTATTTATCAACGATCGTTAAAAATACCATCCAACCTCGCTTGGAAGGAGCGATGCCCTTTTACAAAGTTACCCGACCAACGACGCTTCAGCAAACAATTCTCGACCTGCTGGGGACAAAGCTGGACTGTACCCAGTAGCGCAACGAGACTCTCTTCAAAAAAATAATAAATTCAGGATAATATCGTCAAAATAACAAAAAACTTCGGTCTAGCCCTTCGAACCCGACTCCAGGTCGCCTTCACCGAGGCCCCCACCTCGTTGATCGTAGACAATACGGCCATCTGCGGCGACGAGGTGACCTCCGAAGGCGGCGTCTCGGTCACTGAGCGCGCCTTTGCTCGGGAAAAACCGTTTGACAGCCAGCCTCCCGAGCAGCTACGAAATTTCCCTCAGCAGACAGCGCGTACCGATGCCATTGCCACCCTTCGACAATCTTCCCCGATCAGGCCGCGGCGGTGCGGTGCGACGCGTGAAGGCGGCGCTGTGATCGCTTCTGGTCTTTACGCGCGTCAAGGCTGGCGGCGGTTCGGGGGGTTGGGGCCCGGACTTCGCCCAGGAGTTTGCTCATGTGCGGCATAGTGGCGATTCAGGGACCCCTGGCCACGCCGGAGAACATCGCCGGCGCGACCGCTGCCCTGCGGCATCGCGGGCCCGACGACAGCGGCGTCTGGCTTGATCCGGCCGGGGCGTTGGCCCTGGGGCATCGCCGGCTGTCGATCCTGGACCTTTCGCCGGCCGGGCATCAGCCTATGTTTTCGCACGACGGGCGCTATGCCATTGTGTTCAATGGTGAAATATACAATTTTCAGGACTTGCGCGCGGCGCTGGAAGCCCGAGGCGTCGCCTTTCGCGGCCGCTCCGACACGGAGATACTGCTCGAGGCCGTCTGCGCCTGGGGGCTGGAGGCCGCGCTGCAACGCTGCGTCGGCATGTTCGCCCTTGCGCTCTGGGACATGCGTGCGCAGCGGCTGTTCATCGCGCGCGACCGTCTGGGCGAAAAGCCACTCTACTACGGCTATCGCCGCGGCAACTGGCTGGTCGCCAGCGAACTTAAGGCCCTGCGGGCCATACCGGGCGCCAGCCTCGAACTCGATCGTACGGCCGTGGCCCTGTACCTGCGCTATACGTACGTTCCGGACGGTTTTTCCATCTACGACGGCATCAAAAAGCTGCTGCCCGGGCATTGGGCGGAGCTGCTCCCGGACGGCAACGAGCGGCTCAAGCCCTATTGGGACTTTTACGAGGTGGTGCGGCGCGGCGTTGAAACGCCCTTCCGCGGGAGCGAGGACGAGGCGGCAGAGCGGCTGGACGAGTTGCTCGGGCAGACCATCGCCCTGCAGCGCGTGGCCGACGTACCCGTCGGCGCCTTTCTCTCGGGCGGGATCGATTCGTCGACCACGGTGGCCTTCATGCAGCAGCTGTCCGCCGAGAACATCCTGACTTTCACCATCGGCTTCGAGGAGGACGGCTACGACGAGTCCGCGCACGCCGAGGCCGTGGCCCGGCATCTGGGCACGCGGCACATTGCGCGCACGGTCACCTGGCAGCAGGCCATGGACCTGGTGCCGGAGTTGCCCTGGATCTACGACGAGCCGTTCGGCGACCCGAGCATGATTCCGACCATCCTCATCAGCCGCCTGGCGCGCGAGCACGTCACGGTCTCGTTGTCCGGAGACGCCGGCGACGAGCTGTTCGGCGGGTACGGGCGCTACCATTCGCTGCTGAAGGTCTGGGAAAAGGTGCAGCAGGCCGGCCCGCTGCGCACGGTCGCCGCCGCCTGTTTCCGGCTGGCCGAGAAGCTGGCCTTCGGGGTGCAGCTGCCGCGCCTGGCGCGCAAGTTCGAGGTCCGGGCCGACTGGCGGTCTTGCCGCGACCTCCTGACGCTCTATCAGAAGCGGCAGTCCAAGTGGTGGGACCCGCGCTCGATCCTGGATCAGCCGCCGCTGCTGAACGACCGGCCCAAGCGCTTCGCCTCGGAGACGCCGTTTCATTACGGCATGGCCTCGGATACGCTCGAGTATCTGCCCGGCGACATCCTGGTCAAAGTGGACCGCGCGGCCATGTCGGCCAGCCTGGAAACCCGGGTGCCGCTGCTCGACCACCGCATCGTGGAATTTGCCTGGACCCTGCCCGAGGCGTTCAAGATCGACACCCAAACGACCAAGAAGCCGCTGCGGCGGCTGCTCTACGAGCGGGTTCCGCGGGAGATCGTGGACCGCCCGAAGATGGGCTTCGGCTGCCCGGTCGGCGAATGGGTGCGCGGGCCGCTGCGGGACTGGGCCGAGCAGCTTATGGACCCGGGCCGTCTGCGGCGACAGGGCCTGCTTGACGTGGGCCGCGCAACCGCCT
>CAZGAH010000012.1:13457-23624 GCA_964523295.1 uncultured Desulfovibrionaceae bacterium | reverse complement strand
ACCGCCTATTGGAAAACACTTCGCGACGGTCACTCCGACGACGATTGCCAGATGTGGACGCTGCTGATGCTCCAGGCTTGGCTCGAGCACTACGGAGTCGCCCCATGACGTCAGGTCGTCTTCCGGACAGGAGGCCCGCTGCCGCCCGGGGCTTTTGCGCTGGCTGCGGGGATACATCACGCGTGACAATGACCTCGCCGTGCTTCCGAGCCTGGCAAGAGCGTAGGGTATGCAAAGCTTGCGAATAACCACCGTAAGCTCCAGCCTGGGAGCGGGCGGAGCGGAACGGCAGCTGCTGTTTCTGTCGGCCTGGCTGGCGGAAAGGGGCGCGACGGTGACGGTGCTTACGCTCGACCCTGATACGCCGGATTTCTACACCGTGCCGCCGGGCGTGGAGCGCGTGCGCGCCGGGCGTACGGCCTACGCCGACTGCCGTTGGAGCGACCTGCCGGGCCAATGGCGCCGGCGTCGGGCGTTGCGGCGCGCGATCCTGGACACGCGACCGGACCTGGTGATCAGCTTCTGCGATACGACGAACATCCGCGTCCTCTCGGCGCTTGGCTGGAGCCGGATCCCGGCGATCGTCTCCGAGCGCATCGATCCCCGACACTATCCGCTGGGCTGGCGCTGGAATCTGCTGCGCCGGTTGTTCTATCCGCGCGCGGCGCAGGTGGTGCTCGTGGCCAGGGAGACCCTGCCCTGGGCACAGGCCTTTCGTCCGCGCTGGAAGGTCCGGGCCATTCCCAATCCCGTGCCCGCGCCGCCGACCAGAAAATATGATGTCCCGGCCTGGTACCACGCGCAGAACATCGTCGCCATGGGCCGTCTGGTGAGTCAGAAGGGCTTCGACCTGCTGCTGCGCGCCTTTGCCCCGCTGGCGGCGGAATTCCCGGAATGGGCGCTGACCATCCTGGGCGAGGGGCCTATGGAGTGCGAGCTTCGCTCCCTGGCCGGACGGTTGGGCATCCGCGACCGGGTCTACCTGCCTGGGAGCGTGCCTGATCCCTACGGACCGTTCCGGCACGCGGACGTGTTTGTGCTCTCCTCCCGTTTCGAGGGCTTCCCCAACGCCCTGACCGAGGCCATGGCCTGCGGTCTGGCCTGCGTCAGCTTCGACTGTCCGTCCGGCCCGGGTACCATCATCCGCCACGGCCAGGACGGTCTGCTCGTACCCGCGGAGGATGTCGAGGCCATGACCGAGGTCCTGCGCTCGCTTTTGCGCAGTCCGGAGGAGCGCGCGCGGCTGGGGGAGCGCGCCCGCGAGGCGGTCGGGCGCTTCAGCGTGGAAACAGTCATGGGACAGTGGGCCGGCTGCATCGCGGACGTGCTCCCGAAGGCGGCGGCATGAATCTGCTGCGGACGTATTATGAGGTTCTGGTTGGATTCCGTCGCGAGGGCCTGATCTGCACGGGTGCCGTCGTGCTTTCCGGTATTTTTGAGGGCACGGCCCTGCTGACGCTCATCCCCATTCTTCAGCTGAACATGTCCTCCTTTGGCTACGATAATCAAGGCGGGGAATATCTGCGCCGCTTCGCTGCCTGGTCCGGGCTCGACGGCCAGGGAATGTTCCTGGCCGGCCTGGTCGCGTTCTGCCTCCTGGGGCTGGCCACGGCCGGCCTGACCTTCGCCTCGGAGGCCCTGCGCATCCGCCTGCGCTCCCGGCTGGAGCAGAGTTTCCGCACCCGCATGAGCGATGCCCTCCTGCAGATGGAATGGGCGCATTTTCTCTCGCTCAAGGGCGGCGACATCAGCAAGTCCATGGTCATGGAAGGCTTCCAGATCGCCATTGGCAGTTATTATTTCCTCCGGGCCATAGGTCTGGCGGTCATCGCGTTCGTATTTCTCGGCGCCGCCTTTTTCGTGGCCGCGTCTATGACCTGCTATACGCTGCTCTTCGGCCTGGTCGGCGTCATCATTTACCGGCTCATAACCCGCCGGGGCTACAAGCATACGGACAAACTCTCGACGTTGCTCTCCACGATCGGCGAGTGCGTGAGCGCTGTCTTCGATAACCTCAAGTTCTACCGGGCCACGGGTCAGACCGGACTCGCGCGGGCCGAGGCCCGGCAGATTTACGGGCAATACGCGAAGACCTATTTCCGGAGCGAGGTTGTCGGCGAGGTCATCCGTTTTATCCTGCAGAGCGGAAGCATCGTCTTTATCACGGCGTTTCTGTTCATCATGCTCTACATGCAGCAGGAATCCGTCGCCAAGGCGCTTGTTTTTCTGGCGATTTTCTACCGTCTGGCGCCACGGCTGATCACGGCGCAGGAGTCCTTCTTCCAGTGCCGGCTGGGTCTGCCGTTCTACTGGACCTGGAAGGAGCGCTACGACCAGGCCATGGCGCACCCGACGCACGTATTCGGCCGGCGTGATCCCACCTATGCGCGCACGCTGGAATTTCGGGGCGCAGGCTATGCCTATCCGGGGGCAGCGCGCCCAGCGCTCGAGGATGTCAGCTTCGCGTTGCCGCAGGGGCAGTGCGTGGCCGTGGTCGGCGCCTCCGGAAGCGGCAAGAGCACCCTCATCGACCTGGCCCTGGGGTTGATGCCGCCCACCTCCGGCAGCCTCGTCCTGGACGGCATTGCGCTCGATGAGCTGGATATCGAGCGCTGGCGGAGTCGTATCGGGCTGGTGCTGCAGGAGAGCCCCATCTTTCACGCCAGTATCCGGCAGAACATCGCCTGGGGCGACGCCGAGCCCGACCAGGCCAGGGTCGAGGCGGCCGCGACCATGGCCCAGGCCCGGGAGTTCATTGAACCCCTTCCCGAGGCTTACGACACCATCGTGGGCGAAAAGGGCGGACGCCTTTCCGGAGGCCAGCGCCAGCGCCTGGCCCTGGCGCGCGCGCTCTATCGGGAGCCCTGGCTGCTCATCCTCGACGAGGCCACCAGCGCGCTGGACAGCAACGCCGAGGGCGAGGTGCAGAAGGCGCTGGAAAAGGTCAAGGGCGCTTATTCGATTCTCATGGTCGCCCACCGGCTCAAGACCGTGCAGATGGCCGACCGCATCATCGTGCTCGACGCCGGTCGGATCGTCGAACAGGGCAGCTGGGACGAACTGCTGGCCAGACCCGACGGCGCGTTCCGCAACCTGGCCCGGCTTCAGGGCGTCACCGGCTCCTGATACCCGCTTGACGCGCGCCGTTCGCAGTCGTACGACGGACCCATGCCAGCCTCGTCGCCAGCCACCCGGTCAACCCCTCTCGCGCCGCTCGCCGTGCTTCTCCTGTGCGCCCTGTCGTGCGCGCTCGCGCCTTACCTTGCCGACGCCGCAGAGCAAACGCCGAGACGCAAAATCGCCATTCTGGAATTCGAGGCCGTGAACGACGAGGCCCGGGCAAGCAACAAGGGCCGGATCGTCTCGGAAAAAATCACGACCGCGGCGGTCAAGTCCGACATGTTCGACGTGGTCGAGCGCCAGCTCAGTCCTCCTTTAGCAACCCTGGTCAAAAAGGGGATACAGTAAAAATCAGAGTTTTGTTGACCATGGGCATTTTTAATAATGAGGAGAGGATCCATGCTTGGAGTCGTTCGGATCATCATGACAAGCCTGCTATTATTGTTGACGTCTAATGTGTGTGAGGCTCAGGACGATCGCCTCACCATCGCCATCCTTGAATTTGATGCCATCAACCAGGAGGCCAAGGCGAGCAACAAGGGACGTATCGTTTCAGAAAAAATCACAACCGAAGCTGTGAAATCTGGGCAGTTCAAAGTGGTAGAACGCCAACTTATCAAGCAAGTTCTAGATGAAAATCAATTCGGTGACGCAGGTATCAGTGGTCCGATTGCGCAGCAGATAGGACAGTTGTTGGGAGCTGACGCTGTGATGACTGGCTCAGTCTCCCAATACAAGGGTGAGCTTTCCATCGACGCTAGGCTCGTCAATGTCGCAGAGGGACGGATACTAATGGCTGAAGAAGCTTATGCCAAGGATGACCTCTTCGGCATTTCCGACGCGGCCAAGCAAGTGTATCGCAGGATGGTAGGCATTGTAACGCCACAGCAGGCAAGGGATTCCTCTCCGTCTGACTCGAAAGTACATGAGGTTAATACTCCGCACTCAGGCCAGCAGGGCAAATGGTTCGTAATAATGGCCTCATTTCCCACATCTTCACGCGAAGCAGCCAAAAGGCGACTGGCTAGCATCCAAAGAGATGTGCCCGCCGCCTACTTAATTAACTCCAGTGAGTATGGCAACTTAGCCAATAATCTTTTTGTTGTGGTGGAAGGTCCATACGACAAGCCGTACGCCAAGCAGCGACTTGATGAGGTAAAAAAAATAGTAGCTGATGCTTATATCAAATCGGGATGGTGAGTAGAATTCTGAGGGAGCGATTCACCCATTCCATTTGTTCACTATCGGCAGATTACATCAGGATATTCCCAGGCAACGTCTTGTGTAGGTGCTTGAAGAAAAAAACTTTTGTATACTTAAACGATTGGCTAGCGCAGTTCCGTTTCCCAGGCCTGTAGCGCGTCTTTTTGCGTCGGCGAAGGCAAGCCGGCCACGCCGGGCAGGGCGAGCAGGCGTTCGACGCAGGCCAGCAGGGTCTCCCGGGTGAAGGGCTTGGACAGGTACTCGTTCATGCCCGCCTGGAGGAAGCGCTCCCTGTCTCCAGACATGGCGCACGCGGTCACGGCCAGGATGGGAATCCGGGCGTAATGGCGCTGCGAGGCGCGAAGCCAGTGTACTGTGCGGACGCCGTCGAGCACGGGCATGCGCACGTCGAGCAACAGCAGATCGAAGCGTCCGTTTTCCAGCGCCTCGAGCGCCTGCGCGCCGTTCTGGACGGACGCAGTCCGATGACCCGCGCGTGCGAGCTGTCGCTCCAGAACGAAACGGCTTACCGCGTGGTCGTCCGCAATCAGGATACTGGCCATACGTTGTCCCTCCCCCGCAATCAGGCAGCGCCGGACCTTGCCCCGCGCTCGTTGTCCCTGGTTTCAGGTCCGGCAGAAGCGCGGCAATGGCCACGACCACACGGGCCGACGCCGAGAGTCCGGAATCGACCCTATACGCGGGCCGTATGACAGCCGTGTGAACACGCGGTGACGAAACTGAGCCGCTTATCGGCGAGGGAGGGGACGACCGGGCGCGGCGTCGCGCCGGCTCAATGCAGGTTGCGGAGAAAGGCCAGTATCCTGGCGAAAACTGCCGGGTGAAAGAGCATGGCGACGTGGCTCATGATCGGGGTCTGCTCTTCGACCCAGCCCTTGGCCTGAATGCGCAGCGCATCCTCGGGAAAAACGAAGTTGTCGGTGGGGGAAAAGAGGCTCAGGGCCGGGCAGCGGATCGGTTGTTCATGCTGTTTGACCGCCTGCACGACCGCGCCCTCGTATTCCAGACTGAGGGCCAGGCGGCCGATGCCCAGGCTGGCGAGCTTGCTGCCTTGATGCGGGGTGCCCAGCGTCACCACGCCGGCCAGCCGGTCGCGGACGTCTTCCATGGAGGCGCAGTATCGGCTCAGCAATCCGCCCAGACTGTGCCCGACGAGCACGACGCGGGCCCGGGGATGGCAGGCGGCGGCGGCGAGAATCGCCTGGCGCAAGCCCTCGGCCAGCTCATGGAAATCTTCCTTCCAGCTCGAATAGCCGTAGGCGCAGACATGCCGATGGCCCGTCCGGAGCAGGCGATGCCGGAAATGCAGCCAGCCCGTGGGATTGTGGTAGAGCCCGTGTACGAGCATGATGATCAGGGGCGGTGCGCTGTCCTCCGGCATCCGGGAGGGGCGAGGGAAGAAGACCCCGCGAATCAGGCCCAGCGGATACAGGATCGCCACCAGGGTCTGGCTACCCCAGCCCTGGAGCACGCTCCGCAGCAGAGCCCGGCCCGGTCCGCAATCCAGACGGCTGAGCCAGGAGGCGTATCCGCCCGAACTTCGGGTTTCGTAGAAAAACAGCAGGTGCGTGACCAGGGTCACGAGCAAGGCCAGGCAGATGATCAGCGTCAACAGGGTTCCGATCAGGCTCATGGCAGTCTCCTCGCCGCAGGCGGGCGTCTGGTCCGTGAAAAAGAATCGTCGCTCCGGTCAGCCTTCCGTAATGTACGCAATGCTACCGATAAGCGCAAGCCTGCGCTCGAAGCGGAACAGACGGCAGACTCGACTGCTCAGGGCCGCGGCTCGCTGGCCCGGGGACAGGTTCCGGCCGGTCCGGCGACAATCGGACGCAGCGCCTCGACGAGTCGCTGCGCGGCCAGCTCCTGGCCGTAGGAGGTGAGGTGGACGAAGTCCCACCAGAGAAAGCCCTGGTCGTGACGCTCGCCCAGCCAGGCCTGCATGTCCACGAGCGCAAGCCCGTACTGGGCCGCCAACGCGCGCATGGTCTCATGATTGGCGCTCAGCAACGGATCCGCGTGCTCGATGGAATTGGGTTCGAGCACGAGCATCGGGGCGATGTTTCGGGCCTTGAGCGCGAGGATGATCTTTTCGAGATTGGGTCCGAAATCCTGGGGCTTTTTGACGTCGTTGTTGCCCAGCACGATGACGGCAACGTGCGCGCACAGGTCTCGCCAGTTCTTGTCGAGATAGCGCAGGATGCGTACGGAGAGCGCGCCGGAAACCCCGCCGTTGATGCACTCGAAGCGCAATCCGGCCCCGGGTTTGTCCGGCTGCGCCTCATTGAGCAGCTGTTCGGTGCGTGCGACGAAGGTCTCCTCGGGCAGCGTGGCGCCGGCGCCCCAGGTTTGCGAGGAGCCCAGGAAAAGGATCCGGCGTACGTCGGGCGGCGGCGGCGTGCCGTAGCGTTGCTGTATCTCGCTGAGCACGGCCTCCTCGGTGTGGTCGATCCAGATCGTTTCGTCCTCCTGGTTTTTTTCGCTGGCGCTCGGGTATTGCTGCACCGAGACGTAGACGTAGGCGAATACGCCGGCCAGGATGACGGTCAGCACCAGATTGGCCAAAAGCAGTCTGAAGGCCCGCAAGCGCGCGTCGCCCGGGGACAGACGCCCCAGCACCAGGGCCAGCAGCGCCTGGAATACGGCGGCAATGCCCGTTCCCACCAGGAGGAGATATCCCCAAATGCGGAGGCCGGGACCGAAGTCCTCGCGGATCGTCGTGCCGTCGTCGAGCGCGATGACGACGTCGTCGACCAGGGCCTGCCGTTCGCCGCCGCGGAAGCCGATATGCCGGACCGGGGAGTCCGGGGCCGGCAGCGTGGCCGCTGCCGTTCCGTCCAGGGACAGGGCGGTGCCTTCGGGAGCGAAGTGCAGGCCGACCCGATGCCAGGTCCCGGGTGAGACGGGCGGCAGGGGTAGGGGCTCGATGTGCAGGAATTTGCCGGCTGCGTCGGCCATGAACGCAGCGCTGGGAAATACGGGGTTCAGGCTGAGCCGTACGCCCCGGACCCTGTCGGCGGTCTTGTCGTAGAGCAGGCAGAGGTAGGCATTCTCATCGAGTGCGTACGCGCAGGACAGCGAACGGACGGGAAGGGGTGTGGCGCGGAAGATTTCCTGAAAGCCGAACCAGGCGCTGAGGTCCAGCCTGCGCCGGGCCAGAGTCTGTGGCTCGGACAGGAAGGTGTAGGTGCCCATGAGCCCTTTTTGGATCGTTGTCTTGGTGGAAATCCAGTTGCCGTTGCGCTGCAGGGTATTGCACACGAGTAGCCCGGTCTGGCTCAGCAGCAGCCCCTGGACAAGGGCGAAGCCCAGCATGATGACGAGAAGCGGTCTGTCGGGAAATTTCAGCATCGGTTGTCCGGCCCTGCAGAAGCCGCCGGAGCTTCCGGACGGCCAGAGAGGAATCGTCGATGGCGGCGTTCCGGCCGGCCGTGATCGGGGTTAGCGCACCTGGACTTTGAGGGTATACTCGGTCTTGCCTTTTCTGGAGTTGACCAGAATGATGTAATCGCCGCCGACGTCGGTTTTTCCCAGCCAATGCATCTCATCCCGGATCAACGAGGCGCCCTTGGGCGAAAACAGTTCGAATACGGCGCCATTGTCGGCGGAGCTTATCCAGACCTCCAGCCACTGGTTGGACAGCAGTGAGAGCAGGTAGCAATCCTGGACCGCGTGTACCAGGGTATTGCGGACGGAGCCGGTGGCGGTGATTTCGTTGAGGGTCAGGCGATAGCAGTCGGCGCTCCCGCCGGACTTCGGCCTGGGCTCGGGTGCGGTTGCGCCGGAGCTTGAAACGGCCGGGGTCCCGGGCGCCTGCTGCGCACCGGGGCCGGCGTTCGCGGCAGCAGAACCTCCGGAAGCAGCGCTCGATATCGCCGATCCGCCCGGAACGGGCTGACCACCGGGCGCGGCGTTGATTGCGGAGCCGCCGGGCACGGGCTGAGAGCCCGGCGGCGGTACCTCAGCACCAGGCGGGACAGACGGCGGCGGTACCTCAGCACCAGGCGGGACAGACGGCGGCGGTACCTCTGCGCCGGGCGGGACAGACGGCGCCGGTACCTCAGCACCAGGCGGGACAGACGGAGCCGGTACTGATTGAGCCGGTACTGCTGGAGTCAGGGCCTGACCGGGCGCCTGGGGTGACGCCTGGGGTGATGTTGTCGGAGCGGCAGGCGCGGTTGCTGCCGGACCCCCGGGAATGACGCCGGTTCCTGCTGCTCCCGGCTGAGCCTCCGGCAGTGCGCCCGGCCCGCCCACTACGGGCTGGGGCGTGGTCGCCGCTGTCGCGGCGGCGGGAGGCTGGGGCGTTGCGCCGGGCACCGGAACCGGCGCCTGCGACGGCTTGAGAAAGCGCTGGTAGATGAAACCGATGGTCCCGTCGCTTCGGGTCACCTTGAACCAGCCGTTTTCCAGGCCCGACACCGAGACGATTTCGCCTTGATGCACGGCGCCGGTCGACTCGGAATTCTTGTCCGGGCGCTGGCGC
The DNA here is from genome assembly GCA_964523295.1 of uncultured Desulfovibrionaceae bacterium. GTDB lineage: Bacteria > Desulfobacterota > Desulfovibrionia > Desulfovibrionales > Desulfovibrionaceae > CAZGAH01. The sequence goes on along the minus strand of CAZGAH010000012.1, from coordinate 14,797 downwards.
AGGGTCATATCCTGGACGGCCTCGAAGGCGCGCGGCGCCTCGAAGACCTCGTTCAGTCCAAAGCTTTCCGCAACAGCCGGCGGGGCTGACAGGAGCAGGATCATGCAGAGGGCGAGCAGAACGCCGCAGGTGGTTTTGGTCATGGTGCGCTCCTTGTGGACGCCGTAAAGGAAATCAGCCGGCTCCCTCCGGATCGGGCGCCTTTCGAAGACAGGATACTATGCCGAGAATTCTTTGGAATCAAGGAGCAAGTGCCCGAGTGCGGTTCGAGAGGTTCGGTGGCCTGACACGGAGCGCCCGAAAGATGCTCTGAATCCGCCTGTTTCGGTTTGACGTGAACGCCACTTTCACGTATCCGAATGGGCATGTATTGCCACGCTGCCGACGCATTATCGTCAAGACTGCCATGTACGCTGCACGACCTGCCTTTTTGGGGAAGCGCTATCCGGCGTGTTTGAAGCAGCCATGGTCAGCAGAATATCCCACGACGTCGTTGTCTCCCGCTTTCAGGCTATTCTGACATCTTTTGATTTTTCGATAGAGTGGCTGATTCTCGGCATCGGCAGGCTGCATGTCTTCAAGCGCAAAAAGGCGTTGCGCGAGCTGTATGCCTTGTATATCGCGCTCTGGAACCTGGCTCTGGAGAAGTCTTTTCCCGATGACTCCAAGGCAATTCTTGCGCTGTTCATGGACCGGGCGCCCGGACTGCTTCGGTATGCCAAAAAAGACGCCACACTGTTGACCATGCGCGTCGAGGTCTACACGACGCTTCTGGCCGAATTCAAAGACAGTAATTTCTCCGAAGTCGCATCTAATTTTTTAACCAGTCTCATCCCGCCGGCTCAACTCGACAAGAGTCGCATTCTCAAACTCTCACTGCATATCCGAAAAATTTATACCTTCATTTTCGACACACTGATATAACGTCTTGTCTCTTGCCTCCTCGTGTCGGGCGGTCAGCTTTGCCTCGGGGAGGCAATACACTGGAGGCGATCGGGTCAAGAGACCATCAGGCAGACTTTATCGACGCCGTCACGTTCCAGGGTATAGACGTTGACGTGTTCGCCGCGGAGCGTATCGACGCGCTTGCCGACATGATCGGCGTGGATAGGGAGTTCCCGGTGCCCGCGGTCGACGAGTACGAGCAATTCCACCCGCCTGGGGCGGCCGAAGTCGAGGATTGCCTCCAGAGCGGCACGGATGGTCCGGCCGGTAAACAGCACGTCGTCAACGAGCAGCACTTCCCGGTCGTCGATCGAAAAGGGAATCGTCGTGGTGTTGATGAGCGGCTGCCGGTCCAGGCTGGTCCAGTCGTCGCGGTAGAGATTGATATCCAGCTG
>CAZGAH010000012.1:0-13447 GCA_964523295.1 uncultured Desulfovibrionaceae bacterium | reverse complement strand
CCCAGGCGGCGTTGCAGCAGGGCATTGATGCGTTCGGCCAGATCCACCCCGCGACGCTGTATCCCGACGAGAACGAGATGCTGGCATTCACCGTGCGCCTCGATGACCTCGCAGGCCAGCCGGTCCAGCGTACGCTGCATTTCCGGAGCGGTAAGGATATCGCGGTGTTCCTCCATGCGTGCTCCACCCCTTATTTCAACTGTTGCATCCGCATGCGTTCTGAAGCGCCGTCCGCAGGACGGTCATTGCGCGCAGCAAGGTGCCGAAGGCGCGGTCGATGCGGCTTTCGTTTCCCTCGATGCAGGCCAGTTCCAGCTCACGAGCGGCCTGGCTGGCCTGCGCGGCGTCGATGGTCAGGGTCGCGCCCTTCAGTGCGTGGGCCTGGATTTTCAAGGTCGGAAAATCGGTTGCCGTGTACGCGTCGTTTAAACGTGCAAGTCTGTTGTCGAAATCTTTCAAAAAGGTATCGTAGAGCAGCAGCATGAACTCCTTGTCGCCCTTGAGCCGGCGCAAGGTCTGCCCCGCGTTGAGCACGTCCGGTTCCTGCGTGCTGCGTGCCTCAGCCGCGTCCTGCGAGGGGAGGGCGGTTCCAGAGGCAGAACGCACGGTCTTGTCGCGTCGCGCGCGCGTGATGGTCGCGGTGATGGTCTCGGCAAGCTGTTCGCTGCTGACGGGTTTGGCCAGGTAGTCGTTCATCCCAGCGGAAAGAAAGCGTTCGCGATCGCCCTGCAAGGCGTAGGCGGTCAAGGCGATGATGGGGATGTTGCGGTTGATGGCGTCGGGCCGGTCGGCAGCGCCGTTGCGAATGGCGCGCGTCGTTTCTACGCCGTCGAGTTCGGGCATCTGGATGTCCATGAGCACGAGATCGAAGGTCTTTCTGCACAGCGCGTCCAGGGCGAAACGCCCGTTGGGCACGGCGGTGACGGAGTGCCCCGTACTGGAGAGCAGATGAATCACGAAGGCCTGGTTGACCGGATTGTCCTCGGCCAGAAGGATACGCAACGTCTCTTCCGTCCGGCCGGGATCGGGCTGGGGCGCTCGCGCGTCGGTTTTTTCGTCGTTGAGCCGGCGCTTCACTTCGAACAGCCGGTCGGCCAGACCCAGCAGCGCGTCCGCAGCCGGCCTGATTGTGTGCGCCAGTTCGCGCTCTTGGGTCAAGGATGTCCTGGATTCGACACGTTCGGCAAGGGCCAGCAGGCTGCTCAAATGGTCGCGAAGTGCGTGGCCGAGGGTCGCCAGAAAGGCGTCATGCTGCGTCGTGGCCTGCTGTGGAAGCGCCGCTTCGGTGGGAGACCGCAATGCATCCTGCTGAATATCGTCAACGGAGGCAAGGAGCGTGGCGACCCGGCGCCACGTGGTCCGGAGGCGGAGACTGCGTCCATCCCGGATGATGTCCAGGTCCTCGAGCGCGTCCCGGGCGTTCTGCCCGGCCTGTTTGCGTAGCGTATCCACCAGCAGCGCGGCGTATTCAGGACGCGCCCCTGCCAGCAGGAAGGCATCGACACCGGAGGAGAGCGCCGCGTCGACGTCGCAGACCTCAGCCGCGCGGGCGATAAGCAAAAAGGGCAGCTGCTCGAAGTCGGGAAGCGTGTGCAATTGGCGGCAGAGTGCATAGCCGGACATGTCGGTCAGAATGCGAGCGCTGAGCATGACCGCGGGCTTGAATTCGGCGGCCAGACGCAAGGCTTCTTCGCCATCCCGGGCATGGTGGAACTGATATCCGGCTTCGAAGCCGGACAGAACAGGCTGGCAACGCTCCTGTGCCGGCATGGCGAAGACGAGATGAGGCAGTTCATTCATAGCATTTGACGCCGGCCGGGCCGGTGTAGCGGCTAGGGCTTGCGTCGGGCGGTCAGGGCAAGCCGGTGTTTGCTTTTCGCGGTGACGACAGTCCCGGCTATCTCTCCGTTTTCCAGAAGTTTTCCAGTGAAGACATGTCCGCTGTGGTGTTTGGCCTCGATTACGCCGTCCTTGACGATTCCGGTAAAATGATACGGCGAGCGCTCGCCGTTCGAAGCCGTTACATAGCAGACGCCCATGATATGCTCGCCATCCTGGTCCACGTGGGCCTCAACTTTTGACATGAGGCAGGATCCGAGCCACGTACCCGTAAATTCGCCCCCCTGTACGCCCAGCGAGGCGGTCATGGCGAAGAGCAGCATACCGGCAGTGAGCAGCATAACGCGACGACGCATACAGATACCTCCGTTTCGCAAAGCTCCTGCACAAGATAGAATTCTACCTCCCGACGGTGTTTTTCGTCAATAGGCAGTTTTCGTCGTTTCGGTAGGACCGCGTGAGTGGGCGATCGTCCCTGGCGGCTGCATGTGAGCGCCGTGCCGGGGTGCCTTCTTCAAGGTGCGATCGCTTGAGCAGGAAGCCTCGTAGCGAACAGATTCCCCTGCGTTGGTCCATCAGGAAGTTGTCCACGTCGGTGATGTCGCTATCCCCTGGGCGTGCGGGATGGTCGTTTGATGTGAGGTGAGAAAGCAGGGAGAGCTGATATTGTTTCAGAGCAGAATGGTGTTTCAACGCGAAATTGCCCTAATCATACCCCAGCCTGCGGAGTTCCTCCACCACCAGCGGGGCCAGGGCCTTCAGTTTGAGGTTGTGTGCCGAGGGGTCGCCGGTGAGGAATTCTTCGCGGACCAGCGTGGTTTGCGGATCGAGCATTCGGGGTTCCAGGTCGATGAAGGAAAAGCCGCGTTCCTGGCAGCGCTCACGCAGAACCTGATTGAAGCGCACGGTTATTCTGGTGCGCGCGCGGATGTCCAGGCGCATGGTGCGTTTGGGATTCTTGGGGTGGTGGGTCGTGAATTGCGAGGGCAGTTCCACGTTGTAGAGCACGATACGCGAGAAGCCTTTGCGGCGCACGCTGTCGAGAAAGGTGAAATAGTTCCTGATGCAGAACTGAATCTCCTGCTCGGCCGTGCTGTTGTTTTTCTCCATCCGGAACGGTATGACCAGGTTGCAGTCCACCTCGCCGAAGCAGAAAATCAACGTCGCTGCCGGGTTGACGTATTTCAGGTAGGTACTGAAGAATAGTTTGGACTTGGTCTCCGTGCGTAGTTTCGGCAATCCCGCCGCCGTGGCGCCGCGGCGGGGCAGGGCTACGATGGGTGTCTTGAACGAGCGATAGCGCGCGCCGATATACGAAAAGACCTTGGTATGGCACTCGCCGAGGCAGAAGATCGCCCGCTCCGGGTATTGCTCCGCCTGAATCCGCTTCAGGTTTGCGGCAAGCTCGCGGAGGTCGTTTTTGTCCTCGATGCCGGGAATTGGTTCAAGGTCGAAGATGCTGCACGCGCTCATGGGTATTTCTCCGAATAAAAAACATGGCCTCGTCGAGGCGTTTATCGGCATTTTTGCGCTTGAGTTTACGGCCGGAGCAGCCGAAAAGAAAGAGCGGCCTTTCGCTACGCGCCACCGCCGCGCCGGCTCTGGCGCGGCGCTGCCTCTGGCGCGGCGCTGCCTCTGGCGCACGGCCGGGTTCGTACTGATTTCGGCAACCGCCTTTCAGGAGGGCATAGTCCGATGCGCCCTGTTTTTCTCCATAGCGCCTTTCGTAGCGGGAGCACCTATCTCTGGAGCAGATTTCGCGCCTGCGCCGACGTATGCGCCTATTACGAGCCCTTTCACGAGGTCCTGGCCACGATCACGCCCGACGAACTGGGCAAGCTGCGGCCGGACAGCTGGAATTCGGGTCACGCAGGGCTCTCAGCGCCCTATTTCGCCGAATATGCGCCCCTGCTGCGGCCGGAAAACGGCGTGGCCTTGTTTGCCGCGGCCTTCACCTGGGACGACTTTTTTCTCCCGCTCCGCGACGAGGAGCCCCTGATTCGCTACATCCGTTCGCTCGTCGACCAGGCCATCGGACAGGGACGTACGCCGGTCTTCGGTTTCTGCCGCTCGCTCGGACGCGTGGCCTGGTTCCGGCAACATGTTCCGGGGCTTCAGGTTGTCACCGTGCGTGATCCTTTCGACCAGTGGCTGTCCGTGATCACGCAGCGACGCAACGGAAATCCCTACTTCGTGAAAATGCTGGCCTGCGTCCGGGAGCAGGCCTTGCGTCGGCCGCAGCTGGCACCCTTGTTTTCCGCGCCGGTTTTGCCAGAGAACGAGCTCGATACGCTGGCCAGGGATATGTCCGAGTCCGACGCACTGCGCCTTTTCTTGCGTTGTTATGCCGTGCAGACGGCTTTGTCCGTACCGTACGCGGACCTGGTGCTGGAACTTACGCGCGCCGCGCTGGAGCCGGACTACCGGGCCGAGGCCGAACGTGAGCTTGTGGCTGCCAGCGGGCTCGCAACGCTGCGACTGGACGATTGCCGGACGCCGACCTGTGGTCCGGGTCCCGACTTTACGCTCTACGCAGAGACGCTCGACGCCGAGTGCGAAGGGCTGGGGCAGGCGTTGCGCGCGATCGGTGACCCGGCGCTCGATGCGGGCTGGCGCGTCTGCAAGGCCCTTTTCGTCCGCAGTCTTAAAGCGCGCGGCGTCCATGGCGTCGCGGCCGCGGCGTCGCAGTCGCCCGGTCTGCCGCGCACAGAACTCATCAGGCAGGACGCGGAGCGACGCCGGTGAGCAGGGCGCATGTCAAACTGTACGGCGAGCGGAACACCGGCACGAATTATCTGAGCCGGCTGATCGCCTTGAATCTGGACGTGATCGAGATTCCGGGCGTGGTTCCGCCCCGGGTCATGCGGCTGCAGGAACGCCTGCCGGGCGAAGAGCTGGTTCGGGACATCTATTTCGCCCTGAACTGGCGGCGTACGCTGGGGTGGAAGCACGCCTTGATGAAACCCGCGCATATCCTGGAACGCTACGCCAGGGCCTTTGCCAATCCGGTTGTCGTCACGCTGACCAAAAATCCATATTCCTGGCTGGTTTCACTCTACCGGCGTCCGTATCATCAGCAGTATCCGCAGGGTAAGCCGGATTTCGAAACCTTTCTCCGGCAGCCCTGGAAAACGGTTTTTCGCGACAACGCGCCGCGCCGGCTGTCCAGTCCGGTGGAACTGTGGAACATCAAAAACGCGGCCTACCTGACCAGCGCGCGTGCATTGCCGATCGTGAACCTGACCTTCGAGGCGCTTCTGGCAGATCCGGCCGGTATTATCGACGACCTGGCCCGACGCTTCGGATGGTCGCGCTTATCGCCGGATTTCGTCAATCACGAGGCCTCGACCAAGGAATCAGGCAAGGACTCGGGGTTCTACAGCGACTACTACGCGCGGGAGCGCTGGAAAGACTCCCTGACGCCGCAGGCCGTGGCACTGGTGAACGAGCGGGTGGATCAGGCGCTCATGCGCCATTTCGGCTACGAGCGGTTGGGATAACCCACGGAACGATCCGCTGCCGGGCGGACTGCCGGCAGTAGGGCTGTCGCTCAGGACGCGGGCGTGCCGTCAGTCGATCGCCGAATGCCGAAGGATCAGCAGGTGTTTTATGTCGGGCTTGCCCTGAAGTTTTTCTTTGGCCTGGTTGGCCTCTTCCTTGTTGGCGAAGGGTCCGAAGAGCACGCGATAGAAGACGCCCTTGGAGCCGAGTTCCGCCTTGGCGACGAAGACCGGGTAGCCGGCGGACTGGAGCTGGGAGACGCGGTTGTTCGCTTCCGCCTCGCGCCGATAGGAATTTTCAAGAATGACATAAGAGTACGTGTGGCTCTGCTTTTCCGTTGTCTTGCCGGAGGCCTTGGTTGTCCTGCTCTTTTTCTCGGTTTGTGCTTCCGCCTTTGCCGGTGCTGGCGGCGGAGCGGTGAGTTCCGGCGCCGGAGCCAGAGGCTTCAGCCGCTCTTCCACCCCTTGCTGCCGGAGCTTTTCAACCATGAGATCTACGGCTGGCCGGGGGGCGACAATGGATCGGCTCGGCCAGCCATGTACGGCGTATTCGATGAGCGACGGTGAAGGTACGTTGCTCGTGCCCAGGGAGCGCGACGGCGATTGCGCCGGCTGTGCAGGTTGGGCCGGTTGCGTCGATTGTGCTTGCTGGGTCGGCTGTGACGGTTGCGTTTTTTTGTCTGGGGGTGCCGGTTGGGCCGGTTGTGCGGGCGGCGTCGGTTGCGCCGGCTTCGTCTGCTCAGGCTGCGGCACGGGCGCCGTGGCGACGGCTTCCGGTTTGGCCTCGGGGCTGGTCTGCCAGGTCATGAACCAGAACGGCGTTCTTTCCGAACGTGCGACGGCAGAGGGGTCGAGCCTTGTCGTGGTCTGGCAGTAAATGAGATAGAAAAAACCCAGCACAGCGGCCAACAAGGTATAGAAGATGATTTTCTTGATCATGGCTTGGCTTCCTTGACTGCGCCGGGCGCAGGAGCTGACGCCGGCGCGGGGGCGGTTGCGCCGGTCTGATCCGCAGAGGGCGGCGTCGGGTGCGGTGTCGTGTCCCTGACGATAACATTGTAGAGTCGTTCATTATACCGCAGCGGCATTTCCACGGACACCATCTCGTCGCCTTGGGAAGGTTCGGTCCGGACGAATTCCCCGTTGGAGAAGAACTTGATCATTCCCGGCGATTTGATCACCGTGTAATTATTGAAATTCAGTCCGTTATCCCAGGGAAAAAAGTTCGTGTTGGCCCTGTCCGTGCTGCTTGGTCCCACGCTGGATATCGAATACCGGCTTTGCCAGACGAAGGATTCGTCCTGAAACAGGTTGATAGTGAAGTAGTCGGTCACACCGTTTTTATAGCGTATATTGAAGAGATTGTATCGGCCGACATAGCCTTCGCGTATGTTCAGGTCGAAGACATTCGAGATGATGACGTCCAGCTTGAAGTCCTTGCCGCCCTTGACAGGATAGCGCACGCGCACCTCGCGTTGCGTCGGTGCGGCGAGATACTTGCCTTCGTTGTCGCGCCGGACGACCACGTCGTCGCCATAGGACGTGAGTACGGCGCCCGGGGTATCGATACGCAGGTCAAAGCGCGTCATTCCCGGCTCATCGAGCCACCGCGGCGGGGCTGCCGGCAAGGGCGCGACGGCGCCCTGGTCTCCGGTCGGAGGCGGTTGCGTGGTCGCGGTAGCGCCCGGGGCAGTGGTCGCGCCCGGCGCCGGCGTCGGGCTGCCGCTTGCGGCGGTCGCGGGGGCTGATCCGGCGGGAGGCGTGGCGGAAGGCGATCCGGATTGGGCGGGCGGCGCGGTGCTTGCCGTGACCGGCAGCGGGGTTTCCATTTCGGCCGGACTGAGTTCCCGGATCATGACGTCGTAGATTTTGGCGGCCGGTCCCAGGAAGACGGAAAACTCCCGCAAAGCCTGGTTCTCGGCGATGGGACTGCCGCAAAGCAGCCTGTCGTTGTAGAAGATGCGCAGCGAGCCGGACGCCTTGTCGAGCTTGAGCGTGGTCAGCTTATTGGTTTTCCAGGGTACGGCGACGTTGGTGCAGGGCTTTTGCGGCGCAAGGGGCGGGCCGGCCAGGGAGAAAAAGGCCTGCGGCGGCGCCGCCTCTTCCTGGCTGAGCGTGATATCTACCGTACGTACCAGCCCGTCGGAAAGTTTCAGGGAGAGCAACTGCGCGCTGAACGTCTGCCCCTCGTCAATGGGGAGATTGAAATCCGCGGTGACGATGCATTCGAAGTCCTTGGGCGTATGCCCGCGGAAAATGGCCTGCGAGGCCTGCACCCCGTTGAGCCCCAGACATTTCTGCCCGTGTCGTCCGGCCACCACGGCCAGCTCGACGCCGAATTCCGAGAGCGGCGTTCCAATAGCGAATGACGAAACATCCAGGTCGAACAAGGTTGTCACTGGTTTCGTCGATGCTGGTACACCGACTGGCGCTGCTGGCGGAGCTGCCGTTGGCGTGGGCACTGTTGCCGCGGTTGGCGGCGCAGGGCCTGGCGTTGTCGCCCCGGTCCCTGTTGTCGGGGGCGTGGCCTGGGGGGTGGACTGGGGAGCAGGCGTCGTCGTGACCGGCGCCGGGGGCATCGCATCGGGGGGCGTTTCGCTCGGCGGCGTCGGTGCTGGAGTCACGCCGGCAGGAGTGGCAGCCGGTGTAGTCGGCGCCGTTGCCGGACTTGTCAGCGTCGCCGGCTCAGGAGGGGCTGGCACCGTGGTTTTTTTGGGAAGAGCAATCCCGAAGTCGAGGGGAAAGACTTGCGGTTGCTTGTCCGTGGTGATGCCCGAAGACGGGGGCGGCAGACGAAAGACGTTGTCGAGCATTTTTTCTTCTGCGGCTGCGGCGTCGTCGGCGCTCTGTCTGGCAGTCGCTGCCGATGGAGCGCCGTTGGTCGTGCTTGCCGTGGACGCGTCGTACGGGGCGGGCGCCGGAGCCGTTGCCGGCGTCGGGTCCGCTGCCGGGGGCTGCGTCGGGGCCGGAGTGGATTGCGTCGCGGTGCTGTCGGGCGGGGCGGGGGGCTGGGCAATCGAGGCATCCAGCCAGCCGAGCAGCAGTACGACCGCCAGAACAGCGGTTGCCGCTGCCAGGGGCGGGATTCGGTTCTGTTTGCGTGATGCTCTCTGCGTCGTCATAGCTGAAGAGGTCGTAGCAAATTAATGAACGCTCCGCCACTGCGTGCGGCGGCGTGCCGGGGATTATTTTCTCCCGGCCGCGCTCTTTTGTCCGCTGACGATTGACGTAGCGTCGCCGCGAAGCGTAAGCAGAAATGCAGGAATCACTGACGCCGGCCCCGAACATGGATTGCGGTAAACAGCACAGAGCAGGGAGGCCATATCATGTCGACGCTAGCATTTCCGTATACTCTGGTGGTTCTTGCACCCTTCCGGCCTGTGGAAGGACTGTGGACCGAGGCGCCCGTGGAAGTCTCGCGGACCGACGATCTGGATCAGGCCCTGGACCGGCTGGGGGGCGTCTTCCGCCTTCCGGTGGATAAATCCATCTGTCCGGCGCTCTGGCTGGAGGTGTCGGTACATCGTTTTGCCGACTTCAAGCCACGCAACGTGTGCGAGAACTGCGGCTATCTGAAGCGCCTGGCCGCTGCCGACGCCTTTGTGGCGCAGGCCGTTGCCGCGAACACGAGTCCTGCCGACGTGGCGGCCCGCCTGAGTCAGGAATTCGGCGACCTGCCGCTGGAGTTGAATCTCCCGACAGCGGCGGCCCCTCCCGCTGCGGCCGCGGCCTCCAGCGTCGACTCCTTGCTGAGCATGGTGGCCATGCCCGAGGCTGCGCCCTCGGTCCAGCCTGGCCTTACGCGCTGGCGGTCGCAGATAGCGGGGTTGATGTCCGCCAGTTTGCGAGCCATTTTTTCCGATCCCGGCTTCCGTGCCGCCGAGGCCGCCTGGCGCGGCGTGGATCTGTTGCTGCGCTGCGGAAAGGACGCCGAGGAAGGCGTCAGGATCGAGCTGGTCCCGACCTCCCTTGCGCTGTTGCCGCAAACGCTGGAACTGCTCACCGTGCAGCTGGCCGCGCATCCGCCCAATGCCCTGCTCGTCGATTTCGCCCTGGATACCATGCCGGCGCGCATGGAACTCTGGGGGGCGCTGGCCAACATCGGCGCCACGCTGCTCGCTCCCGTGGCCGCGGCCGCCTCGCCGGAGTTCTTTCACGTCGAAAATTTGAATGCCCTCAGCCGGATCGGGTATATCTCGCATTATCTGGAGGGGGCGGCGTACGCCAAATGGCGGACCCTGCAACATCTGGAAGACGCGGGCTGGCTGGCGGCCACGCTCAACGGCTTTCTCCTGCGCGCTCCGTACGGCCAGGACAATCCGGCGCGTCCGGTCGCCTTCGACGAGGCCGCGCCGTTATGGCTGAACCCGGTCTGGGCCTTCGGGGCGACCCTGCTCGCCAGCGTCGCCGCTACAGGCTGGCCCCACCTGCTGACCGGCGCGCGCGCGTTGCTTCAGGACTTGGCGGTGACGCAACGGGCCGACGGTCGCAGCGCCGCGGTAGAGGCCGACATCGACACCGCGCGCGCCCGTGAACTCGCCGAGGCCGGTTTTTCTCCGCTGGTCGGCGTTGTGGGGAACGACAAGGCCCTGCTGCCGGCGCGCGTTGCCGTGGATGGCTCGTCGCTGTCCTGGAGGTTGTTTTTCAACCGGATTCTCAGCCTGGTGTTTACCTGCCATACGCAGCTCGATCTGGCGCCGGGCGAAGACCCGGCCCTGGCGCTACAAAAAGCCTTTGCCGACTTTTTCGCGCGCTCGGGCCATGCGGTCCCGTCCGATCTGGAGATACGCTCAGCGCCGGCGGAAAACGGGCTGAGCCTCTCGTTCGCCTTCACGCCACCCGGGTCCGTGCTGCAGGGTGGTACCCCGGTCACCTTTTCTCTGGACTGGTAACGGTCAGGAGCCCGAGGGCGCCGGACGACGATACGTCACCGTATCGTCGTCCGGGCGTTGCACGAATGTCACAATACGGCGCCATGCTCGACCGACGCAACGCAACCCGCCCGACCCCGGCACACCTGGACGCGCGCGTCGACGAGCAGCACCGGCTGCTCGCCGATCGATCTCCCCAGGCTATGCGCAGGCGATGTCGCGAGCGAAACGGAGGCACGCCATGACGCATACCGTCCTGTTCATCTGCACGCACAACAGCGCCAGAAGCCAGATGGCCGAGGCCTTTCTCAGGCAGATCGGCGGCGAGGACTTTCTAGTGGAAAGCGCGGGTTTTCAGCCCACGCACATCAACCCTTACGTCGTGAAGATCATGCAGGAAGAGGGGATCGACCTCGCGGGCAAGTCGACGCAGAGCGTGTTCGATCTCTTCAAACAGGGGCGGCACTTCGCCTACGTGATCACCGTGTGCGACGAGTCCGAAGGCGGGAACTGCCCGATTTTTCCCGGCATTACGCACCGGATGCACCTGCCGTTCCCCGATCCCGCCACATTTTTGGGCAGCGAGGAGGAAATCCTCGGACAGACCCGAACAATCCGGGATGCCATTAAGGAAATGATCACGGCGTTCGTCGAGTGCGTACGCTCGGGAAAAGTCAGGACGTCGGGCATGAACTGGGACGTGGCCTGCAAACCGGGGCGTCAGCCTTGCTGACGGAACGGTCGGCGCTACACAACCTCCCATCTCCCTTTTCTGGCAGTCCCGATGCGACGGATTCGTCCGGCCGTACGCAATTGCGCAAGGTGCCTTTCCACGGTACGGGGATGCAAAGCGAGGTGTGCGGCCATTTCCGCAATAGTGCTCTCGGGGCGTTCGCTCAAGAGACGACACAGTTCTTTCCGTGTCCGTTCATGGTGGCGGCGGACTGACACAACGTCTCCCGGCCGGGGTTCATCGATCTTCTCCGGCAGTATCTCCGGCAACGCCGGAGAAAGGAGCGCCTCCACCCCCTTGAACGATGGCCTGGCGAACGAGGCAAGGAACACGCCGGCGACTTCCCTGAATTGTACGCCAGGTTCCTGCTCCAGAATAAGCGGCATACCTCGACCCCACCCTTCCACCATCTGAACACGCCTGAGCATCTCGGCAATCAGCGGATTGCGGCGGCGCGAGATGTTGCCTGTGCGCAGCTGCCTCAGAGTGAGTCCGCCAAAGAGTGTCCCGGGGTTGTGAATATCCACCCGGTCCTTGAAGATGGCTACCCGAACTTCCTCCGAGTCCTGGTAATCCCTGTGGCAAAAGGCGTTGATGATGGCTTCGCGCAACGCGGCGACCGCTATTTCTGGCACATCAACACGGTAGAGGCCTTCAAGGCGCATGCCAATGTGAATGTTTTTCAGGATATACGCCTGAGCCTGTTCGATAAGCGTCAGAATGTTGCCTTGAAAATCATGCTGGTCAAGGATTGTCGATCTGGTGGTTGAAGCAAAGACCGCACAACGCAGCTGAATGAGGGGCTTTTTGCCGAAGAAGAGCGGGGCCGCGTTCAAGAGTCTGTCATTTCGCAGCACACCGAGCTTTTCCAGGGCGTTCGCCGCCGAGTCCCATGTGAGCCTGGCTTGCTTCACAAAGGCCTTGATTTTATTCTGGCTCAAATCTGTCAGGGCGGCGCCGCAAGGTCTGCTGTCCCAGGTGCTGCCCTCAGCATTCTTCTTCAGGATCAGGCGCTCCAACTCCTTTGCGCTAAGCTGCCTGTCCTCGTCCGCCACGCGCATGTACGCACGCCCATAGGCATAGTAGGGCATTTCAGCGCCTTCAAAACGTACCCGCACGCAACGCTTGGTTTTCAGTTCCTCTATGGTGATGATTGGATATATCTTGGGTTCGACATGTGCGGCGATGGCCTGGGAGATGTCGCGCACGGTTTTTTCACCAGTGTCCACTCCAAGCGGTTCGCCGTCGTCACGAATGCCGAACCATAGATCACCTTTGCCATGCTTGTTCAAGATGGCGGAAATGGAAATGATGCCGTCTTTTAATTGACTGAGCGTTTTTTTATACTCTGTAGTTTCGTTTTCAGTCATGCCGGTCCACCGTAAACACATGGAAGCGGATTAATTATTGGTAGGCAGTGTTTCAGCCAGATTCAGGCCTCGTCTTGAGGGGGAAGCGTTGGTCTTCCTGTCACTTCGCCAAAGAAAGATAGCGATTCCGGACCACAATTATTGTCGGTTGTACGTGTTCTTTAAGGCCAATAAGACCTGACGTACATCCTCCACCGTATCAAGGCGCCGAATCCCAGGCAGGTTCCCCCTTGAGGGCGCGTACTCCCCGGATATTGGCTGCCTTGGCGTCGGACTTGCTGACATGATACTGGATATCGACTTAGTCCTCAATGAGTTTGCCGGCTTGTTGTTTGCCGGCTTGTCAACCAGGAAGGGGCAACGCCTGCGGGACAGCAGGCTCGGTCTTTCACGTCGTATGCCGAAAGCCGCGTCCCGACTGCCTGGCGTAATCCCGCGTTGAACGTTTATCTGCCTGATGTCATTTTTCAGGATGTCCCGCAGGCCATGGTGATGCATGAAAACGGTAGTGCCGATGGCTACGGCAAACCGGATGTCCCGGTTTGCCGTAGCCATCGCCCCGCGCTCAATGAAACTTCCCCACGCCGTAGATATCCCAGATATCCGGGCGCACGGTGTCGAGTTCCTGGGAGATCATTTCCGTGACGCCGTCCATGAAGATGATGCGGTTTAACCCGGTCTGGAGGTTGCGCCAGAGGATGTCGTTTTTGGCGTCGTCGTTGTAGTCCGCAATGCCGCGGATGGCCCAGATGGGGTCGACGTTGTTCATGCCGTAGGCGGATTTTTTGGTTACGCCGTTGGTGCTGTCGTACTGCATGAACCAGATGCGGAACTGGGAGTTGGCGTTATTGCGCCAGAGCAGGTCCGCGATGCCGTCGGCGTCCATGTCGCCGACGCCCTGGATGCCCCAGGCGGAGTTTACATCGCCTTGGCGGCTGGTGCTCGAGCGGGTGATGCCGTCCATGAGCCAGATGGTGTTGCGCAGCAGGGTCGGACTGCGCCAGACCAGGTCGGGTTTGTCGTCGTTGTTGAAATCGCCGGCACCGCGGATGCTCCACTCGGTCGAAACCGTGGTCAGCGAGGCCTTGCTGGACTGGGTGATGCCGTCCATGTACCAGACCGTGTTGCTGCCGG
>CAZGAH010000011.1:61253-78375 GCA_964523295.1 uncultured Desulfovibrionaceae bacterium | reverse complement strand
CTTGCCGTGTCCCCTCCCGGCTCAGTGCCGCATTGCCGTGAAGAGGTTGGGGTCGGATTTTTCGTTTCTTTTCCACGAAACAAGGGCCGATTTGCTCCTCTGTAGAGTCCGTAGAGGAAAATCGCCGGAGAGGTCGCTGCTTCAATGCATTGAAATATCTGGATATAATATGTCGCTTGAGAAACGCCTCTGCGGGCTGTTTCCGGGAAAGGCTGCGAGGCCCCAGGCCATGCGGGTTTGCGCGGGGACTGGACCAAGGGGCAGGACGGTCTTATTCTGAATTCAACTGTCCGGCCTCTCCCCGCTTTCGCGGCGCGACGAGACCGGCCCGAGCGCGCCGGGGCCACCTGACCGTCGGCGTGTAGAAACCAAGGAGGCAGGTCATGAAGATGATACGGATGACCATTCTCGCGCTCACCCTGCTCACCGCCGGGTGCGCCGCCAACAACCCCTATGCGACCACCTACGGCGTCCCCACGCTGGCGACGACCGCGGCCGGGGCGGCTATCGGCTACAACGTCGGCCCCAAGCAGGACCGCGGGCAGAACGCGGTCATCGGCGGCATCATCGGCGCCCTGGCAGGCACCGCCGCCGAGTACGCCATCAACAATCATCACCAGCAACAACAGGCCAATTACCAGCAGCAGTCCGAATACAACAACGCAGGGTATCAACAGCCCTATAACCAGCAGCAGGGCTATCAACAGCCCTACTATCAGCAACAGGGCTACCAGCAGGGGTACTCGCAGCAGCCGGGTTACCAGCAAGGATATGCGCCACAGGGAATGCAAGGACGCATCATCGGCGCCAGCGTGCTCGCGCTGCGCACCGGCCCGGGGACGAATTTTTCCCAGGTGGGACAGCTGCGCATGGGGGAATACGTGCGTATTCTGGGATACAATAGCGGTTGGGCTCACGTGCAGGCCGAGGGGACCGGACAGCAGGGCTGGGTTCACGGACGCTATCTGCAAACGCTTGACGGTCAGAGCTGAATTGGTGGCAGTGTCCACCGTCCGGGCGCTCGGCGGACCGCCCGGACGGTGAAAAAGGGAACCGGATGAGGCCCGGATATGCCCCCTCGCCACACGGCGCGGGGAAAAAAATAGTCATGTTCTGACAGCACGATGAACTTTTTCGTCTTCCTCCCTTCTTGACAGCGCTCCCGGAGCAGGTCATTGTCACCGAGCCGTAACGTCTGGACCTTTTCAAGAAAACCTCCATAGGGAGATACATCCATGAGTCGGAGTGGTCGCGCCGTTGCGCTGCTCGTCTTTTTGTTGTGCCTGTTTGCCTCGCCGGTGCACGCCGAGAACAGGACCTCAGTATCCGTTTACGGCGGCATTCTGACGTCCCAGGACTCCTCGGACCTGCTGTTCGGCCCGACCCGGTTCGTCGACCAGAACCTGATCGCGGTTTCCCTGATCCGCGAATTTTTCAGCGTGGGCGAGCTGACGGGCGTCAGCTGGCTCAAGCCGCTCAAGCTCGAGGGCGAGGGCATCGTGGACTATCACTGGGGCACCTGGCCCAAGAGGCAGGAATTTGTCGAGCTGATTGGTGCGCTCAACCTGCGCTGGCATCATTTCCCCTGGAACAAGTGGGTGGTGACAACCATGGCCATCGGCGACGGCGTCTCCTACTCGACGGACATTCCGGAATATGAAGTCAAGATCAATAACAAGAGTACGTCGACCCTGAACTATCTCATGTTCGACGTGACCTTCGCCCACCCCAACCTGCCGGCTCTGGCGCTCTTGCTCCGCTGGCATCATCGGTCCGGAATTTTCGGGCTCATCGACAACATGCACGGCGGATCGGATTTTTTTACCGTGGGACTGAAATACACCTTCTGAGTCTCGTCTTGCGTCCTTGCCGTTCCCCTGTTTGCCCTTGAAGGCGCAGCTGGATTTGTCGAATGGATGTACCGGACGCCGTGCGCTTCAAAGGCGTTTCGAAGTCGCTACCCGCACGGGCTTCCTGTGCGTGGGGCTTTTTGTAACGCTACAGCCGCGGGCCTACAAACTGGCGGCTCAGCCCAGTTTCGCCTTGAAACAAGGTTCAACCCTGGAACAATGCCCCATTGTTTCAGTGAACTACACAAGAGCATCTAAACTTTTCCAAAATTTCGGCGCTCTACTTATGGGCATTGAGCAACATTGCTGACGTTGATTAACTCCGTACAATTGATCAATTATTTTGTTGCAGGACACTTCCACTGTCCATATTCACGAACGACTTTTTGTCGATACGCCCGATTCCGTGCGCGCCCATGGCGCGCGCGACGCACCAGCCGTTGGCCGCTGGTCCCTCAGCTGCCCATATCCCCCTCCTCGGCGGCCTTCGGCGTGGGAAGGATCAGTTCAGTGTGGGCGATGCTGCGGGCCATGTATTCGAAGTGCCGGCCGATGATGGCCAGTTCGACTGCGGCGGCAAAGGCCCGGCGTTTGGTCAGCAGCGTGCGGATCAACAGTGTCCAGTAGCGGACGCGCGCGCGTGACAGCACCCCGATGTACCACATGCTTTTCCCGAACGCCTTGACCTCGCCGATGTCGAAACGCGCGCGTACGGTGGGTTTGTAGTTGGCGATGAAGGTGTTGATGCGCGAGTAGTACATCTTTGTGGAATAGATGGAACTCTGGATTTTGCGGTAGCCCTTGACGAGTTGTTCAAGGTCCATGCGCGGGATGAAATTCGGCAGGATGTCCGTGTTGTTGCCGGTCGGAATGCCCAGCAGGCGGTTTTCGGACTGAAGACGCTGCCAGAGCCTGGTCTTGGGCATGGCGTTGAGCACGCCGACCATGGCCGTGACCACGCCGTTTTCCTGAATGAAGCGGATCTGGCGCTCGAAGATGGACTCGGTATCGTTGTCGAAGCCGACGATGAATCCGCCCTGAACCTGCATCCCGTTGCGGTTGATGGTCTTGATCGCGGTGGTGAAGTCGATGTTCACGTTCTGGACCTTGCCGCACTCCTTGAGGCAGTCCGTCGACGGCGTTTCGATGCCCACGAATACCTTGCTGAAATTAGCCTCGCTCATCAGGCGCATCAGCTCGGGGTCGGCGGCCAGATTGATGCTCGCCTCGGTCATGAACGTAAAGGGGTAGCCGTGCCGCTTCTGCCAGTCGATGACGTGCGGCAGCAGCACCTTGACCTTGGCCTTGTTGCCGATGAAGTTGTCGTCCACGATGAAAATGTTTCGCCGCCAGCCGGCATCGTAGAGGCTCTGCAATTCGGCCAGCATCTGTTGCGGCGACTTGTTCCGTGGTACGCGCCCGTTCATGGTCACGATCCCGCAAAACTCGCAGTCGAACGGGCAGCCGCGGGAATACTGCACCGGCATGGACACGTAATCCTTAAAATCGATGAGGTTCCACTGCGGAATTGGCGTCCGGGAGAGATCCGGCCGCTCAGTGGAGCTGTACAGGGGCTTGGGCTCGCCCTTTTCCCAATCGGCCAGAAACATCGGCAAGGTCACCTCGCCTTCGTCAAGGACAAAGTGATCTACCCCGGGAAAACGTTCCGGGCCAACGCAAAATGCCGGTCCGCCGGCGACCACGCGCTTGCCCAGGGCCGTGGCCCTGGCGATGGTCTCGCGCGCGCTTGGCTCCTGGATGAGCATGGCGCTCAAAAAGACCATGTCCGCCCAGGCCAGGTCCTCGTCGAGCAGCGGTCGCACGTTGAGATCGACCAGCCGCTTCGACCAGTCCCCGGGAAGCATCGCCGCCACCGTCATCAGGCCCAGCGGCGGAAAAGCGGCCTTTTTGGAAATAAACGGCATAATATGTTTGAAACTCCAGAAAGTGTCGGGATACGACGGGTAGATGAGGAGAATGTTCATTCCAGCATCCTTGGTTGTCGCCAGTTGAATGGTGGTGTCGATGGCAGGCGAATAATACCTCATAATTCCGAAGAGTTGGAGCCGCAATGCCCTTTACCGGACATGCCCCCGGCTGACTGCGAGATCGCGAGTCGTCCAGGCGACTTCCTGCCACGGTTGCTTTTACCACGCGTTGAGGCCGAAGGGCAAGGACTGTTGAATAATCAATAATGCTGTTCATACATTGCCCACGGCTTAGCCCGGAAGTCCGGAAACCAGGCCGAAGCGTAGCCTTCGCGCGGGTCGGCAGGGCTAAAGCAATCGCCCAAAGCGACCGATCAGGCAAAGGAGAGGTTCAGCGTCATGAACGGTTTCCGGTCGGTTCTGCAACATTATTTCAACCCGCTGCACGTCTACTGCCGCCTGTGTGAATTCGGCATCGCCCCCGGCGCGGCGCAACGGATGTGTGGCTGGTATGAACGGGTGTATCGTGTCGCCCTGGCCTGACGTTCAGACCACGCACCCGCCCCTTTCATGCCGGGCAAGGTCCCGGCGACTCCGATTTTCCCCTGCGTAACGAACAACAGTCCCCGGCAGCCTCAGCCCTGGCGGCGTAGCGCCCGCTCCAGGCGTGGCCAGAGCACGTCGTCGAGGCGCGGGGCGTCGTGGTCGGCGTAGGTATAGTACACGCGCAGCGCTGGCTTTGCGATGCGAATGAGCCGGGTCAGGTCCACCGGCGTGGACAGGAGCACCAGATCGCACGCAACGGCGTCGATGCTGGCCTCCAGCTCGCGCTGTTGCCGTTCGCTGTAGCCCATGGCCGGGAGCACGCGCCCCAGGTGCGGGTAGTCCGCGTAGACCTGACGCAGCGAGCCCTGTGCCGCGGGACGCGGATCGACCAGTTCGGCCGCGCCGTAACGCTCGGCCGCGATCGTGCCGGCGTCGAAGGCCATGCCCCCGTGCGTAAGCGTGGGACCGTCGCCGACGAGCAGCACGCGGCGGCCGCGGATGCGCTCGGGCTCCTCCACGAGTATTTCCGATCTGGCCAACACAATTGCGGCGCCGGGATTGTGCCGGGCAATGTTCTGGCGCACCTGTTCCACGTCCTGCGCGCGCGCCGAATCCACCTTGTTGATGACGGCCACGTGCGCCATGAGCAGATTGACCTCGCCGGGAAAGTACGCCAGCTCGTGGCCGGGCCGGTGCGGATCGAAGATGACCACGTGTACGTCGGGCCGGAAAAAGGGCGTATCGTTGTTGCCTCCGTCCCAGACCACGACGTCCGCCTCGGCCTCCGCCGCGGCCAGGATTCTGGCGTAGTCCACGCCGGCGTAGACGACGATCCCCTGCTCCAGCAGCGGCTCGTACTCCTCGCGCTCCTCGATGGTGCAGCGCCGGCGGTCGAGATCGGCCACGGACGCGAAACGCTGCACGACCTGCATGCGCAGGTCGCCGTAGGGCATGGGATGCCGCACGACGACCGGCCGGAGCCCGCGAGCCCGGAGCAGGGCGCAGACCTTGCGCGTGGTCGGGGACTTGCCACAGCCGGTGCGCACGGCGCAGACCGAGACTACGGGCTTGCTCGAGCGGAGCATGGTATACTGCGCGCCGAGTACGATGAAGTCCGCTCCCTCGGCCATGACCAGCGAGGCCTTGTGCATGACGTTGGCGTAGGACACGTCGCTGTAAGAGAAGGCGACCAGGTCGACGCCGTGCTCCCTGACGAGCGCGCGCAATTCGGACTCGGGAAAAATGGGGATGCCGTCGGGATAGCCCTCGCCGCACAGTTCGGTCGGGTAGCAACGCCCGGCGATGTCGGGTATCTGCGCCGCGGTGAAGGCCACGACGCGGTAACGGAGATTGTTGCGGAAATAGACGTTGAAATTATGAAAATCGCGCCCCGCCGCGCCCATGATGACGACCTGCTCTGTCACCACCGTCTCCTTGCCCGGCGTCGCAGCCGGTGACGCCCTGAATAGATGGGGCCTTCACGGTGAATCGGCCGGACCTGAAGGGAAAAGTACGCATTCCGGTCTGTACCTGGGGGAGCGGTATTGTGTTGACCACGAAACGACGCCGCTATACTGCCGAATAGCGCTCCCCCCCAGCGCTCCCCCGGACCGGACGAAAAGGACTTAGAGTTTTTCGAAAAACCGCTGCTCGCCGCCGCAGACCGGACATATCCAATCCGGGGGCAGATCTTCGAAACGCGTTCCCGCGGGCACGTTATGCTCGGGATCGCCCTTTTCCGGATCGTATACGGTGTTACAGACCTCGCAGACATGCTTTTTCATCTCTTCCTCCGCCATGGCAACTCCTCGTGCTCCCTGTAGCTGGTTGTGCGCCTCCCGCCTCGACAGCGCTCTGACGAGGCACCCCGCTGCCTCGAATGCGTCTCGCTTACGCTATATTGAAAGACTTGGGAAGTGCCTGTCGGGACCGTCCCACTGTTGTTTCATCTTTCCTTTTTTTCTCCTGTGGCATAGTGTTCGAAACAGACCTCCTGGCAGTCCGGCCCTGGAAGCCGGTATGCCGGGAGCGCATGATTGCTTCAGGCCGACAGGAGGGCAGCGCGATGGAACTATCGCACGAGGTGGAGCGGATGTTTTGCGTGGCCAAGGGTGCGGATCATGGCCCTGCGCCGATTCCGCAGGAGGGACGGTGGACGCAGGCACGTCGGATCGAGGACATCGACGGTCTGACCCACGGCGTCGGCTGGTGCGCGCCGCAGCAGGGCGCCTGCAAATTGACACTCAACGTCAAGGCCGGGACGATCCAGGAGGCCCTGGTGGAAACCCTGGGCTGTTCGGGCATGACCCATTCCGCTGCCATGGCCTCCGAGATATTGATCGGCAAGACCATTCTGGAGGCCTTGAACACGGACCTGGTCTGCGACGCCATCAACACGGCCATGCGCGAGCTGTTCCTGCAGATAGCCTATGGCAGGACCCAGACCGCCTTTTCCCTGGGCGGTCTGCCCATCGGGGCCGGGTTAGAGGACCTGGGCAAGGGCCTGCGCAGCCAGATCGGCACCTGCTACGGCACCGTGGCCAAAGGCCCACGCTATCTGGAGCTGGCCGAAGGCTACGTGCTCGAGCTGGGGCTGGACGAGCGCAGCGAGATCATCGGCTACACCTTCGTCAATCTGGGTAAAATGATGGAGATGATCCGCAACGGCCTGGACGCCAATCAGGCCCTGGAAAAGGCCAAGGGCACGTACGGTCGCTTCGGCGAGGCCGTCCGCGTCATCGATCCCCGCAAGGAATGAAGGAGATACGCCATGCCTCTGTTCGAAGAGTACGACCGGCGCATCGACAAGGTCCTGGCCGCCCTGCGTCGTTATGAGATCAATTCCCTGGACGAGGCCAAGTCCCTGTGCGACGCGCGCGGCCTGGCCGTGGCCGAGCTGGTCCGGCAGGTGCAGCCCATCTGTTTCGATAACGCCTGCTGGGCCTATACCGTGGCCGCGGCCATCGCCATACGCAAAGGCTGCACCCGCGCCACCGAGGCGGCCGAGGCGCTGGGCGAGGGGCTTCAGGCCTTCTGCATCCCGGGATCGGTGGCCGAAAACCGCAAGGTCGGGATCGGTCATGGCAATCTGGCCGCCATGCTGCTGCACGAAGATACGTCCTGTTTCTGCTTTCTGGCCGGCCACGAGTCCTTTGCCGCGGCGGAAGGGGCCATCGGCATCGCCCGCTCGGCCAACAAGGTGCGGCAAAAGCCCCTGCGCACCATTCTCAACGGCCTGGGCAAGGACGCGGCCCAGATCATCTCCCGCATCAACGGCTTCACCTACGTCAAGACCCAGCTCGACTATTACACCGGCGAACTCGCCGTGAAGGCGGAAATTCCCTATTCCAGCGGCGACCGGACCCAGATACGCTGTTACGGCGCGGACGACGTGGTCGAGGGCGTGGCCATTATGGCCCTCGAGGCCGTGGACGTGTCCATCACCGGCAACTCGACCAATCCGACCCGCTTTCAGCACCCCGTTGCCGGAACCTACAAAAAGGCCTGCGTGGAGCAGGGCCGCAGATATTTCAGCGTGGCCTCGGGCGGCGGCACGGGCAGAACCCTGCACCCCGACAACATGGCGGCCGGACCGGCCTCCTACGGCATGACCGACACCATGGGCCGGATGCACTCGGACGCCCAGTTCGCCGGCTCGTCCTCCGTGCCCGCGCACGTGGAGATGATGGGCTTCATCGGCATGGGCAACAACCCCATGGTCGGCGCCAGCGTGGCCGTGGCCGTGGCCATCGAGGAGTCGTACCGCACGGCGCCGAAACCGGCCTGAGCGCGGTCGGCGCCCGGCTCATTCCCACAGGGCCAGGGCCAGGATTTCCACGGGCGCGCGCTCGTCGGTGAGCGGGCCGTACGCCGAGACCACGGGCCGGGTCCAGCGCCCGGCCAGCCACCGGCTCAGCTCGGCGTCGGCGCCGGCCACGTCCGGCAGCGGAGTGTCGGTCTTGCGCGCCACGAGCATGACGTTCTGCACAGCTCGTCCTTCGGACGGGTGATGCAGCGGATAAAGGTCCACCCGTTCGAACACCGCCGCATAGGTGTCGTGGAGCGCGCGCAGGAATTCCCCTTGCTCGCCCTCAATGGCGCTGATCACGTTGTGGATGACCAGCCCGTTTTCGGCAAGCAGCGCGTGTAGCCGCTGCACGGCCTCGCGCGTGCTCAGATGAAACGGCACGGTGTAATCGGAATCGAACGTATCGCAGAGGATGGCGTCGTACACGCCGTGCGCGTTGTTGAGAAACACGCGCGCGTCCGCGTGTACCAGCCGGAATCCGGGCGCGGGGGAGAGCCCGAAAAAACGCTCCGCCAGCGCGCTGATGCCGGGGTCCAGCTCGACCACGTCGAGCGCAATATCCGGCCGTACGGCGTGCACATGCCGCGGATAGGAACAGGCGCCGCCGCCAAGGACCAGCATACGCCCGGAAGGCGGCGTCAGCAGGTCCGCCAGACGGAAAAACCGCGTATAGGTCAACGCCAGAGCCACCGGTTCGTCCGGAAACATCGCCGACTGAACGCGCACCGGGCTGGTCTTGAGCACGCGCATCGGCCGGCCGGTGCGGATATCGCGGCTGTCGTACACGAGCACCCGGGAATAGTTCGTGTCCAGATCGTGATAGCCCTGCCGCGCCTGATAGCGCTGAAACGAGTGCGTCAGCCACAACAGAACCCCGATCGCCAGGGCCAGGGCGAGCTTGAGCCGGAGCGCCGAGCGCGAGGCGCACAGCGAGGCGAGCACCAGCAGCAGCGCGAGCACCAGCAGTATCTTGCCGCTCCCGAACCAGGCGATGAGCACGAACCCGGCCAGAAACGTGCCCACAATGCTGCCCAGCGTGGACAGCGCGTACAACCGCCCCGCCGTGGCGCCCGCGCTCCCGGCCGACTCGATCTTCAACCGCACGGCAAAGGGCGACACCATCCCCAGCAGCAGCGACGCCGGCACGAAGAGCACAAGCGCCGCGAGCAGCACCTTCAGATGCGGCCAGACGTCTATGCCTTGCAAAAACTCCAGCACCAGGTTCCTGCCCAGCGCCGTCAGCGCAACGGCCGCGGCCGCCAGGGCAATGAGCGCCGACAGCAACCCGGGATCGGGCCGCCGATCAGCCAGGCGCCCGCCCCAGGCATACCCCACGCTCAGGCTGGCCAGAATCACGCCGATCAGCCCGGTCCAGACTACGATCGATGTCCCGAGATACGGCGCGAGCATCCTGGCGCCGACAATCTCCAGAATCATCACCGCCGCACCGCAGAGAAATACCGCCACGTCGAGCATGAGCGCACCCTGAAGCCAGCGTTACGCCGGCAGGTTGGAGTGTGTCGACCGTGCACAGCCCGGCCCGAGACTGCGCGTCACCGCTTCGGTCCGGGGAAGGAACGACGCTCGGCCTGTTTTCCCCGGAGAGAGGCGCACGGTCCGGTGCGGAAGGTAGCCTGAAACAGGAATTGTCGCCAGTGGCGCTGCCAAAATAGAAATTTATCGATAAAGAACATCGAAAATTGTAAGTCTTCCGGGCAAACAGACCCACTCCGTTTCAGGCACCAGGGTGTCCCTCCGGTTATGATGACCTTAGATCAATCCACCCGCCGTCCAGCGTACGGACCTCGCCAACCGTTTCCGCCACGCGTGCCCAGAGTCTGGCGTCGAAATGCCTGATCACCTTCTGGCCTGATTTCGTGGCCGCGTAGAGGCGCTGTTCCTGCTGCAGGCGTTTGTAGAGCGCAGCGCTCAGTCCGGCGCGACCGCCCGTGGCCTCGGCCTGACGCAGGGCCTCGCTCAGGCCGACATGCTCGCCATTTGTGGGCGTTTCCTTGAAAAAATTGAGTATACGGGCGGCGGTGAACAGGGTGAACACGTCGTCGCGGCGGAAGGCCTCTGTCTCGACGGACATGGCCGTGGAGCGCGCGCGCAGGAAATCGTCCGGCCCGGAGATTCCGTCCGCGGCTGCGAGTTCGCTGCCCGGGGCTGCGTAGTAGACGGACGCGCCGATGCGTAGCGGCAGCCGAGCCAGAAGCGCCAGCGTGGCAATCATGTCCTCGACGCGCTCGCAGGGCAGGCCGATGATGCCGTAGGCCACGGTCATGAAGCCCAGCACGTGCGCCAGGTGGGCAATCTGCTGAAAGCGCTCCGGGCAGTGCGGGCGTTTGAGGCGGCGCAGGGTTGCAGCGCTGGCGCTGACCAGGGCGAGGTTGAGGTGCGAGAAACCGGCCTGGCGCATCAGTTCGAGCAGTCCGGGGTCCAGATCGTGGCTGGAGAGTCCGTTCATGGCCAGCAGTTGCAGCGCACCCGGGGGAAATGTCGTTGCCAGCAGCTCCAGCAGCCGGACAAAATCGGCCCGTCCGACGCTGAGGTTATCGTCCTCGAAGTCGAACACGCGGAAGCCCTGCGCGTAGCGTTCGCACACTTCGGCAAAGACGTCGTCAGGGCTTCTGCGCCGATGTCGGTGGCCGAAGGTGAGGCCGACCGAGCAGAAGGCGCAGCGGTGCGGACAGCCGCGGGACATGGCCACAAAGGCCATGGGCCGGCCGAGGCAGGCGTAGCGGTCGACCGGGAAATCCGAAAAATCCGGCCAGGGGAGGGTCGCCAGCTCGTAATTGGGCTCCATGGGCGTGAATATGAGCTGGCCGTCGCGTTTGAAGCCGAGATTGGGCACCTGATCCAAGGGCGAGCCGGTCTGCAGCGCCTGCACAAGCGCCACGAGCGGGCGTTCGCCCTCGCCGCGGATCACGTACTCCACGGCCGGGTCCTGTAGCACCTGCTCAGGGGCCGCGGTGACGTGGCTGCCCCCGAGCACGACGGGCGCTGTTGTCCTTTGCCGGCATTCCCGCGCGCAGGCCAGGGCCTCGGCGGCGTAGGGCGTGAACAGACAGGAGATGCCGATGAGGTCCGGATTCTCGGCCGCCGCGGCGCTGCCGACAGTCTCGAAGCTGGCGCCGAAATGATAGAACTGGTGAAAGGTCGAAAAGGCGCTTTTGTCCGCGTGCTCGTAATAGTCGCCCAGGTAGCGCAAGGCCGGCGGCAGGGGCACGGTCTGGCGGCCGTGGCCATGGTGAAAGTCGCGGACGCGGACCTCGACCTCGGGCAGGCGTTGTCGGAGCACGGCCTTGAGCATGCACAGGCCGAAGGGATGCAACCGGATGTCGGTGGTATAGAAATCGCGCAGCGGCGGTTGGAGAAGCAGCAGTTTCATGCCTGCGGACGAGGCCTTTGCCGGTGCTTCCGGCGTGCGGCGAGGTCTGCCGGCTAGAAGATGTTCAGCCCGACCAGATTGACCCAGGCCTCGACGCGATCCTCGATGGGCGTGGTCGCTCCGGCGAGCATGATGTCGAAACACTGATGCCGGTAGGAGAGCGCAACGCTGCTTTCGAGGTCGCGGTTGTTGGCGATGTCGGTCTTATAGCCTACGCCGACGGACAGCCCGCTGAAGAGGAAGACCCCGGCACCGGCGTTGAGTATGCTCAGGTTGGGCCGGTCGGGACGATTGTATTCGTTGACATCCTGCTGGAAGTCGAAGCCGAAGGAGGTCATGAACCAGTCGGGCACCTGGAGATTGAGCATGTGCGAGTGTTCGGTGATCTCGAGCAGGTAAGGAGACAGCCAGGTTTTGTTCGTCAGACTGAGATTGGGCGTCAGCCTCAGGGTGAGGTCGCCGAGCAGATCGGAAAAGGGGCGCACGTCGTATTCGGCGGTCTCGGAGGTCCTGGCGGCCTCGACCATGTCGTAGGTCTGCTGCAGGCGCAGCCGGACGAAGTCGAGGTAATCCGTCTTGAGCCCCATCTGGGGGTCGTCTGCGTCCTCGGCACGCATGATAACGGTTTCGCGTTTGCGGCTGGCGACGTTGGTCAGCGAATAGGTCAGCTCGTTGACCTCGCTGACGCGGTCCTTGGTGTCGAAGTAGGGGCGGAGGCGCTGGCGGACGTAGGGGATGTAATTATACTGCACGCGCGGCTGGATGCTGTGCTTGACCTTGGTCCACTGCGATTCGTCGAGATTGTCCTGAGTCAGGGCCAGGGACTGCGTACCGAAGTCGTAGACCTTCCAGGCCTCGGAGCCGGCCAGGGCATTGATGTTGAAGAGTTCGCGGCTCTGCAGGTCGCTGGAATCCTCCTGATAGCCGTCGAGGGGCTGATGCTTGCCGATGGCGTAGAGGGTTTCACGGAATCCGGCGCTGGAGATGAGATAGCCGTAGCTGCCGTTCAGGGGGATGCTCACGCTGGGGTGGATGTCGTAGCGCGAGCCCGTGGTGCCGTAATTGCGCCAGAAATTCGCGGCGTTGACGTCGGCGGCGAATTCGAGCGGCACGGACTCCATGCCCGGGATGCGGTCCTTGTAGAGATAGCCGCTGAATTCCGGCATGGTCTGTACGGTGGGATCCGTTGATTGGGAGGCGTTGCCGTGCCCGTAGGAGGGATCCTGGAGGTACTGGGCCTTGGCATTGAGCGCGCCGCGTTCGAAATCGCGGGTGACCAGGGCCGTGCTGAGCCGGTTCTGGTCGTTCTCCTCGATGCCGCGGCTGAATTGGTCCAGAAAGGTTTCCTTGCTCTTTTGATAGCCGGACAGACCGGACTTGAACTCCCGCAGATAGTTCTGGTCGGAGACGTAATCGAGGTCGAGCTTGACCTTGAGCTCTGGGCCGGGAATCTCGGCGTCGAACTTGCTGCGCAGCCAGAACCGGTCATGATTGGTACGGATCAGGCCGTCGTAATCGAAGGGAGCCTTTTCGTCGGCCTCGGAACTGATGACCTGCGCGTCGTTGAGATAGTCGAAGCGCCAGTAGCCCTTGGCCTTCCAGGCATCGAGGTTGTGGCGGTACTCAACGCCCTGCATCAGCCCCCGGGCGGACATGACGTTCTCGTAGAGCGTCATGTCGTTTTCTTCGTTGATGGCGATGTAGATGGGGACGTTGACGGTCGCGCCCAGGCGTGAACTGTAGCCGACGCCGGGCATGAGCAGCCCGCTTTCACGCTTGGCCATGCTCATCGAAAAGAACGGGGTATAGAGCACGGGCGTATTCTTGATGTTGAATCGCGCGCCCTTGAGCCTGGCCTTGCCGTCGATGGTTACCTTGCCCTCGTCGGCCTCGAAGGACCAGGCCGGCACGTCGCCGTCGCAGGCCGTGACCTTGGCATCTTTGAAGGAGTAGGTGTTGCCCCACTCCTTTTCCATTTGTTTGCCGGAGAGGTAGATGTGCGGTTTATCGAGAAAAATGCGACCGTTGCGCAGCCAGCCGGTCTGCTTCTTCAGGTCGAATTCGGCCTCCTCGGCCTCGAGTTCGTCCCCGCTCAGGCCGGCCCGGACGTGGCCCTTGAGGTAGACCCAATGCGTATTCTTGAAGTACCGGGCAAAATCCGCCTGCAGGTAATTGTCCCCCTGCCGGAGCACGACCGAGCCGGTAGCCTCCAGGATTTCGCCATTGTTCAGACTTTCGGCCTTGTCGGCCTCGATGTTCCAGACCGCGTCCTCGTCGAAGAGTTCGGTCATGGAGGAGGGCAGATCGGTGGCCACGGCGCCGCCGGGACACAGGAGAAGGACGCCGGCCAGCAGCAAGGCGGCAAGCAATCCCTGCGGGCCGCTTCGGTCCGGGGAGCTGTGTCTGGTCATGGCATCACCTGCTTTCCGGTTGAATGACCGGTGAAAAGCCTGTATACAGCGTATCCATGGCCTCTATCACAACCCCGAAGGGGGATTCAAGTAAAAAAACCGGCCCTGCCGGCCTTGATTTTTGCCCGTACGGGCAGGCATTCTTGCCGCGATCAATCGCGGTCGCGCCGGCCATCCCGCGCAAAGGACCGACATGGGCATAGCGTATAATCTCGTTGCAGTGCGCATCCTGCTGGAAAACATCGTCCGGAACTATCGCCGCCTCGCCGACCTGGCCCCGGGGAGCATTCCCGTGATCAAGGCCGACGCCTACGGCCACGGGCTGGCGCCCGTGGCCAAAGCCCTGGCCGACGCCGGCGCTACCTTTCTGGCCGCGGGCACCGTGGACGAGGCGGTCAGGCTGCGCGAAAGCCCCTTTGCCGGGCGGATCCTCGTGCTGCTCGGCCCTCAGGACGGCCGCGAGGCCCGGGCGGTTATCGAGCACGCGCTCATGCCCCTGGTCTACCGGGCGGATCAACTCTCCCTGCTCGATGAGGCCGTACGCTGCGACGGACGCGCGATACCGGCTCCCCTGGCCCTCAAATTCGACACCGGCATGGCCCGCCTCGGTTTCGCTCCCGAGCAGGCGGCCGACCTGGCGGATACGCTTCGCCCCCTGTTCCGGCTGCGCGCCGGGCTGGTCTGCACGCATCTCGCCTCGGCCGACAATCCCGACGAAGCGCCCTTCGTTCGCGAGCAGGCCGAACGCTTCGCCACGCTGCTGGCCGTGCTCCGCGCGGCCCTGCCCGGACATCCGCTGGCGCCGAGCATCGCCAATTCGGCCGCCCTGCTCGCCTGGCCCGAGCTGCGGCCCGCGCACGCGCGCCCGGGCATAGCACTCTATGGCGCCAACCCCTTTTCCGGGACCTCGCTGGAGCCGCTCGGTCGCGAGCTTCTGCCCGCCATGGAGGTCACGGCGCCCGTGCTGCAGGTCCATCCTCTGCCCCGCGGCCGCAGCATCAGCTACGGCCGTACCTTCACCGCCGCGCGGGATATGGACGTGGCCATTGTTGCCGCAGGCTACGCCGACGGGTACAGCCGCGCGCTCTCCTCGCCGCGCGGCGACGGCGCTGCCGTTCTCCTGCACGGCCGGCGCGCCCCGCTGCTCGGCCGCGTGTGCATGCAGATGATTGCCGTGGACGTCAGCGACATTCCCGACGTACGCCCCGGTGACCGGGCCTTTCTCCTGGGCGGCGCGTGCGATATGGCCATCCGCCCCGATGAACTCGCAGCCTGGTGGGGCACCATCCCGTACGAACTGATGTGCCTGCTGGGGCTTAATCCAAGAATCTGGGAACCTGTCGTGCAGGGCTGACGTCTGCCGCCGCGACCCGGATTGGAGCCGATGGTTCTGGAACCTGAGGACGAATCGAATTCACTGAGCGGACAGCTCGTCGTGTCTGCCATTCGGCGTCTTCTTGTACCATCGGAGCGGTGTGGAAAATCGCAGACAAGGCGCACGCGCGCAAATCGCCAGCACAGGGGGGCAGCGGCGGTTGTGGTTCGCCCTGAGAGCTGGCCGGAGTCAAGGGCAGCCACCACTTTCTTGTCAAGGATGGCGTTAAGGTGCCGGAACCCGTGCATGGTCCGGCCGACCCTGGCAAGGGCTTGCTGGCCGCGATACAACGGCAAACCGGCATTGTGCTCAAAGAGGAGTTCGTCATGAACGTCAGATACCCTGCGGTGTTCGAACCTGAAGAAAACGGCGGCTTTTTTGTCCGTTTTCTGGATTTCGACACCATTTTTACCCAGGGAAAAACCGAAGAGGAATGCCTGTTCAACGCCTCAGAGGTTCTTTCCGGCATGTTGGGACTCATGCTCAATGACGATGATCCCATTCCGATTCCATCCCAAGCCCCGCCGAATGCCTGGTGCATCGCTCCAGATGCCAAGACACAGGCGGCGTTGCTCGTGCATTTTTCGCGCAAGGAGCGGACCGTCGCCGACCTGGCGCGCGGGTTGGGCACATCATGGCCCGCTGCAAAGCGCCTGGAAGACCCATCGCATTGGCCTTCCCTCAAAACCCTGGAGCGCGCCGTTGCCGTGCTGGGTAAGCGCCTGGTACTCAGTTTCGAAGATCGTTAGAGGTCCATCGGCCATTGCCCGCCCAGGGTCTTGAGCGCCTTGGCCACCTACTCCGGATTGCTGTTCTCGACATAATGAATTGCCTTTTCCCCTGCCTTACGGTATGGTTTATCCATAGTATCCGGTAGCTGCCGGGATCGACGTCGTTCATCTCTGCCTGAGAGGCCGTGGTGTAGGGCTGGCCAAAGGAATCGCGTTATGCATCTGCGCCCACGTCTGCGCCTCCCCCTCTCCACGCTGGTCTTCAGCATTGTCCTGGGCACGGCCGCGCTTGTTCTCGCGACGCTGCTGCTCATCGTCCGGCACGAAAACCGCTCCATGGCCCGGGACTCGGCGGAAAAGCTCTTCAATGAAATAACGACCAAAACCATCGCCCGGATCGACACCGTCCTGTCCTCCATCGCGACGCTGACAAATACCGCCGTTCAGGCCTTCGGACGCGGAGCCGATTCGTCCTCCCGGTCGCACTTCGAGAACAACCGTTTGCTGTTAAAGGCCCTCCTTGACGATAACCCGCAGCTGATGTCCGTCTATCTCGGCTACGACAACGGCGAGTTCCACCAGCTCATCGCCCCGCGCGGCAACGCGTACATCCTGAAAACGTATCAGGCCCCTCCCGAAACCGGGTACGTCGAGCGGCGCATCATCCTGGCGGAGCAGGGGGCCAGGGTGCAGCAGTGGCGTTTTCTCGGGGACGACTTTGCCGAGCGAGGCGCGCGCACGGACGCCAGCGTTGCCTATGATCCGCGTACGCGATCGTGGTATTTGCAGGCCAGACAGTCTGGACGCAGTGTGTACACGCCGCCCTACGTCTTCAGCAGCTCCCGGCTTCCGGGGCTGACCTGCGCGCGCGTGCTGCCCGATCGCAACGGGGTGTTCGGCGCGGACGTCACCCTGGCCGGGCTGGGCGACATGCTCGCCGGACAGCGGGTAGCGGGGCATGGAACGGTATGGATACTGGACCAGGAGGACCGGCTGGTCGCCTTCCCCGGCCAGGCCTGGGAAGGGGTCATCGGCGAGGATTTGCGCCTTCCGGCGGCGGACTCTGCCGACAATCCGCTGGT
>CAZGAH010000011.1:28414-61243 GCA_964523295.1 uncultured Desulfovibrionaceae bacterium | reverse complement strand
GCGTATCGCAGACAGTGAAGGCCCACGGGACCGAGGCCCTGAGCAAGCCATTCTTCCTCGACGTACGGGACACGGTCTACCTGGCCTGCCGGCAACTCATGCCCGACGAGCATGGCCTCGGACTGAGCATCGTCGTGGCCGCGCCTTTGGGCGACTTTACCGCCGCCATGGAGGCCATGGCCCTGCGTATCGTCGGTATCGCGGCCGGATTGCTGGTGCTTCTGGCGCCCCTGAGTCTCTTCCTCGCTCGCCGGATATCCGCTCCGGTCGAGGCTCTCGTGTCCGAGGCCGAGCGGATTCAGGCCTTTGATTTTTCGCCGAGCCCCATGGTCCGCTCGAGCGTCCGCGAGGTCCAGAAACTCGCTCAGGCCTGCGAGGTCATGAAGGCGACGATTCAGTCCAAGACCTTGAGCCTGGTGCAGACGCAGGAAAAGTTGAAAATGCTCGTTCAGGGTGGGCTGGCGCTGTCGGCCGAGAAGGATTTGGCCAGGCTGGTCGATCTGATCTTTCAGACCGCCAAGGAACTGGTCCAGGCCGATGGCGGCGTGCTCTATCTTATGGAGGAGGAGGAACTGTCCGTAGAGCTGGTCTCGCTGGGTGAGGCGAACGTGATGCTCGGCGGGCTGTCCGCACATCCCGCCCCGAGGGTCAAGGTGCGTCCGCAGATTGCGGCCTTTCTCAGTCCGGATTCGGTGCTGCGCTCCGCCTGCGAGGCCCTTACCACGCAGAGCATCGTAACCCTGAACGAGGGGCCGCTGTCGCTCTTTCCCACGGGCCTGGCCGAGGAACCCTCCGACTATCCCATCCGCGCGCTCATTGCGGTTCCCATCGTCACCCGGCGTGGCGAGGTACTTGGCGTCATCCAGCTCTTCAATCCCCATCCTGCAGAGCGAGAGGCCGGGGAAAACGGCCACGACCTGGCCGACTTCATCGGCTCGCTGGCTGCCCAGGCCGCCATCACGCTGGACAATCGGAATCTGGTGAATTCCCTGCGCGCGGTATTCAATTCGCTCATTCAGGTCATCGCCGCGTCAATTGATGCCAAGTCCCCGTATACCGCGGGCCACTGTACCCGGGTGCCCGAGCTGGCCTTCCTGCTGGCCAGGGCCGCGCACGAGTGCTCGGAGGGTGAGCTGGGCTCCTTTCGCATGGAGTCCGACGACGACTGGCACCAGTTGTGGATTGCCTCGTGGCTGCATGACTGCGGCAAGGTCACCACGCCGGAATACGTCGTGGACAAGGCCACCAAGCTGGAAACCATCTACAATCGCATCCATGAAATCCGGACACGTTTCGAGGTACTTCGCCGGGATGCAGAAATCGCCTTTTACCGGAAGCTGACCCAGGGAGCTACGGATATCGCATCGCTGCAGCAGGAGCTTGAAGACGAATTCCGTGCGCTCGACGACGACTTTGCCTTTATCGCCCAGTGCAATGCCGGCGGCGAATTTCTCGCAGCGGAGTCGATGGAGCGGATCAGGCGCATCGGCGCGCGCACCTGGATGCGCCACTACAGCGACAGGCTGGGGCTTTCCAGCGACGAACTCCGCAGCAAAGGCAACACGCCGGAGCCCGGGCTGCCCACGCCCGAGCCCCTGCTTGCCGACAAGCCCGAGCACATCATCCCACGTTGCAAGTCGTACGCTCATCTCAAGGATGCCCGGGGCAACCCCCTCACGACGCCGGAAAACGAGTACAACCGCGGCGAAATCTACAATCTGTGCATCGCCCGCGGCACCCTCACACCGGAAGAACGCTTCAAGATCAACGAGCATACCCTCAGCGGTCTGGAAATGTTGAGCAAAATTCCCTTTCCGGAAAATCTGGCCAGGGTCCCGGACATTGCCATAGCCCATCACGAAACCCTCGACGGCGCCGGGTATCCGCTCAAGAAATGCCGGGAGGATCTTTGCGTGGAGGCTCGCATCCTGGCCATCGCCGACATCTTCGAGGCCCTGACCGCCTCCGACAGGCCCTACAAAAAGGCCAAAACGGTCTCCGAGGCGCTCCGGATCATGAGCTTCATGCGCAACGACCAGCACATCGATCCCGAACTCTTCGACCTCTTCCTGCGTAACGGCGTTTTCAAGGCCTACGCAGAGCAGTTCCTGACCCCGTCGCAGCTCGATGTTGAAGATATCACCCGTTATCTGAGTTCCTCGCGATAACCTTGCAACATGCACCATAAGGGGGGAGATGCTCATGTCAATGCTCGAATGGAACGACAGCCTTTCCGTCAAGGTTCCGGATATCGACGAACAGCACAAGAGTCTCGTGAACATGGTCAATACGCTGTACGATGCCATGAAAGACAAAGCGGACGGCACGATACTGCTGGGCATCGTCAACGACATGCGCCAATACACCGAGGTGCATTTCAGCACCGAGGAGCGCTACATGGAACGCTATGCCGATCCGGAATTCGTACGGCATAAGGCCGAGCATGTGGATTTCATCGCGAAGGTGAACCAGGTGGAAAGCGACTGCAAAAGTGGAAAATGCTCCTTGTCCATGGACATCCTCAATTTTCTCAGCAGCTGGCTGGTGACGCACATCAACGGCACGGATAAAAAGATGGGGGCGTTTCTGGTGAAGCAAGGCCTTGTGGCCTGAGCGGGCAGACCGCTGATATGCAAACCGACGCAGGATTGATCATGTCGCAACGCACGCGCAGAGCAGGCCGTTGCTGCCTGTCTGTCTTTCTGTTCCTCTGCCTGCTGCCAGGTCCAGGAGGGTTGGCCCTGGCCGAAACCGCCCTGACGCTGATCAGCGACGTTCCGACCCTCCCCGATGGTTCGACCGTCCCGGGGTTGCCGCGGCATTTCCGCAGCACGGCCTTTCCTCTTGGCCCGCGCGACAGCATCAGCCCTGACAGCCAGGATATGGCTGACTTGCGCCTGTCCGGCAGCGCGCAGTTTACTGCGGCGCAATTCGCGGCGCTGTGCCGGCATCTGCCTGCGCCGTTGCTGGTGCTCGATTTGCGGCAGGAGTCGCACGGCTTTCTCGACGGGCTGGCGGTGAGCTGGTTTGCCGACAAGGACTGGGCGAATCGGGGTTTGCGCTTCGCCGAAGTCCGCGACGACGAGGAGCGACGCCTGGCCGGTCTGCTCGCCATGCCGAAGATTCCGGTGGCGATGTCCTTTGCCAAGAATCCCGATGGCAGCATCGAGCACCCGGAGTACCGGTCGTTCGCTCCGCGGGACGTCTGCACCGAGGCTGAGCTGGTCCTGCGTCACGGCGCCGGCTATCTGCGTCTGGCCTGCCCCGACCATCTGCCGCCGCCGGACGAGGAGGTGGACCGTTTTCTGGAGGTCTGGCAGCGGCTCGATCCCGCGGTCTGGCTGCACATGCACTGCCATGCTGGCGACGGCCGCACCACCACCTTCATGGCCATGGTCGACATGCTCCGTCATGCCGGACACACGGCATTCGAGAACATCGTGGCCCGGCAGCAGCGGATAGGCGGCATCGATCTGGCCCTGCGTCCGCCCGACGAGCCGGGCTGGAAGCGCGATGCCTGGCTGGCCCGGGCCGCGTTTCTGCAGCGCTTCTACCGCTACGCGAAGGAAGGGCACGCGGGCAGCGGCCTGCGCTGGAGCGAATGGAACCGACGGCCGGACTGAGCCTTGCCGCAGGGATCCGTCCAGGCCTTCCGCCCCGGGTCACTCCCGCTCAGACGCAGATGGTAAACGAGATGTAGGCATAGCCTGAGATGTGGATGTGCTGGATGTCCCGGGCGACCTTTTCGAGCAGCAGCAGGCCAAGCTTGTTGAGTTCGGATTCGCCCGCGTGCAGCAGGGTGAACGGACGCACGACCTGATCGACGTCTTCGATTTCTTCGCCGCAGACGACCTCGACAAACACCCCATGCTCCTTGCGCACCAGATGAAACAGGCACTGCTTGTCCGTATCGCCCATGAATTCGATCAGGTGCGTCATGGTTTCTTCGCAGGCCAGCTGAAGGCAGTTGAAGGCATTCTGGCCGAGGTGAAAGCGCTCTTTTACCTCCGGGAGCCGGGCGAGCAGTTCGCGCATGCCCTCGCTGTCGGGTCTGAGCCGGAGGATCAACTGCGGTTTGGGAAAAACGTGCAGCAGCGTCGAGAGCGCAATGGCGGTGAAGCCGCCCATGGCTATGCCGTTCTGCAGCATCGGGGCCAGATCGACGGGAACGATTTCCGGAAAAAAGGACCGGGACTCGGCGATGAGCCCGGCGCACAGCGAGGCCCCCAGGACCAGTCCCATCTGAAAGCTCAGACCCTCGCGCATGACCAGACCAAACCCCGAATAGAACAGCACCGCACAAATCCCGACCAGAATCCCTCCGATCACCGCTGGCGGCAGATCCAGAAGCAGGCCGGAGAACTTGGGCAGAAAGGCCAGCAGGATCAGCAGGCCGCCGCCCACGATGCCGATCCGTCGCGAGGCCACCCGCGTCATCTCGATCAGGGGCAGGTTGTCGCAGAACGTGGCCAGGGGCGCGGCTCCGGTCATTCCGGCCAGCAGTTTGCCCATTCCGTCCGCGTACAGTCCACCCTGCACGCGCGCGTAGTCTACCTTGCGGTAGTCACGCTGGGAGAGTTGCTGCAGGAGCATGATATTGCCCGTGCCTTCCATAGCGCTGACCAGCGAGGCCATGACGAACGAGGCCAGCAGCGGCAGGTGCGCAAGCTGCAGATCGAACGAGAGCCCTGGCGGGCTGCCCTGCGGCAGGCCGAACCAGGGCGAGGCATGAAAATGGCTGAAATGGAACAGACCGAACAGCCAGGCTGCCGCGCAGCCCGAGGCAATGGCCAGCAGCGGGGTCCAGAGCCGGAGCAGGGTGTTGCCGAAGAGCATGAGCCCGAGCAGGGGAACCAGGGTCGCCGCGCCGGTGAGGTAGTGCGGCATGTTTCCGAAACCCGGCACCGCGGGATCCCCTCCCTGCCACAGCTCGATGGCGATGGGCATCAGGCTCAGGGCAACGAGGATGATCATGACGCCGCCGATCCGCGGGGTGATGATGTGACGCAGAAAGCGCAGGAAATAGGCGTAGAACAGCACCACCGGCGCGCTCAATACCGTCATGGTCGCCATGAGTTCCACGCCGCCCATGCGCACGGCGCTGAGCACGCAGCCCAGAAAAGCGCTGTACGAGCCCATGAACAGCACGAAACCGCAGCCGATCGAGCGCACGCGTAGCGTCTGGATCAGGGTGCACATCCCGGAGACGACCAGCGTGGCGAAGGTGACCCAGACAACCTGCTCCGCTGGTGTTTGCGTGGATTTGCCGATCATGTTCGGCAGAAAGATGATGCCGTCCAGGATCAGGGTCGCGTGCGTCAGCCCGAGCACGAGGGCAAGCGGCCAGGCGGGCTTGTCCTGCGCGTCGAAAAGGAGTTTGTTGTTGACGTTGAAATCCATGTGCCTGTCTCAGCCCGTCACTGTGCAGCGTAAGTGCTCACGCACGCAGCGGTTTGCCGGCGGCGCGTTTGTGCGTCGTTACGGTTCTGGGGTTCCAGAGATGCTGAAAATCCATGCCCTCGTTACGCTCGAGGCAGGGTGAGCGGGAGCAGCCGCGGCACTCCTCCTCGATGCAGGGGTCCAGGTGGATGAAGACGTCGGCCAGCCCCTGGAAGTGCTCCTTGATGATCCGTTCAATGGCCTTGACCTCGGTGTGCCCCTGCTCCAGATTGTATTCCCGCGGCAGGATGAGGTGGAAGTCGGTGAACACGTGATTGCCGGCGCGCCAGGCCCGAAGCTGGTGTACGTCGATCCAGTCCGGCTTGCGGTGCCGGCGCAGCAGCTCGCACAGTTCTTCGAGCAGCGCCGGGTCGGCCGTATGCATCAGCCCGGTGTAGGACTCCTTGATCAGCGCCCAGCCGGAAAAGAGGATATTCACCGCCACGACGATGGCCGTCGCGCCGTCCAGCCAGAGCCAGCCGGTCAGCCGGATCAGCCCCAGGCCCAGGAGCACGCCGAGCGAGGTATAGACGTCGGTGAGCACGTGCTTGCCGTCGGCTACGAGCGTCAACGAGCGGGTGCGCCTGCCGAAGACGAGCAAGGCTATACCCAGGCCGAGATTGACTGCGCTGGCACCCAGAATGACCAGCAACCCGATATCCAGGCAGGGTATTTCAGCCGGATTGACCAGCCTGGGCACCGCGTGCCAGATGATGCCCCCGGCGGCCAGGACGATGAGCGCGCCCTCGAACCCGGCGGAAAAGTATTCGATCTTGCCGTGGCCGTAGGGATGCGACTCGTCGGCCGGCTTGGCGGCCGTGATCACGCTGAACACGGCGAACCCGCCGGCAACGACGTTGATGATCGACTCCAACGCATCGGACAGGATCGCGGCCGAGCCGGTCAAGGTCCAGGCCACGAACTTGACCCCCATGATAAGCGCGGCCAGCGTCACCGACAGCAGGGCCAGCCGCAGCCTGGTCCGATGCTGCAAGGGATCGGCGTCATGCCCCATGAGCACACCTCATGATGCGCGGGAAACCGGGCGCGTCGCCGTTCGGTTGCCCGCTGTCGTCCTGTGGTTTACGGCGTTGTCACACTGCCCTTCAGCTCGTATCACCATCTTTTTCAAAAAAATACCCCTTGGGCAAGACGAGAATCGTTTGTCTTTGGATGCGGAAATCGTTCTTTCGGGCCGCCGCCCACGTGACAAGCGCGCCGGCAAGACCTATTCTCTACGCAGTACAAGGAAGGCTGACATGGTTTTTGGCTGTATCGCCTCGCTTATGGCTATCGTTTTCGTGCTGCTGCATGCGGCCGAGGCGCTGGCCTGGGGGCCGGGCGTACACCTGGCGACGGGCAATTATCTGCTGGCCGAGGCCGCGCGGTTCGGTCCAGCCGTGGCGGCGCTGCTGGGGCAGCATCCCGGGGCCTTTCTCTATGGCTGCCTGTCGGCGGACATCTTCATCGGCAAGGGCTCGACATTCACTCCCCGGCACAGCCATAACTGGTCCACGGGCTTTCGCCTGCTGAACCAGTCGCGTACGCCCTTGCTGGCCGCCTACGCCTACGGCTACCTGACGCACCTGGCGGCGGATATCGTGGCCCACAATTATTACGTGCCGGCAATGCTGGGCATCACGCCCGGCGGCGGCAAGCTGTCGCACGTGCTGGTGGAAATGCGGGCGGACTGGGAGGTGGACTGGAGCCCCGGGCAGGCGCGCGGCGTATTCAGGGCCATGCACCGCGAAGAAGATGCCGTGCTCCTGGCCTCGCTGCAACGCCCGCACTTGCCGTTTCTGCTCAAAAAACAGCTGTACCGGCGTGGCTTTCCCTTGTCGGCCCCGAACGGCCTGGCCAGCCGGCTGGCCCAGGTCAGACTTCGTTTTCCTCAAACGCGGGCACTGCTGGTGCCCGGCCGCTTCTGCAACGACGACTACTGTCGGGAAATGCTCGACCTCACGCTGGCGGTCGCTGCGGAGTTCTTGCGCGAACCCGAGACGTCGGCGGCCGTGCAGTTCGATCCGATCGGCAGCAACGCTCTGGCGACGGTCAAGAGCCTCCGGCGAGAACAGCGCGGCGAGGCCGCCGTCCCGGAACTGAACCGGCTTTTTCCCCTGCCGGGCTGCCTGCTGCGTCTGCTGCCGGCGTTTCCGCGTGTCTTCCGCAGCGAAGAGGACGTTGCGCCGGCCTCGCCGCCGCCCTCGTCCTGTTCCTACGGGGAGGATGCGCCGGAATGAGCGCGGGAGGGACGTCAGAGCACAGATGCCGGAGTGCGTCTATTCCTGCACGGGGAGCACGACGGTAAAGGCGGTGCCGGTTTCAGGGTCGGAGCGGAAGGATACCGTGCCTTTGAGGTAGCGCTCGGCGAGCAGGCGGATGCTCCAGGTGCCCAGGCCGCGGCCCTGGCCTTTCGTGGAAAAGGAGCGCTGAAAAATCTGCATCTGGACGGGCCGGGGAATCGTGCCGGGATTGCGGACCTGGAAGGCCAGGCCGTCGGTCTCGCCGGCGCTGGCCGCGGGCAACGGGGCAGGAAAGCAATGCAGGGTAACGCTTTCCCCCGGGTGGGTCGCCTCCAGCGCGTTTTTGATCATGTTGCCGAGCACGCGCTTGAGCAGGGTCGGATCGCTTCGAAAGGAAAGAGGCTGTGCCTGGGCGTCGAGTTCGATCCGCCTGCCCTCGGCCAGGGGGTGCGCCGCGTGGAAGCTCTGCACCTCGCGCAGCAGCGCGAGTGAGTCGAGCCGCTTGAACTGCAACGTCACCTCGTCGTTTTCCGCCGCAAGCAACAGCCGCTGGCCCTTTATTTCGTCCAGCAGGGTCGCGAAGTAGCGGCTTACAAGATCGAATTCCGGCTTAAGCGGTTCCGGCGCCTCCTCGCCGAGCAGTTCCACCAGCGAAGAGAGACCGCCGGCGGTGTTGAGCACGTCGTGAAAGAATATCCGCTCCATGGCTCGGCGCCGTTTCTCGTGGCTGATGTCGTCCATGGCCACAATGGAAAAGGGCACCTTCCCGATCAGAAGCGGCGTACCTTTGGCCCTGAGATCGAAAGCCTCGACGCCGCGCGGCGTCCGCCTGGCGATGCGGCATTCCTCCTGGGTCGGGCGACCGCCCAGGCTTTCCAGTACCACACGCGCGGCGCCGCAGTAGCGGCAACGCTCGCAGGTGCCGCAGCCACCGGGCAATACCGTGGCGTTCTCGCACAGGAGCAGCTCTCCCGGCCGTAAGCCGAGGATGGAGCGCTCGTCCTCCAGTCCGACAAGCTCGCGCAGGTTGCGATTGGTAAAGACGATTTGCCGCAGGCCGTTAAGGATCATCACCAGGCTGTTCACGGCGTCCAGGGCCTGCACCAGCGCGGGATCCCGAAACAGGGCCGCCTGCCGGTCGATATCTTCGTGCGGGAAACGTTCTGCCGGAGCGAACTCCGTATAGAGTGCCTCGGATACCACTGCCATGTCAGACCTTCCTTCCGGGTGCCACCGGAGGCCGGCATAAACGCGTCGGTGCCAGACAACG
Source organism: uncultured Desulfovibrionaceae bacterium (assembly GCA_964523295.1). GTDB lineage: Bacteria > Desulfobacterota > Desulfovibrionia > Desulfovibrionales > Desulfovibrionaceae > CAZGAH01. The sequence goes on along the minus strand of CAZGAH010000011.1, from coordinate 52,291 downwards.
ATGCGATTATCCCCCCCCTTGCACTCTGAAAAGAATCTGTACACCTTCTGACAGGACTTATCAAGACGCCGACGACACTGCTAGCGGCCCCTCTTGCCCACCGGCGGCTTGCGGATGATCCAGATCACCAGCAGCAGCAGTACGAACAGCCAGGCCTGCACGGTGAACGCGTCGTTGAAGGCCATGGCCGCGGCCTCGCGCTGCACCCGCCCGTAGAGGATGGCCGCGGCCATGCGGGCGTTGTCGCCGAATTCGCCCAGGCGCCAGGCCAGCTCCTGTTCGAGCCGGTCCAGGCCGATGCGCAGGGACGGATCGTACGGGGTCAGGTTCTCGATGATCCGGTGCTGGTGAAATTGCATCCTGCGTGCCGTCAGCGTGGTCACGAAGGCCACGCCGAAGGAACCGCCCAGATTGCGCAGCAGATTGAAGAGCGCCGACGCGTTGTTCATCTGCTCGCGCGGCACGTAGGCGAAGGTGACGTAGGTCAGCGCCACGAAGAAAAACGGAAGGCCCATGCCTTGAATCAGCCGGCCGATGACCGAGTGCGTGAAGCTGATCTGCAGATTGAATCCGGCCATGTAAAAAAGCGACCAGGCGGTGATGGCCAGCCCGGCGGCGAGTATGTAGCGGGAGTCCACCCGCTCGGTCAGCTTGCCGGCCAGCGGCATGCCCACGAGCGAGAGCATACCCCCCGGCCCGAGCACCAGCCCGGCCAGCAGGGCGGTATAACCCATGAGCTCCTGGAGAGCGGCAGGAGCACGATGGAGCCGAAAAAGGCGAAGAATCCGAGAAACATGACCACGTTGCCCGTGGCAAAGCTGATGTTGCGAAAAATCCGCAGATCGAGCACCGGATTTTCCGCCTTCAGCTCCCAGATAATCAGACCCACGAGCGACAGCACGGAAATCGCACTCAGGATCGTGATGTACGGGGCGTTGAACCAGTCGTCCGTCTGTCCTTTGTCCAGCACGATCTGCAAACAGCCGATGCCCAGCGTGAGCAGCAGCAACCCCTGCCAGTCCACACGCTCGCCCTTGACGCTGCGCTCCTGATAATGAGGATCGAATACGAAGCTGCTGATCATGAACAGGGTCACAATGCCGACCGGCAGGTTGACGAAAAAGATGAAGCGCCAGGAAAAGGCGTCGGTCAGATACCCTCCCAGCAAAGGACCGAGGATCGGGCCGAGGACCACGCCCATGCCGAAGACGGCCATGGCCAGCCCGCGTTGCTGCGGCGGGAAGGTTTCCATGAGAATGGCCTGGGACATCGGCTGCAACCCGCCGCCCCCGATTCCCTGGAGCACGCGAAACAGCACCAGCTGCGGCAGCGTGGCCGCCAGTCCGCAGAGCAGCGAACTCGCCGTGAAGGCGATGAGCGAGACGAGCAGGTATCGCTTGCGGCCCATCAGCCGCGCGAGCCAGCCGCTCATGGGGATGATTACCGCGTTGGCCACCAGATAGGAGGTCAGCACCCAGGTAACCTCCTCGCGCCCGGCAGACAGGCTGCCCTGGATGTGCTGCAGCGCCACGTTGGCCACGCTGGTATCCAGGACCTCGATCATGGTCGGAAGCATGACGGAGGCGGTGACCAGCCACTTGTTCACCTGCGGCACAGCAGGGCCGGCCGCCGGCGCCGCCGGCAGGTTCACTGCCGATCCTCGCGCGTATCGATGGTCGGTACGACGCTCATGCCCAGCCGGAGCGTCGGAGAACGGGTCCGGTCATAGTCCTCGAGCACGAGCTTGACCGGGATGCGCTGCACCACCTTGACGTAGTTGCCGGAGGCGTTTTCCGGCGGAAACAAAGAAAAGACCGCGCCGGTGCCGGCCATGATCGATTCCACGCGGGCGTTCAGACGCAGCGAGGGGTAGGCGTCGACGCGCACCCGGGCCGGCTGGCCGGGGCGTACGTCGGTCAGGTCCGTTTCCTTGTAGTTCGCCACGATCCAGATGTCGGGCGGGTCGAGCGGCACCACGGCCAGCAGCGGTTGCCCCTGCGAAACCATCTGGCCCGGCTCGATGCCCTTTTTGGTCACCTGCCCGCGCACGGGCGCTTTCACGACCGTATAAGTCAGGTCCAGCTCGGCCTGACGCACGCGCGCCTGCTGGGCCTCGACCGCGCGGGCCTTGATGATGGCCTGATCCTCGCCCGTGGCAGCCAGGCCGCGCTCGGCCTTGAGCCGGTCCGCATCGGCGCTCAGGGCCGCGCGCTGCTTCTGCACCGCCTCGATCCTGGCCTTGGCGGCCTCGAGTTCGGCAAGCGAGCTGCGTGCCAGCGTTTCCGCGCCGTCGAGCGCGGATTGCGAAACCACGCGCGCCTGGCTCAGCCGCCGCATCCGCGAAAGCTCCAGCACCGCAAACTCGTGCTGCGAGGCCGCTCGCTGACGCTCCTGCTCTGCCGCCTGCTCTTCCTTGCCCAAGCGCTCCAGATTCTGATCCAGTCCCTCCATCTGCGCCTGTACGCCGGTCACGCGCAGGGCGGTCTGCCCGCGCTCCAGGGGCACGCCAAGCTCCAGCGAGGCCAGGGCCGCGCGCGCCTCGGCCAGCGCGACCTCGTAGTTGGCGGGATCGAGTCGGACCAGGGGCTGACCGGTCTGAACGAGTTCATTGTCCTGTACCAGCACCTCCAGGACATAGCCCTCCACGCGCGGCGTCACGAGATGAATCCGTCCGGCGACATAGGCATCATCCGTCTCGACGAGCCCTCGCCGGACATACAGATATACGAACGCGCCCGCGCACACGCAGCATACGACGGCGATGAGAAGGAGTTTTCGACGCATTGTGGCTCCTGTTACGCAATCGCGGCGTCAGGTTGTAGTCCGTATCCGACCGGCGCCGTTGACGGCGTGGACGACATCATGCCGTCCTGAAAACATGGTATACGCCCGACTGCGTTGCGCCGTGCATTTCACGTTTCGACTTTGTTGACAAGATGCGCGCAGACGGGCCGAGGCGGAGTGGCTGCAGGGTGTCGGATAAAGAGTGGCGATCAGCATCCGGGGCGGGCTTCCGGGTCGCGTATCGACCTGGCCGCCGGATGCCTTCACCGGGGCGGCGCTGTGGGAGTCGGGTGTCAAAAGGCCTGCATTGTGACAAAAGGCAAAATAATGTTTGCCGCAGAAGTTAAGAGCGCGCCACCCCCTTCCTTTTTGTGAGCAAATCTGCTAGCCTCAATCATTATCGTGTAGAGCAGGACCGGCTGTCGTGGGGAACGGTCGGCCCGCCGGGCGGGGGAGAACTATGTGTCCTATCAGAGACAAATGCTGCTTTTATGCCAAATTCCGGAACTTGAAGCACCCGGGTCTGATGAAGATTTTCGACTTCTTCTGCAATGATCAGGTCCAGTTCCGCAGCTGCATCCATTTCCAGGCCTTTTCTTCGCTGGGACTGGAGCTGGACGCCTTTGTCAGTCCGACCTGCATGGTTCTGCCGCGGCCGAGCAAGCCGCAGCAGCGCGTATAAATCAACGCAGCACCGGCAGCCTTTCGCCCCATATGTCTTGGGCGGAAGCATCCTGTTCGTTGCCGTGCGGTAGTCCGTTCTTTTCGCGCACGAAGCGCGGATAAGGCTCAGTCAATCGATGGCTATGCCTGGTTGTGGGTCAGCCTGAATTTCACACCTGCTAATCCTTGAACATGCTTGAGCGTTCATGTCTATTGCGGGTATGAAAATTTCAACAAGGAAGCACCCAAGGGATGCTAAGGTGTTGCCACCCTTGATTGAGGAGGAAAACAGGAAGGAGAAGCGAGAGTAACTGGCCTATCCTTAGATCGGAAAAGTGAAATAGCATAAATGACCGCCATGGCATGATGGAACAAATCCCAAGAATAGAAAAGGAGCGCATGCGGTTACATCTAATCATATCGTAGATGAAAAAATAGATGTTTGCATCAAAAGACTTGAAGAGAAAATGGAGTCCACTGGACTACCATGACGCCAAAACGACACCGTCTTCACATGGTTGTTTCGGGCTGCTATGAATCGGTCGGATTGGCGTTTGTGGTGTGGAGTCTTCGGTCCGGGTATTGCGGAAGAAGGGCTTTTCGCGCCTGAACTACCAGCTTATACATTGCGCAGATATTGTCCGGCACCGACGCGGCTGTTCCCGGCTTCGCGTTCTTACTGGCAACCTTGAGCACGTTGAAGAACTTTCGACGCACATGCGCCAGGCAACCGACAAGGCATATGTTTTCCTGCTCGTCCAGCGACTCGTATCCCAAGTAGCCGTCCGTTTGCAGGTAGCCCTGAAAGGTGCCGACGAGCTCTTTTCTACCTCGCCGCTACGGCTGGGTGCGTTGTGGATGGGCACTGCCGGCGCTTCCGGCGGACCGCCCCGCATCACCCACACGTACGACTGGCTCGTATGCGCGGCCCGGCTCGCTGAGGACCTGGACACGGGTTTCGTCCGTCCCGATGATCGGCCCCCCGCGGATCTCGGCGAGCAGCAACTCGATCAAGGGCTCGATGGCCTTGGACACGAGCGCCGAAGGTCAGGTGTAACGATGCCCCGAGGAAAGAACCGCGGAGGCAACGGCGCAATTTTGACCGCACCGCCCAAACCCCGGGCCCGACTCTCGATACCCTCGCAGCCCCGGCAGGCGTACTTGTAGCGGACGTGGCGCTCGACCTGGATGTACGCAGGCAAAATGTCAAGCTTTTCGCCAGGGTTCTCGCCGGTCCTGGTCAAGGCGCAGCCGCACACGCAAATCGTCTCGGCTTCGCGCAGGTCTTGAATAATTATCTTGCGCGGCAACTCGGCCGGAAGCGGTCGACGACCAGGCTTTTTTCGCCTGTGCTCGGGCACTACGCTCGTCAACGAGAATAGAATTCATGTTGATCGCCTTGCGTACGTCGGTCGCTCCCGTGGGTAAGCAAGAGCGGATGCACCCGGGGAAGAGGTTCATAGCCGTTCGTGCGTGCGGGCGACTATTTCCAGGGTATGCGCGGGAAAATCGTCATGAATGCCAAGCTGACAGCGGCCTGCAATCATGAGCGTAAGTGGCGCTTGATCAGGCACCGACCGCACGGCCTAAAAAACCTTCGCGGTCGAAAACTCGACGAGGTTGGGATGCGGCCAGGGCGTTGCAGGTGTCTTGAAGCGGCGAATCCAGTAGCAGAGACTACGTTGTCTGATGCCATGTTCATGACTATACTGCAACTGACTCACGCCGCTTGTCCGCCACCTTGCGACATGCGCGCGCCAAAACGCGACAGGCTCATCCCTCTTGACTCTCTTCCTGCTCTCCATGGTTCACTTCCTGCGTTCCTGGCGAACAGTGACATGAACAATTGGGAAGATGGAAGAAGTACCCTGCTCAACGCTTACGAAATTCCCTTTGAACAAAATTGCCGTGGAACGGCTTCATTTGAGCCTTGACAACATGACGCCTGTCGAAGTATATAGCAAAGATTGATTTGTATTCGAGCTTCCTGTTCAACAAGGGACTGCGTAGAGACTGTCGTGATACCGGCAGTTCCGTGATCGACCGGTGGTCTCCGCCGGGCTGCACGTTGGCCCATTCTCGACCGCCTACCGACTACCTCTTGTTCCAGATTCGGACGGTGTTGCCAGTGCGTAGCAGCGACCACGCCATAACAATGACCTTCTTACGAAGTTCGCTGAACCTTCAAACAAATTGGGAGCATCTCACACCCTCAAGGTCATCCATGGCTTAACACCATCTGGAGAGCACCGTTAACGTCCGGACGGTTGGTTTCGGCATGTATCCACGAGAACCGTCCAATCTTGACTTGCTCGCTCACCAAAAGTGGGGGATAACAGGCTGACGGGATTTATTTTTTTTGCAAAGAGTCGGTTGAGGCCATGCAGATTGAAGAGTACGCAGCATACGCTGTCGGTGATGTACGCAATGTGAGGGAGAAGGGGCATGAAGGAAGACTCGGTGCTGGACATCGTGGCGGGGCGAAAGGCGGTCCTGGAGCTCGTCCGCGAGGAGCCCGCGATTGTCGAGCAGGTATTGTTGCAGGAGGGCATACGGGGACCGGGGGTGGCCGGGCTTGTCGAAGCCTGCTCCCGGGGCGGTGTACGGCTCGTGCGCGTGCCGGCGGGGAAATTGGAAAAGCTGTTTCCGGGGAACCACCAGGGGTGTCTGGCCCGGGTATTCGGGCCAGGTTTCGTGGATTTGGAGGCTCTGCTCGAGGCGGCCAAGGAGCGACCGTTTCCGCTGGTGCTGGTGCTGGATCAGATTCAGGACGCCGGCAATGTCGGCACGCTGGCCAGGACGCTGTTCGGGCTCGGCGGGGGCGGCCTGGTCATCGGCCGGCACAATGCCGCACATCTGGGCCAGGGGGCGATCAAGGCCTCGGCCGGGGCACTGTTACGCCTGCCCATCGCGCGCGAGACCAATCTGGGCCGGGTCGTCGATCAGGCGGCCTCGCAGGGGTTCCATACCTGTTGCGCGGTTTCCGGCGACGAAGGCGAGAATTGCTACGACCTGGAGCCGGAATATCCCGTGCTGCTCGTGCTCGGCAACGAGGACAAAGGCGTGCGCCCCGGGGTGTCCGGGCAGTGCGGGCGGTGCCTGAGCATTCCGCTGCACGAGCGCATCGATTCGTTGAACGTGGCGCAGGCCGGGGCGATGATCATGAGTTGTCTGTACGCGCCGCTGGCCAGGACGGCACGCAGGCCGGGGCTGGCAGCACGCGCCATTTCGCCGGATACGCCGTCATGAATTTTCACCTCTGTCATGGCGTCCGCAACAGGGACGCCTCGGCCCGGAAGGCCATTCGGGAGCCTGGATGCGTATCGCTCTGATCTACCCGTTTTTTCTCTATACCCGCGTCCACGGGGAGAACGTCGAGCCGCTGCCCATCGGGTTGTACACGCTGGGCGCCTGTCTGCTGGAACAGGGGCACGTCGTGGAGCTGTTCAACTGGCATACGGCGGAGCTGGCGCAGGCCGGACTGCCGGCATTGGAGGCGTTTCGTCCGGACATGGTCGGCTTTTCCCTGTTTCACGCCAACCGCTGGGGCGGGATCGAGCTGGCGCGGGTGGTCCGTGAAATGCTGCCGCAGGCCTTCATCGTATTCGGCGGCGTGGGCGCCACCTTTCTGGACGAGCATCTGCTGCGGCTGGTGCCGGAACTCGACGTCATCGTCCGGGGCGAGGGCGAGCGCACGCTGGTAGAACTGGCGGAAGCGGTCGAACGCGGCGAGCTGTCGGCCTTGAGCGTAATTCCCGGGCTGAGCCGGCGGGAGCAGGGGCGCGTCGTGCGCAACGCCGACAGGCCGCTCCTGGCGCGACTGGACGATCTGCCGCACCCGGCCCGGCATTTCACCTTTCAGCACGTTTCGCTGAGTCGCGGGTGCGTGGGCAAGTGCAGCTTTTGCGGCTCGCCGCGCTTCTGGGGTTCCGGGATACGCTTCCACTCCGCGGAATACTTTCTCGACGAGCTGGAACTGCTCTACAAACGCGGGGTGCGATTTTTTTACGTATCCGACGACACGTTCACCGTGCGTCGGGAATTGACTCTGGCGATTTGCCGGGGGATCCGGGAGCGCGGCCTGGAGATGAACTGGGCGGCCATCTCGCGCGTGGACTGCGTGGACGCCGAGCTGCTCTGCGCGATGCGGCAGGCCGGGTGCATTCAGATCAGCTACGGCGTGGAAAGCGGCAGCGCGAGCATTCTGAGCGCGTTGAATAAACCGCTGCGTACGGAGCAGGTCGAGCGGGCCTTTGCCCTGACGACGCGGCATGGCATCCTGGCCCGCGCCTACGTCATCTACGGCAGCCCGGGCGAGACGGACGCGACCATCGCGGAGACGCTGGACCTGCTGGAGCGGATCAAGCCCCTGGTGGTGCTGTTCCACGTGCTCGCGGTTTTTCCCGGCACGACGCTGTACGAGAGCTGTCGCGCGCGGCTGGGCTGGGATGACGACATCTGGCTGGATCGCGACGAGGACATTCTGTATTACGAAACCGACGCGGCGCTGCCGGAGGAGCGGGTCCTGGAATCCGGTCGCCGGCTCAGGCAGGCCTGGCTGGAGCGTCTGCCCGCGTACGCCGGGGCAATTGAACTGGAAGACCGGTCGGAGCTGGCGGGATTGCACGCCGATTTCCTGTCGCGCCTGGCACTGACCTTTCACCAGGGTGATTACGCGCACAACGAGCACATACCCCGCAAGCGGGAAACCGCGGCGCAGCTCTACCGCCGGTCCCTGGCCTATGCGCCGAATTCGCGCGCGTACCTGGGGCTGGCCCTGCTGCTCGAAAACGAGCGGAACGCGAGCGCGGCAACGGAGCTGTTGCACGAAGGCTTGCGCCTTTTTCCGCAGGAGCGTCAATTTCAGGAGGCCCTGACGCGACTACGGGGACGTTGACCCTGAACCTCGGCCTGCGCGACGGTTCCTGAGGACGCGCCGCGCCGTCCGCTTCGGAGCGCGGCGGCAGGCCGCGGGAGATCCGGGAGGCAGGTCGGTGGAGGCTGCCAATGCACGATACGGAGCATTTTGACGACAAGCCCTGGCTCAGGCACTACGACCCCGAGGTGCCTGCCAGCCTGAATTACGACTGCGTACCGGTCTTTGCCAGCCTGGACCAGGCCGCTCGCGAGCACGCCGACTGGCCGGCCATCGTCTTCCGCAACTGGAAGATACGCTACGGCGCGCTTCAGGAGCGCGCGGAGATTATGGCAGCAAATCTCCGTGACCTGGGCCTGGCGCCCGGCGACCGCGTGGCGGTGATGCTCCCGAACCTGCCGCAGACCATCATCAGCTTCTGGGCCGTGCTCAAGGCAGGCGGCGTGCTGGTGATGACCAATCCCTTGTACAAGGAAAAGGAGCTGCTGCACCAGATCAACGACGCCGAGACCAGGATCATGATCGTGCTCGATCATCTCTGGCCGCGGATCGAGGCGCTGCGCGACAGGCTGTGCGTACGCCGCTACGTGGTCACGCGCATCTCCGACTGCCTCGGTTTTCCGCTCGATCTGCTCTACCGGTTCAAGGCGCGTCGCGACGGTTTGAACCAGGCGGTCCCTTTCGACGCCGCGCACGTGCTGCCCTGGAAGGAGCTGACGCGCGGGGGCAAACGATTTTCCATCGCCACGTTGCGCCCCCGGGAGGATCTGGCCGTGTTGCAGTACACGGGCGGCACGACTGGCGTACCCAAGGGCGTGATGCTCAGCCATTTCAATCTCAGCGCCAACGTGCAGCAGTGCCGGGCCATGCTGCACGCGCTGGGCGTTTCCGAGCAGCAGGAAGTCATGCTCGGGCTGTTGCCCTATTTTCATGTCTACGGGCTGACCGTCTGCCTGGCCTTTGCCACGTCGTTCGCCGCGCGGCTCGTTCCGATCCCGAGATACGCGCCGGTCGAGCTGTTGCGGACCATAGAAAAATTCCGGCCAACGATCTTCCCGGGCGCGCCGTCGGTCTATCTTTCGCTGATGCAGCAGAAAAACATCGGGGACTTCGATTTGACCTCCATCCGCTACTGCGTTTCCGGCTCGGCGCCCATGCCGCCGGAGGGCCTGAAACGCTTCCAGGAGCTGACCGGGGCAGAAATCGTCGAGGGCTACGGCCTGACCGAGGCCTCGCCGGTCACGCACCTGAACCCGCTGAAGGGTGAGCGCAAGATCGGGTCCATCGGCCTGCCCTTTCCCGATACCGAGGCCCGGATCGTGGACATGGAACTGGGCACGATCCCGCTGGGGCCGGGCAAGGTCGGCGAACTTATCCTCAAAGGGCCGCAGGTCATGGGCGGCTACTGGAATCGCCCGGACGAGACCGCAGGCACCCTGCGCAACGGCTGGCTGTATACCGGCGACATCGCGGTCATGGACGAGCAGGGCTATTTCACCATCGTGGACCGCAAAAAGGACATGATCCTGTGCGGGGGCTACAATGTCTATCCGCGCGAGATCGACGAAGTCCTGGGCGAGCATCCGAAAATACTGGAGGCCGTGGCGGTGGGCGTGCCGCATCGGAGTCGGGGCGAAGTCATCAAGGCCTTTGTCGTCGTCAAACCGGGCGAGACGCTGGACAAGGCCGGGGTGCTGGCGCACTGCCGCAGCAAACTGGCCGGCTACAAGGTGCCCAAGCTCGTCGAATTCCGGGAATCGCTGCCGAAGAGCATTGTTGGCAAGATCCTGCGGCGTCAACTCCGGGACGAAGAGGTCAAGCACATCGCTGCCAGGAAAAAGTGACGCTCAGTCTTTGCGCGGCACTGCCCGCTCGTCGGGTCGCCGGCCTTCGCTCCCGGCCGGCCTGGTCCGAAAGCGGGGCAGCGCGCGCCAGGCCACCAGCCATCCGGACACGGTCGCGAGCCAGATGACGGGCTCCACGATCAGCCGGAACCGGACGTTCTCGCCGTCTTCCATAAGATTGAAGATAAGGGCGGAGTAGAGCCAAAACGCCATGCTCAAGAGCAGCACCTGCTCTGTTGCCGGCCAGCTGTCTTCGCGGCGGCGCCGGCGTATGCGCCACAGGGCCAGCACGGTTGCCAGGGGCGCGACGGTGTGCATGCTGACCAGACTGAAGAGATAAGCCAGGTAAGCAATCAGGTCCAGGGTCCGGTAATTGGCCCGGGCGTAGTCCTTTCCGTCCAGGGTGACGAGATGCTGTTCGGGAATACGGCCCTGGCGCAGCAGCTCCAGGTGCATGGGCAGATCGAGCCCGTTCTCGAAGAGCGGTTCGACGGCGAAGATGACCGGGGAATAGAGATGCGTCATGTAGCGCGTCGGCTGCCAGTATTTGCCGTAGCTGATGAGGAACTTGCGGAGAATGAGTTCCGGGTGGCGTCGCAGGAAGCGGAGGTAGGCGCGCCAGTACAAATCGCTGAGAATTTTCTGCCCCATGGTGTTCTCGGAGCGGTTGGTGCCGTGCAGCCGCGTCTGTAGCATCCGGTCGCGCAGGATGATGTCGTAGGGCATGAAGCGGTAGAAATAATAGGGCGGATGCCAGTGGACCAGCCCCTCGGTGGTGATCATGCGCACGAACCACTCCGGGTAGTCCTCGGCGTCCTCGAGGATGGTGGCGATAAAGGGCTCTTCGTTTCCGGTTTTGTCCAGACCGACCATGGCGTTGACCCCGCCCCAGGACGTGGTCTGCAGGGTAAAATAGCCGTAGACCGCGTAATTTTTTACGGCCCAGCCGCCCTGGAGCAGCAGCACGGGCACGAGCAGGAGCAGCGCGTGCCGGAGCTGCCGGCCCCGACCGGCAACGAGCACCCAGGCCAGGGGCACGAGCGCTATCGGCATGTAGGCCTCGCGCGTCAGGGCGAGGGTCGCGCTGGCCAGACCGAGCAGCAGGGCGGTGCGGCCCTGGCGGCGCAAGGCGTAGCGCAGGCACAGGGCGATGATGACCAGCAGCAGCAGCCCGCTCAGGGGATCGTGAAAGCCGTTGAAACACATGTCGTAGAGGAACTGATCCACGGAGAGAATGAACAGGGCGACGGCGACGAAGGCGGTGATCCGGCGTAATCCCGCGCTCAGGAGCAGCCGGAAAAAGAGCACGTACAAGCCGCAGCTGATGAGGAAGCGGCCAATGAAAAGCGCCCAGACGATCGGAAAGGGCGCGTCGAAGAGCTTGAGCATGACGCCGTGGTAGATGTTGGGCAGCGGGGGCTTTTGCTGCAGATAGAGCATCGAGAGCCAGAAATGGTCGCGCAGGGCCTCGGCGGTCAGATTCATCCACGACAGGCCGTCCGGCTTGTGGACCCGGATATAGGCCAGAAAATTATCCATGTAGCTGAAAAGATTCATCAGCCGGTGCCCGAGAAACAGGGCCAGCAGAGCCAGTTCCAGCACCCGGGTGTCGATGTTCCGGAGCCGCTGCCCTATTGCGGCGCAGCGGTCGGCGAATGAGCGAGGCATACGGTGTTCTGTCATCTGAGCAATCCTGAAGCGGCGCCTGGGCCTGGGTTGGCAAACCACCGGGCTGCAAGGTCCGTCTTCGCTGCCGGTTCTTGCCTTTCTCCAGAATCCATTGCAGAATTGACGCTTGCGCGGAGGTGGTGAAATGAGTTCGGAAATATATGCCGTCTTGGGCCTGAAGGCAAATCCCTTTCCTTCGGGAGCCTGCAAGGATTTCTATTTCCAAACCGAGTCCACCCGCCGGTTTCTCGACGAACTGCTCTACGGCATCACCTCGCGTAAAGGCTTTCTCGTCCTTGTCGGGGAGGTGGGGCTGGGCAAGACCTCGCTGCTGTTGCAGCTCTTCCCGATGCTCGAGCAGCAGGAGTCCATCCGCACGTCCTGGGTGTTCAACACGCTGCTCGACAAAACCGAGCTGCTGCGCGCCATTGCGCGCGACTTCGGCATCGACGTGCGCCATGCCACGCATCTGGCCGAACTCCTCGATGCGCTGCACCAGTTTTTCCTGGCCGCAAACCGCGACGGGCATAATTGCGCGATCATCATCGACGAAGCCCATCTGCTCGATTTCAATTGCATGGAAGTGTTGCGGATGCTGTCCAATCTGGAATTGAGCGGGGAAAAGCTGGTCCAGATCGTGCTCGCCGGGCAGCCGGAACTCAAAGAGCGACTGGAAAAGCCGGAATTGCGGCAATTCCGCAGCCGCATCAACAACTTCCTCGAATTGCCGCCCTTTTCCATGGAGGACACCCACAATTACGTCAACTTCAAGTTCTCCACGGCCGGTTCCGAATTACGCCTGGACGGCAGGGCCCTGACCCTGGTCTGGAACGCCTCCGGCGGCAATACCCGCCAGATCAATCTGATCATGGAAAAAACGCTGTACGCCATGGTGGCGATGAACGAAAAGCGCGTCTCCTTCAAGACGGTCTCAGCGGCGCTGCGCGAGCTTTCGGGCTGGAACCGCGAGCTGGAGGGCAAGCTGCGTTTCTTCAAATGGCGGCGCTACGCCTTCGCCATCGCCCTGGGCGCGGGCGGACTGCTGCTGGCGCTCGTAGCCACGCTGCTCGTGCTCTCCCAGCGCAACGCACCCAGCCCCGAAGAGGCGGCGCTCGAGGCGCCGGCAATGCCGGCGGTCGTCGAGTCCGCGTCCGCACCCGGAACAGCGTCGCCGCAAATCCCGGCAGCGACGGCACCGACAGCGTCTGTCCCAGTCGCGGTTCCGCCTCCGGCTGCCGCCTCCGCGCCTGCCCAGGCGGTCCTGCCGGACAATTCGGCCTTTGGCCGCGCCGCCAGGAGCTTCCTGGAACCCTGGCAGCTGGCATCCCTGGAGCCGGCCTTGCGCGAGGCCGTGGCCGTCACGAATCCGGCCGCGTTGCAGCAACGCATTGCCACCGTATCGCCAGGGTTGCAGCTGTTGCCCCTGGAGAAGCTGCCAGACAGGCCCGCCGTGACCTGCTCGTCCTTTCCCTGGGGCGCCGTTGCCGGCGGATCGCCGGCCTATGTCCTGCTCTGGAAGCCGCCGCTGCGCATCCCCACCTTCACCGACGGCCACCAGGGCCCTGAAATAACCGCCCTGCAGGAACGCTTGGCCACGCTGCGCTATTACCAGGGCGTGGACGGCAAGGTCGGTCCCGGTACCCGGCTGGCCGTGCTGGCCTTCCAGAAGGAAAAAGGGCTTAAACAAACCGGCGAGCCCGACGCGGTCACCCTGTTCTGGCTGTTTGCCGAGAACGGCGAAAGCCGCGGCGCTAATGCCGCCCGAACTGCCGGAGCCGGCGAGACCAAGGCCCCTTCGGCAGCGCCGCCACCCACGGGGCCGACAAAGAGTAGCGGCCAGCCTCCGGATTCCGTGCCCCCCCCCGGACAGACGGGAGCGCAGAAGCCCCAGTTCGGCCTGTAAGGCTCGGCCGGAGGACCGCTTCCGGTCGGACAACGCGCGGCCCTGACGGTGCGCTGTTGCCCGGAATCGGCCCGAATGCAGGCTGAAACAATCGAGAACATCGGATACGCAAAGAGCGACCATGATTGCCGCAAGGGATTACCATCGACACCTGCGCCTGGGGCTGTGCCTGTTGCTGGCGTCCGCCTTCGCCCTCTTGGCCTGGAAGCTGCGCTTCGTTCAGGACGACGCGTTCATCAGCTTCCGCTACGCCCGGAACTGGGTCGACGGACTGGGCCTGGTCTTCAATCCCGGTGAGCGGGTGCAGGGGTATACCAATTTTCTCTGGGTGCTTATGTCGGCCGTGCCGATCGCCTTCGACGCGGCGATCGTACCGGCCATCCATTACGTGAGCCTGGCGTTTTTTTTCGTCTCCGTAGTCATTGCCTTCGCCCTGTACGCGCAGCTGTTCCGATCGACGCTCGTGGCCGGCTGTCTCGTGATCATGCATTTTTCGAATCCGTCGCTGCTGGCCTACGCCACGGGCGGGCTGGAGACGGCGCTGCTGAATTGTCTGCTGGAACTCTCGCTGTTGCTGGCCGTTCTCGTGTCCAGGAATCCCGGGGACCGGACCTGCGCCGGGCTGCTCAGCCTGTCCCTGTCCCTGCTCGGGCTCACGCGGCTGGATTCCGCGCTGTTCATCGCCTGCATCCTCGCGTTCGCCACGCTGTCCGTCCTGCAATCGGGAGAATGCAGGGCAAGAAAGTACTCAACGCTGCTGGCGATGTATCTGCCCGGAGTGATCGTCCTGTCCGGGTATTTCGCGTGGTGCTTCTGGTATTACGGAGACATTCTCCCGAATACCTTTCATGCCAAGGCCGCGTCGTCCACGCCGGGGCTGATGAAGCAGGGCTTCGACTATGTCTGGAGCTTTCTCTACGGCTACGGCTACGCGGCGATACTGCTTGCCGGTTTCGTGTTCATCCGGACGCTGTATCGCGACAGATTTTTCTTTTTCGTCTTCATCGCGCTGCTGCTCTGGATTGCCTACGTGATCAAGGTCGGCGGGGACTTTATGGAATACCGGTTCATGGTGCCGGCAATTCCGCTTTTCGTCCTCGTTTTCGGTCGCGTAGTGCACTCGCTTGCCAGGGCGCAGCCGCGCCGACAGTCTCTTTTCGCGGCCGTCGGTTGCGCGATGTTTGTCGGGTTGTTTCTGACGCACGCGCCGGTTCTGCCCGAGGGGGTCGAGTCGATCGCCAGCCTGGATCTCCGCGAGCAGGATATCGAAAAAAACTGGATCGGCATTGGCAGGCAGCTGCGCGTTGCGTTTTCGGGCGCGGCGTACCAGCCAAAGATAGCAGTGACCGCCGCCGGCGCCATTCCCTATTATTCCGGATTGCCGTGTGTGGACATGCACGGCCTGAACGACCGCTGGATCGGTCGGCATGGCCCGAGCCATGGCAACCGGCCGGGGCACATGAAACATGCCACTGCGGACTACCTGGCCGCCAGCGGCGTGGATATGCTGATCGGCCATCCCTTTTCCATCCCCTCGCCACCGCCCGGACCGTTTCCCGGAAGAATTTGCCGCCAGATTTTCGATGCCGGCCTGGATTCCATCGGGCCGGAGACGGACGCCCTGTTCGCCGCCAGCGCTGTCTACGGCCTGCACGTGGGCTGGAATCACGAGTTGCTCTTCGTGGTCCTGCCGAATGCGGCGATTGCCGCGCATATCCAGGACATTCCGGGAATACGGCTGCTGCAGCACGGGCTTCCGTTCTGTCAATGAGCACGGGGGGACTGACAGGCGGGTTTCCGAACTGAGGGTGCGGGGGGCGCCTGATGACCCCATCCCGTCTCCGGTGTTCCCGGTCGCCGTTACCATGCTTTCAAAGCTGTAAGATTTGGGAAAGATACGCGAAAGAGTGCGGGCCTATTGTCTTGCCGTACACCATGGCGGCACGCGGAGCGCGGTGCGCCGCGCGCATTACCGAACCAGGAGGAAATGGAACCATGCAACAGGAACTGTCCCGTCAGATCGAGGACAAGGGGCTGGTGGTCAACCGGCTGCGCGGCGAGATAGCCCGCGTCATCGTCGGCCAGAGCGATCTGGTCGATCGTCTGCTCATCGGGCTCTTTTCCCGAGGCCATATTCTCATCGAAGGCGTACCCGGTCTGGCCAAGACGCTCACGGTCAAGGTGCTCGCCGCCACGATCCAGGCGGCCTTCAAGCGCATTCAGTTCACCCCGGACCTGCTGCCGGCGGACATTCTGGGCACAGAGGTCTTTCATCCGCAAAGCGGCGAATTCAGCGTCAAAAAGGGGCCCTTGTTCAACAACATCATCCTGGCCGATGAAATCAACCGCGCTCCGTCCAAGGTCCAGTCCGCCCTGCTGGAGGCCATGCAGGAGCGGCAGATAACCCTGGCCGGCCGGACCTTTACCCTGCCCGAGCCCTTTCTGGTCCTGGCCACGCAGAACCCCATCGAGCAGGAGGGGACCTATCCGCTGCCCGAGGCGCAGGTCGACCGCTTCATGCTCAAGCTGCGCATCAATTATCCGTCCCGCGAGGAGGAGAAGGAGATTGTCCGGCGCTTCGGGGTCGAGCGCGCGCTGGACATCCAGCCCGTGCTCTCGCCCAAGGAACTCGACGAGGTCTGCGCCCTGGTCGGCCGGATACTGCTCGACGAAAAGCTGCTCGACTACATCCTGGATATCGTCTTCGCCACGCGGGACCCCAAGCGCTTCAACCTCGAAGGGCTGAGCCCGCTCATCGAGTACGGGGCCTCGCCGCGCGCGACCATCTATCTGGCGCAGGCGGCGCGCGCTTATGCCTTTCTACGCGGCCGCGCCTATGTCACGCCGCAGGACATCAAGACCGTGGCTCCCGACGTGCTCAGGCATCGCATCATCCTGACCTACGAGGCCGAAGCCGAGGACGTTGATACCGACCAGGTTATCCGCCGCATCTTCGACGTCGTGGAGGTGCCCTGATCCCGGCCAATCGGCTTCGCGCCGACAGGATGACGAACCAGCAACAAGGAACACGGTCATGCTTTCGCCCGAACTCATCAAAAAAATACGGCGCATTCACATCCGCAGCGCGCGCGCCGTGGACACGCTGCTGGCCGGGCAATACCGCTCCGTTTTCCGCGGCTCGGGAGTCGAGTTCGAAGAGGTGCGGGAATACCAGCCCGGCGACGAGGTCAAGTCCATCGACTGGCAGGTCACGGCCCGGCTCGGCCGGCCGTTCGTCAAGCTCTACCGCGAGGAGCGCGAGCTGACGATCATGCTGCTCGTGGATTTGAGCGGTTCCACGGAATTCGGCACCATCGACTCGCTCAAGCGGGAAAAGGCCACGGAGTTCGCCGCCGTATTGGCCTTCAACGCCATTCGCAACAACGACCGCGTCGGCGCCATTCTGTTTACGGACCAGGTCGAGCGCTACGTGCCCCCCAAGAAGGGATCGGCGCACGTCTGGCGCGTGATCAAGGAAATCGTCAGCCACGAACCCCGCAGCCGGGGGACCGATCTCGGCGCGGCCGCGGATTTCCTCTCCAAGGTCTGCCGCAAGAAGGCCGTGGCCTTCTTCATCTCCGACTTTCTCTGCACGGACTATCTGTCATCGCTCCGACACGCCGGCCGGCGACACGACTGCATCGCCGTGGCCGTCACCGATCCGGGCGACCGGAGCCTGCCCCAGGCCGGAATCCTGGAGATAGAGGACCTCGAGACCGGGGCACGGGCCTGGGTCGATTGCTCGGATCCCGCCACCCGGAGAGTCTGGGAAACCATGCAGCGACAGCGGCAGGAGCAGACCTTCGAGGGACTCAAGCGCGCCGGCATCGACGCCGTCGAGCTGCCGGGCACGGGCTCGGCCGTTGACGTGCTGCGCGGCTTTTTCAGGGCGCGCGAGCGGAGGTTGCGATGACCAGTGCGGTCTTCCCGTCGCGTTACGCAATCCTGGCCGCGGTCATGGGCTGCCTGCTGGCCTGGTCCCTGAGCACGCCGGCTGGTGCAGTCGGCGAACCGGCCCCGCCGCCTGCCGCGCTGCATCAGCTCCGTCAGCCGGTGACCCCGGCACCGGGTGCGCAGCTCCCGGCCAGCCAGCCAGACGCCGCGGCATTGACCCCGGATCCGGCTCAGGCCCAGGAGCGGGTCCAGGCCATGACCGACATTCTGGACATCAAGCCGCCCCTGGCCCTGCCAGCCAACCTGCTCTGGCTCTGGCTGACGCTGGCCGGACTCGCGACGGCTGCGCTCGTCGCCGCGCTCTGGTGGTGGCGCCGTCGCCGCGCCAAAGCGGCAGCACCGCCGCCTACGCCGCAGGAATGCGCCATAGGGGAACTCGAGCGGCTGGAGTCCCGGCTCGACAGTCCGGCGCGGGTGTTCTATTTCGACCTGTCCGCCGTGTTCCGGGGCTATGTGGAGGCGGCGTTCGGGCTGCGCGCCCTGGAGATGACCGGGGAAGAGCTGTACCCGCGGCTCGCGGGCCTGCCGCTGCCGTCGGAGTTGCTGCACCAGGCGCAACGTTTTATCCGTGCGGCCGATCCGGTCAAGTACGCCGGCCTGGATGCGGACCTTTCCACCCGGCGCGACGATCTGGAATTCGTACGCCGTTTTGTCGCCGCGCCGACGACCCCGGAGGTGGACCATGTTTAGATTCGCCACCCCCTGGCTGTTGGGACTGTTGCTGCCCGTGGCCGGCATCTACGTGCTGCGCGTTCGCCGCAACGGGCATCCCGGCCTGCGCATGCCCGGACTGTCCGACGCCAAGGCCGTGAACCGGCTCGAGGCGGTCAAGCGCGTGGCCAGGGACTTACTGGCCGGACGCGCGGGCGATCGCATCGGTCTGGTGGTTTTCGGAACCGAGGCCTATACCCAGTTGCCGCTCACGCGCGACTACAACGCCATCGTCCAGGCCCTGGAACGCATGGAACTCGGATCAGCCGGCCGGACAACCTCCATCGGCGACGGCCTGGGCATCAGCGTCAAGCGGCTCATGGACGTGCCGAGCAAAAGCAATGTTATCATTCTGCTCACGGACGGGCGCAACAACTCGGGCGAACTGTCGCCGAGCCTGGCCGCGGACATCGCGGCGCGCTCCGGGATCAGGGTCTATACCATCGGCGTAGGCGGCAAGGAGCCGGCCCCCTTTGTCATCGAGAACCCCATGTTCGGCAAGCAGGTCGTCTATCAGAACGTGGATATCGACGAGGAGACCCTGGAAGACGTGGCCAAGAAGACCGGCGGTCTGTACTTTCGCGCGGAAAACACCGACGGGCTGGCACAGATTTACAAGACTATCGACCAGCTCGAAAAAACCGAGGCCACGATGAAGATTCACGCCGATTATCGCGAACTCTACGCCTGGTTCGTCCTGCCGGCGTTCGTGCTGCTCGGGCTGTGGATCGTACTGGCCAACACGCGATATGTGAGGTTGCCATGAGCTTCGCGCACGGGGAAATGCTGTATCTGATCTGGGTGGCGCCCCTGCTCCTGGGGCTGTGCATCTGGGGTTTCAGGCGCAGACAGGCCCTGCTGCGGCAATTCGCCAGCGAACGCGCCCTGTCGTCCATCGCGCCGAACGCCAGCAACAGGCGCCGGATGGTCAAGATCGCGTTGCGGTTGCTGGCCGTCCTGGCCCTGGCCGTGGCCCTGGCCGGCGTGCGCTACGGGTATACCTGGGAAACCGTCGAGCGTCGGGGTGTCGATCTCGTCGTGGCGTTGGACTGCTCGAAAAGCATGCTGGCCGACGACATCGCCCCCAACCGCCTGGAACGCGCCAAGCGCAAGATCCGCGACCTGCTCGGACTGATCGAGGGCGACAAGGTCGGGCTGGTGGCCTTTGCCGGCACCTCCTTTCTGCAATGCCCGCTCACCCTGGACTACGGCGGCTTCGACCTGTTCCTGAACGCCCTGGAGCCCGACTTTCTGCCCGTGGGCGGAACCGATCTGGCCGGGGCCATCCGGACGTCACTCCAGGCCTTTGACCCCAAAGACAACGCCGAGCGCGCGATCATTCTCATCACCGACGGCGAGTCCACGACTCCCGGCGCCATCGACGCCGCGCGCGAGGCTGCGGAGCAGAAGGTGAAAATCTCCTGCGTAGGCATCGGCAGCCCCGAGGGCGCGCCCATTCCCGACGGACGCGGGGGATTCAGAAAGGACAAGGCCGGAGGCATCGTCCATTCCAGACTCGACGAAGACACGCTCCAGAAGATTGCGGCCCTGACCGGCGGAACCTATGTCCGCTCCGTGACCGGCGATGTCGATCTGGAGGCGATCTACCGCGACATCCGCGCCTCGCTGGAGGCCAAAACCCTCCAGAGCGGGCGGATTCAAATCTATCAGGACCGCTTCCGCATCTTCGTCGGCCTGGCCCTGGCGGCGCTGCTGCTCGATCTGCTGCTGCCCGCGCGGGCCCGGCGTCGGCAAAACGGCAACGGAACAGGCGTCTCCCAAGCCTTCGGCACGTCCGGCACAGCCCTCGCGCTGCTCTGCCTGCTCGTCCTGCCAGGCGCGCCGGCGCTGGCAGCCTCGCCCTCGACGCTGGCCGGGCAGGGGCTCGCTGCCTGGCAAGGCGAAGACTACGAAGCCGCGCTCAAGGCCTACCTGGACGCCCAGGTGCAGGAGCCGGACAACCCGACCCTGAGCTACAACGTGGGCAATGCCCAGTACCGCCTGAATCGCTTCGAGGAGGCCCGTCAGAACTTTCTCGCCGCGGCTGAGCGCCTGGACAAGGCCGAATCGCCGCAGGACCGGGCGCTCAAGGCCAGCGCCCTCTATAACGCCGGCAATGCCAGCTTCCGCCAGGACGACCTGCAGGGCGCCGTCACCCACTACGAAGAGGCCCTGAAGCACGCACCCGACGACGCGCAGATCACGGACAACCTGGCCTTCGTGCGTAAACAGCTCGAACAGCAACAACAGCAGCAGCAGGAAAACCAACAGTGCGAGCAGTCCGGCGACCAGCAACAGCAGGAATCGCAGCAGTCCGGGCAAAACAAGGGCGAGAGCGCCGGGCAGGATCGGGCCTCTTCCGGGCAGCAGGGACAGCAGGGCGGGAAGGGGCAACAGGATCAACACGGGCAGCAGGATGAGATGCAGCCCGGCGAGCAGTCCGGCAGCGCACAGAACGAGCCCCGACAGGCGGAAAACGACAAACCAGGGGAAGGTCAGAGCGGCGACGCCCGCGAGCAGGCCGAGCCCTCGGAACAGTCCGCCGCGCGCGCGGGCGAGCCCGGGGAAAAGGAAAATCCCGAGCAGCAGAAGCAGGAAGCGCAGCAGCACGAACAGGATGGCCCGGGGCAGGCCCGGGGCGACGGACGCGACGCCCCGACAACGCCGCCCTCGCCCGACGAGCAGGGGCCGGCGCCCGAGTACGCCAAATCCATCGACCGCAAGGACGTACACCCCCCGCGTAGCGGCGGCCAGGGCGGCGCCGAGGGAGAGGGCGAGGCGGACCAGGCCTCCCGGGCGCAGGAAGCCGGGCCCGAGGACGCCGCTTCGGCCCTGGATGCGGGAATGCTCAACCGTCTCAAGGACAAGCCCGGTCGCGGACTGATGCCCAGGCAGCAGCGCCGCACCGTAGAAAAGGACTGGTAATGCGATTACGACTAAGCATACTCCTCGTCGCGCTCCTGGTCCCGGCGTTCAGCTACGCAGCCACGATCAGGGCCGCACTGGACCGCGATACGGTGGCCGCCGACGGCGTCGTCACCCTGACCATCGCTGTTGACGGCGATTCGGCTGACGTCGATCTGGCGCCCTTGCATCAGACCGGCGATTTTCAGGTGCTCTCGCAAAGCAGCAGCGCCAACCTGAGCATCGGCAGCGGCGGCGTTTCCCGCCAGACGGTGTATGGTTTCGCGCTGCTTCCCCTGCGCGCGGGCGACCTGGTCATCCCGGCCCTGCCCGTACGCCTGGAGAATGAAACGCTCCAGACCGAGCCGCTCGCTCTGCACGTTCGCGCGGCGTCGGCAAAGGGCGGCAAAGGCGCCACCGCCAGCGACCGGCCATCACCGCAGGGCCAGGCAGGCGCCCGCACCGCGCCCGGGAGCGGCGCCGGTTCCGCCCCTCAGCGTTTCCGGCCCGGCAACGACGACAACCCGGAAGCGCAGGCGCCGATCATGGTCGATGCCCGCTTCGCCAAGTCCCAGGTCTGGCAGGGCGAGACCGTGGCCTATACCGTGTCCGTGGCCATCGGCGGCCCGGCGACGAACTTCCAGCTCGAGACGCCCGAATTCAAGAACTTCGCCGCCAGGGAACTGCCCGACCGCAACCAGTTCACCGATACCATCGACGGCCGGCGCTACGAAGTCGTCGAGACCACCTGGCTGCTGACCCCGCTCGCCGCAGGACAAATGACCCTGGGACCGGCCACCCTGCACTGCGACATCATCCACCGCGACCGCCGCGGCCCGGGCGACCTCTTCGACCAGTTCTTCAATGATCCCATGTTCAGCCAGAGTCCTTTCATGCTGGGCCAGAGGACCGAGCAACGCGCTTTTTCGTCGCCCAGCGCCGTGATAGAGGTCAAGGCCCTGCCGCCGAACCAGGGGCAGGACCGCTTCTCCGGGCTGGTGGGCCAGTTTTCGCTCAACGCCAGCCTCGAAAAGAGCGAGATCGCGACCGGCGAATCGACGACCCTGACTCTCGCGATCACCGGCACTGGCAACGTCATGAACGCACCGGAACCCCAGCTGCGGCTCCCGGCCCAGATCAAGGTGTACAAGGACGCCCCGCAGGAGCACATTGACGTGAGTGCTACCGGATTCACCGGCAAGAAGACCTTTCGCTACGCGCTGGTGCCCGTGGAGCCGGGCAACGTTCAGCTGCCGTCGCTCACGCTGAAGACCTTCGACCCGGTCGCCGGGCGCTACGTCGATATCACCTCCCCGCCTCTGGGGCTGGTTGTGCGGCCGGCCGACGTCAAGGAGCAGGCCGTGGTCGCGACCCCGCCGCCCGCCGCGGAGCCGGCGCAACCGCGGCGACAGCGCGTCGAGTTCAAACATAAGGACGTGCTCCCGCTCAAGGATACGGACGCCGTTTTTCAGAAAAAGACGCTCCTGCCCCCTCCCCTGCTGTTTCTGCTGCTGGGCGCGCCTGTTCTGGTCTGGGCCGGCCTCGTCGTCGGCGCCGGCCGTCTCGCGCGCAGGCAGACACCCGCCAGGGCCATGGCCGGACGCGCGGCCGCCTTGCTCAAGGAGGCCATGGATCAGGGCGAGGCAGCCGATCCGGTCCGGACCCTGAACGCCTGCCGCCGCGCGCTCATCGCGGCGATCAACGCCCGCGCCGGCCTGTGTTCCGAATCCCTGACCTACGCGGAGGCGGAGAGTGCATTGGGTGCGTGCGGCGTGCCGGAATCGCAGCGTCAGGATATTCGCGCGCTGTTCGAATCACTCGACGCCGCGCGCTACGGCGCCAGCCAGAGCGAGGATATCGGCCCGCTCGTCGCTGCAACCCGGGAAACCGTTCGGAGGCTGTGCCCATGAATCCGATCATTTCGCCCGCTGCCCTGTCGCGCTGCCGTTGCCGCGCGCTCTGCCTGCTCCTGATCCTGGCCGGGGCCTGTCTCTGGCTGTCCGCCCCCGTGGCGGCCGCAACCGGGAACACCGCCGCGACCGCCCCACCGACCACTGCAGCGCAGGTCATGCCGGCCGCTCCGCCGTCAGCCTCGACGCCAGTTCAGCCGTCCACCCCGCCGTCAGCCGTGGAGCCGGCCACGCCGGCCTCGCCGTCGCACGCGCTGAGCCAGGCCGTCGAGGCCTACGACCAGGGCCGCTACGCCGACGCCGCGGTCGGATTTCTCGCCCTGGTCGAAGCCGGATTCGCCAATGGCGAACTCTATTACAATCTCGGCAACACCTATCTCAAGAGCGACGACCTCGGCCGGGCCATTCTCTGGTACGAGCGCGCGCGGCGCTGGTTGCCCAGGGACCCGGATCTGGCCTTCAATCTGGAATATGCGCGCTCGCAGCGCAAGGACATGCACGAGGCCGAAGATACGGGGTTGTTGCGCGTGCTCTGCTTCCCCGGCTCCTTCTTCGCGCAAGGGACCTTGCAGCTTGCGCTCGTGGTGGCCAATCTCGTGTTCTGGGCCGGGCTGCTCGTCCTGCGCCGGAAAGCCTGGCGCCCTCTGCGCGCCCTGACCC
>CAZGAH010000011.1:0-28404 GCA_964523295.1 uncultured Desulfovibrionaceae bacterium | reverse complement strand
GGCCACGGACTCTGGACCGGGTACGTAGAGCGAGCCGGGATTGTCCTGTCCCCGGTGCTGCCCGTGCGCTCGGGACTTGGCCCCGCGGCGACCGAACTCTTCGCCCTGCACGCCGGCACGCGCGTGGCCGTGGAGGAGCAGCGCGACGAGCATGTCCGCGTGCGCTTTGGAAACGAAAAAACCGGCTGGGTCCCGGCCGAAAGCGTTGGCCTGATCTGAAATCGACCAGCGATGTTTCCGAAACAATCATTGGCGGAATCTTTCTGAGTTCCACTGTCATGCTCCGCTTTTCGATGCGACGGAGGTAAAGGCAGGTCGGGTCTGCGCTTGTGTCGGTCAGGCAACTCGCGTAAAGCCTGCCCCGAGGAGGCTCCGCATGGGTGAGAGCGGTTACACGCCGATCCGGTTGGATCGGCAACAGGAATATCTGGCGCGTTTTGCGCAGTGTCCGCAACGGGCGTCGGACTACACCTTCACCAATATCTGGGGTTGGGCCGAGGAGTACGGTCTGGAGTGGTCCTGGGGCGACAGTCACGTCTGGCTGCGCCAGACCAGACCGGAAATCCTCGACTGGGCCCCGGTTGGTCCCTGGGATCGGGTGGACTGGGCCCGCTGTCCCCGTCTGACGAAGCCGGGCACGTATACGCGTGTGCCCGAACAGCTTCTCGAACTCTGGCGCCAGGGTCACGGACCGCGGATGCGGGTCGAAGAGGCGCGCGGACATTGGGACTATCTCTACCTTGTGGGCGATCTGATCGAACTCAAGGGCAAGACCTTTCATAAAAAGAAGAATCATCTGAATCAGTTTTTCAAACACTACGACTTTACCTTTTTTTCCATGAGCCCGGAGTGCGTGGAGGAGACCCTGGCGTTGCAGCAGCAATGGTGCCTGTGGCGCGAGTGCGAGGACTCCGCGCCTCTGGTGGCCGAAAACCAGGCCATTGCCCGGGTGTTGCAGCACTGGGATACGCTGCACGGGATGCTCGGGGGCGCGCTGTACGTCGGCGGCAACATGATCGCCTACACCGTGGCCGAGGCCCTGGACGCGGACACCCTGGTCATTCACTTCGAAAAAGGGCGTCCGGAGTTCCGCGGCGTGTACCAGGCTATCAATCAACAGTTTCTGGCGCACGAGGGGCGGGACTTCGCTCTGGTGAACCGTGAGCAGGACCTCGACGACGCCAGCCTGCGCAAGGCCAAGCTGAGCTACCGGCCCGTCGAGTTCCTGAAGAAGTACTCCGTGCATCTGGATTGATTCCGGCCTGACCGGCGGCCGGTCGGAGAATGGCGCGTGAACGCGCGGACGAGGCAGGCGATGAAAACGGTGCGGAACGGAGTCTCTTTTCAGCGCGTCGTGCAGGGCGCGAGTCTGTTGCTGTTCCTGGGGCTGCTGTGGCAGGCGGGATTCGGCGCTGCGGGGCTGCTTGCGACAGTTCTGCCGGTCGATACCTATCTGCGTCTGGACCCGAGCATCCTGCTCGGGACGGCGATTCCGGCCTGGACAATTCCCGGCAGACTATGGCCGGCGCTGCTGTTCGTGCTCGCCGGTCTGGCGGTGGGGCGCGTGTTCTGCGGGCTGCTATGCCCCATGGGCGCGACCGTGGACCTGGCGGATCGTCTGGTCCGCGGGCGCCGGGACGCCGGGACGGGCACCCCCGGGCTGCTCCGGCTCAAGTACCATCTGCTCTGGGCGCTCGTCGTGGCGGGACTGCTCGGCGTGTCGCTGGTCTTCTGGGTCTCGCCGCTGTCGCTGATTACGCGATTCTACGCGCTGTTGCTGCGGCCGCTGCTGCTTGTCCTGGGCGAGCGGCTGTTTCCGCTGATCCAGCCCCTGGCCGGCAAGCTCGGGCTGATGGATGTCTATTTCTACCACTTCTCGCCGCCGCGCTACGGCACGCAGCTGTTTCTGGTCGTGTTCTTCGGCGCCCTGTTCGCCCTGGCGCTCATGGCGCCGCGTTTCTGGTGTCGCTATCTCTGCCCTGCCGGCGCCGTGTTCGCCCTGTTCTCCCGCTGGCCGCTCATCCGTCGCAGGGTCTCGGACGCCTGCACGGACTGCGGCCGTTGCCGGCGTCACTGTCCCATGGGCGCCATTCCCGCGGACGCGCGCCAGACGCTTCATGCGGAGTGCATTGTCTGCGAAACCTGCGTCCGTGTCTGCCCGGTCGGGGCAGTACGTTTTGCACCGGCGCTTCCCTGGAGGCGCGCGGCGAGCGTGGCGCCTGCGACGAAAAGGAAGGCCTCGCGCGCACACGATACAGCCGCGGCGCGGCCCCTGCCTTCGCAGCCGGACCGACGCCGTTTTCTCCTGTCCGGTCTGAGCGGCGCTGGTCTCGGACTGCTCTCCCTGTCCGGTCTGGAGAGCCCGCACCAGCCCGTACCCGCAGGCGTCACCTACGACACCAATGCCTCGGGCTGGCTGACCCCGGAGTATCACATGCGCCCGCCCGGAGCCTTGCCCGAGAACGATTTCCTGGCCCGCTGCGTCCGCTGCGGGGAGTGCATGAAGGCCTGCCCGACCAACACGCTCCAGCCGTTGACCCTGGAGCAGGGCATCTCCGGCCTGTTCAGCCCGGTGACCATGCCTCGCCGGGGCGGTTGCGAGCCGAACTGCACGGCCTGCGGCCAGGTCTGCCCGACCGGCGCAATCCGTCCGCTGTCCGTCAGCGAGAAGCAGCACGCCAAGATCGGCACGGCCGTGGTGCTGCGCCACAAATGCCTGGCCTGGGAGCAGGAGCGTAAGTGCCTGGTCTGCGACGAGACCTGCCCCTACGACGCCATAGAATTCCGCCACGTGCCGGGTAATCCCGTGGCCGTGCCCTTTGTTCTGGAGCAGCGCTGCATCGGCTGCGGCTATTGCGAATACCACTGCCCGGTACTGGCACACCGGGCCATTGTCATCGAACCCATGGGCGCGTTGCGCCTCAGCCACGGCTCCTATCGCCAGGCGGCCAGGACCCAGGGCCTGGACATCAACCTGCGCCGCGCGCACGCTCCGAGCGGTCCGGCCGCGCCAACGCCCGGCCCCGCCTCCCCGCCGACGGATATGCCCCCCGGCTTCAGCCAGCCCCCGCCACGACCGATGCCCACGCCGGACAAGCTCCCTCCCGGGTTCAGCGAACCATCGGCCTCAAGCTCGGCTCCCGCTTCCGAACCCGTCTTTCCGCCCGGCTTCTCGGAGCCAGCGAAGGGAGGGAGGCCGGAGGGGGCAGGCCCATAGGCGTTCAATTACTATTGGCTTTCTTTAAACCGAAGTTTTAGCGCTCTCCACTCCTTTTTTGAGAGAACCATCGCGAACCTCACCAACTTGGACCCCGAACTCGTTGCCGGGTTCCGATCCCCGCTTATTGGATCACTGCATTGAGAAATGCGCAAATAAAGACGCTATCAGCGGACAAATCAGTTCAACTTTCCTTGTTTGACGAAAAAAATATTGCCGAGATCAGCGATCCAGCTTTTCCAGGCGAGCGTTTGGTTGTATGTCGCAATCCGCTTCTTGCGGCCGAACGTGCACGAAAACGGAAAGAGCTTCTTGACGCGACAGAAAAGGAACTTGAAAAAATTGTCAACGCGGTGAACAGAGAAAAACGTCCTTTGAAAGGCACGGACAAGATAGCTCTTTGTGCTGGAAAAGTGACAATAAAGTACAAAATGGAGAAAGGAGCGATGGACTTTTACAAAATTTCTCGCCCCACGACGCTTCAGCAAAAAATTCTCAACTTGCTGGGGACAAAGCTGGACTGTTCCCGGTAGCGCACCGGAGCGTTCTTCAAAAGAAATATAAATTCAGGATAATATCGTCAAAAAAACAAAAACTTCGGGTTAGAGGACAAAAACCCCCTTGAAGAGCCAACCGCTGACCAGGCCGACATCCTCGGGCTTATCGTGCGGGGACGTCGGCAGCATGCCAGGCGTTCGGAGTTGGCGTCGGCGGAGTCAGACGTCGCTGGACTATGTTCCAGACCGGATCCAGCAGACGGCGGGCAACCGCCAGGGACCCGGCTGGGCGAAGGTGGCAGTAATCGATGTACAGGGGCTTGCTCGACCCGGCTTGACTGGCGATGTCGCCGACGTCTTCGTAAGCAATATCCGCCTCGGTGAACAGTCCGGGGAGCAGGGGGCGGATGCGGCGCATGATCGCTTCATTGTTCATAAAACTGACCGTGAGCTCGCGCACTGCGCGATCGTCGGGGTGCAGGGTCTCCACTTCTTCGAAGAGGATTTCCGGTTGCAAAAAGACGATGTGGTCATAGCCCTCGTAGCGGCCAAGGCGATTGATCTGCCATAATGCACGCAAAAACCCGCTTTTAGCCGTAGCCTTGAATCGGGCTTCCAGGTCAACGGGAGGGTTGGCCTCAGGCGGAGACTCCGAGGCCAAGGCATGAAGCCGGGCATCGAAGCAGGGCTGGGTCAGGCGCTTTTCGATCTGGGCAAAGAGAGCCGAATGCGGCGCCAGCGAGCGGACCAGGAAATGCAGTCCGGGCAGCGCATCGCGGTTGTTCAGCAACCTGGTCAGTTGAACGGAGGAATATCGGTAGTCGTACCAGGGGTTGCGCTCGGGGGTGGTCTCGTAAAAGTCGTTGTGCCCGTCGAAATTGATGACAATGTCCGGACGATACGCCAGAAGTCGGGAATTGAGATGCACCAGATGCTGCCAGGTCTGGTAGGCGATCAGTCCGCAATTGAGCACCTCCACCCGACGCGGGCAGCCCAAGGGCTGCCAGACGCTCGTTCAGAAGCTGTTCGAGATGGTAGGGGATGGTCTCGTCGTTCATGAGATCCGGGGCATAGTGGTAGTGCTGGCCGGTGGTCCCGATGCCGTACAATGCCGAGCCTCCGAGCATGAGTATGCGAATGACCTGTGCCGGCTTTTCCAGGCTCACCGGTCGGTCGCTTCGAAAACCGTCAGGACTGTGAATCCGCTTCCCCAGTGTATTGGAGCGCGTATGATACGCAGGATTGAGGGCATGTCCACGAAACGGGTCGTAGACGTGCCGCTCTGTTGCAGCAGGATCAGGCTGGTCGGAGAAATGGCGCATAACTACCCGTAACCCGAACTCCAATGCAATAATCGAAAGGACAAGCGAACACAGCATCAGTAAAAGGTTCTTCCACGCGCTTTTCATGGTGAGTACTCCGTATCCCTGACCACAACGAGTCAACCGACCGCAAATAGCCGTCCCTGTATGACAGACGGTCGTCGGCATCCCACTGGTATCAATGGCGAGAAGAATCTCATGTCAGTTTCGCGCAGGAAAAATCCTTATGTAAAAAACAATGCCGGCTGCGCAGAAATGCCTTGGCTCGAGGCCCGGCGATAACAGGACAAAGAGGCGGGTCGCAGAAAAATACACTAGTTTTCGCGCGGGTCAACTTGCCCGTCATGGGTATGAACAACAACGCGCAGCACAATGGATCCGGAAGGGGTGATCAGGAGCAGGTGGACGCCATGATCACGCAGCTGTTCTTCATTCCCGATGCACTTCGTGACAAAACGTGGTTGGGCATCTGCCTGTGTCTTGTCGCGCAGAGCGATGTGTACGTAGCGCTGAAAAATGGTAAAAAAGTCGGCAAAAATGTCGGGGTCGGGCTCTTGGTTCGCCTGCAACGGAAGGGTATCGGGACGGGCCAGCTCGCCGGCGACGTCCTCCGAGAAATAAACTTCCACGTCGAGAGAGCGAAAATCGAGTAAAGACAAGGAAACGGTGCAACAAAATGAAAAACGTAGACCGCTGGTATCACCACAAATCGTTCCCAATTTTACGTCACTGTGCGTGAAGCGGATAAATGTCTTGTCCAGGGCGTTCAAAGCCGCTTCGCAAAATATACCGTCGGGAAAATTGCGTAGCGTTTCCCGGACAATTTCCTGCCGTTTCTGAAACATTTCATTGTATTCTTTCAACGACGCATCGAATTGCTCTTGAGTAAGATGACCGCGGACCAGCAGAGCCTCACCAAGATGCGTGCTGTGAACGGTCTGAGAAAAAAGCAGATCATCGAGCTGTGCTCTGGACAGCAGCCGATGCGTGAGTGCAAGCGTACCGAACGGCATGTCTACGTTTTTTTGTTCGGCGTAGATCTGTTCGACATGCTCAGGCTTAAGATACCCCTTCTGGATGGCCAGCTCGCCTATCCGGAAATTCATATCTTCCTGATACCGTAACGCATCGATAAGGGCGCTCTCTTCAATGATACCCTTTTCAATGAGAAATGATCCGAAGAAATTCAACCCCGCATCGGACAGTACAGCCATTCCAGTTCTCCTTCTCTCGGAGAGGGTGCAAGATCAAATATGTTTGTCATTTCTTTGACGCAAATTTTCGTTCGATAATTCGCAAAAGCTCGCGCGCATGTGTGAAATCAGCGTGAAGATTCAGCGCTTTACGCAAAAAAGTTTCCGCGCTCTTGAGTTTTCCGGTTTCATAGAGTGTCCTGGCCATGTTGTAAAGAAGGTGGTCGTCTGTTTTTGACAAGGCGTATGCACGCGAATAATACCGTATCGCTTGGGAATACATCTTGTTCTTCCGGAGCCGGATACCGAATTCGTTGAAAAGATGCTTGTGACGTTTTTCGAACGTGCCTTTCAACTGCAGCAGACGCCGAAAGACCAGATCTCCCTTCTCAATCTGACCCCGTTCGAGAAAGACCATGCCCAGTCCAAATGTAGCGCGGATGTTCTGTTCGTCGACGCGCAGGGCATTCCTGAACTCGTATTCGGCACTGTATATATTCCCCTTGCGCAAGTACCCTTCAGCCTGTTCCACGCACACCGCAACCTGTCGGATTGCAGGGTAGACCTTGCTCATATAGACTTCAGGTTCGGGAACGTAGGACGCGATCAGCTCCTCGCGGCTGATAAAAACAAGCTCACCAACGGGAACGAAGTTATTGTTCAGCGGCTGAACGCCGATCGTTCCATCGTCCTGCTCTTCGACATAATAATAGACATCGAGACAAAGAGAGGGGAATTCATCCTCCGTTGTCGTGATATCAGCCTGGGCTTTTGAAAAAACGCCCCGAATCTTGTCGGCCAAGGAAACGCTTGTGCGTGCGTTGCCCATGTATCATACTCTTTGACGGATACGTTCGCTGTATGCGTTCAGGCTCTTGGCCGGGGACAACAAAAACACGTGCCCGATCGACATGAACGGCGCGCGAGCAAACCTCTGTATCAGAATCAGCCGGTCCATCGAAAAATGCTGTTCATCATAGCGCCTTGGTGACCACGGAGGCAGGATACCCGGAAGCCTCTTCCAACAAGCGATCCGAACATGACAAAGAAGGTCCGGCAAGTCAAATACCCGGCGTGTAAGAGCATGTGTCAATGTCTGTACACCGGGAAAGTCGGATATAGTCTCCCGACTGTAAGACTGATTTCGAAAAAAAGCCAGTATTACGCCCACATCGGTGGGCTGCCAGAGCTGTGCCTATTTTGACGTGGTCCTGAAAGTCGAGAGAATTCAATCATCGCGGATGGAGCAGGAAAGGTCCTGCCAGCGCTGGCCCAGCGTGTGCGGCAGGTCGAGGTGGTCGAGCAGGCGGGCCACGAACTGGTCGACGAGGTCGTCGATATGCCGGGGGCGCGTATAGAAGGCCGGACAGGGGGGCATGATGGTCGCGCCGGCCTCGGCCGCGCGCAGCAGGTTGGTCAGGTGTACGCGATTGAGCGGCGTTTCGCGCGGCGCCAGGAGCAGCGGGCGGCGTTCCTTGAGCGTCACGTCGGCCGCGCGGTGGATGAGGTTCGAGCCGAGGCCGTTGGCAATGGCCGCGAGCGAGGCCATGGAGCAGGGGCAGACGACCATACCCTGGTGCTGCCAGGAGCCGCTTGCCGGGCCGGCGCCGAGTTCGTTCTGGCGGTAGCGGCGAAAGGCCAGGCGGTCGATGTCGTCCAGGGTGAATGGGGTCTCCTGCGCGAGGACAAGCTGTGCCGCATCGGAGACGATGCAATGCGTTTCCAGGCCGGGCTGCCCGGCCAGGCATTGCAGCAGGCGCCAGGCAAAGGGCATGCCGCTGGCGCCCGTGATGGCGAGTACGACGCGCCGGGGAGCGCCGTTCATGCGCCGAGCCCCAGCTTGCCCCACAGTTCGTCGACGCGGGCCTTGACCTCGTCGGACATCCTCAGGCTTTCGGGCCACTCGCGGTAGTGCCCGTCGTCGGGGCCTTTTCTGGTGGCGTCGATGCCGAGTTTTCCGCCGTAGAACGGGAGCGGGGCCGCGTGGTCCAGGGCATCCAGCGGGCCATCGAGCACGACGAGGTCGCGGCGCGGATCGATGTTGTTGCCGAGGCGCCAGAGCACCTGGGAGAGGTTCTGGACGTCGGTGTCCTTGTCCACGATGACGATGATCTTGGTGAACATCATCTGCCCCAGGCCCCAGAGCGCGTACATGACCTTGCGCGGCTGGCCGGGATAGCGCTTGTCGATGCTCACGAAGCAGAGATTGTGGAACACGCCCTCGAGCGGGAGATTCATGTCCACGATCTCGGGGAGCTGTTTTTTGATGAGGGGGAGGAAAATCCGCTCGGTGGCCTTGCCCAGGTAGCAGTCTTCCATGGGGGGCGGACCGACGAGCGTGGCCGGATAGATGGCGTCTTCGCGGTGGGTCAGCGCGGTGACGTGGAAAACCGGGTAATCGTCGGCGAGCGAATAATAGCCGGTATGGTCGCCGAAGGGGCCTTCGCGACGGCGTTCGCCGGGCAGGACGTAGCCCTCGAGCACGAACTGGCTGTTGGCCGGGACCTGCAGGTCCACGGTCTTGCATTGCACAAGCTCCACGGCTGCCTTGCGCAGAAAGCCGGCAAAGAGAAACTCGTCGACCTCGTCGGGGATCGGCGCCGTGGCTGCGTAGGTCACGACCGGATCGGGCCCGATCGCGACGGCGACCTCCAGCTTTTCGCCCCGGCGTTCGGCCAGGTGGTAGTGATAGGCTCCGCCCTTGTGGCGGTGCCAGTGCATGCCGGTAGTATGCCGGTCGAAGACCTGCATCCGGTACATGCCCACGTTGCGGGTGCCTGTCTCAGGGTTTTTGGTGATAACCAGCGGCAGCGTGATGAACGGGCCGGCGTCGCCGGGCCAGGTCGTCAGCACGGGCAACAGGCCCAGGTCCACGTCCTCGCCCGTAAGCACTACATCCTGACAGCAGCCTTTGGATACGGTCTTGGGGAAAATGTCGGCCAGACGCTTGAGCTTGGGTATGAGCCTGAGCTTTTTCAGGATGCTGTCCGGCTTTTCCATCTCGATGAACTCATTCACCTCGTCGGCGATGCCGTCCAGGCTTTCCACCTGTAACGCCAGATGCATGCGATCGAACGAGCCAAAGGCGTTGGTCAGCACGGGGAAACGGCTGCCTTGGGGATTGGCGAACATCAACGCCGGCCCGTTCCGCTTGGACACCCGATCCGTGATCTCCGCGATTTCCAGATACGGATCGACAAGGGCATCAATACGTCGCAATTCCTGTCGACGCTCGAGCTCCTGGACAAAGGCCTGCAAATCCTTGTGCGGCATGGATGACTCCTGGTGCGGTAGCATAAGACGTCCTGCGGACTGACGCCGCGACGCATGATCGAGGCCTAGCAGAAAGCGGTCCACCCGGCAAGCCGTGCGGTGGGCAGGGCCAATGAACAATTTGTCTGGCAGTTTGCAGCAACGTATGGAGGGTGTTCCGGTGGATGTCTTTCACGCATTCAACCAGGAAGCCATAGACAACGCGCAGCTCACTCCTTGCTCATAACCCACGATCCGGCGAACGACATATGATGGCTTGAACTGACGGACGTGGTCGGAAACAACCGTTGCGTCCGGCGCCCCTTGTCTGTCATAATACATCGTTGCGGGAAATCAGGGGGCATGCCTCCGTGCCTCCGGCTGGAAACAGTTGCCATACAAGCAGATGAACGCGCTGATGCGGCCGGAGCCTGCTCCGTGGTTCCCAACATTGGCCTTCGCTCCGGCTCGGCAGACGCCGCGTCGACGATATCCTCCGACGCCGACGATCTCGCGCACGCGGGAGAAGAAGGGCATGAACTATCCGGTCTGGTGGATTCCCACAGTTTCGGGGGCACTGCAATCGGCGCTCGCAAGTGCGCTCTTCGCTTGTTGCGTACAGCTCTTTGCCGGCGGAACGCTGTTTCTGCTCCTGGCCAAGCGGCGGGCCGAACGTGAACGCGCGGACGGGCTGCTTCAGGATGTACGCGCGTACGCCGTGTTCCTGACCCGGGCGGGGGCCGCGGCGGTCAGCTTCACCGGCGCGGGGCTGTGGTTCGTCGTCTCTGTCGTCAGCCCAGGCATCGCCGCGACCTTGAACGGCGTTTTCGCCCTGCTCTGGGGCTCGGCCTGGCTGTGCTTTTTAATCGGGTTCCTGGCGCTTCGTCTCTGGAGCGAGACCCTGGGCAGCACCGGGCAGGGCCGACGCCGCGGCCTTGCCGTCGTGGCCCTGCTCTTTACCGCCGCGGCTGCGGGATTGCTCAGCGTCGCGACGAGCTTCATGCTCGCCCCCGGCGACTGGCCTCACAGCGGCGAGTTCAGCGCGGCGATATTTGCCCCTGCGCTCTGGCCGGTGATGACCCTGCGATTTTTCCTGTCGCTGACCCTGGCCGGACTGCTGGCCTGCGTGCTCGGTGCGCGGGTCAGGGACACCGCGCGACAGACGCGCATCCTCTGCTATGCTTGCGGCTACGTGTTCTGGCCCGTGGCGGGGCTCGCCGCCGGCGTTGTCTGGCTTTTCGCCATCCTGCCCGCGCCGCAGCTGGCCCTGCTGTTGACGGCGTCGCGCGAGACCACGCCGCTGCTCAGCCTCTTTGTCATCGTCTCCTCGCTGGTCGCACTCGGCGGCCCTGCTCTGGCCTTCGTCGCGCCGCAACACAACCGTCCAGCCCTGGCCTGCTTTCTTCTATTGCTGGGCTTGGCGCAGACCGGGCTTTTCGAGAGGATCCTCGCGGCCGGGCGAAGTCCCTGGGCCATACCCGGGCACACCTGGTCCAACGCCTTGCTCGCCGCGGACCTCGATACCCTGCGTCAGGGCGGAGCCTTGCCACGCACGCGCTGGATTCCCCCCGGCGCAACGAATCGGGACGCCGGGCGCGCGCTGTTCGCCGCGCAGTGCCTGCCCTGTCATAGCATCGGCGGCCCGCTACGCGACATCCTGCCCCGCACGGCGAACCTGACTCTTCGGGGCATGGAGGCGAAACTCTCGGGGCAGGGACGTCTTCGGGAGCCCATGCCGCCCTTTGCCGGCGAGGCAGCCGACCGCGAGGCACTGGCGGCGTATATCATGGAGGAACTGCACGGTCGGCCGACGCCGGCGCCGACCATGCCCGCCGTCCTGCCGCAACAACCGGCCGAGCCTCCGGCTTTCGACCCGGCAAACGCCGCATACGTGCTCCTGGCCTGGACCGACGCGGGCATGAGCCTGGTTTCCGACGCCGACCGCTTCTTCAGCCTGTCTCCTCCGGGCGTCACGCTACGAGCCCAGCTGATCCGCCGGGGGCCGCGACCGGAGCTGATCACAGCGGGGGTGACCATACACTACGCGCTCGATCCAGCTTTTTCCAAACCCTCACGCCAGGTGCGCTTCTGGGAGTTCGTCATCCCGCTGTTCATCGACAACCGCCTTCCCGACCAGGGCCTGAGTGGAAACTTTCCGAGCGGAACGATGCAACCGCTGGTCCGGCAGGACTGCTTTGTCGCGACACTGCTTCCGGTGATTCCGTATCCGGATTCCGGCGGCTTCGATCCCTATCCCCTGGTGACGGTGGAGGCACGCGACGAGCGGAGCGGCGCGCTTCTGGCCGAGACCAGGGCCGTCGTTCCGGCCTCGACAGAGCTGGGCTGCGGAAACTGCCACGGAGGGGCTACGCGCGCGTCCGGCGCGCATACGCCGCCCGGCATGGACGAGCAGGCGGCCAGAAACATACTGAGCGCCCATGATCGCCGCCACGGCACCAAGCTGCTCAAAAATGCGCTTTGGCGGCACCCCAAGGCCTGCCAGCAGTGCCACGAGGACGCCTCCCTGCCGCCCGCAATCGCCCGGACGCAAGGTGGCGACCGCCGACTGAACCTCTCGGCCGCCCTCCACGGCGTACACGCGCTCTATCTGGGCGGACGCGGCGCCGAGGCCTGCGCCGAGTGCCATGCCAGCGCCCTGGATGGCCTGACCCGCAGCCTGCGCGGCGTCCACGGCGTCAAGGGCCTGGATTGCACGCGCTGTCACGGTACCCTGGAGAACCATGCCCTCGGCCTGCTACGTGCGGAAGATCAGACCGGAAAGACGCGGGCGCAATGGCTCATGCAACCGCTGACGCAGGGAACAGCGCCCGCACGCGAGGCCGTGCGCCCGCGCAGCGCCTGGCGCATGCAGCCCGATTGCGCCGCCTGCCATGATGGGCCATCCAAGCCGACGGCGGCGAGCACAGCCGTCAATGCCTGGACCGACGGTCAGCCCGACTCGCTCTACAGCGCCCGTCGCGACCCTGCCGACGCGCTGTACTGCGCCGCCTGCCACAACAGCGCGCACGCGGAATACCCGGCCGTCAATCCCTACGGCAAAAATCGGGACAACCTGCAGCCGCTGCAATACCAGAACCTGACCGCCCCCCTGGGCGCCAACGGAAACTGCTGTCTCTGCCACGTAACCGCACCCCCCCCCTCGCCGCACCACCACCGGTCCAACGCCAGGCCCTGAAGCGGGGCGGGGCAACAGGGGAGGACCCGGCGTGGGCAGGCTTGGCGGACGTTGTCTGACGGGCTTCAATTCGGGGGCTGTGTCGGACAGCGATCGGTGCAATGGTGAACCCGGAAGAAAACGGTTGGCATGCACGTCGGGTGTGGGACGTCAATAGTGGTCAAACGGCACGACGAGAGCGCGATTCCCAATAATCTGCCATTTTTCCCGAGTGGATCAAACACTGCAGTCCAATGAGGGCAATTGCTCCTCAAACAGGTTTCTCGCAGTAACACACCCATTTCCGTATAATCACAAAAAATATCAGCTGGTTACGCTGCGACCTGCCAGGAAACGAAATCCCCCCTGTCAAGTGGAATTTTTTTTGGTCTGCGGAAAGATCAGGATAACGCCGTTTCAGGCATCAGGGTGTCCCCCGCTCATGGCGACGTATACCACTCGGGCATGCCCCGTTTGGAACAGGCATCAATCATACGGTTGAAAGCAGCCTGGAGATAGTACTCCCCGTCCGGCGGGCCGGCCTCCTTCTTGCCCCTGGGCAAGGCAGCTTCGATCACTTCAACCAGTCCGAACTCCTGCTCGATGAGGTTCGCCAGCCAGAGCGCACCGAACTCCTGAACCTGGAGCCTCTCCAGCTCGGCCTGCGCTCCGGTGGTCATCCACGGAATGCGCTCAACCGAACCGAGATACATTTGGCTGAAAACTTTCGGCTTGCCATCGACCCGTGCAATTTCACGGATGTTGTAATGACGCCTGCCCTTTCTCGCTTTTTTGTGAAGATGCACCATAGGCCGATAGAGCAGTAGGGCCGAACAACCTTAATATAATTTTAAAAATTCATAAAATAGTAATGTAAAAAAATATTATCTTTGCAAGCTACGGACATTACGTGACAAATATCCGAAATAATTAGATATAAAAAACAACAAAGCGGGGGTTATGGCGAAAGTCCTGACCAAAGCCCTCCTAAAAAGCACTATCCCGAAAACGCGCGCGACTGTCAGCTCCGAAGAAGCGTTTCACGCTGTCACCCGTCGTACGCTGCGTTTATACTTTCTCCTGCTGACGTTCAGGGCGGACCAGAGCTTTCCCGGTCCGGTTCCGGGGGTGAAATGCCTCAGTCTGGGAACGCGCCGGCCGTCAGCATAGTATCTCGCATCAAGAACGCGGCGCCTGGCGGACCCTGGCCGGAGCCCCGGCCCGTACAACCGTCCCCCACGGGGCGACGTCAACTGATTTTGTGGAGAGCAATCATGATGCAACCCTCCGAACTTCCCGAAGGATGGCAGAAACTGCCGGAAATCGAGCTGCTGCTGGAACAGACCGTCGCCCAGGCCACGGACGCACTGACCCGGCAGCGCGACGAGCTTCAGGCCGAGGTGCAGCGGCTCACCGGCCAGCTCGAACGCTTTGCCGGGCTCGATCCGGATTCGATCCGCGAGGCCCTCGCCCGGCAGGCCGAAGACGATGAACGCAGGCTCCTGGCCGAGGGCCGGCTCGAGGAGATCCTCCAGCAGCGCCTGAAATCCCAGCGCGCCGATGACGAGCGCCGCATCGCCGCCATGCAGGAGCGTATCAACGCCCTGGACGAGGAGCTGAAGGCCAAGAACCGCACCCTGGCCCTCGAAAGCGTTTCCAACGGCATCCGCGCGGCCGTGGCCGAGATCGGCGAACTTCACAAGGAGGCCTGGCCGGATGTCCAGGCCCGCGCGCTCGCCGTGTTCACCATCAACGACGCGGGCGAAATCGAACCGCGCGACACAGAAGGCAACCTGCTCTACGGCAAGGATGGCGTCTCCGCCTTGACCTACGAGGAATGGGCCCGGCGGCTGCACGACGAGGCGCCGCACCTCTTCAAGGCCACCGGCCGCGGGAGCGACGAACCCCACGCCCCGGCCGATACCCCCGGCGCCACCGGCAGGCCGGTCGTCCTGCACGGCGATCAGGCCAAAAACCCGCTGACCTACCGCCGCGCCCGCGAGCTGGCCAACCGTCGCGGTGTCCAGCTCGTCATTCAATAACGCAAACCAGAAAGGATATTTACCATGCCAAACGTCCTGACCGCCTATCAACCCACCTTTTACGCCCAGGAAGCGTTGCTCCATCTGGAAAAGGCTCTGGGCATGGCCACCCGCGTCCACCGTGGATACGACGCCGAGCGGCGTAGCGCCAATCTGGGCCAGACCATCAGCATCCGTCGGCCCGGCTCCTTTACCACGCAGGCCGGCGGCGCCGGCACCACCCCGGACATCCTCTCCGAAACCGTGGATATCTCCCTGGACAACTGGCGCGAAGTGAAGTTCGCGCTCACGGATCAGGAGCTCGCCTACGCCGGGCAGCGCCTGGTCGACGAGCATATCGCACCCGCCGCCTACGCCCTGGCCAGCTACGTGGACCAGCAGCTTACCGCGCTCTACCGCTACGTTCCCTGGGCCTTCAACTGCGCCGCCTCGGCGACCGAGGCCGACATCCTCGGCACCCGCAAGATCCTGCGCAACAACGCCGGCGCGCTCGTGGACATGGGCAACGTCCATTTCGCCCTGGACGCCGAGCTCGAGGCCGCCTTCCTGGGCCGGGACATCTTCCACAGTGCCGCCGTGGCTGGCGGGCAGGCCGGCGCGGACGCGCTCCTGCTCGGCTCCATGGGCACCCGCTTCGGCGTCGAGCACTTCGTGAACCAGAATCTGCCGACCCACAGCTCGGGCAGCGTGGTCTCTACTGGAACCGACGTCGCCGGCGCGCTCAACGGTAACCACAGCAAGGGCGCAAGCAGCATCTCGATCCAGGACCTGAATACCACGCAGACCCTCAAGACCGGCGACACCTTCGTGATCGCCGGCCACGAGCAGCGCTACGTGCTCACCGGCGACGTGACCCTCGTCGCCGGCGCCCATGCCGCCGTGCCCGTGTTTCCCGCCCTGGTCCAGAACTACGCCACCGGTAGCGTCGTCACCTTCGAAGACGGCTCCCAGGCCGCCATCCACGCCGACGCCTATCACGCCAACCTCATGTTCCACCGCAACGCCTTCGCCCTGGCCTTCGCCCCGCTTCCCGACATCGGCGACGGCGCCGGCGCCAACATGGCGGTCGTCACCGATCCGGCCACCGGCATCTCCATCCGCTCCCGCCTGGCCTATATCGACGCCTCCGCTACCGTGAACGTCACCCTGGACATCCTCTTCGGCGTAGCCTGCCTCGACCCCAACCTCGCGGTGATACTGCGCCGCGACGCCTAGCCCGGAGCGCAGGGCGGCCAGGCCGCCCTGCGTACCACAGACAAGGAATTGCCATGCAACCGCTGCCGACCATCGACATCGTGCACCCCCGCGACCCGGGACGGACTCTGCGCATCAATGTCGCCGACTACGACGCCGCCGTCCATCGACGCATCGACGCTGCGCCGACGCCGCCTCTGGATAAGGCCCCCGGCCCTGACGCCGCCTCGGACCCTGCCCCGCAGTCCGTACCGGACGCGGCCGCCGCTTCACAAACCCAGGGCTCGCCGGCACGTCCTGCGCCGGGCGCGCGACGCGGCAGTCCGAAACATCGCCCGGCCAGCGCCCCGGCGCACGCTGCCGGACCCCGGGAGTAATCGACCATGGCCTATTCTACGGATCAGGACCTCGAAAACCGTCGCGCCGGTATCCTGGCGCTCCTGCCGGACGGCGGGCACCCGCACCGCGTTCTGGCCGAAGAGCAGCTGCTCGACGACCTTGAACGCCGCTGGTACCGGCCCACGGCCCAGACTCGCGGGCTGGACTGGCGAACCCGGCCCATGGACCCCGACCGCTTCGCCCCGGACGAACTCAGGCGCCTCTCCATTCTCAAAACCCTGGCCTGCGTTCACGAGTTCCTGATGAAATACGGCAAGCTCGAGGCCGACGGCTTCGAGCGTCACCGCGACCTCTACGAGCGCGAGTACCGCAACGAGCTGCGCCTGCTGGTCGAAGCCGGCCCGGCGTACACCTGGGAAAGCGGCGAACCGGAGCCCGGCGTCCGGTCCGCGCGTACCCTGGAACGCGCCTGATGCCTTGCCAACGCGTCCCGACGCGAACCCGGACAGGCAACAACAACACCGTGGAGCATGATCATGGCTGAAAACAGCAAACGCGAACGCATCATCCAGAACGTCGTCGACTCCCTGCGCACCCTGCCCTGGGTCAAGACCCTGACCAGAGAGCAGGCCGGCGACCCCGGCGACCTCGACGCCTACGCCCAGACGCAGTTTCCGGTCCTGGCCACGGTCGGCCA
The DNA here is from genome assembly GCA_964523295.1 of uncultured Desulfovibrionaceae bacterium. Classification (GTDB taxonomy): domain Bacteria; phylum Desulfobacterota; class Desulfovibrionia; order Desulfovibrionales; family Desulfovibrionaceae; genus CAZGAH01. The sequence continues at coordinate 11,476 of CAZGAH010000011.1, read as the reverse complement.
GCTTCCCCAACCCAGGGAGGAGCGGCGCTGCGGACGCGCCAAGGAGTTCCTCTCCGACCTCGACGTCGAGCTGTACCTCTACGCCCTGAACGCCGCGACCCCCGATGCCGGCATATCGTCCATGCTGGACGACATCTGGGCGGCAATCTTCGCCGACCGCACCCGCGGCGGCCTGGCCATGGATACCAGCGTGCTCTCGGATGTCGCCAAGGCGGTCTATCCGCCCTATGTCGCCGTGGCCCTTATCGTGCGCGTAACCTATATCCATGATTCCACGGGGATCTGACCATGCACCGCGTGCTCCGGCTACTGACCGCAGCGGCACGAGGTGCTTGCCCGGCGAACGCGGCAAACCGACCGGCCGGATGGCCTGGCTGCGGCGCTTCGCCTGTGGCAAGGCCGGCGCATGAGCCCGCGCCGAAAACGCATAACGCTATCTGAGGAGAATACCCATGCCTACTGGACTCATAACCGACAAAGGAATGATCGGCGCCGGCGACCTGATGGTCAAGCTGCTGGACCAGGCCGGCGCGCAGTGGCGACCGATCGGCAACGCGACCGTGTTCACGGTGCAACCGCAGGTGGAAAAATTCGAGCGCAAGTCCTTCCAGCGCGACACCGCGGGCCAGACACTGGAGACCATCCACCGCAACAACGGCGTGGACGTCAAGATCAGCGTGGACACCTTCGGCCGCAAGAACCTGGCCCTGGCCCTGGCCGGAAACGACAGCGCCCTGACCCAGACCCAGGCCACGGACGCGACCATCGAGCTTGTCCTGCCCCACGATCAATGGGTCGCCGTGGGCAAATTCCACATCAGCGGCGTCAGTCTCGCCTCCGGGGTCACGACCTACGTCGAGAATACGGACTATCTCGTGAAATCCGAGGCCGGGATGGTCATGGCCCTGTCCGGCGGCGCCATCACCGACGGCGCGACCGTGACCGTCACCTACGATGCCCCGGCCCTGCTCGCCGCCGACGGCGGCTACGTCGTTGACGGCGGCGCCAGACCCGACATCCTGCTCGGCCTGCGTCTCGACGGCTACAACCAGGCCTCCGGCAACAGCGAGCTGACCGAGGTCTGGCGCGTGCGCGTGACCCCTTCCGCGGCCATCGCCTTCATCACCAACGAGTTCAACAAGCTCGAACTCCAGGGCCGGGCCGAGACGCCGCAAGGCTACACCTCGCCGTTCCGGACCACGATCATTCCGCAGCAATAGTCTCCCCGCGCCGGGACGGGACAGGCTCGTCCCGGCGCCTCCCTGCAACACGGACAACAACGAGAACAGCGTATGATCAGACGAAAAAGCGTGACCATCCTTGTCGGCGACGGCGACGAGGCCCTGACCGTGGAAGTGCGCGAGGTGACCCCCGGCCTGTGCGAACTCTTCCACAAGGCGATGCTCGGCGGGATATCCGCCGGCGCGCAGCTGGACAACGCCGCGGCCCTGGCCGACATGCTCGTCGGCGACACTGCTACCCGGCTCGAACTGCTCGAGGCGTGTACCTCGCTCGGAGCGCAGGTCCACGAACTCGGCGCCGCGGCCTTCCTGCAACTCTGGCAGGCCCTCGAGGAGGTCAACGCCCCTTTTTTCGGCCTGCTCCTGGAGCGCATGCGTCAGGCCTCCCGGCTGATGAACACTGCCCGGAGCACGCAGCCCCGGCCTGGCGACACGAACTCTGCCGGGCAATCTGCTTCCTCATCGCACGCGGACACGCCGGAGCCTACGACTACGGCATGAGCTGGTTCCTGCTCTGCCTGGAGTGCACGCTCGAAAACGCAGTCGCAACCGGACACGAGGAACGCAGCTGACAGCACGGACCAGTAACCCGCCGGCGCGGACATATCCCGCCCCGGCCGAAGCGAATACCCCATGGCCATTACCCTTGATACGCTGACCCTGCCCCAGGCCCTGATCTGGACCGACGAATTCGCCTGGTCCAACGCCGTGGCCTCGGCCGGCGTCCGGACCATCCACGGCCGGCTCGTGATCCAGACCGCCACGATCCCCGGCATGTCCGGCCGGCCCGTGACCCTGGGCAACGAACACGCCTGGCTGCCGCGCGCCGACCTGCTCACGCTCCAGACCTGGGCCGGTCAGGGCCTCGAACACGCGCTCACGCTGCACGACGGCCGCTCCTTCCAGGTCCGCTTCCGCCTCCAGGACATCCCCGTCATCGAGGCCGAACCCGTCGACCCGTGCCTGGGCGCCGATCCGCAGAGCGCTGACCAGTGGCGGCTCATCGCGTTGAAACTGGTGGCGGTATGACCGAACTTGCCACCATCGTTCTCGATTTCAACGACGCCGAAGCCAATCCCTACGCCGGGCTGATGCTGGAGGTGCCGCCGCAGGGGGTGCAGGCCGGGGACCTGGCGGAGGTGCGGCTCTGGGGGCCGCGCGAGATGCTCGATGGCTGGGCACTCTACGCCGGCGCACAAAGCCTCGGCCCCGGGCAATTGGATGCGACCGTGATCAAGGCCTACGATCCGCTGCCGGGCCAGCCGGCCACGCCGCCCGGCGAGTACGGCGGCGAGCTGGTCACCCAGTATTTGTCCTTCGCCGGCGAAATCGAGCGGGAGCTGGACTACCCGGCCTATCGACTCGTGCGCCTGACCGCCGTCACGGAGCTGATGTATCTCGACGCGACCGGCCGACCGGCCGTGCACACCTGGCGCGGCGCCGTCGGCACGGGCGCGGCCATGCGCGCGAACAACATCATCACCGGACTGCGCACCCTGCGCCGTGCGGACGGCATTCCCATCTACGGCACGCTCAAGGTCGAGTACGAGCGCATCCGCTGGCGCCTGCGCTGGTTCTGGACCGTGCCGGCCGGGCAGCAGGGCGACCAGTGGTTTTTTCTCTACGCCCCGGGTCAGGTGCACCCTCTTCATCGTTTCGCCCTCGAACTGCCGGACCTGGCCACGGTCGTGCCCGAGCCGCGCAACGTGACCCTGCTCGCGCTCGACGATACGACCGAGGCCGCAATCCCCAACGCCGCCATCTGGCTCGACGGGCTCAAGGTCGGGGAGACCGACGCCGACGGACTGCTGTACCTGGACAACGTCCTGAGCGGCGAACATGCCCTGCGCGCCACCGCAACAGGCTATCTGGACTCGGACCAGGACGAACTCAACAACGAAAAAATCGTGGTCAGCGGCGCGTCGCCGCAGGGCGCGAGCAACCAGGCCTCGCGGATCGTCAACGGAGGCGAATTCTGATGACACCGCTCAACGCCCCGCTCCGCTTCACTCTGCCGTCGCGGCAAGGCATTCCCATGCGCCTGGCGCGCGCCAAACCGGACGGATCGGCCATGCCGCCGGGCATCGAGTACGCCCAGCCGCAGGATCGCGGGCTGTTCGGCCCGTACCAGGCCGGCTGCGCCGAGGGCCGCCAGTGCTTCGATCTTTCGTTGCAGCGGCGTCAAAAGGGCCAGCTCGTCGTCCTTCGCCTGACCCCGGAGCCCGCCTGGCCGCACGCCGGCGAGCCGTATTACCGCGCCACGGAAAGCGCCATTGTCCTCGACTGGGACACCGGCGCGGACATCCTGCTCAGCGAACAGGGCGTGCCACCGGGCGGCGTGTCCTGGCCGGAACTGTTGTCCGGACCGACAGGCTGGTACGCACGCTCGAAATCCGAATATGACAGCGTCGATGTCTGGACCGACGTGCTCGACGCCTTTGCCGGCCCCTTTGACTTTGATCTCGATTTTACGCTGCGTCTGAACGACGCGCAGTTCGCGCCCTTTGCCCTGCACTTCGGGACCATGGGCAGCCTGGCCGTCGGCCTGGAGTATCTGCCCGGTCCGCCCGTACGCCCGCTGTTCTTTTTCGACGTCTCCGGCAACGAGCTCTGGATCGAGCACCCGGGCAGCCATTTCATCTATCCCGAGCTCGCCCCGACCGACAACGTCGGCTGCTGGCGGCACTACCGGTTGCAATACCGACGCGGCGGCGAGAGCGACCAGTTCGTTCTCCTGGCCGACGACACGCCATATCAACCGGAACTCTACGCCGGCGACTGGCCCCGCTGGCACGAGTCCATGCCCCGGCCGGCGCTACGCATGACCATCGAGCAGCTTAACGAGCGCGTCTCGCCGGACATCGATTCCATAACCCTGACCCGGCTATAAACGACACAAGGAGCGCATCATGCCCGTTCTCTCCTCAGAGCTTCGCTTCCACCGCGCCGCCACAGCCAGCGACGCAGCGGCCAACGGCGGCCGCATGACTAACGCAGAGCTCCCCGATAACGTCAAGAACGCCCTGTTCCCGGACGTAACCGAGGCAGAGCGGGCCGCGGGGCTGGCGCGCTGGCGCAAGCTGTACGTCAAGAACGCCAACGCCGATAACCTCAGCCTCGGCCAGGTCGGCGTCTGTCTGGCCAGGCCCGCCAGCGGCGATCCGCGCGTCACGCTCTGCGCCGGCACCCAGACCGACACCCAGGCCGACCTGTCCAGCCCGGTCGAGTACGGCGCCGCGGCGCTCGAGGCTGACGTGGCCGCCGGGGCGACCTCGTTTGCCGTGCTCTTGGAGCACCAGAGCCAGGCCATTTTTCGCGACAACGCCACGATCCGGATCGGCACCGACTCGCAGGGCGAGTACTTCGCGGGCGTCAGCGTCAGCCAGGACGGCACGCGGGTGACCATCCAGCTCGCGGACGGCCACGCCCTGGCCACGAGCTACTCTGCGGCCAGTGCTGCCGTAGCCAGCGTACACGAGGCCGGGGACCTGGAGCCGGGATTCTCCGGCTGGAGCGAGACGAGCGTCGAGGGCGTCTACGACGAATCCACGTATCCGGTGGAGCTGGATAACCAGGCCTGCGTTCAGGATGCCTGGACCATCGTCTTCACCAGCGCCACGGCCTTCAGTTGCTCCGGCGCAGCGACCGGCGCGCTCGCCCCCGGCTCGACCGACGCTGACTACGCGCCGACGAATCCCGACTTCGGCCGCCCGTATTTCACGCTACGCGCCGCGGGCTGGTCCGGTACCTGGGCAAGCGGCAATACGCTCATCTTCACAACCAGCCCCGCGGCCCTGCCCCTCTGGCTGAAACAGGTCACGCCGGCCGGTGCGGCAGCTACCGCCTCCAGCGCCTGGAGGTTGGTTGTGAGGGGAGAGGCGTAGCCCCCCCCCCGGGGCGAGACCGATGGCAAATGTACCCCTTAGGGCGATGCCCCGGACAATCGTAACGCCGGGTCATACCCCGGACAATGGTAAAGCCGGGTCATGCCCCGGACAATGGTAACCCCGGGTCATGCCCCGGACAATCGCAACGCCGGGGCGATGCCCCGGGCTATAATCGGCCGCCCTTTCAGGGCTCGACGGATGCGGAAGCGACAAGCGCCGAAGGCGCGACAGAGTATAGCCCGGGGCATCGCCCCGGGTCATGCGGGTCCGGCGGGGCCGGCGGGTCCGGCGGGGCAATACCACGGACAATGGTAACCCCGGGTCATACCCCGGGCAATCGTAAAGCCGGGTCATGCCCCGGGCAATCGTAACCCCGGGTCATACCCCGGACAATCGCAACGCCGGGGCGATGCCCCGGGCTATAATCGGCCGCCCTTTCAGGGCTCGACGGATGCGGAAGCGACAAGCGCCGAAGGCGCGACAGAGTATAGCCCGGGGCATCGCCCCGGGTCCGGCGGGTCCGGCGGGGCCGGCGGGTCCGGCAGGGCCTGCGGGGACACGCCATCCCTCGGAAAAATAAGGAGACCACCATGGCCACAGCAACCCTGACCCTCTACGACAACGCCCCCAAAGCTATCAGCGGCGGCGTGGACCTCGACGCGGATACGCTCAAGGTCGCCTTGCTCAATAACAGCCACGCGCACAACAACGCGCACACCGTGTTCGGCGACGTGTCCGCGAACGAGATCAGCGGCACGAACTATGTTGCCGGCGGCCAGGCACTGGCCAATCGGTCCTGGAGTCGGAGCGCAGGCGTGGCGAAACTCGACGCCGACGACCTGACCTGGTCCGGACTCATCGTCACTGGCCTGCGCTACGGCGTGCTTTATCGCCACGACGAGGCCACGCCCGCCAACCGGCTGCTGCTCGCGACCATTACCCTCGACTCCGGGGCCTTCAACGTGGACGGCGATTACAAGATCCTCTGGCACGCGGACGGTATCCTGACCGTGAGCAAGGCCTGATCGTGGTCTGCACTGTCGGAGGCGGAGGGGTAAGGCATGGCTGGCAACGATAGTTATACCAAGCTCTTGCTGCACTGCGACGGCAGCGACGGCGGCGTAAGTTTTTCCGACGCCTCCGCCGGCGCCCACGCGTTGAGCCGGCACAAAAGCGGTCTGGTCACGCGTACGGCCCAGTCGAAGTTCGGCACGGCCAGCGCCCGGAGCGATGACGAAATCTCTCTGCTGACAGCGCCGCACAGCAGCGATTTTGCCCCGGGCAACCAGAACTTCGCCATGGACTGCCAGGTGTATGTCACCACCTCGGAAACGATCTGGCTGGCCTTGCTGGTACACGGGATCAACCCGATGTACCACACAACGGATACCAAATGGGGCTGGGCCTGGTATCTGACCTCGTCGTACTCGACGTACTATCTGCGGCTGTACTACTCGACCACGGGCAGCACCCGGACGAACGTGTCCTTTACCTTCAACAACGTTTCATCGAACGCGTGGCATCATCTGGCGCTTTGGCGCTACAACAACAGGCTGTACGCCGCGGTAGACGGGGCAACGAGCGCCACCTCGCATGATTTCAACCTGACCCTGTACAACCCGGCCCTGCCGTTGCAAGTGCTGGGCTACATCACCAACATCGATCAGGATCAGGCCAGCTGGCAGAACGGCGGCAATGTCGCCTACGGGGTGTATGTCGACGAACTGCGGCTTTCGGTCGGGTCCTCGCGTTGGTCGGACGCCAGCTTTACGCCACCAGCCGCGGCCTACTCGACGCCCATCGACGTGACAAGCACGGCAACCGGGGCCGCGGCATTGTCCCTGGTTCCCGGGGCCGCGGAAACGGCGCAGGGCGTGACCTCCAGGCTGTCGGCTGCGCAGGCCATGACGCTAACGGGCCTGCACCCGCGCAGTTCCACCCCGGTTTCAGCCTGGCTCGACGGACCGGCCTCGCTGATGCTGACGCCGCAGCCGGCAAGCACGTCCCCGACGCGCGCGATCCTGGACGCCGCAGCCTCGCTGACGCTGGGCGGGTTGCCGGCCAGCGCCAGCGCCAGCCGCAGCGCCACCATCGAGGCAGCGCCCCCGCTCGTGCTGACGGCCTCGCCGGCACGTACGGCCTGGCCCGTGACCGGCGACCTGAACCTGTCCTGCGGCTGCAATCTGATCGAGTCCGGCCTGACGCTCTCCTGCGGCCTGCGCGGCCCGGTAGAGGCCGGACTGGGGCTGGCCTGCGCGCTGTGCTCGACGGTCGAGGCCGGGCTGACGCTGTCCTGCGCGCTGCTCGAGCGGACGCCGGTCGAAGCCTCGCTTGGGCTGTGTTGCGCATTGTTCGAGCTGGAGACGGAGGTTATCACATGAGCAGGCCGCCGCTTCACTCTCGCAGCTGCTCCCACTCGATGCCCAAGGCTGCGGCGATCTTTTTCAGCGTCGCCGGACGGGGGCGCACGCCGGACGCTTCCATCTGGGCGAACGCCGGTTGCGAAATCCCCATGCGCTGGGCCACCTCGGATTGCGTGAGCCCGAGATGCTCGCGCCAGGCCCGGATCAGACTCAGAACCTCGCCGCCGAGATACTGCATTTCGATGACCTCCAAGGGAATCGTCACCTCTTCATCAGGCCGGCCTTCGAATCGTTCCTCATACTCGTTCCAGGGCACGAGCGCATACAGCGGCGCGCCATCAGGGCCGGATATAATTCTGTGCTCAACGGTAGGTGCTTTCATCACGCTTTTTCACCTCCTCGACGCGAATAACACGAATTTCACCTCCATGAACCGTAAACAGGACGCGATAACTCCCGACTCGCAATCGGTATCCTTCGCGACCGGACAGTGCCTTGACGTTGCGGCAGTCCGGCCAATGGCGCAACGTCTTCAAGGCGAGAACGATCCGCACGGCAATCAAGTCTTCAAGCCTGGCCAATTGCTTGGCAGCCTTTCCCGTCACATCTACACGGTTCCTGGCACTAATATAAGCATTTATAAGCAACGAATCAAGAAAGACTCCTCCCCTGCCCGTTCCGGAAGGATGCATTCGAATCGCAGCAGGTCCGGGATACGCACGTCAGAGCTGTCGGAGTGGCGTCATGTCCGCCGGGCCGTGGCTTCGGGGGGAGACGAACGCGCTTTCGGCGCTCATCAATCACAACGCGGAGGGATGGTTATGATTACGACGCCTGACCAGGTCTGTTTCTATCCGACGCCAATCGATTTTCAGCAACGTCTGCGCTGGTGTCAGCCATGATCGAGGCCACCCTGGACGGCCGGCCCGTCGAATTGCTGACCCTGAGCCTGTCCACAGACATCGACTCCTACTGCCTGAGCTGCGACGCTACGCTCGCCGAGGCTGCGGACTGGCGCCGCGCTGCCCCCGGTGCGGAGTTGCATGTCACAGCCGCGTGTACGACCTTTCGCTTTCTGCTCGACAACCGCGCGCGTGATCGCCGCTTCGGGGATGAGTCCTGGCGCATCCAGGCCCGCTCGCCGGCCTCACGCCTCGACGCCCCGTACGCGGCGCCAATTTCACGGACCTGGACGGCCACGACCGCGCGAACCATCGCACAGGAACTCTGCACCGCGGCCGGGCTGGCGCTCGACTGGCGCATCATCGATTTTCCGCTCGCGGAGTACGTCGCCGAGCGGCAGACGCCGCTGGCGATCCTGGGCGCGATCAAGACCGAGGCCGCGGCCCTGCTCTCGCAGCCGGACGGCTCGCTCGTGATCTGCTGGCGCTATCCGGTCACGCCCGCCCGCTACGCCGAGGCTCTGCCCGCGGCCACGCTCTCGGACGCGCATGACCTGCTCCAACTTGACGACAGTTACGACCACCGACCCGCGTACAACCGCGTCGGCGTGCTCGCGGACTCGCGCGCGGCAGCGCAGGAAGTCCGCTTGCAGGAGTGGACCTCCCCGCCAGCGGGCTCGACGGCGCCGGTCGAGACCATCCCGCCCGGTCATAAGATCGTTGTCGCCGCAACCTGGCCGCCGCTCACGCTGACGCTGCACACGAGCTGCGCCCAGGCAGCGATCCACGCCGAGCCTTGGCTCGAGTTCGAATTCGCCGAGACCGTCGAGCTGCAACGCGGGCAGGGCTCGCTGTCCTGGCCGGCCACTGAGCTGCTTGCCGTGTCCTGGCGCTCTGCGGACCTGGGACAGCTGACTCTTGCCGGCGCCGCGGTCACCGCCGCGCAAAGCGGACAGAGTCTGGTTGAAGTGCGCTACCGCGTACGCCTGCAACGCTGGCGGGTCACCTGCGCGGACCAGGGCAAGGTACAGTGTTACGCGGACTACACCGCGCAGGAGCCGGCCTCCGGCCCAGGCGTGACGCATGTGGTCCGCTGGCCCGGCGACCGGCCGGCGCCGGAACTGATCGTGGACCCGCTCTGCACCACGCAGGCCATCGCCACCGAACGCGGCCGCAACTGGCTCGACGACCAGGGCTACCCCAAGCAGCGCTACACCGCGAGTACCCCCCCGAGAACGTGGGTCCTGCCCGGCGCCGTGCTCGAGGTGCAGGACGCAACCCTGGCCGAGACCTGGCGCGCCCGGCTGACCGGCTGGCGCTACGAGGCGAGCCTGGGGATTGACGGGCCGCAGGGGAGGGTGACGTTGGATGTGGAGCGGGTGGTGATGTGATGGGCTGGGTGCGGAGCGATGTCATGGTTCCCCTGGAGGATGTTCCGGACTATCGAAACCCCGGGCCGATGTCATGGGCAATCGCACCTCCGGGGCGATATCATGGGCAATCGCACCCCCCCCGGGGCGATGCCCCGGGCTATCATCTGTCGCCCTTTCAGGGCTGGACGGATGGGAATGCGACAAGCGCCGAAGGTGCGGAAGAGTATAGACCGGGGCATCGCCCCGGGATATTCACGGAGAGGAAAATGAATGATTTTCGCGAGTTGCAACGACTGCTCAATCCGGGTGACGCGCCGGTGCAACTGGGCCTGGTGGCAGAGGTGCTGGACGCTGAGCGCGTGGTGGTGCTCCTGGACAGCGGCGTACGCCGCCGGGTGCTCGGCCAGGCAGTCCCCGGCCGGCGTGTAACGGTCCAGGGAGAGCGTCTGCTGACCACGCTGGCGCCCGGGGCTGAGCGTACCGTGTATGTATGATGCGCGTCGCTGACCGGTGGTGATCGGTTCCTCCGGGGAGGATGGATTTTTCTTGCCTGATCGGGGAGGATTCGCAAAAACGATCAGGACGGGGCACGGTCTGGTCCCTATATCCCGATTCCAGGAGGCAGGCAGATGACAGCGACGACACAGGAAGACCATCGGGAGCGGATGCTCCGGGTTCTTCAGTATCTGGAGGAGCATCCGGACGAGACGTACAGTCTGGATGCGCTGGCCGCGCTGGCGGCGTATTCGCCCTACCATTTTCATCGCATTTTCACGGGCATGGTAGGGGAGTCCGTCAAGAGCTACGTGCGCCGGATCCGTTTGGAACGCGCGGCCTGGCGCCTGCGTTATCAGCGCGCGCGCGTGACGGATATCGCCCTCGATGCCGGATACGAAACCCCTGAATCGTTTACGCGCGCCTTTCGCGCCGTCTTCGGCCAGTCTCCGACGCGGTACAGGCAATTGGCCCGGAATGACCGGGCTACGGAGGCAGGGGGCGAATCCGTCCCCCTGCGCGACCGGTTGCACCCCAAGCAAGGAGAATCGGACATGGAAGCAAAGATAGTGCAGTTACCCGCGTTTACCGCCGCGTGCGTGCGCCACGTCGGGCCGTATCGGGAATGCGGCAAGGCCTGGGAGCGTCTCTGCTCCTGGGCCGGCCCCATAGGGCTGTTGACCCCGGACACCCGCTTTTTCGGCGTCAGCCTCGACGACCCCGACGTAACGCCGGCGGACAAGCTCCGCTACGACGCGTGCATTTCCGTTGCGGAGGGCACGCCAGGCGGCGAGGGCATTGAAATCCGGCGACTGGCGGGCGGGGAGTATGCCATGACGGTCCACAAAGGCCCCTATGAGCAGCTGAGCGGGACGTACGCGACGCTGTGCGGCGTCTGGCTGCCCGGACAGGGAAGGGAAATCGCGGCCGCGCCGTCGCTGGAGCATTACCTGAACGATCCCGGACGCACGGCGCCCGAGGCGCTGCTGACTGAGGTCTATGTCCCGCTGCTGCCCCTGCCCCGCTGATCCGGTCTGCCCCTGAGGGCCTGCATCGTGAACGGAGGCGGAGCGTTCTTCCGGGACGGTCCGCCTCCGAAGCCGCACGGTCATAGGATTGAGGGTGCCAGCTGTCGGCCTTACGTAACCGTCTTAACGCCACCTTCTTCCGCATCGCCCATGCCTGTGTCATTCTCCCCTTATCCAGCAAGGAGGA
>CAZGAH010000010.1:66927-79451 GCA_964523295.1 uncultured Desulfovibrionaceae bacterium | reverse complement strand
TACGCACAGACCACCGAGGCGCGCAAAGCCCTTCTTCCGCAATACCTGGACCGAAGCCTCCTCAGCATAAACGCCAATCCGACTGACTCATAGCAGCGTGAAATGACCCTGGGAAGACGGGGTTGTTTTGGCGCTTACGACCAAATAGAAGCGGTGACCAACAACCACCAGATTAATAGCATTGTGCGGACAAAATCGGAACTGCTAGGCTTGGCCTCGAGCATAATGCAGAAAACAATCACGCAATAAAATGTAAGGATCTTTAAAGTTATTAAAAGCAACAAGAATAAACACAAAGGATACGAAAGATAACACAAAAAGTGAACCCAAAAAACTTAAAAAAATAAACCCTGCTTGGGAAGAGTTTATGAATCTGTACACTTTGGTTCTTCTTATGAGAGAGTAAACATTCAATGCTGAACCATGCAACAGAGCCCAAAGAAACCAATTCAAAGAGATTTGGTGCCACATTCCGATCACAAGCATGCTGGAATATGAAGCCAGCCAAGTTTTTCGAGTTTTTATAAGGACAGGGAAAAATATATAATCACGAGTCCACCCAGAAAGCGACATGTGCCATCGTTGCCAAAATTGTGAAATATTTGTTGAGAGGAGTGGGTAATTGAAGTTTTCTATGGTACTAAAACCGAAAAACCGAGCAAGGGCTTTGCTTAGTTCTGTATAAAGCAACAAGTCAATATAGGCGTGAAGAAAAGAACTTGCACCAAATAAAATTAGAGATAGAATAGTTTTAACCTCTTTCGCGGCTGTTAAGCAATACACGTAGGCGATTTTATATAAATATATATCAACAAAAACAAGTTTTATAAAAACAAATATAAAAAACAAGATGTAAGCAGAAAGCATTTTAGAAGGAATTGGTTGCTTGTCGACTAATTGCAGCTCATGAAAACGCATAATTGGCCCTGCAATAATGATTGGGGGGAAAAAAACCCACAAAAAATATTCAAAAATTTTAACATTTTTATAAGCATGATTGCCCTTGTATGACTCAACTACAAATGACAAAATCCTAAACAAATAATATGATGAGCCAAAGAGAACTGAGAAGTCTTTTTTATTTAAAAGCTGAATGGCTGACTTAAGTGATAAAATAAAACACAAAAGAATGAAAAAAAGAAAAATAAATAGCTTTTTTTTGTGAGTAATTTTTTTGCAGAGCAAAAATGCAAATACGGAAACAATAACGAGGAAAATTAATGAACTATAGTCCAGTATACCCAAAATTGCAATACCAGAAACAAAAAGGAAGACTCGACGGACAAACTCCTTTTGAACAGCTATGTAGTAAACAAAAAGAGTTCCGAAGCTAATCGCGCATATAAAAGGAATCGCTTGATGTAAGCTAAAAAAGTCAATTAAGTGATTCATCATGACCATGGTTGCGTTTGTTTAAGGAAAGAGAGTAAAAATTTAAAATACAGTATTGTATAAATATCATAAGAGTTGGTTTAAATTATTCAGACCTGCAGAAATGCAATTTCTGTCTATTTTCAAAGTATGAGTAAGAGGAAAATTGTCTATAGTAAAATATAGGTGAGGAATTTCATACTTTTCAAGGGAACTGCGCAAAACACAGATGATTTGTTGTCGAGAAAGATTATCGCGTGGGCGCATGACAAGTGCAATCAAATTTCCTAAATTTAAATTATTAGCAACAACAATAACCAAATCATCAGTCTCGAGAATGTCTTTTATTCGTGTCTCAAGATTTTTTATGTTAAGTTTATTGCCAAGCACCTTGATTTCATCATTGGAACGACCTATTAAATAGATTCTACCGTTTCTAACGCTAACAATATCACCGGTATCATGAATTTCGGAAGCAGGTCGAAATTCTCCGTTTAATATGTAACCGTCAAAGAGGTAAGGTGTTTTGACCAGCATTCTGTCGTCATCAACAATCGGAGTAAAGTTGTTGATAGCTTTTCCGATATCTAAAGTATATTCAGTCGAATTACAAAAAGAATTAATAAAGAATCTTCCTGCTACTTCAGCAAGTCCGTATGCAAAATTGAATGTTGTTTTTGGAAATTTATCCAAAATTTTTTTTACTGCATGTGTAGAAATAGAATCGCCAGAAGAAAAAAATTGTGCCGGAGCATGATTTTCAGGCAGTATATGCCCTGCATTAATTATATGCACAGGAGATCCAACTACACCAAGGTTTGGAATTTCTGAGACAAGGTTATGCAAAGAATTAAGATTTTCGAAATCGTCGTAAAAAATATGAGAATTACTCATCCAATGACATAGGAAGTGTGATATAGAACTGACAAGGTACGGAGGCAACCATGTCAAATTTACATGATGATTAAAATTGAGAAGTTGTATTACACTCTTGGCGTTGAAAATAAAGTTGTGAAAATCATGCACAATACCCTTACAAGCACCTGTGCTGCCAGAAGAAAATACAATGATGTTACCGGAAGGAATGATGATTTGTTGGAAAAGAGGATTGTCGTCTACGCTAAGCTTTCCGTTCTGAGGCGTTAGGATTTTAGACGCAAAATAAATAGGAGCCCCTGTTTGATTAAAAAAATCACGATTCGGAACAACTACTCGATTTCGGGTGATTATTAATGCAAGCAAATAAGAATAGAATCGAACGGGATGTTTTTCATTTAGCATGACAAAGTCGTTTTTATCCCATGCATCGGTTTGCAATTGAATAATATTCGTTGCATTTTCCACTTCCTGAACAAAATCACTTTGGCTCCATTCTTTTTGCTGATAGGAAATCAGAGGTAAATGCCCATCAGAATGACTCAGTAAATTTTGCATCTCAGTTTCAAATTTTGGATTCAATGTAATCAGCCACTCTATTAATAGTTCCAAGCGAATCGAGATTTATACTAAAAGGGTCAATAGAGATTTTAAATTTTGATTCTATGAATATTATAATATGAAGAATATTTAAGGAGTCAAGGATGCCATTTTTAAAAAATTCCTCATCATCTCCTTCAACTGCTCTCCCCGCCAATGTTTCGACCTCTTTACGAATAAGGTGCTTTATATTTTCTTTTGAGTGCATTCAAAACCCCATATACCTGAAAGATTTAAATTGTACATTACTCCCCAGAACAATGAGTGTTAATAGCCAATATAGAATGGATAGACAAAATGCTATTGCTATGTATAATATTGGCTTCAGCTTCTGCTTCATTACTTTATTTATAGAAATTTTATGCACTTACGCGTTTTTATATCCATCGGCAACATAGTTTGTTGAACAAGGTATGGACATTTTTCTGCCAATCTTAACTATCTGGGCTTGGTTTAGTATCGTTGAAAAATCTGTTTGATGAACTACTGTATTCTCAAGCAAAGTAATGCTTATAGGCGATAAAATTATTGTGTTGTGTCTTATATAAGAAGTTATTACTTTTGAAGTGTGTAGTAAATTTTTATGGGCTCGCAAATCGTTAACAAGCAAGGAGGAAACTGGTGTATTGCTAAGCTGGTAATTATTTCGTCTAATGCATCTAGTTCGTTCAATGAAAGATTGATACCTATAAATAAGTTCGTTTGTTGAGTTGATCCCAGCAACAATTATCAAATCTGCCTTTATCATCTTTGGAAAAATTGCAACAACACAATCATCAGGATTTTGAATAATGCAACGATACTCATTAGCTTCTCCGGGTTCCCCCAGCTTTGGACAAACGTCGCAAGCCAAGCATCGTTGGATAGGATAGTCAATTAAGTCAATTATCTCAACAGTATGACAATTATTCAGAGAAGAAAAATATTCATTTACAACTTTGCTATATCTTTTGTCTGGCGTATCCATAGTCATCAATACACAAATATCTAGGTGTATGTCTGTTCTTGCATGTAGTCCTAAAGAAATGAGGCCGCTTGTATAGGCTACCTTTGAGCCAAGTTCTTTGCACCTCTCCAGCCCCCAATCGTCGTCCAAAGCGGACATGATGTCACCCGCAACGACTGTACCTCCATACTGCGAGGTGATAGGTCCGTTCCCAACAGCAATGGCTGACTGCGCCAGCGCGTCTACTATGCAATAAATGCAAGTTGTCTCTTGGCCTCCGTTTCGTTTTGCACCCACGGATACAACTCCGAATACTTTGTTTTTCAAAAGATCATAACTGTCTGCTAGTTGGAAAAATTTATTAGCAACACTGGAGCGATCACCAAAATATGTAGGCGTGCTAAAAATAACTCCATCTGCCTTTTTGACTGTGTTGATCAATCGTGCAACTTGGAAATCGTCAAGTTGGAGGTGGTTAAAGTCTGTGTTGCTTCGACTCGACTGTTTAAAAATACTACGAAGAGAAATAATATCGATTTGTGCCCCCCTCTGTTTTGCTGTAAACAAAGCAAATGCCAATGCGATGTCTGTATTAGAGAATGTTGCGGATAGCTGCAAAATTCGATCCGCTAAGTCTTTATGTGACGAAGACGCATGTATAGATGACACTAGCGAGTCTATTCTTTTTGGGCATGATCGAATTGACCCGGCAATCCCTAAAACAAATACGCGCATGATGGTATGTGTATTTTTAAGGTTTTATCGTTAAAGACACAAATAATATAGATTTAATTAACATAAATCAATAATCTTATATTGTATTAATGTTTTCTTAAGTTAGATATGTATACCTGATTCTTTTTTGATAAATTCAAGGCTATTTGATATTAATATAAGCTTGAATCATCAATTTATTTGGGTTGTTATTTTGGGCGGGCCGTTGTTTGCGCTGCCCATGTTCGCTTCATTCACAAACATTTATTTTAGCATGATAAGCTGATAAAAAATTCTATCGCCCTCTCTCGCAAAAAAAACAGGGTAAACAAAGCCATCCAATTTATATAGGTAGCCAGAAAATGTAATAATGATTGTTATAAATACGTAAAATTTTACTCTTTTTTTTAAAATACACCAGCAGAGCTACCTTCGTCAACTCATATTTTTGGCATTGCCCATAGCCTGAGATTCGGAGTACGTTTTTTTTGTTCTTCGACGTTCACTGTGGAATTCTCACTTAGCCAGCAGCTCCGAGATGGGCGCCCCGATCAGGTTGATAACGGTTATGAACGTTTCCACATTTCGATATCCCCTGGCCCGTGATCTCGCAGCCTGGAAGAGGCTGTTCATGCCCTCCATGCGGGCGTTGGTCAGGAGTGATTCCCACCGCCGCAGGATACGGTCCAGATGGCTTTCAAAGGTTCCCAGGGCCTTTCGGACAGGCTCCAGCAGCTGCGAATCGCCGATGAGTTCTTTGGCGAAGTTGAAAAACCGCGATACTCGCCCCTTTGCAGCTGAACGGCTGTCCGCGTCGCGTACCCAGCGTAGCAACTCCCGGACCCGAAAGGCCGTGGCTGTAGCCAGGCCTCGCTCCTGTAATTCCGTAAGCGCAGCGTCCTGCTTGTCGGTGCGGGGCGTATCCAGCGCCTTGAGCACGGCCCAGCGAACGCCTTTGGGGAGAGTCACCTCCTTGGCCTCCAATCGACGAACTTCGTCGATGGCTTTTGTAAATATCTGGACCACATGGAACGGTCCACGGTGACCGAGGCGTATTTGAACGTTCCTTCGGCAGCGGAGAGGAAGGCCGGCGACATGTCGCAGACCACCTCGATCACATTCTCGGGTTTCCCTCCGTGCTTCTTGAGGTGCTTGGCGAATTCTGTGAAACATTCCTCGCCTTTGCCAGGTGTGGCGAAGATCACCGGGCGCGTCTCGCGGTTCATGTCCACGAAGATGGTGACGTAATGATGACCTCGCTTGGTCGCTGTTTCGTCAAGGCCGATGCCGCACAGGCCGCTCAGATCGATCTGGCCCATGGCCTTGGACACGTAGTGATCCACGACTCGCCAGATTCGTTTGTCGGTGACGTTCACATATTTCACGACTGCGTTGACGGGCATTTCCCGAGCCAGAAGCATAACAACCTGCTCGAAAAGCAGGGTAAAGCCGCTCCCGGGGCGAGCCCAGGGAACTTCGACGCGGCGAACGCCGTGATCCGGACAGGTGACGCGCGGGATCTTGGCCGTGATCAGGCATTGATGCTGGAAGAAGTTGAGATGTCGCCACGTGAACTCACTGAAATCATGGGCCTGCATAGTTGGGCGCAGACCGGGCAGGGATAGAGAGCCCCCCTTCCGGCCTCGACCTCGAGGCGCAACTCGCTGGGCTTCTTGTTCACATCGAGCACTTGGTTGACAACTTTCCATGGAGCTGTGAGACCGAGGCCAAGGGTGAACAGATCATTTGCATTCACGGGTAGTTACCTCCTAATGGAGGCGAAGGGATACCTTGCAGGGAATAGTGCAGTCAATGAGGAATAATTCCACAGTGAACGTCGAGGAGCCCGTTTCATGGATTAGGGTGCCTCCGATCATGTCGACTTATATGTAACGTGGAACTGGCCTTGACGCGGATGGGCCAGATTGGCCCGCTCCCAGAGAATGTCTGCCGCACACCGATGGAGACGATCCTCGGCCAAGCCTTGGATTTTTTCGGCATTAAAGCGCTAGTTTGCCAAAGAACACAGGCTGTTGCTGCGTAGTTGAGGTGTCCAAAAGTCAAACTGTTCATTCCTTCGCATATGAAATGTACTTGACCTTCAAACAAGATCTATTCTGTTCTGAAATTTTCACGCACGCTACCCAACGTCTCTGTAAGCCACAGATTCATTATTTTAGAGCCGTTCAAATTAAGATGCAAGCTATCGTAAAAATAAGAATCATCAACAGGGCCATCTTTCCATTCTATAAAGTGGACTCCGGGGCGCAACGAAAGAGAATTCATGTCCATAATAAAAGATTTACGAAGATTGGAAAACGCAGCATTATAAATGGTTCCTGTGGGAAGCTCAACTATAAAAACCTCAATATTTTTAGATAAATAAATGTCAATAATTTTTTTAATTAACTCCAAATTTCCTAATCTGCTATTCTGAAAGTGTATATTTACATCTTTTACATGATTTTCTATATGTCGTTTTGTGTCTTCTGGGGTCCACCATGGCCCTCTTCTGTTCTTAATATTCCATTTTAAATGGCCTAAAAAAACATATAAGAATTCTTCGGTTTCCAGCATTGGATAGTTGATAAGGCAGTTGAACACATGGATAATGGGGTTAAGACTCTTGAATTGTTTTAAAGAGTCATACTGGCTTTGTGCAAGTTGTGCCCAGGGTTTACGATTTTCATAAAAAAAGTCAGCATCTGGACTAACCAACATGGTAATTCGTACATTGCCTGTTTTAAGCCAGCCAATGATAACTTGATGTTCAAATTCGCGATAATAAACTTGTGCAGTTTGAAGAAACAAAGCGACAGACCCGGGACCAGTAGAAAGGCTAGCGAGTCGTAACATGTCAAAGAGATTTTGGTTGGGAAAGTCAAGACGGATCAGTTTGTTTTTAATATAATGCGGAGCAGTGTAATTCACAAATAAATCATACACTGGAGAGCCTCCAAGCGTATATAACCTGTCATTCATCGAAGGGGCTTTCAAAGTATTATAGGCGGCTTCTAAAGCTCTACGTTGGCCAAATTCTACTGGGATTTTTGGCAAGGAACCAAGAGCATAGACAGATAATAGATTAATTTCTCCAATAAAAAAGATCACAAAAAGCAACTCAGCTAGATAGAAGGCAATTGATACAGGGATTATCTTTTTAGAGTTCACGATAGTCTCCAGTGTAAAGTAGAGCGCTGACCCGCGTTCGACATCCTGTGACTTGTATTGACGCCTCGTCGCACGCGACGACTACATATCTGCAGCAACTGACTCCGCGTATCAGCGTCCTTTCATCGAACCGTACGTTCGGTTCTACTGTGTAATGGTCTGCAATGATCGATCAGCCTCAGTCATTCGCAATAAGTTGACGGCTTCTGCCAAAAAACAAACGTCGTGCTGGCTGTCTGCCTCACGCCGCCTTACGAATTTCGACCTCGTAGCCGAGAGACGTCAGCCGTTGCGTGAGACGCTTTACGGCCAGTGCCTCGTTACGGCGGAGAAAGTAATCCCCGCCAAGGTCATTATATACTTTCCCCGCGGTAAGTATATGATACACTGCTGTCAAAATGGATGCGCCAACCGCCACTGCGGCCTTTTTGGGTCCGCTGCGGCCCTTGATACGCAGGAATTGAGCGCTCAGATAGGTATCCTTGCTTCTTCCTGCCGCCCAGGCACATTGAATGAGTATCTGCTTGAGCCAGACGTCACCCTTGCGTATTCGGGCTGACCTGCGCTTGCCCGCACTCTCGTCTTGACGCGGACACATGCCAGCCCACGAAAGCAGATTACCAACCTTCGCAAATCGTGACATGTCGACGCCAATTTCTGCGATGATAGCCTCGGAGGCTAATCGACCGACGCCAGGGATGGTCATCAGTCGCTCAACCTCTTCGGAAAAAGGGACGAGGCAGGCCTCTATCTGTGCGTCGAATTCCGCAATGGTCTGTTCCAGGCTCTCGACTATCCGCAAATGCTGGCTGAGCAAAAAGCGGTGATGACGCGTCACCCGCCCACGGAGCGATTCCACCAATTCACATCGCGAACAGCGGATTCTCGGGTGAGCAAGCTCGGCAAGCTTCACCGGGTCGTTTTCGCCGTCGATAATGGCCCGAAGCATTGCGCGACCGCTTAGTCCCAGTATGTCGGAAATGACAGAAGCAAGCTTCAGGTTGGCATCCTCCAGAACCCGCTGCAGCCGCTGCGTGTGCTGCACGATTTCACGACGCAACTGCTTTCGAGTACGTGTCAGGTCGCGCAGTTCCTGAATAGGCTGAGGCGGAACAAAGCTTGGCCGGATCAGGCCGTGAGCCAGCAGGTCCGAGATCCAAGCCGCGTCACTGACATCGCTCTTTCGTCCCGGGACATTACAGATGTGCGCCGCGTTGGCCAAAACGAGTTCGAAGCTCGACTCAAGTACATGCCAAACCGGCTTCCAATAAATGCCGGCGGCCTCCATAGCCACGTGTTCGCATTCATTGGCGCTCAACCATTCGGACAATGCAAGCAGGCCCGAGGTCATGGCGGAGAAAGAACGGATGTCATGGAATGGCTTGCCGTCCTGAATAGTTCGCAAACATGCCACGATTACGTCTTTATGCACATCAAGCCCAGCGCATCGAGGATACAGAACGTCCATGGCGATCTCCTTCAGCTCCCGGCATAGGGCCAGCGTTCTCGAACTCTACCAGACGCGCTCCTGGCCTGAAATTAAGGCCAGGGCAGCAATACAGGGTGCTCGCATGGCCCAGGGTCAGACTTAAAAACGGGCTCTTCCGCACCAAAGAAAAACCGACCTCCAGGCCGGGGGCATCAGAGGAAGATAATCACGTTTCATGGATTAGGGTGCCTCCGGTCATGGCGACTTAATATCTCACCCGAAGTGAATTCGGACAATGCGATGCATTCGCAGGGCCTTTCCCTGCGCTGCTCGCGGCAAGTGAACTAATTCGTGGTGAACAGCGAGGCCTTGGTCTTGAGAAAGTCAATCGAGACCGCGAGAATCAGCGCTTCCAGTCCGGCCTCGTCCAGGGTGAAGTAATCGGGCCACAGCTCATCGAGCGGATACAGCAGCGCGTCGGCGCCTGTGCCCGAGCCTCCGAGCATGGCTACGGAGTCAGCCAGATGGATACAATAGACGAGGGGCCGAAAGTCGGCGTCGGCCAGGCGCGGCGTATGGTGAAAGCGGATGCATTCTCGCAGGGGCTCGGGGAGATTCCAGTGCTCGGCCAGGGCCAGCCCTACTTGCGTGTGATCTACGCCAAGGCTGCTGCGTTCGGCCTCGGAAAAGCCATCCGCCTGATTGGCTTCGACGACGTCGATGAGTTCGCCGGCCTTGTCCTGAAGATAGTCGGAAAGGACGGCCTTGCCGATGTCGTGCAGGATGCCGCCAGTAAAGGCGGCCTCCGCGCTGAGCGGTTTTTTGGCCCGTTTTGACAACTCGCGCGCGGCAATGGCCGTGTGCAGGCTGTGCAGCCAGAGTTCTCCCCGGCCGGATTGATAGCCTTCGAGGGCGCGATCGTAGATTTTTGGCGAGCAGGTGGCGATGGCGATGCCGATGACGGTTTTATCACCAAGAAAGGTTACCGCGCGTGACAGGGAACTGATCTGGTGCCCCAGACCGAAGGCCGGGGCATTGACGACCTTGAGCACGTTGGCCGTCAAGGCGGGGTCGCATTGGACGACCCTGGTGATGTCCTGCAGGCTGTAGCGGTCGTCCTTCACCAGGTCGAGCAGCTTCATGGAGCTGGAGGAGAGCGGGGGGATAACCTTCACTTTGGCGATGATGTCTTTGACGATGTCCATTGCAGCCCGCCTGTTGGGGAAATGTTGGTGTCTGGATCAGAGGCTCCAGGCGTCCCGGCCCGGGGAGTTCAATATAACTGTACCTGTGTCGACTTCGATGGAAACTGTCCGGCTGATGGATCCGCCGACTTCGGCCGCGACCGGCGCCAGTCCGTGTTGCCGGAGTTCAGTTTTCACGGCCTTGATGTTGCGCTGGCCGATGTCGAAAACGTTTCCGGTGCGCATGACATTCGCGCCGCCGGCGATTTTGATGACCAGTCCCCTGGCGTCGGACGTGCCACGCAGTCTGGCCATGGCCTCGAGTAGAGCCGGTACGCCCCGATCGGCAAAATAACCGGGCAAAACGTCGGCCCGATTTTTGTTCGTCGCCGACGACGGCAGGGCGATGTGTACCATTCCGGCCACCTTGGCGCCCGGATCATAGGCCAGAACGGCCACGCAGGAGCCCAGGGCAAAGGTTTTCAGCACCTCGCCCGACTGGCCGGAAGCCCCGTAGCCACCGACTCCCAGGATTGTTGTTGCCATACCTCCGCACCTCGCAAGACGTTTGCCCCCGCACGTCAAGTCCGCGCCTGAGCTGTACCACTGCCGGATGTCCCGGATCCGGCAGAAAGGTATTTCATGGGATTATCAAATCAGTATACCCCAAAAAGGGTTAATGGGCAAGACAGGCTTCGGACCCACTACAGCCGCGTTCGCCCTCGACCAGGCCATCCGTTTAGAGTCCCGATTGCACACTATCCTCAGCCGTCATACGCTGTTCGAATTTACATCATTTCTCTTGATTTTAATAGCGCTAAACATGTCAAATCAAAAACAGCAAGCAATCTAAAAAATATATGATTTGCGATTATATGATTTTGAGCACACTCTCGGCACCAAGCGAGCCTGCTATAAACATTAAATGCATTTTTGTAAGA
Organism: uncultured Desulfovibrionaceae bacterium; assembly: GCA_964523295.1. Classification (GTDB taxonomy): domain Bacteria; phylum Desulfobacterota; class Desulfovibrionia; order Desulfovibrionales; family Desulfovibrionaceae; genus CAZGAH01. The sequence goes on along the minus strand of CAZGAH010000010.1, from coordinate 68,219 downwards.
CAAGTTTATCGCTAAACAGAGGCATTGGGCGTCACCTGTTTCATGCTCCTTACGTTACCTTCAAGCGGCGCTTCCGCTTTGTTTTACCTGACATCGGAATTGGCATAGCGCTTGATGTAAAACGGTCGTGCCGAGGCTGCGTTTCTGCTTGCCCTTTCGAGCCATATGGGATTACAAGAAATTGCGACGGAATTATCGTCAATGGTCAGTCCGGGCGAGGGTGGCGTCCGTACTCACTGGCGTATCCAGACTTTTCGCTCGTTTTTCAGGCGCGGCGGTTGCCGAAAGGATGAAAAGATTCTGAACTGCGGCGTGGAATCCCCGCGTTGCCAGCCCCGAAGGTGGAGCATGTCCCCCAAGTCAGCCCCCGGCCCCATGGCGGATGATGATGTCTTTGAGCTGACAGACATCATCGAAAAAGGAAAAGCAGGTTCACAGGCCCACGCGGATGCCCTGTCCGACATCAGCCCCGGGGACAGCGATGATGCTCTGAATTTCGAAAACGAACTTGCTGATTTATTCTCCGACGAGGAGTCGGCTCCCAAGCCAGCCTCCAAGGGCAGGCCAGCTGCCCCGCAGGAAGAGGAGCTTGATTTCGAAGCAGCGCTCAAGGACATGGAGAGTTCCATCGACTTCGACTCCCTGGATGAGGAACCTTCCCGACCGGCTGGCAAGGCTCGACCAGCGGCCAAATCCGCTGAGCCTGACGACTTGGACGACCTGGATTTCGACACCGCCTTCAAGGGCATGACCAGCGAAGTCGACAGCGACGATTCGGGCGTCCTCGACGGGCTCGAGGACCTTCCGGCAGGCAAGCCCTCAGGTCCGGACCGTTCTCCAGGAAAGGCTTCCGAGCCGGACGATCTGGACGAGCTGGATTTCGATGCCGCCTTCAAGGGCATGACCAGCGAAGTCGACAGCGATGATCTGGACGAATTGCCGTCAAAACCCATGCCGGCAGGCAAGAAGTCAGACACCGTCGACGCCATGGACATGATGGACCTTGAGTTCACGGAAGAGCGTCGTGCGCCATCCGCCACGGTATCACAAGACGACGTCGAGGACCTGTTCAAGGATTTCGAAAGTACGGGGACGGCGAAAAAAACCGCGCCTGCAGCGACGGCAGAGCGTCGCGCGCCAACCGCCACGGTATCGCAAGACGACGTCGAGGACCTGTTCAAGGATTTCGAAAGTTCCGGGACAGCGAAAAAAACCGCACCCGCAGCGGATGACGTGCTCTCACAGGACGATGTCGAGAGTCTGTTTCAAGGGGCCGGCGCGGACATGGGCCT
>CAZGAH010000010.1:63560-66917 GCA_964523295.1 uncultured Desulfovibrionaceae bacterium | reverse complement strand
CTGGGCGACGATTTCGACCTCGATGCCCTTGACGAAGGCACGCAGCCGACATCGGCCAAAAAGGACGCCCGGGCAGCCGTGCCTCGGCCGGCTGTCGAGGAAGACGATCTGGACCTTGCCGGCCTGGACAAGCTCATTGATGATCTCGACCTTCCGGAGGTGGAAGAGCAGGCAGCAAAAACCACAGACACCCCTGTCGAGGAAGACAGCGCAGAGCTTTCCGAAACCGAACTGGACGATCTCGACGCCCTGTTGGCCGATCAAGAGGTGACTGACGCAGCCAGTCCGCCCCCCGTTTCAGACCTTCCTGACCTCCCGCCGGATATGGGGGACGAAGGTCTGGACAATCTGGACGATCTGCTCGGCTCCATGGATGATCTGAGCCGCGTCCTCGACGAATCGGACCAGAGTGATGTTGCACTCGATCGGGAGGCCATTGACCTCGATGCCGTGAGCAAGGCGGCCATTGCGGGCGCACATGAAGCATCCCTTTCCGGATCGGTTGCCGATGTTCAGGCCATTCGGCCCGAGCCTGAAACTTTTACGGAGAGTGCGGGCGGCGTCGATGCCCAGACCGTTCGGGATCTTGCCTTGCGTGTTGCCGAACTGGAAGCCCGGCTGGCCGCGTTGGAACAGGTTGCGGCAGAGCCCTTAGAGGCCGTGGACGCGCCTGCCGAACAGTCCGAAGAGCTGCTCGCCGAGCGCCTGGAAGAAAAGCTTGCCGAGCGTCTGGAAAGGCGGCTCGCCGAGCGATTGCATCCACAATGGGACGCCCGTCTGGATGAGCAGCTCGCGCGACAGCGGACAGATCTGCAGACTGCCCAGGAGGCAACGCTGGAGGCCCGTCTCGCGGCGTACGCCGCAACCGCCGCAGTCGGCTTGCAGCAGACTCTGGACGAACGAGAGGCTGCTCAGTCGCAAACACGACTTACCCCGGGCCAGCTCGAAGAGCGTCTTGATCAGGCGTTCGCTCCGGACGGGCAACTTTTCGCATCAATTTCCTCCCGCCTGCGGCAGGACGTCGAGCAGGCCGTGTCTGAGGCCTTGAGAGGATTCTCTGAGCAACAGCAGCCTCTACGTGAGGAGTTTGCTGCGTCGTTGACAGCGCTTCGCCAGGAACTCTTAGAACTGATAGAGAAGACGGTCCCTGAGGCCGCTGCCCGCATCATCAGGCAGGAAATCGCTGCCTTGGCCCAGGAAATGGAATAGGCAGGAACAGGAGCCGTCAGGGACAGCCGGTCGGTGGGCTGCCGGTTGTTCAGGGCCGCGGGAACGATGGTACGGCTTCAGCCGCCACTGCCCCCCCCGCAGGCAGCGCTCGACCCTGCCTCGACTCTATGGTACGTGGTACAAAAGGGGAGGGGCCGCGAGGTTTCTCTTTTTTTCCGCCCGGATGCGTCTTGCTGACAGGTCAAGGCCATTTCCCGATCCGGGCGGTTTTTTTTCTTTCACCCGCTTAAGGAATGAGACGACAACGTGGACAAGCTGAAGCAACTGGCCTTGCAGACCGCCAAGGAAATCGTGGTCAAGTTCATCGAGGCCGGCCGGGTTTCTCCCGCCAACTTTCCTGAAGTCTTCCCTGTGGTGTATCGGGAGATACTGCGGACGATTTCCGCTTCCGGGACTGAGGGAGCTGGAGAAACGGCCTCGGGCTGCGACGTCCGCGGCGACAGGACCGAGAGCGGAGGATAGGCCGGATGCCGCAGCCTGTGCTGAAGTCCGGCTCCGACGAGCAAGCCCGGCACGTTTCACGCATGTTCGATCGTATCGCCGGGTGGTACGATTTTTTGAATCACCTGCTCAGCCTCGGTCTGGATATCTACTGGCGGCGCTGCCTGGTGCGGCTGGTCAGGCCCGGATCGAGCGGCCGGGTGCTCGATCTGGCCGCAGGAACGCTCGACGTTGCCTGCGAAATCGTGCGGCAACATCCCTCGATGAAAGTGCTGGCGCTGGATTTTTCCCTGCCGATGCTTCAGCGAGGAAGACGCAAGCTGCACGGTCACAGGGCACAGGCGATCAGCGTGGCTCTGGCGGACGGCCGACGGCTGCCTGTGGCGGACGCGAGCGTGGATTGCGTGACCATTGCCTTCGGCATTCGCAACATTATCCCTCGCCAGACCGCCTTTTCCGAAATCTTCCGGGTCTTACGCCCGGGTGGAAGGTTGTGCATCCTTGAATTCGGTACCGGTCGTGAACGCATCTGGGGCGGGGTATATAATTTTTATTTACGAAAAATTCTTCCTGGTGTAGGGCGGATGGTCTCTGGCGATGACAGGGCGTATCGCTACCTCGCGGAAACGATACTGGCCTTTCCCGATGCAGCCGCCCTGGAAAGAGAACTGAATGATTGCGGCTATGCGGAAGTAACGTACCGGGCGATGTTGTCAGGCATCGTTTATCTCCACGCGGCGCATAAGCCCGCACAGCCTGAGATTGCGCCCTGAACGGCGAAAGGAGCCGAGCGATATGTACGTTTCGGAAGGGGCCGGGCTGTGGTGGATCAGTCGTTGGTCACACCCAGCTGCCTGGCGAGCAACAGAATCGCCAGACCGACCACAATCGCCATCAGACCAAGCCCTCGCAGCACGCGAGGTGATCGTTCGGACAGAGCACGCAATATGCGGGGCATCCGTTCGGCAAACAGGAAATACGGCATTCCTTCGATGAGGAATGCCAGACCCAGAGCCAGCAATAAAAGATTCCAGTCAAGATGCATAGTCTTTCGATAACCCTGAACGTTGTCCCTTGTCCAGAACAAGGACGCGGAAGTCGCTCGGCGGTACTTCATGGTGAACACTCATGATCGCTCTTGAATCATTACTGCGTAAAGAGGCGCCGGTAGCAGTGCTCGGGCTGGGGTATGTGGGACTTCCCCTGGCCGTGGCCTTGAGCCGGCATTTTCTTGTCATCGGCTTCGATGTCTCCGCACAACGGGTTGCCGAGCTTTCCACCGGCAAGGACCGGACCGGAGAGATTGCCAGCGACGCGCTGCAGCAGGCGAATATTGCCTTTTCCTCCGATCCGCAGGTGTTGTCCGAAGCCAGGGTCATTATCGTAGCCGTGCCTACGCCCATCGATATCCACCGGCGCCCGGACCTCTCCTGCGTAACCAGCGCCTCTGTCATCGCCGGGAAGCATCTGCGCAAGCATACGGTGGTCGTGTACGAATCCACGGTCTATCCCGGACTGACCGAAGATATCTGCATACCGCTTCTGGAAGAACACTCCGGCCTGCGTTGCGGCGTGGACTTCAAGGTCGGGTATTCGCCCGAACGGATCAATCCTGGCGACAAGGACCACACGCTGGAAACCATCGTCAAGGTAGTGGCCGGGCAGGATACTGAAACGACCGAACTG
>CAZGAH010000010.1:58966-63550 GCA_964523295.1 uncultured Desulfovibrionaceae bacterium | reverse complement strand
TCAAGGCGGGCATTCACCTGGCCTCCAGCATCAAGGTTGCCGAGGCGGCCAAGGTGATCGAAAACACGCAGCGGGATTTGAACATCGCCCTGATGAACGAACTCGCCCTGATTTTTGCCCGCATGGGCATCGACACGCTGGAGGTGCTCGCTGCGGCAGGCACAAAATGGAACTTTCTCCCCTTTCGTCCCGGACTCGTGGGCGGCCACTGTATCGGCGTCGATCCCTACTACCTCACGTTCAAGGCCGAGTCGCTGGGCTTTCACCCCCAGGTCATCCTGGCCGGACGCCGCATCAACGACTACATGGGCAAGTACGTCGCTGAAACGGCCATCAAGCACATGATCAAAAATTCTTGCCGCGTACGCGGTGCCAAAGTGGCCGTGCTGGGACTGACCTTCAAGGAAAATGTCCCTGATCTGCGCAATACGCGCGTTATCGATATCATCCATGAACTCACGGACTACCACGCCGAGGTTCTGGTGCACGACCCCATTGCCGACGCCGAGGAGGCACGCCACGAGTACGGCCTCGAACTCGTGCCACTCGAAGCCCTCATCAATCTCGACGCCCTGATTCTGGCCGTGCCGCATCAAGCTTTTCTCTCGCTGTCGTCAGAAACCCTTTCGAGCCGCTTTACAGACCCCTCCAAAGCCCTGTTGCTGGATGTCAAAGGGGCTCTGGACATGGCGGCGATGCAGGACGCCGGGATTCAGTACTGGCGGCTCTAGTGTAGAGGATGACCTTGGTGACTGATTGCCCGAAAGCGACCCGTGCCCGATCCGACGAACAATGACGCGCGCTCGCGACTGCGAGTTCGCAGCTGGAAATCCTGACCATCGGGCAACGCCTGGCGCTTGAGCTGGATCAGGCGCAGCGCCGTCGCTTCATGGCCTTGTTGCGTTTGCGCAAAGCACGCTTGATCAGCGAAACCCTCGATTCCGGCACCGCCAGATGGCTGGTCGAAAAAATCTGACCCGAACGGCCTGATCGTCCATGACAGCCGCTGCCTCTCCCCCCGCGCTGACGCTCTGTACGGCTACGGCCCGCGAGATGAAGGCCGTGCTCGGCGCATGGCGCACGACCGGGGCGCCGCGACCGCGCATCCCCGAGGAAGGCGCCTGGTCGGAGGCGGTACTCGCCGGCCGACCCTGCTGCCTGCTGCTGACCGGCATAGGGGTAATCAACGCGGCGCTGTCCCTGGAGCGGCTGTTTGCCGGCAGGCCTGACGTTGCCGGCGTGCTCAATCTCGGCGTCGCCGGCAGCTTCGATTGCGCCTCCCTGCCAATCGGATGTGCGGCCGCTGTAAAACAGGAAATCTGGCCCGAGTACGGATTGCGCACCGAGGACGGGGTGGATCCGCAGGGCATACGGCTTGCGCTGGGACGCGTCGACGGGGCACTGATATGGGATCGCCTGGAGCTGAGCCCGGAGTCGGCGGCCCGAAGCCTGGGGTTGCATCTGCCCGCGTCGCTGCCCCACGTCGTCAGCATCACCGTGTCCGGCGTCACCGGGACCCTTGCCCGGGCAGAACGGCTTGCCGCGCAGTACGCGTGCCTTCTGGAAAACATGGAAGGCTTTGCCCTGGCCTATGCCTGTGCATGTCGGCGCATTCCGTTCGTGCAGGTGCGCACGGTTTCCAACCGCGTCGGCTCGCGGGCAAACTGGAACCTCGACCTGGCCCTGAACAACCTGGGAACAATCGCGAGCGGCCTTTTCGGAGAAAGCGGCCAAGCCTCCTGACAAGACAGGCTCGCTGTCGTCAACGCGCGGCGAGAATGCTCTCCCTGGCCCAGGAGGCAGCCTTCATGTACGTGGTCGCGGCGGTTACGGCCGGGATGTTGCATGCGGCGACCACCTCCCGGGCAACGGCCCAGTCTCCGTTTTCCACGGCCCGGACCAGTTCGAGCCAGCGTCCGACAGCGTTCTGCTCGCCGCACAGGGCTGCCTTGATGTCCCCGGCCAACGGCATGTCGGCCACGATCTCGGCCATTTCCCTGTCCAGCATGGCGTCCAGCAGCGAAAACATCCCGACCATGAACATCGTTTCGCCCGAATACGCAGGATTCGGCTCCGCCATGCTCGCCTGTTCCAGAAATTTCGCCCTCGCCAGCGAGCGATAGGCCAGTTCCTCGCCTTTTCCGCTGGGATCCATGCCGGCCATGAACACCACGTGCGTCCACTGCTTGAAGGCCTTCAGGCCGAGCAGGGAGATGGCGTGCGCCATGGACTGGACTTTTTGCTTCAGGCAGAACGCAGGTGAATTGATATATCGAAGCAGTCGAAAGCTCAGCGACGGGTCGCGGGATATTATCTCGCCCAACTCCTGAATGTCGCAATTCGGGGCATTGAGCGCGCGCAACAGCTGCAAGCCGGCCAGCGCGCTCGGCCCGGCCTGCTTGTCCGCGGCGATTCGGGGTTTCCCGAAAAAGGGACCATGAAAAAAGCTGAATCCCAGGTAGCGCGTTCCTTCAAACGATTCCCAGTCGCCAAGATTTTCCACCATCAGGCTCCAGGGAAATTTCTTGAAGGTCTTTCGCAGTCGGGCAATGTCCAGAGGCGGCAGCCCGGAAACATCGAGGATCATGATCTCGGCCAGACTCAGGATCGATACGTACTCGGAGGTGAACATGTCGTGGCTCATGGCCAGCGTGTACCCCGTTTCCTTGAGCTGGCGGCAATCGTCCAGGAAACCGGGGTCGGGCGAGGTCACCGGCACGACACGGATAATGCAACGCTCTTTGGGCAACAGCTTCGCGGCTGCGATATCGACCTTGCCGAGCGGAACGTTGACCATTATTTTTCTATCTACCGGGACCCCCTGCAAGGCCTGACTGATTCCGTCGGTCGCCAGCCAGGCAAAGGCCGCGCTCAGCCGCTCCTGGTCGTCAGGATCAAAATCATTGGCGTGGGCAGCCAGACCGTATCCCCAGAGATGCTGGTCCCGGTCGAAGATCGGCTGTCGGTTGAGAAACAGGGCATCATCCGCGCTCTCGTCGTGTCTGCATTCCATGGGACGTATCCTTCCGAAAAAATCAACGCTGCCATTGAGCACGACCGGGCACAGGCTTAATCCCCATGTCCGGCACCGCGCCTCCCCAACTGCTGATCTGAATTTTATGACTATACCCGTCTGGTGGGCTCAAGGTCAATATCGCAATCGCTGAAAAGATGCTATCTTAAGAGGTTTATCTGCTCAATCTGTTCACTGCCCCTCCCCGCACAGTCAAGAGCGCGCAGAGGGCGCTCTGACCGAGGTGCGAGCGCTCCCTTGACCACGTTCCCCATCGTGACGTAAAAAAACGCTGGCGTTTGCGCTTCAGTATGCTTCCCTCGCTGTTCGCTCTGCGTATTTCCTGTCTTGGCGCTTCAAGGGCTGGAAGAGGACGTCTTCTCGATCATGAACCTGCGTCTGTGCAATCATCCCCTTCTCTGGTGTCTGCTTTTTCTGGCCTTGGCGGAGCTTCTTGTCCGTGGGCTGTGGCCGATGGTCGAACCCGGGCCTGGCGCTTCGCCTGCGCGCAACCCCTTTTTCCGTCGCGGCTGGCCCGAACATACGAATACGGCGGGCACAGGCCCCAGGCGGATCGTGCTTATCGGCAATTCCCAACTCTACGGGCGCGAAGTCGGGCCTGACGATGTTGTGAGCGCCGAGTTGCAGCGCCTGCTCGATCAGCTGTCCGGCACGGGAGCACAACAGCGGTGGACCGTGGAAAACTGGGGGGCCCCGGGCGGCCTGGGACACGACCAGATGCTCCTCTGCGCCAAGGCCCTTCAGACCGGACCGGAGCTGGTCATCCTGGCGCCGATGTCCAATAACTACGGGTCATCAGTCAGTGCCTCCAGAATCGGGTTCAGCGCCCTCGACATCCCGCTGCTGGCCGGTGAACCCGGAGTGCTGGCACAGCTGCCCTGGGACTACGTGCGCGCGACTATTTCCCTGGAAGAGGGACTACGCTTCGTTTTCACTCGGCACTGTGCCCTGTTGCGGGTAGCGGGCCTGCTCTGGGATGCGGCGCAACGCTATTGTGACTGGGACTTTTCGCTGCTCTACGGGACGGGCGGATTTCGTCAGGAAACCTATTGGAAAGAGCCTCCCTGCCGTGGCGAAAGCGCGCCGAGCCTCGCCTCGTTGCGTGCGGAACGCGGAGAAGTCCCGTTTCAGCCAGTCCCCCAGCTTGAGGAACAGCAGGAAAGCAGCGGATGCTTCGAGCCTGTCCAGCAGCGAATAGCGGCGCAACCGCTCGATGAACAGCTCTTTGCCCATCTGGCAGCCGTGCTCTCACGACGGGACAGGACCAGGGTGCTGTTCGCCTTCATGCCCCTATGCCCGGCGCTCATGGATGCGGGTTCGCGACAGGCGATTCTCGAATCGGCGCAATCGGCACGCCGACTGCTCGATCCGGGGATTCCGGTCTGGGATTTGACCGACAGCATCGATCCGCTACGCTTCTACACGTTCAGTCATTTCGACGCCCAGGGACACAGGCAATACGCCCGGCTGCTGTTGGACAGACTGCTCCAGGCCGGGCTGGTGTACTGATGCTGTTTCCGACGTACGTCTTCGCCCTTTTTTTCCTGCTC
>CAZGAH010000010.1:58596-58956 GCA_964523295.1 uncultured Desulfovibrionaceae bacterium | reverse complement strand
CCCTGGGGTACGGCCCTGTGGGCACTGCTCATTGGCTCGTACGTTTTCTACGGCTATGCCCAGTGGTACTACGTCCTCCTGCTGCTCTTTACCACCACGCTGGATTTCACCATTTCCCACGCCATGCAACGTGTCGAAACTCCGCGCGCCCGGCGGGGCCTGCTGTTGCTGAGCGTGTGCAGTAACATTGGGCTGTTAGGATTTTTCAAATACGCGAATTTTTTGACTGCTCAGGCCGGAACGCTTCTCAACCTCGGCGGCGTCCACGTCCAGTTCACCCCGCTCGATATCATTCTTCCGGCAGGCATTTCCTTCTACACCTTTCAGAGCATGTCCTACACGGTCGATGTCTATCGCCGA
>CAZGAH010000010.1:50561-58586 GCA_964523295.1 uncultured Desulfovibrionaceae bacterium | reverse complement strand
ATCGCCGACGCCTCGCGCCCTGTGCCCGATTTCGCGATTTTGCCCTGTTCGTAAGCTTTTTCCCGCAGCTGGTGGCCGGACCGATCGAACGACCGGAGAACATCCTGCCCCAGCTGGCCAGGCGTCATCTGCCCTCCCCGGCGGATTTCATGGCCGGCGTCGAGCGTATTCTCTGGGGATTGATGAAAAAGCTGATCTTTGCCGACCGCCTGGCCCTGCTGGTCGACTCGATCTATGCCAGGCCGGTCGAATCCCTGACCAGCCCGGAAGCCTGGCTGGGTAGCGTAGCCTTTACCCTGCAAATATATCTGGATTTTTCGGCATACACCGACATCGCCATCGGCACCGCCCGACTGCTGGGCATCCGGCTGATGGAAAACTTCAATTACCCCTTTCTCGCGCGCAACATGCATGATGTCTGGCGGCGCTGGCATATCAGCCTTTCAACCTGGTTCAGGGATTACGTGTATATCCCGTTGGGCGGCAACCGGCTGGGCGGCTTACGTCATGGGACGAACCTGTTCGTGACCATGTTCCTCTCGGGGCTCTGGCACGGCGCATCGTGGACTTTCGTGGGCTGGGGGGTCTTTCTGGCGTCATGCATGATCGGGCGACAACTGCTGCGCGCGTTGTTGCGCATTCCGGGGAAAGAACCACTGCTACGCGGACGCCTTGGGACAGCGCTTGCGGTCGCGCTGACCTTTATCGCGTTCACAATCTCCTTCGTCCTGTTCCGATCGCCAGACCTGAGCACGGCGTTCCGGATGATCGGCGTGATGTTCGGCAAGCCCGGCGGATTAGCACTCCTCGCGCATGGGCCGTACCTGTTCTTCTCCCTGTTTTGCCTGTTCGTACTCGCCGTGCACGTCGTCCGGGGATTGCGCCTGGTCGTCCCGAGCCGTTGGCACCTGTTCCAAATCCCCTGGGTCCAGGGCGCCCGTCTGGCCTTGTGGGTTCTCCTGCTGACCTTTTTGCGCGTCAATACGGAACAAACCTTCATCTACTTTCAGTTCTGATCTGTCCCTGGGCGAGAGCCCCGCGTACGCCTCCTTTTTTTCCTGCTCTGTCTGCCCGCGTAAACAATGGCGGTTGCCGGCAAACCCATTTTCATCTAGTGAAGAATTCAGGTGGCACGGGTTCGGCGAGGTACAGGGACGGACGGTCTTTGCGATGGCAGCGAAGACCGGGCAAGTGCCCAGGCCGCCCCCCCTTTCGTCTGCGCCTTTTTCAGGAGTGGTACATGCCCCATCGCATAGTGAATCTCGAACGCGAATTGAAGCGATTCAGCGCGCAGGAAGATGTTTTCGCTTTTTCCGAGCTGGCATTTACGCTGCCGGACACGCCGGAGCCCCTGCGCGGGCTGCTGCTCATCTCCATCCGCGAGAAGGCCGACGAGGCCGGCCAGCTCGACTGCACTTTTTTGCTCGATATCGCCCAGGAGCATCCGCAGCGCGCCCTACTGGACCGGCTGTTCGCACGACTGGCGGCAGCGGGACTCGATCCGTTGCATGGGCAGGATTTCGAGTACATGACGCCGCTTGAGGTCCGGGAAACACCGCATGCGCTCTGGTTCGTCCAGGTGCTCCACTTCACCTTCGCCCACGTGCGTCAGCGTGCCCGGCGCTTTGTCGAGGCGAGGTTGCTCCCCTCGCTGAGCAGGGCGCTTCCTGTCCGCTTCAACGACCTGAGCTGGTGGCGCGATCCCGAGACCGAGCTTGGGCAGTTTGATTCCGCGTCGAAATCGGTTGCGTAGCGGCCGCCCGGCGCTCATTCCTCCCCTTCTTTTCCGTCCCGATCGAAAAAGGCTTTGTCAATACTGCAAGCGGTTCAAGAGGGCGAAAGCCTGAGACATGAAAAAGGGCTCCAGCGATGTTGTGCCGGATTGCATTGCCCTTACGAGCGCGACGGAGGTCTCATCGCCGCGCCCCTGAAGAAGCCCCAGGGCGTCGGCGCTGTCCCCAGAGCGGGCCATGAGTACGGCCAACCCTTGCGCGTAGACGGGTTCTTCCGGTCTCTTCGCAGCCAAGGCGGAAAAACGCGTGCGACTGTTGACGTCGTCACCGACGATCAGGGCCAGTAGGGCAGCGGCAAGACAGTGCTTGTCCTGGCCCGAATGAAGGCTGCAAGCTTGGCGGGCCGAATGGTATCCGGCCAGATAGTCCTGGCGTTGTATGGCATCGTAGGCGGCAAGATAGTGCTGCTCCGCCGCGTAGATGGACGGGAGATGAAATTTGTCCGGAATATACTGCTCGTACGTCAGCGCGTTCGCATGGGGCACGAGATTATGCATGAACTGGAAGACAAAGGCCTGATTGAAGAGCGTCAGGAGGACAAGGACGCTGCCAAGGAGTATGGCTGTCCACCGTCGCTTCCAGGCCTCGCTGCTGAGCACGGCAAGGCCAAGGGCGAATAGCGGCAGCCCGCCGACGAAAAAACGCATCCCGAAAGAGCCCCCCGAGTGCCATTGCAGCGAGGCAATGAAATAGAACTGGACCAGCAGCGCCAGAAGCAGTCTGGCAGCCAAGGGCCGATTGCGACGCGCGAAGAGTATCAGCCCGGCGAATCCGAGCGCCAGGACCGGATGCCAGCTCAGCAATCCGTCCGAAAGGTTGAACAGCGTTTCGAACGGATGCGGCGCCAGCAGATCGAGTCGCTGCACCCGCGGCGGGGGGGAGAAAAACGAACCGAAAAGAATTTTCCAGACAACGAGCTGCGGCGATATGGCCAGGAGAAAAACCCCGACCAGGGCGGCATAGCCGGCCAGCCTCTTTCCGACCGTACGTGCTGGCCCGCGCAAGCCGGCGACAGCATCCCAAAGCAGGGGCAATGCGTACAGGACGTCTTGCCAGCGGACCAGGAACATCAATGCTGCCGCCAGGACGGTCGCCAGGCCAAGTCCGCGCGTCGTATAGAGATACAGGAACACGCATACGGCAAAAAACGACCCGGAATGCGCCATGGCCGAGTGCGACCAGATATAATAGCTCAGCTGAGTGGTCAGCAGCGTCGTCAGCCCGGCAATCATGGCGGATCGACGGTCCGTGAACCGGACCAGGACGCAGAGGAGCAAACCGAGCCCTGCCGCAACGTAAAGTGAATTGCCTGCATACACCAACCCCTGGTACCAATCCGAATATCCGTCAGCCGCCAATGACGAGCCCATGGCTTCGGCCACTAGCGTAACACCGTGCGCGAGCATGAAGAACGGCAGCCAGAGGAATGCGGATCCGACGGCCATATTATTATCCGGCAGTCCTGTCGCTGAGAGGGTTTGCCCGGCATAACCAGGGTAGATTAACCGGTCTATCTGGTTTGAAAAATCGAGATCGGTGTCCATCACCAAAGAGGGGAGATACATATAATAATAAGCGCTATCGAATGCTGTTATTCGTTTTGTAAAATTACCAAGATAACCAAAATAAAAATAAATTAATGTTAGAGCCAGATACAACGCGCAAGCAAAGATGCACGCTGTTCGTGCTTTGAAATTATTATTCCGATCTTGAAACAAGTTATTAATCATAGTTATATTTTTGAAGTCTTAAACGTTAAACGACAACGGCTCTGCTCATTGCTCCATCGAATTGCGTCATTTGTTGCTTCGAATATTTATAAGGGTCCGCGTCTGCGCCTGCTGCTTGCAGACCATATCTGAAACATGCTTTCCACACATAAGGTATGCATGGAGTGTGCAATTTGAAGCGAAAATATCTCCAAGCTCATGAAATGTTCCATGATTTTTTTTAATATAGTCTAGTGTGTAGTTGGGAATATTATCTTGAATAATTACAATAAAAGGAATTCTCCCATTAATGAGTTCTTCAACCTTCTTAATATTATACATGCCTGTGAAATCTAGTTCATATAGCGCAAACCAATCATTAAACGAGCCGACCAGGGGCAACTGCGTCGGGGGGATTGCTGTTTTTAGGCTATATACGTACTGGTTCATATCAAAATCATTGTGCCGAAATCTTATGAATCCATATTGCGGCAATAAAAAAAATATACTCAAAAATATAAAGCACAGCTCCTTATTGAGCTTCTCAGCGCAAATAATTAAAATAATTAAAACCCAGACATATGAATATACTGCATAATAAAAATTTGACCGTGGAGTAAGGTAGCCGATGACCAATGTCACGAGAAAGAATACATACGGTTCCGGGATGTTGCGATAAAGGCGATAACGCAAAGAAATACAAATTGCCACACCCAGTGCAATCAATTCGGGGAGGTGGCGATGGGTGTTCGTCATGAAAAAGTAGTTCCAGAAAAAATGACCATCCCAGACCGACCGCTGGGCAATTACTCCAAAAGCGTTTGTCAGGGCCGGCCAGTGCAGGGCGATGTACAGGCCGCAGCCCACTGTCCAGCCAAGGAGCAGGCCGAGCACCTGGGGGCGGATGCTCTGGCCGGAGCGATGCTGCCGCCAGAAATCGACAAGGGCGATGGAGAGCGTGTAGAGCAGGGCCAGGATGCCCATCTGGTGGGTTTCGACGGCCAGCATGGACAGCAGGCCGGCTGCGAAAAAGCGCCGTCGATGCGCGGCCAGCAGGGCGCAGGATATCAATAAAAAGCAGAAGGCGTCGGGGCGGGCGGTATTGCCGATGCGGAAAAAAGGCTCCCAGAGGGGCAGGGTCAGACAGAGGGCCAGCCTGGCCTTCCGCCCCAGGCCATAGTCCTTGGCGATATTCCACCATACAGGTGTGGAAAGAAAAAGCAGAACGGTTGACAGCAGTATGGCGTTGCTACGCGTCCAGCCGAAGGTCTCCAGCACGGCGTATTGCAGCCCGGCGTAGAGAAAGCCGAACAGACTGACGCCCCCGCCCAGGGAGCCGAAGGTGACGTCTTCGCGCTGACCTCGCATGAAATAGTTGTAGGCATATGAGGTCGTCCAGGCGTCGTCGGAGTTGTCAGGCATATACCGCTGCTGCAGCAGGGCGTAGGTCAGCAGAATTACGGCAACGACCAGGATGATGAACAATCGGTCGTTACGCGTGGAACCCGCGAAGACTGCGTGTGTTTCGGCGCCGGACATGGTGAGATTTCGATTGAAAATGCTGGTCTGCTTCATGCGGACAATACAGGCCGCGCGGGGCAGGATGATGTATACCGCATTTGTTTCTCTTGTGCCCATGGGTTGAGGCATTGTCAAGGAGTCGGCTTTTGTCCGTCAGGGACATTTTATCTGCTTTTGCCTGCAACTCGGCATCGCCAATGCTGCGGCTTAAGTTGCTCTGAGGATGGCGCGACGTGCCGCTTGGTGATCGATGACGGCGCCGCGGTTTTCAATCCGCGAGCTGGTAGCTCCGATAAGTGTCACCGTGACCACACCATGGTTCTTTTAATGTTCGAAAGTGCTCAAGGGATGATATGAGTTCCCTCGCGACAAGATTACATGGGACTGAATGCTTCTTTCATTCTTTCTCAATTTTTCAGGCAGCGTTGCGCGGCTCAATATTTTATGCCATCACTATATAGATTAGATAAATATAGGCGTTTTGGTTCGTAGTTCTGCGAATAACAACTTTCGCTCACGCGGCTGAATCCTGCTGTCATGCCAGCTTCTTCAAAACCACTGCACGGTAACGTATTTCTTCGCAATCACTTGCAGATTTTGATTCTCTCGTCGTACACACATCTATCGTGCTCCTGCGATACATTTTTTTGCACTTGAGCAGCGTCAGCAGCAAGACACACGAACACCTGACCGACTCTTTCATGCTTGCTGCGAGGAAATACGTGTCGTAACCAATGTCAAGGCAATCAAACGCACAGTCGAACTCGTGCTTGCTGACCTGAAGCAACAAAAGAGGTAATACCAGCCATTTACAATGGCGGTGCCAAAGCAAAAGCCTCTGGCGCTATGCACAATTTCGGTTTATTTCAATAAATTGTCAAAGATAAAATATGGTTACAGCGTAACGGGCTGTTCCAAAAGTCGAGTTTTGATGCTCTAGCGGCAAAGGCCCTTCTGCTTCGCCACGCCAATTTCTTTACACTTCCCGAGCGCGCAAGCCTTCCAGAAGTCGTAGCAGGCGGACTCGATGTCCTTCATTTCAACGTAAATGGCGCCGCGCTCGGCGTAGGCGTTTTCGTATCCGGGGTCCAGTTCGATGGCCCGGTTATAGTTCTGAAGCGCCTCCTCGTACTTGCGCATGGCGTGAAAATTGTCTCCACGCGCCTTGTAGCCGCGCGCGCTGTCAGGATTGCGCTGCAAGACCTGATCGATGAGTTCCAGCGCCTTGGTGAACTCGCGGTTGCGCTCGAGTTCCAAGGCCTGATCGAGCAGGGCGTTGAGTTCTTCCTGTTGCGCGGTCATGCCGGCGATCTCGGGCGCTTTCTTTGGGGGCGCGGGGGCCGGAGGTGGCGTCAGTGATGCCGGGGCCTGGGCTGCCGGGGTGGCAACAACGGGCGCAGCGGCAGGCGGCGGACTCTCTTCGGCCAGAGTGATGTCCAGGGAAGGCTCTTTACCCGGAGCAAGCTCTATGGCGCCTTTCCAGGTCTTGTAGCCAGGTTTGCTGATTTCGATTTCATAGCGTCCGGGATCAAGCTCCATCCCCTGCTGGAACTCCAGGGACAACCCGGCGATGTGGATTACGGCGTCAGCGGGGTCGGTGTGGATCGAGAGACGCGGCCGTGGCGGCGCCGGCGCCGGTTCGGGCGTCGCGGGCTCTTGCGCGGGCTGAGGAGCGGGCGCGATCGGGGCGGCCTGCTGCGAGGTTTCGGAATCGGGCTGCCAGCCAGGCTGGACCAGCTCGACGGTTTTTTCCTTTCCCGAAACGACGCGGGCGAGGGTCAGTCGAGTCGGAAGCCCGCGCTTGCGCACTTCAATGACGTACAGCCCGGGCTTGAGTTCGATTCCCTGGCGAAATTCCTGCTCGCTGTTGAGAAGGCGTATGGTGGCGTCCTCCAGATCGGTCTTGACGTACAGCCGCCCGGCATCAGGCTCCGCCGGCGTCGGGACGGTCGGATCGGCGCCCGGTATCCTGGCCTGAGGGTGGGCGACAGGCGAGGGAGGCGTTGTATCGGACGGTGCCGCCGGGACTGGTGTGACCGCTGCCGGAGGCACCGGGATGGTGTCAGCCGGCGATGGCACGGCCGGAGCTGGCAGGGCGGAAATCGGAACCAGGGCGATGGTAACCTCTTTGTCCTCGCCAGGCCCGAGATGTACCTTGATGACCCGCATCCGATATCCGCTATTGCTGACTTCCACGTCAAAGGGCCCGGGCTTGAGGTCAACGCCTTGCGTAAATTTCGGTCTGATATTGAGGACGCGGACCATGGCTTCCTCGGGTACCGTGCGTACGAAGAGCCGGGAGAATTTCCGCCCCTGAACGACCTTCACGCTTTCGGTCACCGGAGGCTCGGGGATATTATCGGCTACGGGCGCAGGTGGCGTCGTTACCGGCGGCTCGGGCGCCGCTGCCGACGGTGTGGCGGTGTCTGTCGGTTGCGGGGCCATGGCTGTCGGGTCGGTAGCAGCGGTGGGCCCGGTCTCGGACGGCTGCGGCTGGGCCGGGTCCTGTGGTTGCGCCGGGGACGGAGGCGACGCCTGCCCGCCCTTCGGGCGCATGGTGATGGATACGGTCAGGTCCTTACCCGGCGTGATATCCACCTCGCGCAGTTCGATTTCATAGCCAGATCGTTTGACCTGGATCACGTAGTGGCCGGAGCCGAGCTCCATTCCCTGCTTGAACTGCGGTCCGATGTTGATGACCCTGACCAGCGCATCCGCGGGCTCTACCGTAACGAACAGCCGCTCCTTGCCGCTGCCCGTAGCTTTATCTTCCGGTTTTGGCTGCTCTTCACCCTCGCCCGTGTACTGGGGGTCGCGCTCAAGCTCGGCAAAAACCAGATTCTGTGACCGAGTCGAGCCTGCCCACACCGTCTTCGCGTTTTTTGACACAGGATACATGCCGTGCTATGATCTGAAAAGCTGGCAACGTTTCCACATGTCAGCGAAGATACCTACTCACCAAGGGCAATCTGGGAACCCAGAGCCTTAGATTTCTACAAGAT
>CAZGAH010000010.1:38644-50551 GCA_964523295.1 uncultured Desulfovibrionaceae bacterium | reverse complement strand
CTTTGAGGACAGTATCCTGCCCCTCGTCCACCAGAACCCGTCTGGTCTGCGGCAGATACCCCTTGCCGGCAACCTGCACGACGTAGGTTCCAGGCTCGAGCGCAATACCCTGATGAAATGGCGTCAAGACATTGAGCACACGAATTGTGGCGTTTTCGACATTGGTTTTGATGTAGAGCTTGCCCTCGCCCTCGGGGGCTGCGGCGACCCTGACGGGCCCCAGACAGACGATGGACAGGCAACATGCCAGAAGTAGAGAGACAATACCGGACGTTTTCATACGAAATACACCCCGTCTTGGCTGCAAAGGTGTGAATCCGCGCGCCGGTCGTGAGGAGCCTGGCATCGCGGCGCCGGCTGTTTGCATAGCCCGTTTCGCTCGTTGTTGCAAGAAAACCCCTGAAAGCCTGAGATTCGGAGTAGGTCCAATGATGCAAACATGAATGCCGGGGGAGATCAGCCAAGGGGGGGGCGGGATTGTCCGACCGGACACGTTGCTTGAAACACAACTGTTCGGGATGCTCAAGAGAAAAAACTTGTCAAGTGGCGGGGTATGGACTAGAGAATGAAGCAAGGCAACGCATTGACAACCAATCTGGGGTGCTGTTGCCAGATCATCCGACCGGTGAATGTCATGTTGACTTTTCTGCATCCGATGGAGACGCGAGATGAGTGATAATATCGAAAAACGAGTGCTCGTCGTTGACGACGAAAAACATATCCGTCTGTTATACCAGGAGGAACTGGCCAATGAGGGGTATGTCCTGGCCACCTCCGATGGCCTGGAAAGCATCCTCGACGTCATCGCCCGGGAAAAACCCCATGTAGTCGTTCTGGACATCAAACTCGGGGGTAACCGTTCCGGACTCGACCTGCTACAGGAAATTCGCAGCAAGGATCAACAACTCCCGGTTATTCTCAGTACCGCCTACGACAGCTTTCAGCATGATCTCAAATCCATTGCCGCGGATTATTACGTCGTTAAATCAGTGGATCTCGCTGAACTGAAAAACAAGGTCGCCCTGGCCATGGCCAAGGCTCTGGCGAGTGCTTCCGCCTGAGTTAATATCGTCGCCAGCGGCCGGCATTCATATCCAGCCTCTTTGCGACTCCGCCTTTCATCGTACGCCAACCGCTCTGAAGCAGGGGGAACCCGTATGAAAACGTATTTTGGGATCACATCGGCCCATGCCTCCAGGTCTTGGTCCTGGCTCACCCTGACGATGCTGTGCCTGTTTTGCCTCGGCCTTTCAGGTGAAGCGCTCGCATTCAGGGGGGGCGTCGGCGAGCGTGCCGGGGCGGGTCGCGGAGCGGGTGAGCGTGGTGTAGTGCAGCCGGAGCAGGTTCGACAGCGCCCCCCTGCGCAACCCACGAACCCTACGTATCAAACGAGGGACACGCGAACGCAAGGCAGCGGAAACGTCAAATCAGGCAATCGCGCCACAAGCGTGCGTCAGGGCGATGTCAACATCAATTCCGGCAACACCACGAACATCGAGCGGGGTGACGTCACCATCAATACCCCTGGCTACCGCCCGGCGTACGTAACGCCTGGCTGGAACTACTACCGTTCATATCCCGGTGGTTTTGCCGCCGGTGTCGCTGCCGGGGTGTTTCTCTCCGTGCTCCCGGCGACCGCCTACATCGCGGCGGAATCCGCTCAATCAACTGTTTATCGTGTGGACAAAAAATGTTACGAAAAGATTGTGGACGGCTCCTCAACGGTTTACGTGCCCGTCTCCTGTCCCTGAGCACTCCATAAGCTGCCCCGGTTCGGAAATATCCGGACATATTTTTGGGATTTCTTCCATAAGCTGGCGATACAACGAGAAAGTGAAATTCTTGAAGGTCACTTACGCAAGGACCATGTGCATATGTACATTGCCATTCCCTCGAAATACCCGGTGGCTCAAGTCGTCGGTTTTATGAAGGGAAAGAGCGCAATCCACATAGCCAGGGGAATTCAGGATAGGGCTAGAGGCTTAGCTGTTCAGAGTTCCTGGGAACGTGGTTATTTCGTTTCAACTGTTGGTCGTGAGGAGAAGATGATTCGCGAGTATATTCGCAAGCAAGAGCAAGAAGACAAGCGAATCGGGCAACTGAAATTCCGCCTTCAGGCGTTTCTTAGAGCCGCTTTGAGCGGCTCACAGATTCGAGCCCCCGGCTTTGCCGGGGGTGGGTACAACCGGTCCCGGCAAACATGAGTATATACAGGGGGCTCAGGCTACGACACCGCTCAACCTGACCCGATCTGAAATTGTAAAGAAAATGAGGAAGGCTGCGCTCACGTCGTCGGCGATCCAGCCTGATGGGCCTGCGTTTCCCAAGCCGAGGGTTCGAACTCGCTCAAAGCGGCAAACGCGGGTTGCTCCACCAGCATCCACTCGTAAAATGGGGCGAGTTGCAGATAGGTTTCCCTGGTCAGCCCCTCGTGCATGACCTCGAGCCATGCATTGAGTTGAGCCGGCCAGTAGGTCAGCCGGAACCCATGGGCTCCGTATGCCCTAAAGACCCACAGGATCGTTTCGATAAACCGTGCCGGCGAATAGGAAAGAAACAGGGATTCCATGAACCGGCCATGATTCTTGTGGTTATCCACCATCATCGCCGTGTTTCCCGGCCCGATAAGGCGGTCTATATCCTCGCGTTCGACCAGCATTTTCGTTACCTTGCCGGCCAATTCCTTCCACTTGGCCCCATACTCCTCGGCCGCTGCCTCGGACGGCTGGCGTAGCCCACGGGCCGACTGTAACAATCGTTCCTTGTCCATCGTTCCTCCTGCATCTCCGATGCGCTCGTCATTCACGTGGGGCAGCCATCAGCGCTTCCAGACGGGCGGCAATAAGATCATTCCCCCAGAAACTCAGATTTTTGATGCGCTTATGAAAGCTGTCAACTTCGCTTCCCATCCTCTCGATAACGCTATGCCCGGTTTTCATGTCCATACACAACTTCCCATACCCGTATTCTTCTAAGAAATAGCCATTTAAATATTGCTCATAAAGGAAATGAATCGGAAAACAGATTACTGGCTTGCCATAATACAATGACTCGCTGATAAGCGAATGTCCACCATTCGATATGACATACAGACACCCGACCAGGTCTTCCAGAAATCCCTGTTCGGAATGCTTTTTGAACACCAGGTTTCGTCGAGGTGGCCGATCACCGAATCCGTAGATAATGAATTTCATGTCGATACGTTCAAGGAAGGAAAGCAGCAATTCATAGGCCCCGCCGCTCGTATAGACCAATACATGTCCATCGCGACGTGGGTGAAACTGTTTGACCAGCCTGCGCAGGACCGGCGGATAGACCTCGGTGCGGGTCGGGTCTTTCGGGGGTAATTGATAGAAGGAGCTGACCAGAAACTTGTCGGCCGCGCTGTAGAGATGACGGATAGGGAACGAGGTTATCTGGCGATTCAGCCACTGTCCCGAAGGGGGCTCGAAAAGGCAGTTCGTGAGCACGTGCTGATGGTCTACGCTGTAGCACGGTAGCCCCAGTGATCGTGCTGCCTGGGGCAAAAAGTATTCATAGTCCGTGATGATAAGGTGCGGATCGAAGGCCTTGATGATTCGGGTAACTCGTTCGACAATATGACGCTTACGGCACAGAATACGCAACGCGTTGCCTACGGTGCCGGGCAGGTCCAGCCGCGTATTCCGGTAGTACGTGGCCAGCATGGGGACATCTTCCACCGTATATCCCAATGCCTTGAGATCATGGACCGCGCCTCCGCCGAGAAACAGAAATTCGTGCTGCTCCATGGCCTGCGCAACTGACAGGGAGCGGCTCAAGTGTCCGCGCGAATCGCCCATTACGCCGTACAGAATCCTGGCCATGCTCTTAAATCCTTTCCATCCCGTGGCGGTGGATATTTTAGGTGTTGCGTAGGGCGAATCATACGTCGTTGTCAACATTCCGCGCAGCTCATACGCCTCATGCTTAGACTCGTGCATAGGAACTCAGAGAAAACTGGAATCATTTTGAAGCAGATCCGGCACGTCGCGAGTCGAGCTTCGAACTCGTGCTCTCGTATTCGCTACGTATCTAGCACCAGAAAGGACTCTATGATCTCCTTGCAAAAAAACATATCCCGTCAGGCGTTCCCCCATTGCTGGGAGTATGATCGTCAAGAGGGCGAAAAAGGTAAAGCCATGAGTTTGCGATTGCGTACCGAAAACAAAAAATATACGTTTGTGCGGCATTTTTGCCATTGTCTCCCCGCGTTCCGCGCATTTCCTTTGACATTATTCTTGCCACAGGCTAGCAAGGTATTTTTCGTACGCAAAGGAAGCAAGCGCATGAGTTTCACTCTCTGGTTCACGGGGCTGTCTGGAGCGGGCAAAACGACTTTGTCGCAGGCGGTATATTATGAGATCAGGCGTCGCGGGCTCAGGGCTGAGTTGCTCGACGGCGACATCATCCGCTCCATTTTCAGTCAGGATTTGCGTTTTACGCGCGCGGACCGCGACATCAACGTCAAGCGCATCGGCTTCGTATCCCATCTGCTGACGAAGAATCAGGTCGTCAGCGTCGTCGCGGCCATAGCGCCCTATTCCGCGACGCGCGAGGTGAACCGGCGGCTGATCGGCGACTATGTCGAGGTCTTTTGCGACTCCTCGCTGGAGACCGTCATCCAGCGCGACGCCAAGGGGCTGTACAAGCGAGCCCTGGCCGGGGAGATTCCCCATTTCACCGGTGTCAGCGATCCGTACGAAGCGCCCGCTGCGCCGGATATCCACGTCCATACCGACCGGCAGAGCGTCGACGAGAGCGTGTGCGGCATAATCGATTGGCTCGAGCGGCAGCGGCGCATTCCCCAGGCAGCTGAGTGTACGCCCTGCGATTTTACCCCCGCCGACGAAGAGGCCTGGCGCGAGCGTCTGGCCTTCCTCGGGTATCGATAGTCCTGCTCTTTTCCTGTAGGCCCGCGCCGGATGGGGCTCCAAATGACGTGAACCAGACGCCGAAGCACCTGTTGTCCGATTTCTTGCAGCCCTCCTGGCCACCCCGTAGAAGGGAAAAAGATTTCCGATAAATCTAGCCCGTTGGACCATGACGATCCGGAAGGAGCGAATTCCTCCTGGATCGTCAGGGCCATTTTATCCGCGAGGCCATGATTTAAAATTGTAATGAATCATATTTCCTTCTAAACACCTCAGTTTCGATTCTTTATACCAAGTGCATAAACACTCAGCAATGTCACAGCGAGGATGAGGTCCGCAGGGGGCGGTAAAGTTCGGCTTATCAACGACGTTGGATTACTTCTGCCGCAGCTGCTCACCAGGGAGAGCGTTCCCTGTACTGGCGGCGCGCATGTCTACAAGGCCGTGGAGAAGAAGTACGCCATCCCACATGAATCGTTAAGTTTCAACAAGTATGGCAGGGTCAGCGCGAGAGTATTTCAAGTCCAAAACGTTAACGCCTGCGACAGCCGAAGTAAAGGCTGGATGAAACGGTTTACTGGAGTGGCGAGGAAGTGCCTGCCCAATTATCTCGGTTGGAGGCGTATGATCGAACGTGAGGGCAGCAATCGGACGCACCTCCGTGTGCTGAGCATAGTAGCCCTTGGGGTCGTTCAACACTGTAAGTGAACAGAGCCATGAAAATTTACAATCTGAACTCAATATTGGATAGTTTTATGGTTTCAAAAAATGACGAAACTGACAGGAGCGATCAGCTCGCGGATTGAAAACCTCGACGCGATCATGGATCACCTCGCGGCACGCCGCGCTACACCCAGAGCATCTCCCGCCGCAGTATCGGCGATGCCGAGCTGCTGGCAAAGGCAGATGAAATGTCCCTGGTATCCCGAGCTTGCATGCTTGAAACACCGCGCGTATGGATGTACGAAAGAGGTGTGCTCTGGTGACGCCGGGGCAGGATATGGACAACGACACGACACGCCTGCACTTTCCCGGGCATGAGGCCCGGCTGCCGTGGCTGGCCTGGCTGTTCGACGCACTGGCAGTAATAGACCAGAGCGTGGGGCAGGCCCTTGCTGCGGTCGGTCGAGTTCCGGCCTGTCAGATCGGTTGTTGTAACTGCTGTCGCAACCAGCTCATTCCGGTCACCCCGCTGGAAATTGCCGGAATGGCCTGGTATGCGGATACGCAGCTGGATGATACGCTGCGCAGCGTGCTGGCCCGTCAGCTGCGCCGAAAGCGTCATGCCGGCTGTCGATTCTTACTAGAGCGACGTTGCGTGGTGTATCCGGTGCGTCCGGTGGCCTGTCGCCGTTTCGTTGTGTTCGGGCGACCCTGCGCACCGGAAGAAGATGTCTGGATAACCCGCCGCTCTGATGTGCTGATCCCGTCGCAGGAGACCAAGCTGGCGGCGGACCGGTTGATGCTGCCGTATTACGGGCTGATCGACGCGGCTGCGCAGGAAGCAGCCCTTCACGAGGAATTTCTGCGGCGCGCGTCGCAGTTGCTCTTTGCCTGTGATTTCACCTCGCTTGCCCATCGGCTTGCCGGCCCGAGGGCAGCGTAAACTTCCGTTGCCGGGAGCCGGGCCACGCGCCCGGCGAATATCCCCTCCCGAGGAGTACGATGCATACGTCTATCCCGTTGAACGAGCGACTCATTTTCGCCCTGGATGTGGACTCGGCGAAGGCGGCCCAAACCTGGGTGGAGCGGCTGGAAGGCCGCGTGAACATCTTCAAGGTGGGCTTGCAGCTTTTTCTGGCTGCCGGGTTTCCAATCGTAGAATGGATCCAGGATCGTGGCCACAAGGTCATGGTCGATCTCAAGTTCTTCGATATCCCCGAGACGGTGGGGCGCGCAGTGGGCGAGTTGGCCAGGCGCAAGGTCGCCCTGGCCACGGTACACGGAAATGAGCCGATTCTCAAAGCAGCGATCCAGGCGCGCGCGGATACGAAAATTTTGGCCGTCACCGTGCTCACCAGCTTTGACGGCAGCGATTTGCGAGCCATGGGACTGACAGGCTCGGTGGACGAACTGGTATACGTTCGCGCATTTAAGGCCCTTGAGCTGGGTTGCGACGGCGTGGTCTGCTCCGGACGCGAGGCGGCGCGCTTGCGTGCCGGGTTGGGTTCAGGCCTGCTCATCGTGACCCCGGGCATCCGCCCGGGACTGAACGTCGAGGAGTCGGGTATCGATGACCAGAAGCGGGTCGTGAGCGCGCGCGAGGCTATAGCTAATGGGGCGGATCACGTGGTTGTGGGCCGTCCGATCGCGACGGCGGTCGATCCGCTGTCCGTAGTCGAGGCCATGCAGCGGGAGATTGCCGAGGCGTCAGGCGGATCATGACCAACGCATGCGGAAGCAAGGCAAGCATGGTGCCGCTGTGAGCGGGCACTAAAAATGCCTGAGCTTTGCCATTGCAAGTCTTCGAGACTTTTTGCCGGTTTCTCGATCCGGAGATCACTGGTCAGTCGCTGCTCCCGTTTTTTTTATTTCTCTTTTCCGCGTCCGGCCAAGCGAGCGAGCACGAATTCACAAGCATCCAATGCCAGTTCGTCTTTCAACGGTGCGTTTGCGACGAGTTACAGTTTCATCTGATTCGAATCCCTTCTAAATACGCTGACGTGTTCCATTCATTGGGCACGGCTACAACGCGATTCTCCTGCAATTTTTCAAGAATTCAACGACGGTCAGGGCCCCGGGCAATCACATTACGTGAACACGACAGTTCCCAGAACCATTACCTTCCCCGTCACATTGTATGCCCGGATAGCCAGTTTTATAAAAAAATGAATTCCCCTTCACAAAAAAGGGTTCTTTGCTCCGCTGAAATACAGCCAGCGCCGGGGGACCTTTCCGCCTGCGAACCTCAACCCGGACGATGCAAATGTCTGCGTGCAGGCCATGCGAGGACGTTGAGCTGACGTTGGCGGAGTCCACGCTGTCCATCACGGGCGAACTGTTGAAAAAACAGGAGGCCGCTATGGTTCTTATTACCACTCCGTGACCCTGCCGCCCGGCGCGAAACCCGAAGAGGTCAAGGCCTGCTTCAAGAACGGCCTGCGGACCATACAACAGCCCAAGGCCTGTGCATCGTAGTCCTCAGCGCATCATCGTTTCCGGACATAGAGCAGCGCGATACCGGCCAGCACGCCGCAGCACCCGGCCAACTGCTGCCAGCGCAAGGGCTCGCCGAGCACCAGCACCGCGAGCGTTACCGCGCTGACCGGCATCACCCCCGTGAACAGCCCGGCCACGGTCGCCGGCGCGCGTACGATGCCCGTGAACCAGAACAGGTAGGCCAGTACCGTGACAAAGGCGCCGTAATAGCCCACAGCCAGCCAGGAGCCCGCGCCCGCGGCGGAAAAATCGAAGCCCGCTGCCTCCACGACGCCGAGCGGCAGAAACAGGGCGAACCCGTACACCGAGACCAGCATCGACGCGCTCAACGACGAGAGCGGCTCCCGTATGCCCTTGCGCAGCAATAGAAACAGCGACTCGAAAAACACCGCGCCCAGCACCAGAAGGTTCCCGAGCAGCGCGCCCGCCGCGTCCGGCGCGTCCCGCGCACCGGCCGCACCCGCCCCCGCAGCGCCACCGGCCAGATTCAGGGTCATGACGCCAGCCATGCAGCAGGCGATGCCGCCCAGCACCCTGCGCCCCGGCCGTTCGCCCAGGAATATCCAGCCGATGGCGGCGATGCAGGCCGGCGTGCTGCTGGTGATAATCCCCGCGGAGGCCGGGCTGGTCAGCTTCAGGCCGTTCAGAAACAGCACGGTGAACAGATACGAGCCGCACAGGGCCTGGAAGAGCAGCAGCGCGTGCGTGCGCAGGCTCAACCGGGGCAGGCCGCCCTCTTTCCAGCGCACCAGGGGCAGCAGAATGAGGCAGGCCAGACCAAAGCGCAGCAGCGAGGCCAGATGGACGGGGAATACGGCGACCATGACGCTCCCGGCAACGGCGGAACTGCCGACGATGATCATGGCCAGCGTCAGATTCACATACGCGACGGCACGTGCGGACATGCTCTCCTCCTTGTTTTCGGAGCAGTAGCATGGCGCCGGTCAGCTGTTTTGAAGGATATTGCGGTATTTCCCCGGCGTGAGCCCGAAGCGCTTCTTGAACAGCCTGGTCAGGTGGCTCTGATCGGCGAAACCGGTTTCCGCGGCCACGTCGGCCAGGCGCGCGTCCGTACGCAGCAGCACGCGCGCGCGCTCTACCCGTATCTGGGTCAGGTATTCGTGCGGCGTGACCCCGACGCGTCGCTGAAAGACGCGCACCAGGTGAAAAGGACTCAGACAGGCCACAGCGGCCAACTCGGCCAGGCACAGCTCCCGGTCGTAGTGCGCGCGCACGTAGTCCTGGACGCGGCGCACCGGGCCGGACTCTTCGCCCGCGCGTGGCCAGGTGCCGGGCTCCACGGCGTGCCGGGCGATCCAGGAGGTCAGCAGTCCCAGCAGCCTGGTTTCTTTTTCCAGGAGCGAGAGTTCCGGCCGCTGCAGCAGTCTGTGGACCGCGCGGATGCCAGCGGCCAGCCCGGGGTCCCGGAGGACCCCCTGCCGGAAGTGCGGGGCCGCGCGCGCGCCGGACAACTCCGTCGCCGCGGCGTCCAGGGCCGCGCAGGGCAGATAGAACATCCGGTAGGTCCAGCCTTCGGGCGTTGCCGCGCAGCCGTCGTGCGCCTCGCCGGGCACGACCAGGTTGACCAGCCCCTCGCTGGCCAGATGCCGCTCCCCCAGATAACGGAAACGCAGGGCCCCGCGCTCGATGCAGCCCAGGGCATACTGCTCGTGGAAATGGCGTGAAAAGGCGTGGGTCACGTAGGTGGCCCGCAGCAGTTCCACCCCGCCCCAGAGCGGGAGCAGGGCGCAGGCCGTCTGCTCGGACGGCATCAGGTCGGATTGTCCGGACTGCGCCACGCCGCACCTGTTCCTGCGCCCGGATCGTTACTCGGGAAACGTACGCACGATATCGACCATGTCGCGGACGGCGCGCTCCATTCCGACGAGGACCGCGCGGGAGACGATGCTGTGCCCGATGGAGTATTCGCAGATGCCCGGCGTCCGGGCGAAGGCGCGGATGTTTTCATAATTGAGCCCATGGCCCAGGTTGACGCGCAGGCCGGACTCCCGGGCCTGGCGGATGCCGGCGAGAATGCCCGCGAGCAGGCTGTCGCGTTCGGCCGGCGTCTTCGAGTCGGCGTAATGCCCGGTATGGATCTCCACGTAGCCGGCGCCGATGGCCCTGGCCGCCTCGATCTGCTCCGGCGCGGCGTCGACGAACAGGCTGCTCTCGATGCCCGCGGCGTGAATGGGGGCGAGGTAATCGCGCAGGCTCTCGACCCGGCCGACGCAGTCGAGCCCGCCTTCGGTGGTCAGTTCTTCGCGTTTTTCCGGCACCAGACAGACCATTTCCGGTCGGGTCTGCAGGGCGATGCGCGCCATTTCTTCGGTGGCGGCCATTTCCAGGTGCAGCGGAGTCTTGACCGTGCGGCGCAACAGTTCCAGGTCGCGGTCCTGGATATGGCGCCGGTCTTCGCGCAGGTGTATGATGATCCCGCTGGCGCCGGCCAGCTCGCACAGCGCCGCCGCCGTCACCGGATCCGGCTCGATTCCCAGGCGCTGCTGCCGGAGCGTGGCGACGTGATCCACATTGACAACCAGAACGGGCATGATTTTTCCTCCTCAGACGCGTTGTACGCGGGTGACGGGCCGGCGTCGGCCCGGGCGGGGCCTATCCTGACGACTCCAGGCCATAGTCCCCGCGCATGAAGCTCGTCGCCAGCTTTTCCACGCTGGCCTCCGTATTCATGAGCATGTCCATCTGCCGCGTGAACAGGAGCAGCCGGCCCAGCTGGTCGAGCTTGTCCTCGATGACCGGGGCCTCGTATTTCTGAAAGCGCGAGGTCACGCGGTCGCCCTGGACCTCCACCACGAAGCCCAGCGCCTCGAGTATCCGGGCGATGGCCCGGGCGCGGCGGTTGCGCCGCAGCGGGTCGGCGGCGCCGCCCTTAAACTCGAAGGTGATGTAATTCTTGTTCATGGTCTGGCCGCAGTAGGCGTCGAGCACGCTGTAGTGATAGCCCACGCGCGAGCTGAAATTGAGATACTTATCGGAAATGATGGCGTAGCTTTTGTCGCCGAAGCGCTCCGCGGCCTGGTGCGACGACAGCATCTGCTCG
Organism: uncultured Desulfovibrionaceae bacterium; assembly: GCA_964523295.1. Lineage (GTDB taxonomy): Bacteria > Desulfobacterota > Desulfovibrionia > Desulfovibrionales > Desulfovibrionaceae > CAZGAH01. The sequence goes on along the minus strand of CAZGAH010000010.1, from coordinate 39,439 downwards.
CTCATGACCGAAAACAGCCCGCTTAAATGCACCGGCCGCGGCTGCCGGAAGCAGACGCCCTCACAGAGCATCCCCCGCAGCAGGGCCTTGAACGGCGTGCTGGTGATCCGCTCCGGCTTGACGCGGCGTACCTCGCCCAGGGTTTCGTCCAGCCCGCCGCCGACGTCGATCAGATAGAGATCCAGGGGCAGGTGCGCGTCGAGTTTGATGGCCAGCCCGCCACTTTTCGAGGCATAGTCGTTGATCCGGAACATCTCGGTATAGGAGCGCTCGTGCACGAAGCGCATCACGTCGTGCAGCGTGCGGCAATGCTCCGGCGCAAAGGTCTCGGCCTTGGGGTCTACCAGGTTCAGGGGGATGATCAGCGCGGCCACGGACTGCAACAGCCGGTATACCGGCGTGTCGGTCATGAAGACCTGTTCCGGTTTCCGTAACTGTAGCAAGGGCTCGACCCTGCCTTCGTAGACACGACCGGAAAAGGCGTCCACGGTGACCATGGTTCCTGTCGGCAGCAGGGATGTGGCCCGTCCGGTGTTCAACAGCGCCGGGACCCTGAATTCGCGCGTCAGCGAGGCCATGTGTCCGGTCACGCTGCCCGCGTCGGTGACAATGGCCTGCGTCTTGTGCAGCACGAGCATGAACTTGGGCGAGGAGTGCGCCGCGACGAGCACCGAGCCCGACGGGAAGGCGGCCAGATCCTCCTCTGTGGTGACCTGGAACACCGGTCCGGCGCCGACGCCCGGGCAGGCTGCCTGGCCGCCCTCGAGCAGCAGGGCGTGACCGCTGAGCGCAGCC
>CAZGAH010000010.1:36330-38634 GCA_964523295.1 uncultured Desulfovibrionaceae bacterium | reverse complement strand
CGGAGTCGGACTCCTGCCGGGCGTATTGTTCCAGACGCAGCGGCCGCGATTGCAGCAGACGCAGTTCCCCGGCCTGATCGAATGCCCACTCCACGTCCTGCGGCCCTTTGAAATGCGCCTCCAGGCGCAACCCGGCCTCGGCCAGTCGCAGGGCCTGCTCGTCGCTCAGGGCCGGGAGATCGCTCTGCGCCGTATCCACGGCCTCGTCCCGGATGTAACCGGCCGCGTCGCAGACCTGCTGCCGGGTCTTGTGGCTGATGGAACGCCGCTTCAGGGCCAGGGACGGCGTTTTGGCGAACACGTACTCGTCGGGCTTCGTACTGCCGTCTACGACGCTGTTGCCCTGGCCCCAGGAGGCATTGACGAGCAGGACGTCCTCGAGCAGGTTGAAGGGATGGCGCGTATACATGACGCCGCTTGAGACTGAGCGGATCATCTCCAGGCAGGCCACGCTCATGGCGATGTCTTCGACGGGCACGCCCTTTTGCAGCCGGTAGGAAATCGCGCGCGGGGTAAACAGACTGGCCAGCACCATGCGATAGCGCTGCAGCAGCTGCTCGCCGGGTACATTGAGCACGGTGAGATACTGCCCGGCAAAGGACAGCGCGCTGTCCTCGCCGATAGCGCTGCTGCGCAGGGCCACGAAGGGCCGCGGCCCGTCCGGCGCAATCTCTTGCGCCAGGGCCGCGTACGCGTCCGTGATCGCCGCTTCCACGTCCGCGGGAATCGGGGCGCGCAGAAAGATGGCCTGGATGGCCTCACTCGCCGCAACGATCCCGTCCGTATCGTTCACGTCCAGCCCCATCTTCAGTCGCTTAATTTCTTCGATGATGTCGCCGGCGCGCACGAAGGCATCGTAGGCGCGCGTGGTGATGGCAAAACCACGGGGCACGGGCAGGCCGACGCGGTTGAGCATTTCCCCAAGATTGGCGTTCTTGCCCCCGACAGCGTCAACCAGCTCAGCCGTCACCCGGGCGTAGGGGATAACGTAGGCGTCCAGGGACTCCTCCCGCCGTACGTCCAGGGCCTCCTTGATCCGCTGCTGGATGTCGTCGATTACGCCAGGCAGGGCGGGGTATTTGCCGCGGGAGAGTTCGTCCAGGCTCCTGACCATCCGGATGGCGTGAAAAACGGCCCTGGTGGCCTGACTGCGCACAAAGGCCATGCCGAAGATGTCGTGCCCGAGCAGCTTTTCCTCCAGCTCGGCCAGTATCTTCGACATCTCGGCATTGGAATCCAGCAATGCCTTGAAGCTGGCGTACCTGGCCCGGAAGAGCTGCCTGGCCCGGGCCTGTTCCTCGTCGTCGCGGCCGTGGCGGAATCTGCGCAGAAGCGACTTGAACATCCCGATGCCCCCTGGACGGTACCCGATGTCAGAAAAGAATCTTTTCCGGCGGCCGACGCTCGGGAACGAAGACGCGCGGGATGGCGCCGTCGTTCCAGGCCTGCGACACGTACAGCCCGCAGAAGCAGGCCCCGTACTCGGCCACGTCCTGTTCGCGGTAGACGCAGGGGCAGACGATGTCGCTGTCGGACTCGAAACTGCCATTGGCCAGGCGGCAGGGGCAGGCCATGTACCCGAACCGCTCCTTGTTGATGAGCAGACTCTCCAGCAACGCCAGGGTCATGGACTCGTCGTTGTTGAAGAAATACCCCTTCGGCTCCTGAATTTTGCTCAACGCCGCGTGCAATTGCGCGGCGCTCATTTTCCCCTTGGCTTCGCTCATATCCCTAGCGCCTCCCTGATGTCGTCGGCGCGAAAGCCGATGATGACCCTTTGGCCGCCATCGATGACCATGGTCGGAAAGGAGCAGGCCTGATTGAAGCGCTTGATCTCGTCGATGGTGTTCTTGCGCTCGTCGCCCTGCAGCGTATCCACGAAAACGCAGTCGTAGGCGACCTTGTTGTCGTCCAGAAAGGATTTGGTGTTCCGGCAATGAATACAGGTCGAAAGCGCAAACAATTTCACGTGGGGCATGGCGACATTCTCCTGACTCGCGCGGGCGAGCGATTTGAATCCGTTTCTGACAGAGAGGGCGCAGAGTGACGGTGCGCCAGTTTCCCTACTCTAGCATCATTTTTACGAAGAGGAAACATGCCGCACGCGGTCCGCCCCGGCCAGGGCGGGGATCAGTCGGTGTCGTCGTCCCGGGCAATCGCCTCGCCGTGCAATTCCTGCCGTATCATTTCCATCCACGCCGGAACAACGGGATTCTCGATGCGGCTGAAGCCGACGGTGAAGGGCTTGATGTCCAGGATCGGCGATCCGTCCCAGGCGTCGAGCCCCTGGACCCGAAGCGTGCT
>CAZGAH010000010.1:3025-36320 GCA_964523295.1 uncultured Desulfovibrionaceae bacterium | reverse complement strand
GGGACGGGTGGGGGTGCAGGTGGCGAAAACGCCCTGCTCGGGAATATCCGGCCTGCCCAGCGGATGGACCCGCTGGATGGCGCGACTCTCCGGACTGAGCAGATGCGGCCAGAACAACACCTGAATATGCGAAAACCCCTCGATGCCGTCCAGCAGGGGCTCGAACCCGGGCTCGAGCACAAGCTCGCTGATCATTCCCTTGAGCTTCGCATGACGCTCCCTGGTCGCCGCAACGCGCTCCTCCTGACTGAGCGCGTGCATGGCCTTCTTGTGCGCCTGCTGGACAAAGTCGCTCCGGATCACGCCAATGGGCCGTAAAACAATGGCCGGTGACGCCGTCGCGTCGTGCTGATGCATGATGATGACCTCCCGGATGCGCGCGCAGGCGCGCAGTTGCCAAGGTGTGGTGTGGTTGAAGCATAAAGCGGACAACACGTTTGCGCATGTCACCCCGTTACAGTACTTGTTTTATCCTGGGAGCGCCAGATGGAAAAGGCGGGACAGACTGGAGTCGGTGCTGCGGATGGCGAAATACTGTGGATGGTGAAAGGAGCGGCAGCGGGGTATTGGAGCTGGCGTTCCGGGTCTGTTTGAGAAAGGCACTTTCGCAACATTCTCTCGTAACGTGAGAATGTTCGTGATCAAAACATATAGTACGTGGAGATTTTAGGCCAGAAATAGCTCTTGCTTTTAAGTGTGATTCTTCCTGAAAATCAGCAGGGAGGCTTGCCCGAAATGCGTAAATGGTATTCGAAGGATTTCAAGGCTAAGGTTGCTCTCGAGGCGCTAGGTGAAGGGAATTCTTTGACGGAGCACTCCAAAATGTATGATGTTCATCCAAACATCATTCGTAAATAAAAAAAGCCCTTGATAAACTTCCAGATGTCTTACCGTGGCGTGCGTCCAGCTGCGCTTGACGCTGTCCACGTGAAGGGGGCCGAAGCTGAAGCGTTCGTCCACGACGAATTCTCCGCGCCCGCGCACCTCGTAGGCGACGGTCCGCTCAACAAGCTCCGGCGACACGGCCATCCGGGCAGGGTGGCAGGCGAACAAGACGGTCAGGGCCAGAAGGGGCACAAGAAGGAATCCGTGCCGCAAAAAGGAATGACGATCGGACCTGGTCCTGGCGACTCCTTGCGGTGTTGTCGGGCGTGGCTGACGGCGTGTTCGACGCTGGAGATGCAGAACTTCACCTGACCGACCTGTAGCGCGAAAACGCGGCCAGGGGAAGATGCGGGCGTGCCCCTGAGCCGTTCAGCGAGTCCGGGGCGGCAAAAATTTCCCGGTCCGGAGCACGTGCTCGCGGACCGGGAAACTCGGAAGGGGGAAGCTCGGGTCAGGTTGGGGTTACCGCTTGAGCATGATTACCTCGGAGAGCATCTGGTCCGTGGTGGTGATGACTTTGCCGTTGGCGGAGAAACCGCGCTGCGTGGTGATCATCTGGACGAATTCCCTGGCCAGGTCCACGTTGGACTGCTCGAGGGAGTTGGAGGCGATGCTACCCAGGCCGTTGCCGTTTGCCGGGCCGGGAAAGGCCTCGCCCGAGTCCAGGGTCTGGGAAAAGAGGTTGCCGCCCTCGCGATGCAATCCGGTCATGTTCAGGAAGTCGTAGAGGGTGACCTGATAGAGCTCGAGCGTGACGCCGTTGGAGTAGCGACCGCTGAGGATGCCGTCGCGGTTGACGGAGACGTTCTGCAGAAAGCCGAAGGTGTAGCCGTCCTGGGACTGGAACAGCGTCGACGACGTACCGGCGAAGGCGGTCGTGGCCATGGCGCTACGCTCCGCGCTGGTGCCGAAGCCGGGCAGCAGCGTGGCATTGGAGCCGATCATGTTCGGCGTGTTGTAGTTCGTCCAGCGGGCGTTGGGATCGGTGGCCAGGCCGAAGTTCATTTCGATGAGCTTGCCCGAGGCGTTTGACGGCGTTGGCACCACGGGCGTGCCGTCGTTGTTGACGATCCAGCTGGCGTTGCTCAGGCCGGTAAAGTTGGCGGCCATGAGCGGATAGCCGTTTTGGGAGATGGCCGTGGGCCGCCACTGGCTGATATCCTTGGCGTTGGTGGCGCCAGGAGGCAGGGTGAAGGAGCTCAGATCCTCGAGCTGTCCCGCGGAATTGAAGGACAGGGTACCGACCATGAGCAAGCCGGCGCCGCTGGTGTTGGCGGGGCGATAGCCGGAGGCGAAAGCGCGCTTGTCCTCGGCGGGCTTCATGGTGACGATATATTCCCATTGATTCTTTCCCGCGGCGTTACTGACCTGATCGTAGTAGATGGTCAGTTCGTGCGAGGCGCCGCCTTCGTCGTAGACCTTGATGGTGTTCTGATAGGCATAGGTTGTCGGCCCCAGAGGCGGATCGTTCTGTCCGTTCCAGGTTTTGGCCAGGGCGAAATAGGGGTCCGTGGCGTCGGGGGTGTTGTCGCCGCCGTGCAGGGAGTCCAGGTTTGAGATCATGGTTACGCGGCTGGTGTGCTTGGGCTGGCAGGTGAACCCTTCCAGCTGGATGTTCGTGGGCGCGCCCACGCCGCGGATCTTGGACTGAAATTCGGCTTCCGAACTCCTGGTCGTGGTCGTCGCTGCCTGGGTTTCCTGCTGCTGGATCTCCCAACCCTGGAGCACGTAGCCGTGCGGGTCGACCAGATAGCCGTCTTTGTCGAAGCGGAAATTGCCGGCGCGGGTATAGTACAGGCCCTCTTCGCCCTTGGGCTTGACGCCGAAGAATCCCTTGCCTCCGACTGCCAGGTCGGTTGCCTCGTTGGTGGTTTCAAAAGCGCCCTGGCTGAAGTCCCCATATACCGCGGCGACGCTGACGCCTCGGCCGACCTGACCGTTGGCTGCGGCGGTGGTCGCTGTGTATTGATAGATGAAATCTTCGAAGTGCATGACCGAGGACTTGAAGCCGACGGTGTTGACGTTGGCGATGTTGTTACCCAGCACGTTCATCTTCTCGCCGTGGGCGAGCAGACCCGAAACACCGGTCCACATTGACGCTGAGAGACCCATGACCCGACCTCCTTGAACGTTTCGCCAGTTCCCCTTCCACAGGCTGGCGGAGTTTTCGCGATTCGCCCCTTGCGCCCGGCGCGGCTACGACTTCTCTTCCTTGCCGCCGGTCTCGGTGCTGCTCTCGGGGGATACGACCTTGGTAATGTTCATCAGGCTGACTTCGCGCCCGTCTTCGAGCTGCAGGTAGTACGTTGAGCCCTCCGCACGCACGCCCTTGACCACGCCGCTGACCTGAGTCTGGACCATGATCGGCTTGCCTTCGGCGTTTTCAGCGGCCATGGCGACGGTGTATACGCCGTTGGCGACGGACTGGCCGTTGGAATCCGTGCCGTCCCATTCCACGTCGTAGGTCCCGGCCTGGAGGGATTCCATCTGGATGGTCTTGACGATGCTGCCGCCGGAGTCGAAGATGTTGATGTAACAATTGGCGGCCGTTTCATCGATGGTGAAGGCCATGGTGTTGACCTTGCCGTCGACCTTGCTCATCGTCTCGCCCTGGGCCATGACTTCCTTGCCGATGAAGCTGACGGCGCTGAGCATTTCCTGCCGTTCCGTGCCCTGGGACAGGTTCTGGATACCGCTGGAGATGTTGGTCAGCTGCTCGAGGCTGGAGAACTGGGCCAGCTGGGCGGTGAAGTCCTTGTCTTCCATCGGATTGAGCGGGTCCTGATGGGTGAGCTGCGCCACCAGGAGATTGAGAAAATCTTCCTTGCCCAGATTCGAGTTCCCTTTGACAGGGTACTGGTTGTACACGCTGAACTGATTTTCAGCCTGCCCGACGAGTGGACTATTGTACGTGAGTGACATGCTCGTGCTCCCTTGCTAGGCGAAGAGGTCTACTGCGCTGAGGGAACTTTTTTCCCTCTGCCCCGTATACTGCATGTCCTGGGCCAGATCGGCCTGTTCTTCGCCTGCTCCGCGCAACAGACGCATGCTCGAGAGAACGCGCTGCCGCGTCTCCTGCTCCTGGGCCTGATTGTGCTGTTGCGTGCCCTGCCAGTCGCGGAAAGCGTGCTCGTTGGAGAGCTGGGTCTGCACGTCGAGCTTGTCCACTTTCAGCCCCTGCTGCTCGAGGTTCTGGCGCAGCAGGTGCATGTTGTCAGCGAGCATTTTGGTCACGTCCTGATTTTCGGTGCGGATGACCGCGGTGACTTCCTTGTTGTGAATCTGCAGCACGATATTGAGCTTGCCCAGGGTCTCGGGTTCGAGCGTGAGCGTGAGCTGACGCTTGCCCTCGCCCAGATTGGTAAAAGCCCCGGTTTCGATGGTCTGCATGAGCTTTTGCGGGGTCAGGCCCGCGCTGGACGCCAGCGGGGTCTCGGACTGCATCGTGGTCTGGGCCGGCCTGTCGGCTGCGGGATTGATCAGGCGGTTGAAGCCGGCCAGTTCGTCGCGGGCGAAGGGTTTGGTCTCGACCCTGGCCTTGAGTTCGTCGCGGGCGGAGCGGGGCTCGGCATCGGCCAGACCTGCGCCGTCCTTGCCCGTATTGGCGCCCTCGGCAGCGGCCTTGACCGCGGCAGCCCTGGCGGCATTTTTTGCAGCGCCGGGGTGCACGGCCTTGTCGGTGTTTCCGTTCTGCGCGGGGGTGCCCTCTGCCGCCTGCTCGCCATCCGGCATGCCCTTTTTGGTCGCCCCTGCCTGCTGTCTCGCCGCGTGCTGGGCCACCTGGGTGATTCCGGTCGTATTGCGGCTTGCGCCATTGTTCCGGCCCTTTTCTGCGGCGTCCTCGATGAGCACCTTGGCAGCCTGGGCGTCCTTGCTCTCTTTGTTGTCGGCGAGGCCGGCGATCTCGCCCCGGTTGACTGCTTCCTGCAGCCCGCGCGAGAGGTCCGACTTGAGCTGGGACAGATTGGATTCGAGCCCTTTCCGCGCCTTGACCGCCTCGGTGAGGATGGTGCTCAGGGCGGCGTTCACGCCGTTGGCCGTGAGCCCCTGCTCCTGCCCGGCGCCCAGCAGTTCGTCCAGACGCTTCATTCCGGCCTGGGACACGTTCATGGCCGCGGCCAGGGCCAGCAGCTCGCTGCGGGTTATGGCCTCCAGGTCATTTTGGTCGAGGCGGGAGGTCCGGGAGGTAATTTTTTCCCATACCTTGCCGTTCTTGCCTTGGGCGAGTTCGGCCACGATATCGCTCGATTGCTGGGGCGTGTAGCCGAGCTTGCCGAGCAGGCCGAGCAGTTCCTTGCGCGCCTCGGCGTCGAACGAGGTTGGGAGATCGTCGGCGGCAAAACCCATCTTCTGTGAGACCTGGTCGATAAATCCCTTCCAGGTCATGGTTCCGCTGGCCTCAACCCTGGCCTGGATGTCGGCGATGTCTTCCTCGCTCATGCCCTGCTGCCGGAGCCTGGCCTTGAGCCGGACCAGGTCTTCCTGCTTGAGTTCCACGGCCTCGGCCTTACCGGTTGACGGGGTTTTCGACCCCGAGGCATCGGCTTTTCCGGCCAGCCGGTTCAACAACCCGGCAAAGGGCCCGGACTGGGCAATGGTCTTTTTCGCTCCTGGCTGGGAAACGGAAAAGGAAGACGTGTTTTCGAAGCTTTCGGGCAAAATTTGCATGGCTCGACCTCCACGTAGCGTATACTACAAAAGTCGTTCCACAACGTCGGAGGGAGCCGGGATGGATAGTGTTTCAAATCGTGGTGTAAAAAATAGCAGAGGCCTCATGGGGAGGGGGCAGAGGTCTCCGTTCGTTAAAGGTTCTTCGACGTTTAATGTGGATTTTACCTTCAGCGCCCCTGGCAGCCTGCATATCTCATAGGCAACACGCCGCTGTTAAATTATCTTGAAATCTTATATTTATTGCCCTTTCAAAAAAACATGCCCTAGACTACATCATTCCGGACTGCCTTTGCTATGGGGATGAAGGCGAAAATCTGATCAACCCATCGGGATTCCTTGCAATCATCGGTTATGTTCCTGGAGAGCCGTAGCAGTCGAAGGAGACGAACTTCACAGGGAGTGTCGAAGATCCGGAAATTCCACGTCAAACGTCGAGGAACCTACTTTTAATACAGAGTTTCAGGCTGAATTAGCCAAATCACTCGAGAAGGGGTTGGACTCTGGCCAAAAAAGGCAGTCGAAGTGCTCATTGTCACGCCAAACCAGGAAGACGATTCTACTTCTTCTGATTTTGATCCTACTTTCAGTAGCAGCCAAGAGGATCTTTCGATCCTTATGGACAACGTCCGTAAAAGCATCGATGAGCAGGGTCAGTGATAACCGATGCCATAACTGATGGTTATTCTCCGTTCCTCAAGCAGCCTCTCTCCCAGCGGCGAGCCTCCCGAGACCGTCGGGCCTGCTGTGGTGCGTCGTGCGACCGGTTGCCGTCCCGACTTGCAATTTCTTGCACCGGCAGGTAATTGACCTCCACGCAGCGCGAGTTTTCGTTGCGGTCCCGTCTTCGAACGTTTCACTCCGGATATCCCGATACGCCTATGCAGGCCCGGTCGAAAACGCCCGAACTCTGTCTGATCATGCCCGTGTACAACGAGCAGGAGATTGTGGGCGAGGTGTTACGCGCGTGGAGTCGGGAGCTGGACCGACTGCGGATTGCCTGGGAGGCGCATGTCTACAACGACGGCTCGCGTGACGGCTCCCTGGCCGTGTTGCAGCGCTGCGCCGCTGAGAACGGGCGCATCGTGGCCCATGACAAGCCCAACAGCGGTCATGGGCCGACCATTCTCGCCGCGTACCGGGAGCTTTGTCCTCGCAGTGCCTGGCTGTTTCAGATCGACTCGGACGACGAGATCGGTCCGGAAAGTTTTCCCGAACTCTGGCGCCGGCGCCACGATTACGATTTTCTGCTCGGTCGCCGCATCGGCCGCCGGGCGCAGCGCGTGCGCCAGGTCATAAGCCTGGTTTCGCGGCTGGTGGTCCATCTCTGCTACGGGCGCGGCGTCCACGACGTGAACTCACCCTATCGGCTGATGCGCACGGCTGCGTTCAAGGATATCTTTTTCGCCATTCCCGAGGATACCTTTGCCCCGAACCTGCTTGTCTCCGGGCTGGCAGCGCGCAACGGGCTGCGCTGCTACGAAACCGGCGTGCCGTACCGCTTTCGGCGTACAGGGGCGCCATCTATCGTGGGCCTGAAGCTCGTGAAAAATGTTTTCAAGGCCTTCTGGCAAGCCGTCCGGTTTCGCCTGCGCTCGGGCCAGGTCTGATACGCCGGATACATGTCCATGATCCACGCGGGATGCTCCGACAGACGCGCCTTCTTTTCCCCGGCGGGCAGCGCCCATCCGGAACCCGGAGCCGGGTGTCCGGGGTCGCGTCGGCTCGATATCCTGTTCGTGGTCCTGTTGTCCTTGCTGCCCGTGTGTCTGGGCCTTGCTTCGTTCTCGTTCGGTATCTCCTGGGACGAACCGGATCACGAGGAGTACGGGCGGCTGGTGCTGCAGTATTATCTTTCCGGCTTTCAGGATACCCGGGCCTTCGGTTTCAAGCTGAACTACCTCAACGGCGGCGTCTTCGACGCGTGCTGCACGCTGTTTCAGCGCCTCACGCCCTTCCTGGAACCCTATGACGCGCGCCATCTGTTCAACAGCCTGGCCGGCGCGCTGACGATAAGCTGCGCGGCCCTGTTCGCCCGCCGGCTGTACGGAACCCTGGCCGGCATTCTCGTCATTGTCTTTCTCGTGCTCTCGCCGCGCTTTCTGGGCGACTGCATGAACAATCCCAAAGACCTCCCCTTCGCCGGGCTGTATTGTTTGAGCCTGTATGCCCTGTCCTTCGCCAGGGCGAAGTATCCGTTTTTCACCTGGCGGACGGCCGCATTCGTCGTGGCGGCGATGGCCCTGCTGCTCAACGTCCGCGCGGGTGGCCTGCTTTTATTCGGCTATGCCGGGCTGTATCTGCTCGTTCTGGTCTGGCGTGATCCCGAATCATGGACCTGGCGGCGTCTTTCGGCCCTGGCCGCCGGATACCTGCTCGCCTGTCTGGCCGTGCTTGTGCTGGGTACGCTTTTCTGGCCCTGGGCGCAGCAGAATCCGTTCTGGAAGCCCATCGAGGCGTTGCAGCGCGTTGGCAGCTACCCCTGGGCGGGAACCATCGCCTTTGGAGGCCAGGCGGTCTCCTCGAACGCCATTCCCTGGGATTACATTCCCCGTCTGTATCTGCTGACGACGCCGCTTTCCGTATTGGCCGGGCTGGCGCTGGTTCTGCCTCAGGCCGCGTTCGATCGTGCGCAGCGGGGCAAGCTGGCGGCGCTTTCGTTTGCCACGGTCTTTCCGGTGTTCTGGGTCATCGTGACCAAGGCCGTGCTCTATGACGGGCTGCGGCATCTGCTGTTCGTCTATCCGCCGTGATTCTGGCCGCAGGCGCCTGGTCGTGGCTCTGGTGCCGGTTGGGGAAATCTTCGCCCGGCGTCTGGCTCCTGACAGGCTGCCTGGCATTGGGTCTGTGGCGTCCGTTCTTCTATGACCTGCGCTACCTCCCCTATCAGTCCGTGTATTACAACGAGCTGATCGGCGGCGTACGCGGGGCATACGGCAAGTATGAACTCGATTACTGGGGCAACAGCTACAAAGAGGCGGTGGACTGGATCCTCCGACAGGATTTGCCCGCGAACCGCCCGGCACTCGTTTTTGCGCCTAAAGGCGAGATGGGCGGGCACCTGGTCGAGGCCTATGTCCGACGTTTTCCGGCCTTGGCCTATACCGACGCGAATTACCAGACTTCAGACTATAATGTGGTGCTCAACCGGCTGCTCTTTCCGGAGGTGGTCGCCCGGCTGAAGGCGGACGCCAGGGTTCACGTCGTTGCCGTCGAGGACGTGCCGCTCTGTTTCGTCGAATACTGAGCGAAAGGACGGCCACGCAGGGCAGGGACGCGTTTTTCAGGGACAATCGGGGCAGGAGCTTTCTTGATAAGCGGAAAAAGTCCTGCTAGGGATTCATTTCTTGTTTCGGCCCGGGAATACCTGCTGACCCGGTCCGCATCGTCGCGATTCCGGCAAAGAGGTCGACTGCCTTGAATACCAATCTGATGCGTAAAATAGATTTCTGGGTGGGGGTTCCCTGCTGCCTGTTGCTCACAATCTGGGATTTGCTGCTGCGCACGTTCCGCAAACCTCCGACGTTGAGCAGACCGGTCAAGCGGATTGTGTTCATCGAGCTGGCCGAGACCGGAGGTCTGGTCGTGGCCTGCCCGGCCCTGGAGCACGCCCGCAGGCGCTTTCCCGAGGCGGAAATCTATTTCATGACCTTTACCCTGGGCAAGGGCATCCTCGGCCTGATCGGTTTCGAGGAGGAGCGCCAGATCATCATCCGTACCTCCGGCCTCGTGGCCTTTGTGCTGGATACGTGGCGCGCCATCATGAAGATGCGGGAACTGGAAATCGATTCCGTCGTGAACCTGGAGACCTACGCCCGGTTCAGTACCATGCTGGCCTATTTTTCAGGCGCCGAACGGAGGGCCGGCTTCTTTCGCTTTCACGAGGAAGGGCATTACGTGGGCAATCTGGTGACCCACAAGCTCGTCTACAACCCGCATTTTCACGCCAGCCAGACCTTTATCAGCCTGGTGGAGTCGCTTGGCGAAGAGGTGGATGCCGAGCCCAGGGTCAAGCGGCCCATCGACAAGGTCAGCCTGGAACTGCCCAGGGTGCGGATAGACGACGAAAAACGCGGGGTCATCTGGAACAAGCTGAGCGAACTCTATCCCCAGCTCGGAGAACGTCACCGGCTCGTGCTCCTCAATCCCAATGCGAGCGATCTGGTGGTGGCCCGGCGCTGGCCCTCCGAGTATTTCATCGAACTGGCCTGGGGGCTTCTGGAGCATCCGGACGTGCTCATCGTCTTCACGGGAGCGCCTGACGAGCGACCGGCCATCGAGCAACTCGCCGCGCAGCTCAATTCCGAGCGCGCCCTGATCATGGCCGGCCGGACGACCCTGCCGCAACTCATCGATCTCTACAACGTCAGCCACCTGCTCGTGACCAACGATTCGGGCCCGGCCCATTTCGCGTCCCTGACCGACATTCCGGTCCTGGTCCTGTTCGGGCCGGAAACGCCGGGCATCTACGGCCCTCTGGGACCCGGAGTCGAGTCCGTCTACCTCAAGCTCGCGTGCAGCCCCTGCGTATCGTCCTACAACCAGAAGCTCTCGCCCTGTACCGACAATCAGTGCCTGAAGCGGATCAAGCCGGACGTGATATTGCGCAAGGCCCTGGCAGTGCTCGGGCTGTCGGGCACGAGCGCCTGAGGCGCTCGCCTCAGCCTTTCTTGAACAGCCCGCGCAGGACGCCCCAGCCGTTGCGGACGTGGTTCAGCAGATCGTCCTTGCTGCGGATGTCGAGCAGTTTGGCCAGAATTTTTCCAGGCCGGAAGTAGAACTCACGATACGCCCGGCGTTGCAAGGCCTGCACCTCGTCCGGCGACAGGCCCGGGCCGCGTAACACGGCCTGTGATCCGGACTGATCCATCTCCTCAAGCCCCGCGTCGATAAGCTGTTCGGCCACCGCCTGTTCCCGCAAGCCGGTACCCATGCGCGGTATGGCGATGTTGAAGGCCGCGTAGTCCAGAGGCAGGGATTTGGCGAAGGCGATGGTGGCCAGGGCGCTGTCGCGTGTCTCGCCCGGCAGGCCCAGGATAAAGGTCCCCAGGGTCCGGATGCCGTTGCGTTTGCACAGGGTCAGGGCCTGGCGGACGATGTCCGGCGTGGTGCCCTTGTGATAGCGCTCGAGCAAGGTGGTATCCGATGTCTCCACCCCGAACATGATGGTATGGCAGCCGGCTCGTTTCAGCAGGTGGGCAAAGTCCGGCTCGATCACATCCGCGCGCGAAAAACAGACGAAACCCAGGGTAAGCTGTTCGTCGATCATGGCCTGGAGCAGCTGGCGGGTCTGCTTTTTATGTCCCCCGAAGGTCTGGTCGTTGAAATAGATGTTTTTGAATCCGTTCGCCTTGAGATAGCGCAGCTCTTGCAGCGTGTTCTCCACGTTACGCGTCTTGAAGCCCAGCGCTGGCATGATGCAGAATTCGCAGCGGAACGGGCACCCGAAATTGGTCAGGACCACGGCAAAGGGCTTTTTTCGCGTAAAGGGGTAATTGTAGCGTTCGTTGGGGAACAGATCGTAGCGCGGCACCGGGTAGGCGAATTCACGGTCCCGGGGTTTGCTCCAGGCGCCGACAACCTTACCTTTTTCCCGGTGCGGAATGTTCGGGCTGGGCCGGCCTTCCAGGTAATCGACAATTTCGGTCGTGGTGAAATCAAAAAGCGTCGCGTCCAGCAGCGGGTGCTCCTCGAGCTTGGCCTGGTACGTTCCCAGAAAGATGTCTCCGATGCCGATCATGCGCGTAATGGAGGGCGTGGTACTCCGCACTTGCTCCACAAAGGCCATGTCCCTGGAAAAGCAGACCGAGCCTGTCAGAAAGACGAGCACGTCGGGTGCAATGGCGGCAATCTGCGCCTGGCAGTCCTGAGGCGAGGTGCCCATGACGATGGCGTCGATAACATACACTGCGTAATGCTCGGAGAGAATGCCGCTGAGCACAAGCAGGTCGGTCGGATGGTAGAGATACCCGCTTTTGGATATTTTGCTGCAAAAGTAATCCCGGATATACAGCTCATCGCCGGGCGGATTGAGAAGCAGAACCTTGCGCATGGTGGCTACCTGGAGTTCAAAGGTTGGATGAGGGGTGCGCCGATCCGGGCCGCTGTTGCGTTGCTGGCAGGCTCCCAGGCCGCCGGCGCGCACGGCGTCGTCGAACCCGCGGCCAGACCGGCGAGCAGATGGAAAAGCCAGCTGACCTCCGGATAGAGCAGGCTGTCGTAGAGCAGCGAATAGACGAGTCCGGCCGTGAGCGGCAGGAAGATCGCCAGCAGTGGCAGCCCGTCACGGGCGCGGCGCCTGACCACACAGCAGGCCAGGCGGACGTAAACCGTGAGCAGCGACGCGGCATAGAGCAGTAAGAACGGCAACCCTGCGCCGGTCAGCATCGTCAGAAAGATATTTTCGGCCGTGACGATGTTCTCCAGGGACTCCTGGAAGGCCTGCCGCGTGACATGCGGATAGGACAGGGTATAGTCGTCGAGAAAGGCCGTGCGCGGCGCACGCAAGCCGACACCGAGCCAGGGGTGCTTTGCTGCTACGTGCAACGAAAAGGGATAGGATTCGACACGATAGTAAATCTCTTCCCGGTCCTTCTGCAGCACTTCCCCCCATTTTTGCGGAAACAGGGCGACGAACGCCAGAGCGGCCAGGACGAACAGCCCGAGGAGCAAACACCAGGTCCGCAACCGCAGGGCGCCGAAGCCCAGGGGGCCGAGGACCGCTGCCATGGGCACGGCCAGGGCCGAGCGCAGACCGCTGGCCAGAATGGTGGCCCCGGTCAGGCACACGAGCAGCACCCCCGCCACCTGGTCGCCCCGCCCTCGCCGGATTCCAAACAGCACGGCCAGCGGGGCGAAGCACAGCAGCATGAGCTGATTGGTCAGCGCGTGCAGACTGGAACCGTTGAATAACAGGGCGATGCCGTGTGCCTCGCTGAAGCCGTCGTCTATGGCTGCGCCGGTCAGACCCAGGCCGGCGGCCATGGCCAGCAGAAAGCAGCAGCTACCGATAAACCACGGCAGCAGTCCGGGATACAGGCACAGCGTCCGGCCGCACCAGAATCCCCCGGCAGCCGAGGCTGCGAGCGAAAAGGCCCGAAACAGCGATTCCTGCGGCTCGGCGCTGGCCAGCGCGCTGCACGTCAATACTACGGTCAGCATCAGCGTGATCCAGGCCGCCAGACGGATCGAGGCCGCCTTCGGCCGCTCCGTCAGGAACCAGGCGGTTGCCAGGCTGAGCGCGCAGAGCAGCGCCGTGAACAGATTCGTCCGCTCGCCCGGAACCAGAATGCAATCAGGCACGAGGAACAGGGCCTGGCACGTGGTAAAGACCATGAACGCCGCGGCAATCCAGGCCCCGGCGGGCGCCGTACGAAAGGACGGGGAAGGGGAGGCGGAATACACGTACGCAAGCCTTATGCCGGACGCGCTCAGGCGTCGTTACCGTCCTGGTGTATCGACGCCGCCGTGCAGGAGAACAGGGCGTCCTGCCCAGCAAGTTCGAGCAGTCTGGATTCGAGCTCCTTGAGAAAGACGTTCCAGGCCGTCTTCAGATAACGCTGATAAGAATTGCTGTCATGCGCGGGGGTTATCCATTCCACACGGATATTCAGCCGCCCAAAATGCTTGCTTTCGGACAAACGCCGGGCGCCCGGATGGACCGGTCGCGGAGAGGTCCACTCGCGCAGGAGCTGGTCTTCCTGATAGACGCGCACAGCATCGAAGCCCAGATCCCGGACGCCCGCACCGAGCAGATCCACAAGCTCGTCGCAGGACGTCGAACGCCTGGCGCGTTTGGCCATGAAGGCGATGAAGCTGGCCAGAAACTGGAAATGAGGCCGATTTTCCAGGACCGTCGTCAAGCCCTCCGAGACGTAGAGCTTGAGCACCATGACGAGCAGCGCGAACACGAGCAGCGACGAGAGGACAACGTACGCGGCGGTGTATTCGCCGCCCGGGCCCAGCACCAGGCTGAGCGTCAGCAACGAAAGCGCGGCGCTGAAGGCGTAGAGGATGACGACCACGGTTCCCGGCCGGCCGATCTTCTCCATCAGCCGGTGGTGCAGATGATTCGTATCCGGCAGAAACAGCTGCTGCCCGCTCACCCAGCGGCGGAATATGGCCAGGGCGACGTCGAGCAGGGCGATGCCGAAGGGGAGAAAGGGGGTGGCCAGCATCAGCATGATGCCCGAGCGCTGGCCCGCCGAAGGCGCGGCGCTGCTGGTGGCCAGCGTGCCTAGCAGAAAACCGAGCGTCAGGCTGCCGCCATCGCCCATGAAAATCGAGGCTGGCGGAAAATTGAAGCGGAGAAAGGCGACTATGCCGCCGGAAATGCCGAACCCGAGCGTGGCGCTGAACAGGTCGTTCTTGGCCAGACCGATGATGCCAGTGACCATGGCCGCAAAAAAGCAGATACCGCCGGCCAGGCCGTCAATTCCGTCGATGAGGTTGATGGCGTTGGTTATGGTCAGCACGACCAGGGCAAACAGCGGAATCCCCAGCCAGCCGAACTCGACGAAGCCGACGAACGGCAGGGTTGCCGAAAAGAGTCCGTGACCGCCGACGAGCAGGATCGCAACCCCGAGGAATTCGCCAAGCAGCTTTCGCCGCCAGCCCAGGGTAACCTTGTCGTCGATGGTGCCCAGGATCATCATCCAGGTGACGCCAGCAAACAACGAGAGCATCTGCCCCAGGCTGGGCTCAGGCGGTATCTCCCGGAACAGCAGCGACGACAGGTAGAGCGCAAAGGCCAGGGCAAAGGACGCGTACATCGCCGCGCCGCCAAGCAACGGCACGGGCCGGTCGTGGCTGCTGTGCCCGCCCGGGTAGGACAACAGACCCCGACGCTGCGCCACGCGCTTTGCCAGCGGGATGCAGCAATATGTCGCGGCAAAACCGGCGAGCCCGACAAGAAGCATAGCGAGGAGGTAAGCATTCATAGCGGAATGACCACACTCTATGTCCAAAGGACTTCCCACGCAAGCGGCGCGTGCCGTCGGCCTTCGCAGGCGGGCTTATTGTGTTCGTCCTTCAGGGTCCGGTCATCGCGTATCACCGGATTGGAAAAATACGCGGTTTCAGACTACGCAGGCCCTGGGCCACGGTCGTCGGAGTCCGATCCGACCCGAGGGGCGGCTTTTCCGGTCAGGCATACGAGCGCAGCCGCAGCGACCCAAGGGCCGAAAAAATCCAGGGCCAGCGCAACGAGAATCCAGAGCAGAACGGGCAACAGGCCCGCATCCGGAAGCAACAGGGCTCCGGAGCTGATACCGTGCGCGAGCACGCAGAACGGAAACGGCGATGCGCCCTGACCCAGGCGCTGACGCCGAAAGGCAAGAAAGGCGTTGCCAAGCAGGCCCAGCATGGCGAGCAGAAGAAAGACGTACCCTGTCCACAACCGCCAGGGATCCGGCAGACGCATGAAAAAAGGCGCGCCGAAAACCGCCAGCGCCGCCGGAGCGACACCATACCCCATGACCCGGCCGACCGCCTCGTACAGCCATCCCTCCCAGCCTCGTTGCATACGCATACCCCGTCTGCAGGCATCCCGGCCGCATGACCGGAACACCTTGAGCGCTCCAGGCAAACCTTTTCGCCCCCTGGGGTGGCTCCATAGCGGTGCCCGGTGACTGAGAGCAAATTTGCATGCTGAAGCAGTTCATTGTTGGCTCTAAATTAGAAAATTTTAAACAGATTAGCAAACAGGATCAGTATAGGCTTGTTGGCGAGGCTGGCGCGCCCGAGCATGATGCGGTCAAGGTCGAGTCAGTCGTTGTGCTCGAGCACAAACGAAAAGGCCTGGTTGTCGGCCGCTTCCAGTCGAGCTGCCGCGCAAAACCATTATTCCTGACCTGCCCGAAACCGAGAAGGTTTGTGTGTGCGGTCGCGCCTTGATCATGATCGGTGAGGAAGTCTACGAAAAACTTGACATTGTGCCTGCGCACATCCAGGTCGAGCGCCACGTCCGCTACAAGTACGCCTGCCGGGGCTGCGGGGCGTCGAGAGTCAGGCCCGGGGGGGGTGCGGTCAAGATTGCTCCGCTGCCTCCGCAGATAATTCTTCAGGGCATCGTAACACCTGGCCTTTTGGCGTAGCGTATTTTAAGGACGATCGTCTGTGTCCGGACAACAACCGGACCGAAAATACGATTCGCCCATGTACAGCAGGCTGTACGAACTGGCTGTTTTCCGGATCGCTGCGCGGGGCGAGGGCAGCGCCGCGTTCCGTAGCGTAACCGAGGCATACAAAGCCAGCGGCATCGGTCCCTACTCGTACCTGCGTCTGTTCTTCGAGCGCCTGCCAAATGCACACACAGCCGAGACGTACAAAGCCCTTCTTCTGCAATACCTTACCGAAGACTCCTTACCACAAAACGCCAATCCGAGCGGTTCATAGCAGCCTGAAACAACCCCGGTAGATGGGGTTGTTTTGGCGCATACGCATAACCAAATGAACTGCGGTGCTTAGGGATTCGTGATGGATGATTACGATTTTTAGTCATGGCCGAGCAGATGAAATGGCCCTGGGGTCGTTCTTCCGCTCCGCGGCGTGGCCGGGCGGGGCGTTGCTCAGGCTACTTCGTCGTCGAAGTGCAGCTCGATCGGCCTGGCCTTGGTGCTGATGCGGGCGCGGCCTGACGATTTGGCCTGGTGCACGGCCTCCGTAGCCGCACGCAACAGCATGTCAGGCGAGCCGACCGGGCTTGGCCGCTGAGCGGTCAGACCGATGCTGAGCGTAACGCAGGGGCCGGTCGGGACGTCGGCGTGCGGTATGGCCAACTCCGCAATCCTGGCGGCAATGTCCGCGGCAATGATCCGGGCGCCGGCGAGATCGGTGCGGGGCAGGACGACGGCAAACGCATCGCCGTCGTATCGGGCCACCAGATCGCCCGGGCGTTTGAGCGCGCGGCGGATGGAATGGGCGATGGCCTTGAGGCAGTTGTCGCCCTCAAGATGTCCATACAGCTCGTTGAAGTGTCTGAAAAAATCGATATTGGCCAGGAGCAGGGCCAGGTGCTTGTTTTCGCGCCGACAGCGCCGCCACTCAACGTCGAGCGCCTCGTCGAAAAAACGGCGATTGACCGCGCCAGTCAGTCCGTCAAGGTTCGTCAGTTGCTGAAGCCGGCGGGTCAGTGTCTCGAGTTCACCCTCCCGGGTCTTGCGCCGGTCCATCTCCGCTTTGAGCCGGAGCACCGCGCCGACGCGGACGATGAGTTCGATGCGGTTGACGGGTTTGTTGATATAGTCGATGGCGCCGGTTTCAAAGGCCAGCTCGACGTTCTGCAGATCGTCGCTGATCGAAACCATGATCACGGGAAGGGCTTGCAGCGGGGCCTGGGCCTTGATGCGCCGCGTTGTCTCCAGGCCGTTCAACCCGGGCATATTGATGTCCATGATCACCAGATCGTACGGCCGGTCTCCGGGGCGTAAGGCCTCGGTCAGCTGGTCCAGGCAGTCGTATCCGGATTCGGCGCAGCCTACGTCTTCGTAGCCGGCGTTCTGGAGCATCGATCGCAGCAGCAGTCGTGATGTGCCGGAGTCGTCAACAACGAGAATGCGCATCCTCTACCCTTCCGATCCCCCGCTGAAATGATATCGTATCGGCGTGATCCCGTCTATCTTTTCAGCAAGGGTCCGAATGATCCGGCGCGCGACGGCGCGGGCGCCCGGCTCAGCGGCCGAGGCGGCGCGCGGCCCAGGCCGCCTGCCCCAGAGCGATGCAGCCGTCATTGGGCGGCAGGTACGCATGGCATAACGGCGTCAGGCCCCGGGCAGCGAGGCGGGCGGGCAGTTCGCGGTGCAGGGTGAGATTTTGCATGGCGCCGCCGGACAACCCCACGGTCCGGACAGTGCTCTTGTCGGCTGCGTCCGTGGCCAGGTCCACGAGCCCCTGCATCAGCCCCAGGTGAAAGCGCCGGCTGATCGACGACGCGGGGACTTCGCGCTCCCAGTCGTCCGCGACCTGCTCAAACAGCACGAGCGTATCCAGTACCACAGTTTCCGTATCGCGGCGCAGCGGGCAGGCGTAGGCCGTGCGCTCGCCCATATCCTGGATGCTTTCCAGGCGGATGGCTGCCTGGCCCTCGTAGCTGATGGTCGTGGCCAGTCCGAGCAGCGCGGCCACGGCGTCAAACAGGCGTCCGCAGCTTGAGCTGAGCGGCGTGCGCAGTCTCTTTTCGAGCAATTGCGGAAGCAGGGCGCTGGATCGTTCGTGCTCCGCGAGCCAGGGCCAGGGCCGCCGGGTCGGGGCGGTGCGTCCGAGCCGCCACAGCGCGGCCTGGGCGATGCGCCAGGGCTCGCGGATGGCCGCTTCGCCGCCGGGCAGGGGCAGGAGCCGGAAGCGGCCCATACGCCGGTGTTCCAGCGTATCCGTATCTACGAACAGGCACTCCCCGCCCCAGAGCGTGCCGTCGTCCCCCAGCCCGGTTCCGTCAAGCGCCAGTCCGATGGCCGGGCCCAGGTGGCGATGCTCGGCGAGCACGGCATGAATGTGGGCGACGTGGTGTTGCAGCGCCAGCGTCGGCAACGCAGTCTGTTCGCGCGCGTAGCGGGTGCTGAGATAGTCGGGATGCAGATCGTGAACCAGGGCCTCGGGCCGGGTGGCGAGGATCCGCTGGAGGTGCTCGATGAGTTCCTGGAAAAAAGCATAGGTTTCGAGGTTTTCCATGTTCCCGACATGCTGACTGACAAAAGCCTGATCGCCCTTGGTCAGGCAGAGCGTGTTCTTCAGCTCCGGGCCCAGCGCCAGGACCGGCGGCCCGGCGCTGGCCAGGCGCACAGGTCCGGGCACATAGCCGCGCGCGCGGCGCAGGAACAACGGCGTACGCGTATCCGGATCCAGGCGCAGCACGGAATCGTCGTTGCGAATGAGGATGTCGCGGTTGTGCAGGAGAAACAGGTCGGCCAGTCCGGACAGCCGTTGCAGGGCCTCGCGATTGCCCAGACAGATGGGCTCGGAACTGCGGTTTCCGGAAGTCATGACCAGGGCCGGCAGAGCCTCCTGAGGGAGCGCCTCGCGCAACGCACGCAGCAACAGGTGGTGCAGCGGCGTATACGGTAACATCAACCCGATAAAGGGGGTGTCCGGCGCCAGCCCCGGGGGCAGCGCACTGGCCGGATGAACGCTGTGCCTAGCCTTGCACAAGGCAATGGGCCGTTGCGGTCCGGAAAGCAGGCCGGCCTCCTCGTCCGAGAGTTCCACCAGTTCGGCCGCAACCGCCAGGTCCGGGACCATGACCGCCAGGGGCTTGTGCGGCCGCAGCTTGCGTTCGCGCAGTCGGGCCACGGCCACGGCCCCGGTCTCGCCGGTGGCCAGACAGGCCAGATGGAACCCGCCCAGCCCCTTGACGGCAACGATCTCGCCCGCGGCCAGAGCCTTGGCCGCTGCCTCCGTGGCCGCCTCGGCGCGGGCAATTTCCCGCCCGTCCGGCCCGGAGAGCCAGAGCTGCGGGCCGCAGACCGGGCAGGCGTTGGGCTGGGCGTGAAAGCGACGGTCGAGCGGGTCGGCGTACTCCCTGGCGCAGGCCTCGCAGAGCGGAAAACAGGCCATGGACGTGGACGGCCGGTCGTAGGGGATGGTCCGGGTAATGGTATAGCGCGGCCCGCAATTGGTGCAGTTGGTAAAGGGGTAGTGAAAGCGGCGATTGGCCGGGTCGAAAATATCCTCCTGGCAGTCGTCGCAGGTGGCGGTATCCGGGCTGATGAGCACGTTGTGCCCCTGCCCGCCCGTGCTGTGGAGAATACGAAACCCCGCCATGTCGGGCTCTGGGGCACAGGGCAGGGCCTCGCGACGCAGAGCCTGGATGCGCGCCAGCGGCGGTGCCTGCGTTCGGAGCCCGTCGGCAAAGCCCTCTACAGCGTCGGAGCGCCCCTGCACCTCGATGCGCACGCCCTCGGGCGTATTGCGCACAAAGCCGCAGAGCCCGTGTTCCAACGCGAGCCTGTAGACAAAGGGCCGGAATCCGACGCCCTGCACCTGCCCCTCGACAACGAAACCACAGCGGATGGCGGATTTGAGATCAACATGCTGCATCGATTAATTGTAGCGCGTTCGCGGGCAGGAGGGAAGCGGGAGGCGCTTACCACGATTCCGTTCCCAACCCGGCCCTCCCGCCTGGCCGGAAATTGCCAGCCAAAGGTGGAGGGATATGCGACGCTCGGGACGTGTGGCAAAACGACACAGAGCGAAGTCGCGGTCGGCTTTCCGGATTTGGAATTCGTAAACGGACCTTTTTGCTGGCAAAATAGTCGTTCTACCAGGAAACAAAATTCTATGCTCTGCAGATCGGGATTTGCTGGCCAACGAAAAGATCAGCATATGGTCGTTTCATGTATCAGGGTGTCCCCCGGTCATGGCGACTAAGGGGGGAAATCGAATATATTTCGGGCGTTTTGCCTTTTGAATTAAGAGGTTGGCTCGGTCTGACCCCAAATACACCAAATACCCGCCCCAAATATGAGAGCGCGGTCCGACACCAAATACGAGAGCGGCGCCACGTGCGGGGCGCGTCTCGGAAACGTGGCCTCGAACCTCTACAGCGCACTCCGCCAGGCTCAAGCCGAGACCCCGCTCGCCACCCACGGCCTGCGTATCTGGGGCCGTCTGCAAAGCCAAACGCTTGCTGATTGATTGTTTGCTATTTACGCTGTCCTGCTGTTAAGCTTGAGAGCGCCATTGGTTTCGTATCTCTGAAAATTCGTCAGGAGATTCGCAAATAGTGCGCCACATTTCAATTTCTGTGGGAATCGACACGGAGTGGTCTTTGTAGTATTTGTAAAACGCAAAGGCGAGACGGGCTGCCTGCTGTCTGAGTTCTAGCTTTTCCGTTATGTGGATTTGCTCGTTCCCTTTTTGCAAGTCAGTTTCTGTGGCGAGTTGCTCCAGTCCACATTTGACGTGCTTCTCGAAATCTTGAGACAATAGCGAGGAAGATTGTTCAATAAGAGTAGATGCGGTGTTTAGAGCATAATACAGACCAGCCTGATGTCTCCACATTATAAACAAACCTAGGTTAGTGGCGAGTAAGCCATGGACGTCTGAGCATGTGTCAGGTTGGCTTTTAACAAGTATATATATCGCGTCAAGTGCATCTTTAACAACTTCTCTTTCGAGTGAGACTAATGAATGAGTTATCGACGCAATAAGATCGTCTTTAAGATCAGAAAATAGATGCAAAAATGCAGCCTTGACAAGTAATGTCCCAATACTATATTTGGAAATTTCGCCTAAGATGCGCCGAGCGCTGTCGAGTTCCTTGGTTTCAGTTTGAGTCGTGAATGACGGCGCCACAACATAGACTAGCACGTTCACAAGGTTGGCGAATCGCAATTTAAATTCGTTGCGGATGATGTTTTCGACGTCCCCGGGTTTTTCAGAATCGAGGAGGTCTTTGTCGGCATCCCACCACTCTACAAGGCGCTGGAAAATTTTTACGATCTCGTCCTTATCAAATACCCCCTTGTCGTAGGCGCGGCATATCTCCTCACATATAGGTAAATTGCCTCCAGTCATAGGATATTGTTGGACGGCTTTTCCTCCGTGAACAAGGAATCCATTCTGGTCAACGTATTTTTTGAAAAGTTTTTTTGGGGTCACATTGCCAGGATGGGGGAGGTTGAGGACGGTATCTCTGGAGAATCCCGTATTCGCTGGAAATCCGGTTTCATCTGTCTGTGCCCAGAGAATATCAGCAAAATCCGTATCATGGGCTACAGGAAATATGCCAAGAAGGTAAATCGTGATAAGAGAAGACAAACCCCACTTGCGCCTGTGAGGAACACCTGATGCCGCCAGGCATAGAAGGCCTTCTACCTGTTTAGAATCAACTGACATGGTGAGTGGCAATTGTGTAGAGTTGATCATGGGCAGCAAGATGGGCAAGGGAGGCTCATATTTATCAATAGCATAAGCGAAAGCTCCCTCTGGAAAAGGAAAGACAAGCAGTTTTGTGACCAGCCTTGGGTATTGCCATGGTGGATAGGACGCTAATAACCTACGGGTTAAATTTGCTATGCAGCTATAGCAGCTTATATAAACCGACCTATATAGTGATAGTGCAAAATCAAAAATTTTATCGCGCGCAGAGTCTGAACATCGAGTGCATAGTCTAGATAATATCTCAGGAATTGTCTGCGCAAGAACATCTGCGAATGATTCGTTGTTGGCGCCTCTCGCAATTCGCAAGTCTTTCTTAATCCCCTCAATATTCTTAATATATTCATCAACTAGCTGATCGATAGTGACTTGATCTAATTTGGTGAGAAACTCCCTGGTAAAGAGCATGTCTATAGACTCTGTATTGCCTATGCGTCCCATCACTGCTAAAGCGAAAAATGGCGAATACGATGCAATGCGAGGCAATGTTCCAATCAAGCTCTTTATATTCATCCTAATGCAGTAAAGTCTATACGGGATCGAGATTTCTTCCAGGAAGCGTAGGTATCCAAATGCGGCCAGCGCATCGTCATCTGTCTTGATCCAATGTTGGGTTCGACTGGTGGCACCAATGTCAAAGCCTTTAGTCTCTGTGATGAAGGAGTATTTTTTGTAGTCGCCGGCTAGAAGCATCTCGAATAACTTCAACTCGTTCCAGGGATCGCAAATGTATTTTTTGATTTCAGTGAATCTCGGAGCGTTTTGTTGAAAAAATTCGCTAACCATCGAGTATGCGCCCTCCAAAACAGCGAGTGAGTGCTTGACATAGTTCAGCACGAGCATAACGTAAGATTCTTGGGATACCCATGATAGGTCTGTAGAGACTGGCTTCGCATTTAATCGTGCCCGAATTTCGTTCAGTGATTGCTCAAGAATCCTTTCCGCCTCTCGAATTTGTCCAATCTCGGCCATTATTCCGGCTTTTTTCGCCTTCCAAAGTGGAATGCTGTTGTCAATTGGCCAAGATTCAAGATGCTTTTTTACTTCTGGCAAGTTTAGGCAGAAAAGATGATAGAGAACTCTTTCATAGCAAAGAATGTCTTGTCCTTCTTGCGGCAAAAGGGAAACAAGCCTGCTCATTATTTCATTGGTTTTCGTCCATTTGTCGTGATAGCCATTTTCGCGGTAAAACCGGAGGAGACTAAGGTTAATGCTAAGCCATATTTCTTTTATGTGTTTCCAGTCGAGATTTTCATATTCTTGGGTGATGGGCGAGATAACGCGGGAGGCATCTTCAGATTGAAAAAGTTCTGGAAAAGGACAGTAGCGACTTAGTATCTCTTCAAATTGGTCAGCAAGTTGCCTAAACAGGGGCATCAAGCACCGTTCGAGACGCCAGTTAAGTTCATGCGAAAATTCTAAATCGACAGGAATAGGCATTTTCTTACTATGGTAAATAGCCGGCATCCATCTTTTCGTATCTATGGCAATTGATTTTCTTTTTTCTTCAGGTAGTATTATCCAGCCTGGATATTTTTTTCTTACTTCATTCCATTCTTTCGTTATGTCTACAGTCTTTGTGTAATGCTGATCTAGTTCAATTGATGCAGGTGATACTTGACTTTTCGGTGGCCATTCAAGGAAAATCGCTTTTGTTTTTCGTTTATTCATGTAGTCACAAAAAAAGTTTAAAGCTCTGTAATGGTCTCCATCTACGCCGGAGCAATTTGCCAAGTCAAGAACAACAATATTTCGAGCTTCAAGGAACTTCTTTTTCGCATCAGTAAGATTAATTATGCCAATAAGAAATAATTTGTGAGAGTTCTCCTTGCCAAGATTGTCACGAATCCATCCTATCCATTGCAAAAAGTTAGGATCGTCCCCAGAAAACCCCACTAGACAAAAAGTGTTCTCTATTAAAGCCTGTTGAACAGTATTGACAAATGGCGCAAACTGTCGTGGGTATGTCCTGTAGTCCTCTTCAGTAACGATGAAAGGTCGCGTTGACGGGAACGAGCCATGAAGTTTGACTATTCGTGGTCTCTCTGCATTTGCAAGGTCATCCTTGCTTAAAACTATATCGTATTTTATTGAAGACAAATGAAGGCATGTTCTTTCTAACAATGTATCATAGTTAGTTGTAAAAACATCAGACCATGGAAGAGAGAGAAGCTTCGTGTGTAGCTCTGATGGATTGTAGTCTTGGTCTGGGATGGAATTAAGTAAGGACCTGTCAAGAACAGGACGACCAAGTGCTGCTTGAACTTCATCAGCGAGTTTGAGCACATTGAGGTAGGGTGCATCTCTCGTAGGCTTGCCACCATATATAATTTTATAAAAACTATCGCCGAGCTGTGGCCATGTTGGAAATTCTTTAGAATTTTTGTATATTTGCTTCGCATTTTTACTAAAGCCTGACCCAATCATAACCACAGCGTGCCCTGACCAGAGCCTGTCTGCGATTTCTCGCAAGAATGGCTCAACATTCATATCAATCCTAGAACATTCAACCTTTTCCATAGCTACCTAGGGATTCATAATTTGTACCCGTGCTGGGGAGGTTAATGATTTTTTGCTTAGCTCAAGAAGATACTGATTAAGAATAGTTAGTTAAGTGGTCATCGACCAGTACAAATATGTTATCCTTCCTTGCATATTGTGTCAATGAGTTTGCGTGGCCTGTCCATAGCGTGTGTCCGGATGATCCGGTGCGCTCGGGCTGCACCTTCCGGGAGCGTTTCGGGAGCGATCCGGAAGCGTCGGCATCGCGAAGACTCCCGGCTCAGCGGCCGAGGCGGCGCGCGGCCCAGGCCGCCTGCCCCAGAGCGATGCAGCCGTCATTGGGCGGCAGGTACGCATGGCATAACGGCGTCAGGCCCCGGGCAGCGAGGCGGGCGGGCAGTTCGCGGTGCAGGGTGAGATTTTGCATGGCGCCGCCGGACAACCCCACGGTCCGGACAGTGCTCTTGTCGGCTGCGTCCGTGGCCAGGTCCACGAGCCCCTGCATCAGCCCCAGGTGAAAGCGCCGGCTGATCGACGACGCGGGGACTTCGCGCTCCCAGTCGTCCGCGACCTGCTCAAACAGCACGAGCGTATCCAGTACCACAGTTTCCGTATCGCGGCGCAGCGGGCAGGCGTAGGCCGTGCGCTCGCCCATATCCTGGATGCTTTCCAGGCGGATGGCTGCCTGGCCCTCGTAGCTGATGGTCGTGGCCAGTCCGAGCAGCGCGGCCACGGCGTCAAACAGGCGTCCGCAGCTTGAGCTGAGCGGCGTGCGCAGTCTCTTTTCGAGCAATTGCGGAAGCAGGGCGCTGGATCGTTCGTGCTCCGCGAGCCAGGGCCAGGGCCGCCGGGTCGGGGCGGTGCGTCCGAGCCGCCACAGCGCGGCCTGGGCGATGCGCCAGGGCTCGCGGATGGCCGCTTCGCCGCCGGGCAGGGGCAGGAGCCGGAAGCGGCCCATACGCCGGTGTTCCAGCGTATCCGTATCTACGAACAGGCACTCCCCGCCCCAGAGCGTGCCGTCGTCCCCCAGCCCGGTTCCGTCAAGCGCCAGTCCGATGGCCGGGCCCAGGTGGCGATGCTCGGCGAGCACGGCATGAATGTGGGCGACGTGGTGTTGCAGCGCCAGCGTCGGCAACGCAGTCTGTTCGCGCGCGTAGCGGGTGCTGAGATAGTCGGGATGCAGATCGTGAACCAGGGCCTCGGGCCGGGTGGCGAGGATCCGCTGGAGGTGCTCGATGAGTTCCTGGAAAAAAGCATAGGTTTCGAGGTTTTCCATGTTCCCGACATGCTGACTGACAAAAGCCTGATCGCCCTTGGTCAGGCAGAGCGTGTTCTTCAGCTCCGGGCCCAGCGCCAGGACCGGCGGCCCGGCGCTGGCCAGGCGCACAGGTCCGGGCACATAGCCGCGCGCGCGGCGCAGGAACAACGGCGTACGCGTATCCGGATCCAGGCGCAGCACGGAATCGTCGTTGCGAATGAGGATGTCGCGGTTGTGCAGGAGAAACAGGTCGGCCAGTCCGGACAGCCGTTGCAGGGCCTCGCGATTGCCCAGACAGATGGGCTCGGAACTGCGGTTTCCGGAAGTCATGACCAGGGCCGGCAGAGCCTCCTGAGGGAGCGCCTCGCGCAACGCACGCAGCAACAGGTGGTGCAGCGGCGTATACGGTAACATCAACCCGATAAAGGGGGTGTCCGGCGCCAGCCCCGGGGGCAGCGCACTGGCCGGATGAACGCTGTGCCTAGCCTTGCACAAGGCAATGGGCCGTTGCGGTCCGGAAAGCAGGCCGGCCTCCTCGTCCGAGAGTTCCACCAGTTCGGCCGCAACCGCCAGGTCCGGGACCATGACCGCCAGGGGCTTGTGCGGCCGCAGCTTGCGTTCGCGCAGTCGGGCCACGGCCACGGCCCCGGTCTCGCCGGTGGCCAGACAGGCCAGATGGAACCCGCCCAGCCCCTTGACGGCAACGATCTCGCCCGCGGCCAGAGCCTTGGCCGCTGCCTCCGTGGCCGCCTCGGCGCGGGCAATTTCCCGCCCGTCCGGCCCGGAGAGCCAGAGCTGCGGGCCGCAGACCGGGCAGGCGTTGGGCTGGGCGTGAAAGCGACGGTCGAGCGGGTCGGCGTACTCCCTGGCGCAGGCCTCGCAGAGCGGAAAACAGGCCATGGACGTGGACGGCCGGTCGTAGGGGATGGTCCGGGTAATGGTATAGCGCGGCCCGCAATTGGTGCAGTTGGTAAAGGGGTAGTGAAAGCGGCGATTGGCCGGGTCGAAAATATCCTCCTGGCAGTCGTCGCAGGTGGCGGTATCCGGGCTGATGAGCACGTTGTGCCCCTGCCCGCCCGTGCTGTGGAGAATACGAAACCCCGCCATGTCGGGCTCTGGGGCACAGGGCAGGGCCTCGCGACGCAGAGCCTGGATGCGCGCCAGCGGCGGTGCCTGCGTTCGGAGCCCGTCGGCAAAGCCCTCTACAGCGTCGGAGCGCCCCTGCACCTCGATGCGCACGCCCTCGGGCGTATTGCGCACAAAGCCGCAGAGCCCGTGTTCCAACGCGAGCCTGTAGACAAAGGGCCGGAATCCGACGCCCTGCACCTGCCCCTCGACAACGAAACCACAGCGGATGGCGGATTTGAGATCAACGTGCTGCATTGATTGATTGTAGCGCGTTCGCGGGCAGGAGGGAAGCGGATGACTACCCGAAAGCGACGGCCGTTTTCCCGGGACTGTGCCTGCCTTTCACCTGTCGCCGCTTCAGCGGATTCCCGCCGCCCGTTGCAATGGTCGGGAAAACCGGGCAACAGGCCCCCGGAACAAAAGATCGACGCCCTCCGGGATTTCGACTGGGAAAAACCCTTTATGCGTTGAGCCGACTGCACGGAGCGCGGGGGCGGACGCGTTCCTTCCGTCCCCACGACTCTGGCAAACACTCCTGCTTTATGCTATCAGCCGCTTGTGCCGAGGCGTCTTGCCGCTGACAAAGCCCGCCGAGTCCGACGTCGGACAGGCCACCTTCCTGGATCATCTGCCAGGCAGCCCGCTTGAATGAGGGAGACGCGCCATGGAGTGGTTCCGAAAACAGGTTGTTCTGATTGTTCTTATCGTCGCGCTCGTGGTCAGCGGCGTCGCGTCCGCGACCATCGCCGCGGCCATGCCTGCCCGGGTCATGATCATCCGCCATGCCGAGAAGTCGGAAGATCCGCGCTCGCTGCATCTCACCGCGCGCGGCTGGACACGGGCCATGGCCCTGGTCCAGTTTTTCCAGTCTGATCCGCGGGTTCTGGAACGCGGAACCCTGGCGGCAATTGTCGCCCAGATGCCTTCCCGGAATAAGAACTCCGTACGCTGTCGGGAAACGGTCGAGCCTTTGGCCAGGGCGCTGGGGCTCACGCTTGTCGATCGCTTTCCCTACGGCGAAGTGGACAGTCTGGTCGACTGGCTGCGTAGCGCGCGCGTACTCGATGCCAAGGCCGTGCTGATCTGCGCCGAGCATCTCGGCATCGTGCCCATTGCCAAAGCGCTCGGCGTGACCGATCCCGGTCTGCCCTATTGGCCGCACGAGACCTATGACAGGGTCTGGATCATCGATCTCGCCCCCGACGGCGCAGTGACGTCCTTTCGGGACATTCCCCAGCAGCTGCTGTTCGGCGATTCGTTCCAGGAAGTCTCGAAACCGGGGCAGATCGGGTCGTTACGCTTTTCGCAGACCGTGCTCGAAACCACGACCGGAGCGCCTCACCCGAAGAGGTCCTGGAACGCCAGGATCAGCGCCGAAATGCCCGGTGATTTTTCGACCTTTGACGAGGATACCGTCCCGATTCTCCGCCTGGGCGGTTATACCTTCGGCTACCACGCCACCACTCTCGGAACATTGCGAACTATGCCCAACGTCGAGATGACGACCGACCAGGCCGCTGGTACGGGCACCATGTGTTATCAGTACCGCATGACACTCGACGGCCGCGAGGTCACCTGCGCCCGGGTGACGTTCTCCTGGGACAGGCATCGACTCAAGGCGGAGTTTCTGGCCGATGTCGGCCATCCCGAGCTAGTCCAGGAGTTGAACATGCCGGTCACAGGCTTGCAGGGTAAACCCGAGGGCGTGCTCGACGGCGCGGTCAGCGCCATCCTGGGATTCGGTCCCCGACGTTTTCATGCCCCGGCCGGCCTGGGCGTGCGCGGGCAGGGCACCAGACAGACGGAGGCCTCCGGGCAAACGACGTATCGCATTGACCTGAGCGGCGAGGACGGGCGCCTGGTCGCCAGGCCGGCATTCGAGGAGGCCATGCGTTCGGCGGAATCCGTCAGAGGGGAGAGAAGGCCGTAAGCGAGGGCTTGACAGGCTTGATACATGCGTCACATCCGGATAGCTGCCCGCGGATGAGGCAAGACAGGGTTCTGGGACGGAACCCAAGCCGAGCGCTGACGCCTCGTCGGAAATGGCTCCATGTTGCACGCCGATTCCTCGTAGTGAAAGCTTACCGGCGAAGCTTTGTATGGATGAATTTTTTCATGTCGGAATTATTCAGCCCATTGCAGGCCTGATCAATGTGATCGAGTCAGCAATCACGGCGCAACGCTAAAAGGAGGATTCCATGATCCGGACATGCTGGACGGAGTTGTTCGTATTTCTTTTCATTTTCGCGCTGTTTGCTTTGCCTGGTTCCCTGGCCTGGGCGGGTTCTGGCAGCAGCGGTGACCGATTGACGGAGCTGGCGGCGCGCGTGGATACGTTTCCGGAAAGCGCGCGCGGTGTGTTGCGAGACATTGTGCTGCAGAAGGGTTTCGCCGGGGTCATCACCGGAGAGCAGGCGACAAATCTGGCAACGACGCTCGGGCTTGGCATCGAGGAGACGGCGCTCGCGCTGATTTCGCTGGCCCAGGTCTACGCCATTCCGCCCATCTCACATTTCAAGGTCGGGGCCGTGGCCATCGGGTCGAGCGGCGCGCTGTATTTCGGGTGCAACCTGGAGTTCCCTGGCCAGGCCTTGAGTTTTTCGGTGCACGGGGAACAGTCCGCAGTCATGAACGCCTGGATGCACGGCGAAAAGGGTGTCCGGGCCATAGCCATCACGGCCTCGCCCTGCGGCTACTGCCGGCAGTTTCTCAACGAGCTGTCCACGGCGCCCGATCTGGAAATCCTGTTGGACAAGTCCCCCAAGACAACCCTGCGCGCACTGTTGCCACAGTCGTTCGGTCCGGACGATCTGGGGATCGAGGCCAGGCTCATGGACACGCAACGGCGCCCGCTCCTGTTGGACAATCCGACGAAGGACCGCGTCGTCGAGGCCGCGCTCGAGGCTGCGGCGACGAGCTACGCCCCCTATTCCGGGAATTATTCCGGCGTGGCCCTGGAGTCGGCGGACGGCGTGGTGATTGCCGGCCGCTACGCGGAAAACGCTGCCTACAATCCGAGCATGTCGCCTCTGGCTGCCGCCCTCGCGCTCTATAACTTCGCGAACAAGGATTTTTCAGCGATCAAACGGGCTGTTCTCGTGCAAAGCACCCCCGACACGGCGAACCAGGAAGGGGTCACCCGCTGCGTCCTGTCGACGTTTGGCGGGAGGCCCGTTCTGGAAACCTTCGTGGCGTCCAAGCAGTAGTTGAGCAAGTCGGAATTTGGGGCAGGGACAGGAGAGAAGAACGCAGAGTGAAGTAAGAATCCCGGCCGCTTGCGCGAGCAAGCGGCCGGGGAAGAGTCGTTGTCGAGGCGATCAGAAGCCGAAGCCGTCGCCGGCAGGCGCATCACCGCCGAATCCGAATGTGTCGCCGCCGGCCTCTTCGGCGACCTCTTCAGCGGCAGCTTCCGCTGCACCGCCACCACCTCCGCTGCCCAGGGGCACGGATTTGATAGCGTCCTTGAGCGCCTTGGTGACCATATCCATGATGGTGGAATTGATTTCCTTCTCGTCAACAGGCAATTTGCCCTGGAACTGCGCCGTCAGTTCGGCGTTCTTGATTTTGAGGGTCTGGTTTTCCTTCTTGAACTTGTCGTTGTCCTTGACCAGGCCCTCGTTCTTCTTGGTCAGCTCGGCGTTCTTCTTGGTATAGGACTCCAGGTCCTTGATCGTAGCATTGAGTTCGGTGACCTGGTTCTCCAGGGTTTCGATCTGGAGCTTGCTGGCAGCAATCGCGTCGAGAATGGCATTGACAGGGGCCATTTCCGCATCCGAAATCGGAAGCAGGGATATGTTGTCGCCGAACTTTCTGACCATTTTGCCGACCCAGTCCTCGTAGGGCATGAGGTCGTCGTAGCCTGACTCCATGAACGGAGGATGCTGGCTGAATATCCATGCCTTCGCCAAGGTGGAGACCACGCCCTCTTCCTGGGAGGTCAGATCGCGCTGGGTCAGAAAGAACAGCAGCTCGGAGACATCGCCACCGCCCTTGCCGGATATCAGATTGAGGATGGTTTCCATCTTGAACACTTTGCGTCCTTCGTCAGACATAACTGCCTCCTTTTATTCGCTGAAATATGTTTTCTTCATGGCATTACATGGTCTTGCGGCCGATGTACCTGGCGTAGGTCAGGGCCGAGGTCCGGTAGACCAGGTGGCCCAGCTTCGACCAGGGCAGGTACGCAAAGAGCATGAACACGGAGACCAGATGCAGGTAGTACGTGGGATAGGCCAGGTACTTCACGCCGGCCAGCCGGAACAGTTCGCTGCCGATGCCGGTCAGGGCAACGGCCCAGATGACGACGAGCAGATACCAGTCGTAGAACGAGGAGACGGTTCTCTTGTCGTCCTGTCCCAGGCGGCGCGCCGTCAGGAAGGCCAGTCCCACCACCAGGCAGATGGCGCCGACGTTGGCCAGGATTTTGATCAGGTTGGCCTGCGGCATGGGCGTATGGAACATGTGCCCGAAGTCCTGGAGTACCTTGATTCCGAGCTGGGCGCCCAGCCACTCGCCGCCCCAGTGCCCGGTAGCGACTACGCCCGTCACGATGGCCAGGAATATGAATCCGAAGAACAACACCTGATGGCCGATCTTGCGCGGGGCCTTGTCCACGCCGCAATCCTGGAACTTGCGATGGGCGATAAGCTCCATGATCACTTCGATGAAGCACTGGACGATTGATTTGCGTTTACCGAGGTACAGAATGTCGCCTTCGGGTGCAAAGGAACTGATCAGTTTCTTCACTCCGGAGAAGAAAACGAGCACCACGAAGAGGGTGACCAGCATGAAAATGGGGTCGATGGTATAATCACCGGGGAAGAGCAGACCGTAGACGATCTGGCCTTCCTTCGTGGTCGGGAACGCCGTGCCGAGCTGGCGGGCGCGGATAAACCAGATGACCAGGAAGAGCAGGGCCGGGATGCCGATGAGCAGGGGCAGGTATTTAGCCGCGCTCATCCACTGGCCGAGAAAAGAGGGCCCGGTCAGGCGCTTGTAGGCCATGTTGCGCAGAGCGGCCAGCAGATCGCCGGGTTTGGCGCCGCGCGGGCAGAGATCGGAGCAGGTGCCGCAATTGTGGCACAGCCAGATGTCGACATCTTGCATGAGCCGGTCTTTCAATCCCCACTGCGCCCAGATCATCTCTTTACGCGGATAGGGGTTGTTGGAAGGGGAAATCGGACAGGCAACGCTGCACGTCGCGCACTGATAGCACTTCTTCAGCGATTCCCCGCCTACGGCCTGCAATTCCTTGATAAACTCCAGGTCAGGTTCGATGCGAGTTGGAGCCATGTACGATACCCTCCTAATAACCCTTGAACGGGTTGGGTCCTTTCGAGATGATCATATCGACGAACTTGTCAATAAGCGCGGGAACTGTGTCGTAGTCGTCGATAGCCACTTCGTACTGATCGACGCGTTCGGGCTCGATGCCGAGCTGATTCAGGCTCTCGGCGATGTTCATCTTGCGGCGATTGCAGATTTCGCTGCCCTTGACGAAGTGGCACTGATAGGTGTCGCCATACCGGCAGCCCAGCAGCATGACGCCGTCCGTACCGCGGCTCATGGCGTCCTTGATCCAGATGGCATTGACCGAGCCCAGGCAACGGACCGGGATGATGCGGACGTAGGGACTCCACTTCTTCCCGCGCATGGCCGCCATATCCAGGGCCGGGTAGGCATCGTTCTCGCAGGCCAGGATGAGTATGCGCGGACCGCCTTCCTTCATATCCTTGGGCACGGAGTACTGACGGATCACTTCGCTGAGCATGCCCACGCCGTAGGTATCGAAGGAGATGACGCGTTCGGGGCAGGCGCCCATGCAGGTGCCGCAACGGCGGCAGCGCGTGGGATTGGGCTTGGGAGTACCCTTTTCGTCGTCATCCAGCGCGCCGAAGGGGCATTCCTCGGTGCAGCGCTTGCACTGGGTGCAGCGGGTGAAGGTAAACACCGGAAAGGACAGATCGCCCGAGCGCGGGTGTACGGAAACACCCCGATTGGCCGAAGTGATGCACTGGATGGCCTTGAGCACGGCACCGGCCGCGTCTTCGCCGGCCTGGTCGAGCAGCATGGGCTGCCGGACGCAACCGGCTGCGTAGACGCCCGTGCGCCGGGTTTCGTAGGGGAAGCAGATATAGTTGGAGTCGGCGTAACCGCTGAACAGGTCGAGATCGGGGAAGTTCGGACCCTGCCGGTAGGAGAAGTTGACGATGGGGTCCTTGGCCGTGCTGGGGACAATGCCCGTGGGCACGACAACCATGTCCGCCTTGATCTCGATGTCGGCGCCGAAAAGCGTGTTCTTGGCGCGGATGAGCAGACCGCCGTCGCTGTCCTCAACAATGGAGACGATATCGCCCTTGGTCAGCATGACGCCGGGTTCGTCCTGCGCCGCCTTGTAGTAGCGCTCGTGGATGCCCTGAACCAGCATGCTGTCGTAGATGATGTAGGCCAACGAGCCGTCGAGCTTCTCCCGCACGTACCGGGCCTGCTTGAGGGCCACGACGCTGTTCACGGCCTTGGAGAGGGGCAGATGGGCCAGGCTTTCCAGATCCTTGTGGACGTAGCCTTTTTCCGCCTGCTCATCATCCTTCTTGTCCGCGGCGGGCGCCGCTTCGGCGGGCTCGACGGGATTGAGATTGTAGATATCGCCGCCGTCGACCAGGGCGGTGTTCATGATGAAGGCGACGGACTTGGGAGCGCGATTGTCAGACGGTCTGGCGATGCCGCCGTTTTTGGCCATGCGCTCGAAGTCCATGCCGGTGACCACGTTTTTGAATTTGCCGTACCCAAGCGGCTCGAGCACCGACGTGTCCTGCTCCTGCCAGCCGGTGGCGAGCACGACGGCTCCGATGTCGAGAACTTTCTCGCCGGCGGGCGTCGCGACGTGGGCTTTATAGATGCCGGGCGCGCCGTCCAGGCAGGTGAGCGTGGAACTGGTCAGGATCTGGACCTTGTTGCAGGCCTGCACCTCGGCGATGAGCT
>CAZGAH010000010.1:0-3015 GCA_964523295.1 uncultured Desulfovibrionaceae bacterium | reverse complement strand
TTCCTGTCTCCGTCGCCTCGAGATAAGGGGGCGCGTAGGGAACGGTCTTGTACATCTGAGCCATGGCGCCGCCGAGTTTGGGCGATTTTTCCACAAGCACGGAGGAGTATCCGGTCGCCGCGGCCTCGAGCGCGGCACGCAATCCGGTGAAACCGCCGCCGAGAATGAGCAGGGTCTTGCTGGTCTCGGGTATCTCCGGGTTGGGGTTGCTCATATTTTTGAGCTTGGTGACGCCCATTTTCACGTAGTCCTGGACAATGAGCTGCTCGTTTCCGGAAACGCCGTCGCCGGTGTCCTTGAATGCCCAGACCCCGTGTTCGCGGATATTGACGCGTTCGACGAGTGTGGCGTCGCCAAACTGGAAGATGTCCCACTTGATGCGCGGAGAGCAGGCGCATATGCAGACGCCGTCGAGTTCTTCGTCTTCGATGTCGGTCTTGATCGTTTGCAGACCGGCGTTGCCGCACAGGATGGGATGAGCCTTGACCACCGGGCAAAGGTTCCCGAAGACATTGGAGACCTCGTCGATAACCGCGTCGACATCGATGCTCTTGCCGATGTCGCAGCCCTTGCAGACGTAAACACCTATTTTCTCGGCCATGAATTACCTCCCTACCACCGTTTGAATCGCTTTGAGGGCTGCGCTGGTTGCGGACTGGGCGGAACGCATGACGTCGAGCGGCGACTTGGCGCAGCCGGCGACGAAAATGCCCTTGTCCTCGCTGTCGACGACAAAGCCGTCGGCGTCTTTCTGGATGCCTCCGGGAAGCTTCTGGTCGGCGATGCTTGGTTGCATGCCGGTGGCCAGTACGACGAGGTCATGCCGGATCTTTTTCTTGACCCCGAGCACGGCGTCTTCGACTTCGAGAATGACATCGCCGGTCGGCGTTTCTTCCACCCCGGCCACCTTGCCCTTGATCAGACGGATCTTCGGGTCGTTGGTGACCTGGCGCATGAACTTGTCGTAGCGGCCCGGAGTCCGCAGGTCGATATAATAGATGGTGACCTCGGCTTCGGGGTAGCGCTTGCGCACGTACGTCGCCTGCTTGAGTGAGGCCATGCAGCAGATGTAGGAACAGAAATTGAGATGGTTCTGATCCCGGGAGCCGGCACATTGTACGAAGGCGACCCGCTTGGGGGTTGCGCCGTCGGACGGGCGCACCAGTTTGCCCTGCGTGGGGCCATTGGGCGCGGCCAGCCGCTCCATCTGCATGTTGGAGATGCAGTTGGCCATGGAGCCGGCACCGAGGTTCGTCAGTCTGGTGACATCGTAGGGTTTCCACCCGGTAGCCCAGACCACGCTGCCGACATTGATGGTGAAAGTCTTTTCCTCTTCGTTGAGGTCGATGGCGCCGTACTTGCAGGAGGCATAAATGGCGTTGAGTTCCTCATTGGTGCAGCGATCTTTTTCGAGCACGTAACGCATGGGGAACGAAAAGATGTTCGGGCGGTAGATGGGCTTGCGTTTGCCCAGACCGAAATCGAACTCGCAGGTAATTTCCGTGCTGGCGGCCTGTACGCAGGCGTCACAGCCGGTGCAGAGGTTGTTCACGTAGCGGGGTCTGAGTTTGATGGTGACTTCGTACTCGCCCGGGCTGCCGGTGATCTGGACCACCTCGGCCATGGTGTACACTTTGACCAGAGGATTCTTCTTGATGCGCTGGAACTGGATTTCCAGGCCGCAGGAAGGGGGGCACAGCTTGGGAAAGTACTGATTGAGCTGGGCGACCCGGCCCCCGAGGTACGGTTCTTTTTCGACGATAAACGCCTCATAGCCGACTTCAGCGGCTTCCAAGGCAGCGGTGATGCCGCTGAAACCGCCACCGACAACGAGTATCGAGTTCGACATCGCATCCCTCCAAACGTTTGTTTCGGCGCTCTTAAAAATGGCCTAAGCCAAGACCCCGGGTCCGAGGGCCAGGGCTTCGGCTTAGACCATTGAAAAGAAACGGCCGCGGGCCAGAGGCCCGCGGCCGCGTAAGCATTCCTAGTCAGGAATGATCTGAATGTACGGCTTTTTGAAGAGCTTCATCTCTTTGGTCTCAGGATTGTACCTGGAGTTGACGAAGCACTTCCACTTGGTGTCGTCCAGACCCATGTAGTCGCCGCGGTAGAAGAAGCCGGGGTAACGGGTCTCTTTGCGGAAGTCGATGTGCAGCATGTGCAGGCGCACCGTCCACAGACGATGGTAGTTTTCCCAGCAGCGCATCAGTTCGTGCAGGTCGCGGGCTGCCAGTTTGGCGGAATCTTCTTCCATCATCTGGAGCAGCTTGAAACCGGTGTGCAGCAGGGACTCGGAGGTGACGTACATGGTGCCGCAGCCACCACCGTACTCGTCGGAGCACTTGATCAGACGCATCATGAAGTTCTTCGGCGAGAGGAACTCGGGGTTGACGACCGGGTCGGTCGAAGCGGACACGCCAGCCTTGAAGGTTTCCCAGGGCTGGTAGATCTGTTTGGCCAGATCGGCGGCGTTTTCCTTCAGGGTCGGCTTGAAGTCCTTGTGATCGACACACCAGCGCACCATCTGCTTGGCAGCCATGCGGCCTTCAGCGTGGGAGCCGGAGGAGAACTTGTGGCCGGAGGCGCCAACGCCGTCAGCGCAGGTGAACAGGCCGTTGACGGTGGTCATGCGGTTGTAGACCTTGCCGTTGTCGGCGCGGACTTTGTATTCTTCGGGAACCCAGGCCTCGTCCGGACCGGAAACCCAGATGCCGCAGCAGCCGGAGTGCGAGCCGAGCAGATAAGGCTCAGTGGGCATGATTTCGGAGCCGGACTTCTCGGGCTCGATGTTCATGGACGCCCACAGGTTGGCCTGACCGACGCACATGTCGAGGAAGTCTTCCCAGGCCTCGGCTTCCAGGTGCTTCTGCTGCTCTTCGTTCAGGGTGGCGAAGGTGGTCTGCAGCGCGGTGGCGGTGTCCATGTAGATGGGGCCGCGACCTTCGCGCATTTCGCGAAGCATCATGTGGTTACGCAGGCAGGTGGGGATGACGTGACCCTTGGCGTAGCCGC
>CAZGAH010000009.1:66984-81882 GCA_964523295.1 uncultured Desulfovibrionaceae bacterium | reverse complement strand
TGGCAACCCCCTATGGCGCCCCTGCCTTTTTACACCACGAGTTGAGACACTATCGACCACCAGAGAATTTTACACTTTCGTTCAAACTCCGCAGGCGCGAGACGTCTTCAAGCGTTACGGGTTCGTGCTCCCCGGTGAAACGAGGTAATACTATGGATTGGTCCGCCTTCCTTCTTTCCCTCAAACTGGGAGCTCTGACGCTGCTCGTTCTTCTGCCGATTGGCGTTGTCCTCGGGCGGATCCTGGCTTGGAAACGTTTTCCGGGAAAACCATTGTTGGAAGGACTGCTGGCCCTGCCCTTGGTTATGCCTCCGACGGTCCTTGGTTTTTATCTGCTGGTATCCCTGGGGCGAGGGTCATTTATCGGGCAATCTTTTGAATGGCTTTTTGGACAGACACTGGCTTTTAATTTTTGGGGGTTGGTCGTTGCTTCTGTGGTGGCGAATCTTCCGTTTGCTGTACAACCCATGCAACGAGGATTCGCCGCTATTCCAATCGAAGTGCGCGAGGCTGCTGCCTGTTGTGGCTTAACCCCCTGGAAGGCTCTACTCAAAGTAGAGTTGCCATTAGCGTGGCCTGGTATTGTCACCGCTTTGGTTTTGGTTCTTGCCCATACCTTGGGAGAATTCGGTGTTGTACTCATGGTTGGTGGGAATATACCCGGGCAGACAAAGACAATAGCCATATCAATATATGACCGTGTTCAAGCGCTTGATGATTATGGGGCAGGGGTCATGTCCGCTGCCCTTCTCGGGATTTCTCTGGTGATGTTAGCCATTATTTTTGGCGTAGCAAACAGAATTGAGGGCCGTCGTGACTGATCGTTTCCTTTGGGTTCGCCTTAAAGCAACGTCGCCAATCCCCATCAATGCAGAGTTTGTCTGCGAAGAAGGGGAACTTCTGGTCCTTATCGGACCATCAGGGTGTGGGAAATCTACGATATTACGCTCCATAGCCGGTCTGTATAGTCCACGTTCAGGTCACATTAAATGCATGGGAGAAGACTGGTACGACACTGAAAGAAACATTAATATTCCACCTTTCCGTCGTCACGTTGGTATGGTTTTTCAAAACTACGCTTTGTTCCCGCATATGACTGTGCAAAAAAACATCATGAGCTCCATGCATGGGATGACAAATGCGGAGAAACGTAACAAATCGCTCTCCCTTTTGTCCCGCATGAAATTGGACGGGTTGCAGGACCGTATGCCTCGCCAACTATCAGGGGGGCAGCGTCAACGGACGGCCGTGGCCAGGGCTTTGGCGCGAGAGCCGAAAGTTCTTCTCCTGGACGAGCCTTTTTCCGCCGTCGACAAGGTCATACGTTATCAACTCTATAACGAATTGAAGGAATTACACCAGTCATATCCCATTCCTATTATTCTCGTCACTCATGACTTCGAAGAAGCTCGACTGATGGGGAACAAGATTGTCGTCCTGGACAAGGGGGAGACACTCCAGGATGGTTTGCCCCTTCATGTCTTCAACCGACCACGATCACTTGCGGTCGCGCGACTATTGGGTGCAGAGAATCTTTTTTCGGCTCGGGTTGTTCGTCATGAACCGGAGCACGGTCTCAGTATTCTCGATTGGGGAGGGACACGAATTGCCGCCACTTTGAACAAATCATTCGCGCCCGAGAGCAACGTGTTCTGGCATATTCCGCCTGGGGATGTTGCAGTACACCCCCTGGGGTGTCATTTCTCAAACACCATGAGAAATGCGTTGCAGAGTACGGTCATCCGGGCGCATGCTTGTCCCCCAGTCATCCGCATGAGCGTGCGTGTTGGAGATAACCCATCAAATGTGTTGCGCGTGGATACTGCGCATCCAACATTTCGAAATGATCACCCAGGGCCAGGCGTCAAAGTTCCTTTAAGCCTGCCGTTCGAATCTGTGCATCTTATGGCTTATAGTGACGATCAAAATATCGTCTAGCATAAATTGGCGACGGTGTTTTTGAACTGAATTCCCACAATAGATGCTTTCGAAACAACATGGCGCCGGCACGTCAGGTGTGCCGGCGCCATAGATGTGCAGAGTCTTGACCTGCGATCAGGCCTTGGTGATGGCTTCAGCCGGGCAGGCGTCAATGGCTTCTTCGATGCATTCGGCGTCGACATCGGCATCTTTCACAATCGCCTTGTCGCCAGCGTCGTTCATCTCGAACACGTCAGGGCAGATCTCGACACAGGACTCGCAACCCATACAGGCGTCTTCATCAATGATAACAGGCATTTCTTTTTCTCCTCCGTTGATGATGGAAAAAAACAGGGACCATGACGCGGCAACCCGGATCGGGGCGCCCTTTTTCCGTGCATTATCTCTATCCCTGGCCGCCTGTCAAACTGTGCAGAGGGTTTTTTTTGAAACACCGCCGCGGTTAACAGAAAATTACCGGTTTCGTTCCGATACGTGCCGATCGGATAGACGTTTGGTCACAGGCTTGCTATGATCGTCCTCACGCCGCGCCGGGTATTTCCATAAGCCTTTAAGGCTGTTGCAAAGGTGAGGAAAAATCTATACCTGTTTAGTTTGATTTGCAGCCTTTCCGGCGCCAGGCGGGAGCGCGAGTATTGGCAGAGGTTTTTATCAAGCGGGTCAACGTTTAGCCAACAAGTCGGAGAATAGCATGTCCCTGAACGAACGTGACATAACCGAGGCCATTCTTACGGAATATTTCGAGAAGTTTAAAAGTTCGCTGGATCTTGACGTTGCCATCGTCGGCGGCGGGCCCTCCGGGCTCATGGCCGGGTATCGGCTGGCGAGCCGGGGCTTTTCGGTCGCCTTGTTCGAGCGCAAGCTTTCCCTCGGTGGTGGTATGTGGGGCGGTGGCATGACGTTCAATTTCATCGTGGTTCAGGATGAAGGCAGACATCTGCTCGAGGACATAGGATTGACCCTCAAACCCTTCAAGAACACCTATTATACCGTGGACGCGGTGGCCGCCACGACGACGCTGGCTTCCAAGGCCTGCCTGGCCGGCGTGCGGGTTTTCAATTGCATCAGCGTCGAAGATGTCGTGTTACGCGAGGAAAACGGATTGAAGCGGGTGACGGGCCTGGTCATCAACTCTTCACCGGTCGAGATTGCCCGGCTTCACGTGGATCCTCTGGTCATTAATTGCAAGTACGTGATCGAGTGTACCGGGCACGATGTGGAAGTGCTCAAGACGCTGGTGCGCAAGAACGACGTGCGCCTGAATACCCCGTCGGGCGGGATCGAAGGCGAGCAATCGATGTGGGCGGAGGTCGCCGAGACCAATACGGTCAACAACACGCGGGAAATATTCCCGGGTGTCTACGTCGCCGGCATGGCCGCCAACGCGAGCTTCGGTTCCTATCGCATGGGGCCGATTTTTGGTGGCATGTTGCTGTCCGGCGCGAAGGTTGCCGACGAGATTGCCCAG
This sequence comes from uncultured Desulfovibrionaceae bacterium, assembly GCA_964523295.1. Taxonomy (GTDB): domain Bacteria; phylum Desulfobacterota; class Desulfovibrionia; order Desulfovibrionales; family Desulfovibrionaceae; genus CAZGAH01. The sequence goes on along the minus strand of CAZGAH010000009.1, from coordinate 78,473 downwards.
CGGCTTGGCAGCTGATGCGTCCGGACTTCGATCCGTCGCTGTATCTGGTGACCGACCGGTCGCTGTGTCGCGGGAGGTCTTTGCCCGATGTCGTGGCCGAGGCCGTGGCGGGTGGCGTGCGGCTGGTGCAGCTTCGGGAAAAGCAGTGCGGATTTGACGAGTGCGTGGCCCTGGCCAGGCAGGTGAAGACCCTGCTCGCTGCGTTGCAGGTTCCGCTGCTGATCAATGACCGCGTGGACGTGGCCCTGGCCGTGGGCGCGTCGGGCGTCCACCTGGGCCAGGGTGACATGCCCTGCGCCCGGGCGAGGGAACTGCTCGGCCCGGACGCGATCATCGGCTTGACGGCTCACAGCGAGGCCGAGGTCGCGGCAGCGGAGGATCAGGATGTGGATTATCTTGGCGTAGGGCCGATCTTTCCCACCACGACCAAAACGGTTGACGCCGAGCCGTGGGGGCTGGACGGGCTGGCCCGGCTGCGCCGGACAACCGGTCGCCGGCTGGTGGCCATCGGCGGCGTCAACGCAGCCAACGCCGCTGCGGTCATTCAGGCGGGCGCCGACGGCCTGGCCGTGGTCTCGGCTATTTGCGCCGCCGATTCGCCACGGGCTGCGGCGGAGCAGCTCTGCCGCCGGATTGCGGATGGTCGCCGGAGGCCGCGAAACGAAGCCTGATATTGCCGATCATCGCCAGCGCCGAAGGTGTCCGTCCGGCAGGAATGCCTGCGCAGTCGCCCGGGGATCATTGCTTCGGGGTCGGACCCGGCGGCGTGGGGCGCATCGTCGCACAACGGGGTACGTCATGTGGAGGGCGGGTTTTTTTTCGTGTCTCGCCCTCCTCTCGGGCATACTCCTCGCAGGGCTACCGTGTTGCGAGGCAGTCGGTCCGACGCGTCGACAGGGGTCTCCCCTCCCCTGTTTGGGCGTCTTCTCCTACAGATAGTCGCCGCGGTTGAATTTGAACTGCTCGGTGACGGTCAGAATCTCCAGTTCGTTGACCATTGACTTCAGGTCGCTGCCGCCGGAGCCCAATCCGGGCACGGCGCCTTTGAGTTCCCGGACCTCGCTGCTGATGTTCTCAAGCACGCCGTACGCCTGGCGCAGGTTTTCCTCCCCCGAAGGGGTCTTGAGAGCATGGGCATAGTTTTCCCATTTGTTCAGAAGGCTGTCGATGTGTTCCATGACTTCTTGCTCTGCTGTACTTGTGGGTTGGGTCGGGGAAAGTTCCTGAAGCGCGAGCAACGGACCAGCTCCGTACACCCTGGCGCCGGGAGGCGGAGCAGCGGGCTGGTCAAGACCTGTGGGGGCTCTGGACTTCTGGACTTCCTGGGCCAGCATGTCCCCGAACGCGGTTACAGCGTCAGGCTTGGCCTTGGTCCGCTGTTGCTCCAGCGTGCCAATTGCCTCGTTGAATTCGGTGCGGATTTTCATTGCTTACCTCTGCCATGTTTGATCAGGTAAAAGCAATAAGCTTGCCAAGGCATGAAATTCTTTAACATGCTGTAATTTTTGACTTCCTTGCGTCAGGCCGTGCGGCAGGAATTGCCGGTGGCGTCTGCGCCCGCGGGGCGACCGTTCCTTTTCGATGCTGTATACGGAAGAAAAAAACACTTGTCTAATGGCATGGTCTGAGGCATAGACCACGTATGGAACTGGCTATTCGTCAATAGGGCGCCGTCGGGCCGGATTGCCTGCGCAAAGGCCGGCGTTGCCGCAACTCCGAGGAGAAGGCTATGACCCAGGAACCTGCCATCAAGACCATACTCTGTGCAATGGATTTCTCGGAATACAGCCCCAAAGTCGCCGCCTACGCCCGGCTCATGGCGAAATCATTCCAGGCCAAGGTCGTGGTGCTCTATGTCGCGCCTTCGCTGGCGCAGTATACCGGGTTTCACGTCCCGCCGAACTCCATCGAGAATTTTGTCGGGGAGATTGTCTCAGGCGCGGAAAAGACCATGGATGGCTTCCTGACGGAACACTTTGCCGGTGTGCCTGCCACGGGCAAGGTGGTCACGGGCTATGCCGCGGAGGAGATATTGAACGCGGCCGAGGCCGGAGATGTGGACCTGATCGTCATGGGCACGCATGGTCGCCGGGGCATAGACCGGATTATTTTCGGCTCCGTGGCGGAAAAAGTGGTCAAGGGCGCGACACGTCCAGTGCTGACCATCAGGCCCTGACCGTCGCGCATCACGCCCGGGCGCGCCAGGACGGTGCGCCCGGGTTACAGTTCGGCGTGCTCGAGGGTTCCGTCGGCCAGATCGAATATCCGGGCACTGGTCCGGGCTGGCGCGGCCTGCTGCCCGCACAGCAGACGCAATGCCCAGGCTGCCTGGAGACTCGCTGCCAGGTGGACGGCGGGGGCTGGCGTGCCTGATGCGTCTTCGGCACCGTGGCCTTCGCTTGGAAAGAATTCGTCCGGTCCCGTTCCTCCGGGCGGAATCGCGGCCACATAGCCCGTCCAGCCGGCCACTGCGGCGCTGAGCAGCATTACCCCCGCTTCCGCGGCTGCCAGGCGTAGCGGGCCACGTCCAGCGACTCCGCCCAATGCGTCCAGAACCAGATCGGCTTGCCGGCAGATCGTCCGCATCGCGGCCGAATCGAGAGCCACGGGCTGGCACTGCACGGTGACTCCCGGATTGAGCAACGCGGCGCGTTCGCACGCGGCCAGCGCCTTGGCGCGGCCCAGGGTTGCCGTCGTGGCGAGGAGTTGCCGGTTCAGGTTGCTTTCTTCGAAGGTATCGCCGTCGAAGGCCAGCATCGTGCCGACCCCGGCGCGTACGAGCTGTTCCAGCAGGCAGCCGCCCAATCCGCCGAGTCCGACCAGCACAACGCGCGAACGCAGCAGCCGACGCTGTTCTTCTGTCGAGAATATCGTCAGATTGCGGGCGTAGCGACGTGGCGCCACGCCCAGTCCCAGGGCCGCGTCTTCGACCACGCGCAGATCCGTGGCGAAGCTGGCAGCCAGCTGTTGCGCGTCGTCCAGCGAGAGCATCCGCGGCGCACTGTCCTCTGACGGGCTGGCCAGGGCGGTGATGGCGGCGGCCAGTTCGGGCCAGGTCGGGATTTCCCCTATGCGCTCATCCATTGGCGAAGGCTGGCATCGGGAGCGGGCCGTCGTCTGGCCACGAGCGCACGCGCAACAACACCGGCGCCGGCGTCTGCGGAAGCCGGATCTGATACAGCGAAGGATCGGTGACGCGGCCGTTGACGGTGATCGGGCCGCAATCACGCCAGAAGTCGGGCTCCAGCCGGTCGAGAAATGCGGCCAGCCGGTCGCAGGGAACAAGAATGTCCCCTCTGAGCAAATGCGGCCCCAGACGGTCCTGGAGCAGATCGAACAGTTTGACGAGCACGTGTACCTGGGCGGACCCGGTGCGCGGGCCTTCGGAGTCGGTAGCCTGGTCGGCGGGCATTTCCTGTTCGGGCGCTCGAAGACCATCATCGCGGCGACAGTCTGGCCTGATCGACAATCCGGACAGGGCCAGGACCGAGTCCTGCCCGACGCGCGCGGCGTCGGCGTCCTCCACTGGCCGGGAGTTGAGAAAAACGGCCTGGATTCCGGCCCGGGCGAGGTCGATAGGCAGCACGTCGCGCAGGAGTGCGTTCACGGAGATGCCGGCAGGGACGGTTGTCAGGAATCCGTGGTGCAGGAAACGGCAAAAGCGGAGTACAGCCCTGGGGGACAGGGTAAGCGTCAGCTCGCCGTGAGCATGCAGCACGCGCGCAGAAACCTCCACGGCGACCTGGTGCGGCGGCAGGGGTTCCAGGGCGAAAAAACGGGGCAGCTGGTCGTCCTGCGCGGTGAACCCGGCCCGGACATTGAACGCACGCTCTTCTGCGAGCAGGGCATAGCCGGAATCATGCAGCTCGTCCCGCGTTTTCGTCCAGCCGTGGCAGGCGTTGAGCAGCTCGACGGCAGGACGGAACGCAGCGGGACCGTCCAGCAGCGCAAGCGCGGCGAATCGGCACAGGCCGAGCGTATCAATGACGGCTGCGCGATGCAGCAACCGGCGGGAAAGGGCTGCCGGCCCGTCGTCTGCCGGCCCGGCGTCGTTGTCGCGCGCGAGCGCATCCGTTGCAAGAAGGGACCAGGCGGCGTGTTCCGGTCCCGTGGGCGACGTGGCGCTGCTAGCGCCGAGGACCGTCATGACGCGCGGATCGCAGGCGGCCAGGGCCTGGCCCTTGACGACGGGGACGCGCGCGATGCCCAGCACCCTGGCTGCGGTCTCGGCGCCGGCTCCGAGGATACGACCGAGCGGGGTTCCGTTGCCGATCTGGTGAACCAGCTCGATAGCGCCCTGGCTGTCGCCGAAGGGGAGCAGGCCGGCCTCCATGGCTATGGCGATGCTGACGCCTGTTTCGACGGGATCGAGACCGTAATCGTCGTCGAGACGGTCCAGGCGCGCAATGGCCTCGACGTCGTTGATGCCGCAATTGGCGCCATGCGCCCAGAGGGTATCGTACGCGGGCCGCTTGGTCAGAAAGGCCCCTTCCGCGTCGTTGATGATGCCCGAACATCTGACCGGACAGCCGGGGCAACAGGCCAGGGCCGGGCGGCCGCCGTATTGTCGGAGCCGCTCGGAAAGGCTTTCGCCGCTGATGTCCGGCGCGCCTGCGAACTGCCTGTGGCGAAAATTGCAGCCGGGAAATGCGCCCGCTTCGTTGATGCTGTTGGTCAGGATGCCGGTGCCGAAGGCGGGCAGGCCCTGAGCGGTGAGCGGGTGGGCGCGGAGCGCGTGGGCGAGGGCCATGTTGGCGGCCTTGAATCCGTCAGGATCAACGGGGGCGATTTTGGGTACGCCGGCACCGTCGATCAGAATGGCCTTGACGCCTTTGGCACCCATGACAGCGCCCACGCCGCCGCGGGCAGCGTGGCTGGTCGGGCGGCCCCGACCGTCGCTGAGGGCAATGCTGGCAGCGGCCAGGCGCATCTCGCCGGCCGTGCCGATGGATATCATCGCCCCGGTCCTGCCGTACTCGGGCAGGAACCTGTCCATCAATTCGTAATTGGTCAGCATTCGCGCCGATTCGTCGTGTACGATGGCCACGCCGTCCCTGGCGATGCGCAGAATATAACAGGCGTCGTCGGGAGCCTGCCCCTCGAGGACGATGGCCGCGTAGCCGAGCCGGGCCAGGATATGGGCTGCATTGCCCGGGGCGCCGGCCTCCATGATCGTCCCGGTCAACGGGCTTTTGCAGCCAACGGACAGCCGGCGCGCACAGAGGGCTGCCGTACCGCTGAGCAATCCGGGCGCGAGGACGAGCCTGTTCTCCGGCCCCAGGGGATGACAGTCGGCCGGCACCTCGCGGCTGACGACCGCCGAGGTCAAGGCGCGTCCGCCCAGACCGGCGTATTCGCCCGGAGCGACGCAACGAACCGTGGGAGCAGCCTGGCTGCTGACATCGACGCGCAGAATGTTTTGCATGGGCAATGACATGGTCAAAAGGATACACAGCGAATCGTCAACTGCGGAGCTATCGCTATACGCCGCAGACGGCGACTGTCAATGGCGGAGGTGCGGATGGCCGGAGCGCGCGGGGCGGACGTCCGCTTCGGGGCTTTTCCTCCGGCGTACAGGCATGGCGGCGATACGCATCGGTTACGCGACGTCGGGAGGCTGGGCGGGTAGGACGATTTCGACCTGGCAGCCATGGCCTGCCTGGCTGTGAACATGGATTTCGCCGCGATGCTCCAGGATAATCCGTTTGGCCAGGCACAGCCCCATGCCCACGGCCTGGGCCTTGGTCGTGAAAAAGGGGTCGAAGATGAAGGGCTGGTTTTCTTCGATAATGCCCATGCCGTTGTCTTCGATCACGAGGCGGATGTCGTCCTGTCCGGCGTCCAGGCGGATGGCGATGGCGATGGTCGGGGATTCGGCGCCGGCTTCGAGGCTGTTCAGGAGCACCGAGTCCAGTACCTGGGCGAACATGATCGGATCGACGGCGAGGATCAGGGCCGGTATCCGTCGCGTGATCATCACGGTTTGCATTAACGAGGCCGCCCGCTCGGTGAGCTTGTCCACGGCGTCGTCGATCAACTTTCGAGCCGGGACGGGCACAGGCCGGGCGTTCGGGATGCTGGCGTACTGCCTGACGGCGCGGACCACGTTTTCCAGCTTGCTGAGTTCGCTCAGGATGATTTCCAGCGGTTCCGAAGCGGCTGCTCCGCAATGCGTGCTGCGTACGAGCATGTTGGCGAAACCGCCGATCGTAGCGATGGGGTTGCGTATCTGGTGTGCTACGGATAGGGACAGCTTGTGCAGGCCCTCCATACGTTCCTGCTGCAGGTTATGCATGGCCGTGAGTATCGCTTTTTCGCGATTGTAGAGCAGCGTCTTTTCGGTGACGTCCTCCATGAGCAGCACTATTCCGATCAGTTTCGCATCCACGCTGAGGTACGAGGACGTAATGGAGAGTTGCAACTGGCTGCCGTCTGGGCGCGTGTAGGGGACCGTGCGCCGCAGGTCGATTATCTCCTTGAAAATGACGTCGATGAGCACCTGATTGAAATCCAGGTTGTTCTCTTCGCTGATGAACAGCTCGCCCCAGCCCTTGCTGGCGATGAACTCGCGGTCCAGCCCGAGAATGGCCGCCAGAGCGCCGTTGGTGACAATGATCCGCCCGGTAGGGTCGATGACCATCAGCCCGATGGGCATACTTTCGATGATGCTGCTGATAATGATGGAGTCCATACGCCGCGTCCTCCCTGGTCTGCCGACGGCGATCGCTTCGTTGTGAGTTTACCCCGAGATCGTCAGTGATGAAAAGATAAAATCCGCCGCGGTGACGGCAAACTGGCCGGGCGGCGCGAAGGAGACAGTCCGGCGCGATGCTGCATGGCCTGACGTGAGCGCAAGCGGCGGCATCAGGTTGCCGTCGGCAAGCACCTTCGGAGCCGTCCTCCCCTGGTGAATGCCTCTGGTCATGTCCTTTGCAGGGTGAGGGTGCTGTCCGTTGCACGTGTCTGATTGTTTTGGAGCGAGGAGGGGGGGAGATGTGAATATACCCCTTGACGCGCTTCCCACGGGCATCTAAGTTCAACTGACAAAGATTTTGAGGGGGGCTTCGCTGCGATGCTTCAGCTGATTCTTGCCCCGAGGACAGTGACTGTTTTACCGTGCGGGCAACCTGGCGGCAGGTGTATTGGCGGCGAAGGCGCATGATGTGGCTGGGCCAGGAAAAACCTCGCGGGTTTCACTGGTCAGTGGGTAGCCGATAGTGAAGACGTACTGCGCATGGTGGCAGGGGGGCGGGCAGATGGTTTTATCGATGTGTCCCCGTGTGTCCGGTATTCCGTCAGGAAGCTTGATCTTGCGGACAAGATTACTGAATCACCATGCTTATACGAATAAAACGATTTCAAATTATTCATAAGAAATAGTTAGAGCTTTCAGTCCACTTTGTCTGAATTCAGTAGCACAATAGAACAGTTGGCCAACGGCGGTACACTGGAAAAAATGTATGTTTCCTATTGATAACTGGAATCATTTCAACCGGCCATGCCGGATACAATAAGCCGCACGATCATGTCGAAGCGGCGTATGTCCGTGGCTCAGGCCATGATCCTGACGCTGGTGGTGGTCAACACCCTGGCCCTGACGGCGTTTGGCGTGGTCTATTACGTGATCGAACGGCAACACGGGTATGACGCCTTGCGCTCGTCGCTCAAGGTCACGCTGGAGCAGCTGGCGACCAGTCTGGCCATGCCGGTCTGGAATTTCGAGGACGAGCAGGCCGGCAAGATTATCGAAAGCACGATGACCAATCCCGAGGTGTTTGCCGTGTCCGTGCGCTCGGTATCTCCCGACCGGCGCATCGCCTCGCGCGTGCGTGATGCCGACTGGGCTGTCACGGTCACGGAGCAGCCGATCGTCTGCGACGAGCAGGATTTCTCGGCCAGCACGAAAATTCTCGCATCAGGCGCAGTGATCGGCATCGTGGAGCTGCACCTGAGCACGCGCTTTCTCTCGGCACAACTGAGAAAAACGCTGGTCAATCTGGTCGGATCGATTCTGTCGCTGAACGCCATGCTGGTCTTTTTACTGTTCCTCATCCTCAACCGGGCCATTATGCGGCCGATAGCGCAGGTGGAGCGTTTTGCCCTGCAGATGGGTGCCGGGAGCGAAGGGGCCGCCATTTCCGGGAAGCCGTTTCTGCGCGAACTCGAGGTGTTGCGCAACGCCATCGAGGCAATGGTTCTCCAGCTCAAGAACCGCTACGACGAGCTGGCGGAATCGAAAACGGCCTTGGCCGAAGCCGAGCTGCGTTACCGTGCCATCTTTGAAAACGCGCTCACCGGCATCTTTCAATGCACGTCCCAGGGACGTTTTGTGTCGGCCAATCCAGCCATGGCGCGTATTCTGGGTTACGATCTGCCTGACGAGCTTCTGGAGGCCGTGACGGATATCACCAGCCAGCTCTTTGTCGATCCCGGCGATCCGGATCTCGTTTTCCGCCGTTTGCAACAGGAAAAATCCTTTTCGGCGCTGGAAATGCGTTTCGTTCGCAAGGATGGGACCCGGCGTTGGGGTGCCCTGGACGCGCGCGGGGTGTTCGACGCGGATGGAAATCTGATCATGGTCGAGGGCATGCTGGAGGACATTACCGACCGGATTGCCGCGCAGCGGGCGTTGTTGTCCAGCGAATCGCGCTACCGGCAGCTTTTCAACAGTGCCAATGACGCCATTTTTGTTCACTCCATCGACAATGGTGGGGAGGGCCGGATTCTGGACGTCAACGACGTCGCCTGCCACCGGCTCGGATACCGCCGGGAGGAGCTTCTCGGCCAGTCTGCACGAGACATCGTCGCGGAATCCTGGCGGGGCATGCTTGCGGCTATTGAATTCCGGCTGCTTGAGCAGGGACACATTGTATACGAAATAGAGCAGGTGGCCAAAGACGGGGATCGAATCCCGGTCGAAATCAGTGTTCATCTTTTTGAACTCGAAGGCAGGCCCGCCGCGCTTTCCATTGCGCGTGATATCACCGAGCGAAAACGCGCGCAGGAAGAACTGGCCGCCTTCAACCGCCATCTGGGACAGCTGGTTGCCGACCGCACCGAGGACCTGGCCCGCAAGGCCAGCGAACTCGAGGCCGCCAACCAGCAACTGCGCGAACTCGACAACCTCAAGTCGGCGTTTCTCTCCTCCGTCTCGCACGAGCTACGCACACCGCTCACCTCGATATTGGGCTTTGCCAAACTCATTGCCAAGGATTTTACCAAGGCATTTCTTCCGCTCGGAAGAGGTGCCCAGTCGCTTCAGGAAAAAGGCGAGCGCGTGCTGCGTAACCTTGGCATCATCAAGCGCGAGGGCGAACGACTCACCCGGCTTATCAATGACTTTCTCGACCTCACGAAAATTGAGTCCGGTCGTTTGGAATGGCACGATTGCAACATCCAGGCAGCGGAAATTCTGCATCGGGCTATCGCCTCGGTCAGTTCGCTCGTCGCAGCCAAGCCCCTTGTCCGGCTCGAAACGGCCATTCCCGACGATCTGCCGTTCCTGCATGTCGATCCGGATCGTCTTGAACAGGTGATTATCAATATCCTCAGCAATGCGTTTAAATTTACGGAGTCCGGGGCAATTACCATCGGCGCCGCGATCACGGCCCAGAAACGACTTCGGGTCGGCATCGCGGATACCGGCATCGGTATACCCGATTCCGAGTTGACCCGGATATTCGACAAATTTCACCAGGTCATTCATCAGGACACTCTGGTGGACAAGAAGGTCGGCACGGGACTGGGACTGGCTATTTGCCGTCAGATTATCACCCACTATGGCGGATCGATCTGGGCCGAGTCCACGATGGGACAGGGGAGTTCGATACTGTTCGAGCTGCCCGTATCCGATACCTCGCCAACGGCGCCGGTGCTGCCTGCCGAGGCGGAGGCCGAGGCCGAAGAAGAGGCCAGAGAATCCAGCCAGCCCGTCGTTCTGGTTGTCGACGACGACGCGGCCGTGCGCGATTATCTGTCTCAGGTGCTCAAGGACGACGGGTATGTCGTGCTGACCGCGGCGGACGGCGCCAGCGCCATTGCCACGGCCAGGCGTTGCCGGCCGGACTGCATCACCATGGACATCATCATGCCCGGACTGGGCGGTCGTGACACCATCAGGCTGTTACGCAAGGATACCGAACTCAACTCCATTCCCATTCTGGTGATCTCGGTCCTTCAGGACGAGGAATTCAACGGAGAAGATGCCGTCCTGCGCAAGCCGATCGATCCGAACCACGTGCTGGATGCCGTTCGGGCCCTGCTCACCGGCGTCTGCGTTAAACGGCCCATGGCCATGCTGCACCGAGAAGGCGTCGAACTCCCGCGTCAGTTCGTCACCCTGTGTACGGGCTCTATCGCGCAGTTTACGGAAAACGAATTCTGGCAACGCATGGAGGACGGCTTCGAAGGCACTGTCATCCTGCCGGCCTGGGCCGCGCAAGAAGAGTTTCTGGACCGGTTGGAAAATATCGGCCGCGGTATCAATGTGTTGATTCTGCCGGCGCAGCCTGAAGCGTAATCACAAAGGGCGGCCCGGGCGTACCGGCGCCTTCCGCTTCCTTGCCCGATCAGGGGCAGTGGGGGCGTTTTTCAGCATTATCCGGTGGGTATGGTTACCGATTGCCCGGCGCAACGAGCGCTTCGCCCAGAGGATCGTGGCGGGCATGGCGCTCGCGGGCACGGGCGAAGCTCGTGGTGGCGTAGCAGTACACGCAGCCGAACAGGCAGGTCTCGTAGCAGCCGATGTCCCGGCTGGGGGCGCAGCCGCAGTGTGGGCGCTGGCTGCCGTCCTTGCCTGAAACGAGCGCACACCCCGTCGTTTCCGACAGCCAGGCGGCGTCGATGCAGCGTCCCGGCTGTATCCCGAAGGGGCTGAGGTCGTCCGTGTCGGCGCAGCTGAATATCTCCATGTCATTTTCCCCGGCCAACGCGCCCAGCCCGGCGAGCAATTCCCGGAGCGCGGGTTCGTCCGGCGCCAGGATATCCAGTCCTTGCGCCGCTACCGCCTGAAGGCGTGACCGGTTTTTTCGATAGCATTCCAGCAGGCTCACCACCACGCGTCGGGTACACCCCCGCAAGGCCCGGGCCAGCCTGCCGAACGTCCGCAAATGAAAATCTACGTCCGTGGTCGGGGTCAGCACGATGGGGTCATAGCGCCAGACCAGGCGCCGTGGCGACAGTTTCGCTGCCAGAGCGGCAAAGGCGCGGATGCCGGCTTGGCCCGTCGGGGCGCAGGGATCGAGCGCGCGCGGATTGTCGAGCACGGTGAACAGAAAGCAGTGGCGCAGGCCCCGGTCATCCAATTCGGTCAAAAAAGGCAGGAGAGGAAGCGGATTGCGCGTCCAGAAGACAATCGCGTCGACGTCCTCCCTGGCCAGCGATACGCGGGTGATCTGGCGCGGATTGAACGGATTGGGTACCAGACAGTATTGCGCGCGTACGCGGTTCATGAACCAGGGGGCATAAAAGGCAGGGATGTCCGTTCTGCG
>CAZGAH010000009.1:34819-66974 GCA_964523295.1 uncultured Desulfovibrionaceae bacterium | reverse complement strand
CGTTCTGCGGCTGGCGCTGATGATCATCCTTCGCCCGGTCGAAGACCCGGTCGGTCACGAAGGGTCGGAACTGGCGCAGCAAGAGACCGGGCCGACGATTCAGCCAAAATCCTCGTCCATATCGTGGGTCTGGATTATCGGGACTTCTTCACCGCTTGCCAGCTTTCTCAATGTCTCCGCGTCGTGTTCGAACAGGCCGTATTTGAGCAGAAAGGCAGCGATGGAGCGCATGGCGGCCGGATTCGCCGTTGCGGTCTCGGGCAGTTCCAGGCCGAGTGAATTGAACCGCAGGGCGTACAATTCGTGCTCTGTTTCCAAAAAGTTTTTCTTGCGTATCATGACAGCGGCCTCCGGGCCGGAGTGCCGGCACGAGGTGGAATGAACGCCTTTTCCCTTAACCACTATGAACCAGGCAACGAAAAATGGCAAGTATCGAGTGAAGGGAAAGGACGGCACGCGGCGTAGCTGGAGGCGTAACAGATCGGAATTTCAGTCGAATACTGAAGGAAACCGCACCGTACAGCCTTGGAGATACGCCGCTTGTTTCCGAAGCGAAACGGGCTGCGACGGCTTGGTCGTGCGCACCGTTGGGTGAGTCCGCCGGCGCGCACGGCATCGGGTCGGAACGTTTGTCGACTACGTCGTTTCGCTTTCCCATCCCCATTGTTTCAAGGCCACCATGCCGCCGTGGACGTTGAGCACGTCCACGATGCCGTGCCGGGCCAGGGTAATCTGCGCCTCGTAGGCGCGGCCGCCCGTGTTGCAGATCAGCACCACGGTCCGGTCGCGCGGAACTTCGTCCATCCGCTTGTCGAGCTGGCCCTGGGGTATGTTGTGCCAGTTTTCAGGATAACGTTCCAGATAAGGTTGCGCATTCGCCGTTTCCCGGCAATCGAGTACGAACCAGCGCTCGCTGTCGCGCTCGCCCCAGATGCGGACGAAATCATCCGGCCCGATGCCTTTGTTCCGGCCTTCGAGTTCGTTTTCGGCGACATTGGCCAGGGCGTTGACGATATCCATGGCCGTGGAGAAGGGCGGCGAGTAGGCCAGCTCGAGGTTCGACAATTCCGCCAGATTCGCCCCATGCGGCAGCAGCCCGGCGACGGCGTTGACGCGTCCGACCAGGGCGTCGCCGGCCGAGCCGAAGCCCTGGATGCCCAGCACGCGTCGCGTTGCACGCTCGACAATCAGTTCGAGCGTCATCATTTCCTTTTTGGGATAGAAGTGCGCCCGGTCGAGCTGCGGTAGCAGGACCGCCAGGGCGTCCAGGCCGTTCTGTTGCGCCTCGCGCAGGCTCAAGCCCGCGCCGGCCAGCGAGCAGTCGAACAGCTTGACGACGAAACTGCCCACAGCGCCCGGAAAACTGTCCTGACGTCCGGCGAGATTGCTGCCGATCACGCGTCCCTGGCGATTTGCCAGCGAGCCCATGGGCAGATGAAACGGTTTGCCGGTGATCAGGTGGCGTACCTCCACGCAGTCGCCCCCGGCAAAGATGTGCGGATCGGACGTGCGCATCCGCTCGTCGACAATGATGGCTCCGCCGGGCGAAACTGCCAGACCGGCCGCTCTGGCCAGTTCCCCGTTGGGCACGACGCCTGCGGCAATGAGCGCCAGGTCGGCCTGGAGTTCGCCCTGGTCGGTGATCAAGCGTTCCAGCTTGCCGTTTCCCTCGAAGCGGAGCACCCGCGTGGCCAGCTGAAACGAGACGCCTTTCTCCTCCATGTGCCGCTGGCCCATTCGTGCCAGCACCGGGCTCACCCGGCCCGGGAGAATCTGGTCGGCAATCTCCACGACCGTTGTGTCCACGCCCCACATGTCGCTAAAGGCCTCGGCCATTTCCAGGCCGATAAAGCCTGCCCCGATGACGACCACCTTGTCGACCTGTCCCTTGGCCACGGATTCGCGCATCTGGATAGCCTGGGCCGGACCTTCCAGATGGAGCACTCCCTCGAGCTCGACGCCAGGCAAAGACAGCCGGCGCGACCGCGATCCCGTGGCCAGCACCAGCTGGTCATACGGCAAGGTCGACAGTGAGCCCGTCGAGATATTGAGCAGGGTTACCTGCCTGGCGTTCCGATCGATGCCCGTACACTCGAAACCGGACAGCACGTCGATGCCGCCCTTGCAGTCGCGAAAAAAGGCCGCATCGCGGCGTACATGAAAACTCGTATCCTGAAGCTGGGAGAACTCGGACACTTCGCCGGATACATAATAGGGGATTCCGCAGCCTCCGTAGGAAATGGTTGCGGAACGGTCGACCAGGGTGACCTTCGCCTCGGGGTCGAGTCGTTTCAGCCGACAGGCCGACTTCGGCCCCAGGGCCACGGCGCCGATAATGACTACGTGTTGCGGCATGACAATCTCCTTGTGAACTCGTTTGTGCGTGCGTAGCTGCTATGACGTGATTGAACAGGGTGCATGAACGGGGTGGCATAACAGCTTCAGGCAATGGTTTTCAGATCATGGCGGGCGCGAGTTACCCGGCGTCCAGCAGCAGGACGGCGTTACCGCCGCCAAAGGCCAGCGAAAAGGACAGAGCGGCTTGTCTCGAGAATTGCGTCGGCGTCAGCACGGGCGAGGCGGGCAGGGCGGGGTCCGGAATGGTGCAGCCTGCCGTGCCCGGTATGATTCCTCGTTTCAGGCAGGCCAGCGTCAACGCGGCTTCGATCGCGCCGGCCGCGCCCAGGGTGTGCCCGGTGAATCCCTTGGTGGACAGGAAGGTGACGCCCGGAAGCCTGCGTGCGAGCAGCCGGCTTTCCACACGGTCGTTGTCGATTGTTCCGGTGCCGTGGGTATTGACGAAGGCAATATCCTCCGGCGCAAGACCGGCCTGAGCCAGGGCCTGGTCCAGGGCCAGCGACAGCCCGCGGCCGTCGGGATGCGGCGCCGTGAGGTGGTGCCCGTCGCAGGCCGAACCGTAGCCGAGCACCCGGCCGCGGCTCCTGGCTCCGCGGCGCAGGCGCAGCGCCTCGGATTCCAGGACCAGCATGGCGGCCCCTTCGCCCAGGTTCAGTCCCCGGCGGTCGCGGTCGAAGGGTTTGCAGGGCGCGCGGTCGGCGATGAGCAACGAACCGAATCCGTTGACCGTGACGCGGCAGAGTTCATCCGCACCGCCGGCCAGGGCAATGTCGCAGAGACCATGCCGGATCCAGCCGGCTGCGATGCCGATGGCGTCCGAGCCCGAGGCGCAGGCGTTGACCACGGTCTGTAGCGGGCCACGCAGGCCGAAGGCCCTGGCCGTCAACGACGCCGGATTGTTGTCGAGATAGCGCCGAATCGGCGCCATATCCGGCCGGCCGCCAGTCCGGGAGGCCGCATAAAAGGGTTCATCGTTCATGGTGCAGCCTGTGCTCGTGCCGACGCAGACGCCCACCCGCACGCCGGATAAGGTCTCCGGCGTCAGCTTCGCGTCGGCCAGGGCCTGCCCGGCGGCGGCCAGAGTCAGGCGGGCCGTCAGCAGTACCTGACGCGTGCCGACGGGGTTCCTGGTCCATTCCTCGGGCGTTTTACCGTCCGTGCCCTTCGGTGCGGGAAGCGCGTCGATGACGGAATCGGGAAGCTCGAACACGGGAAAAGGCGGGTCATGGGCGGTGGCAAAGCGTCGCGGCGGCGCAGGTGTCGCTCGTGTCCCGAACAGGGCGCTCGTGCAGGCCTCGAGATCGGCTCCGGCCGCGCACAGGCAACCGATTCCGGTCACCGCCGGCGCCTCGGTCGTTATCCGCGTCTGCGTCATGCAGGCTGGCGTTCGGCAATATACGCCGCCAGGCTGGCAATGGAGGCGAAGGCCTCCTGCCCCTCTTCGAGCGTCTTGATTTCCACGCCAAAATGTTTTTGCACCAGCACGACTATCTCCACCGCGTCCAGCGAATCCAGCCCGAGCCCTTCGCCGAACAGGACCGTATCGTCAGGGAGATCGGCCGGGTCGACATCTTCCAGTTTCAGCTCCTGGACCAACAGCTCTTTCAGTTTTTGCGCAATGTCCATTTTCGCTCCTCACGCGCGACTGGCGTATTGAACAGAGCCAGTCGGCAGATAGTCACGCCCACAGATCGTGAAAATTGAAAAATTGATACGGGTATTCCCGGACATAGACTTCCAGCGCCTGCGCAAAGGCCAGGACACAGGGATAATAGGCCGCGGGTTCGCGGCCCAGGCCAGGTTCGGGACGGATGACCCGGGCCAGTTGCAGCGTATAGCTGTCAGGTCCGGTCTTCCGGGTCAGGAGCACGGCAACCGGGGTTTGCGCGGCCGAGGCCAGGGCGTAGGCGCTGTATGGAAACCGTGCCTCCCGGCCCAGGAACGGTACGCGCAACACATTGCGCTCGCTGCCCAGGATGCGGTCGCCCATGACGCACAGCGCTTCCCGACGTTTGAGAACGGCCAGCATTTCCAGCACGCCGCCCAGGTAGCCGCCGGGTTCGATGATCCGGAACGGTTGCCGCTCTCCCCGGTGCTCGTAGTACTGTCGGTCTACATCCCCGTGCTCGCGCTGCAGGAGCATATTCACCGGGGTTTGCAGAAAGTCAATGGCGGACATGGCCACCTGCCAGCAGCCGACGTGTGCGTTCATCAGCACGAAGCCGCCGCCGGCCATGATCTCCAGCATGGCGTTCCGGTCCGGAAATGTCACCTTCAGGCTGTGCGGCCCTTCGATGCCAATGCGGGCGCGGTCCACCAGCACGCGGGCGAAGGCCAGGCTGAGGCGGTAGCTGTGGCGCAGCAGTTCGAGCCGGTCGGCGGCGGGGAAGCGTCGGCGCAGATAGTATTCCGTGCGCCGCCGTGCCGACGGCCGGCAAAGCGTATACCAGCCGACCACCGGATAGAGGAACAGGTACGCCAGCCGACGTCCTCCCAACCGGATCAGACGATAGAAAAATTCGTGCTGTAATCGCGATCCCAGACTGCGGCTCGTCCAGCCTCGGGTATTATCGCGGTCGTTTCCACTTGTCGGCAACATGACGCATCGCCCGGAGTTGTGCGTTGAGGGTCAGAGAGAGCGCGTAGACGATGGCCGCGATCAGCCCGGCCAGGAACGGACCGGCCAGGAACGCGCCGAGCAGCCACTCCCAGAGCCGGTCCAGGGCCTGCCGGCCCAGGGTGTCCAGCGACAATTCGGTCAGAAAATGACCGTGCCGGAGAAAAAATCCGATTTCCACGCACAAGGCCGGGACCAAAGGCGGCGTGCACAGTTGATTGGCGGCCAGGGCTGCCAGCCTGTTTCGTCCCAGGTAGCCGGCAACGGCCAGCACGGTCACGGTCTGTATGCCCAGAAGCGGGAACGCGCCGATGCCCACGCCCAATGCCGCCGACCAGGCCAGGTCAGCCGGAGCTACGCCATTGCGCAGCAACTGACGGATCGAGCGGAGCGGATGAATCGCGGTGATCCGGTCCGGCGTCTCCCGTGCGATCAGTCTGGCCTGTGGCCAGGGGAGCAGGCAGCGCAGGGTGAGCCGGGTGTTGAGCCAGGCGATGCGGACGTTATCGCCCCAGGCTCGGAAGTGGGATATCCGGCGGCCACGCGGCGCGTAGTGTACGAGGATGTCCACGTCTCTGAGCCGGGCCCCGGCCCAGGCCGATTTCACGAGTACCTCCACCTCGAAGGCGTAGCGCGACTCCCGCAACGGCAAGCCTTCCAGCAGCGCCAGTGGATAGGCCCGAAAACCGCTCTGGCTGTCGCCCACGGCCTGACCCGTGTGTACGCGCACCCAAAAGTTGGAGAACCAGCGGCCAAAACGCGATATGCGCGGGACATCCGGAGAAGACATGTCGCGCTTTCCGATTACGATCGCCAGGGGCGAGTCCTTGAGCACGGCGAGAAAGCGGGGCAGATCGGAAGGGTCGTGCTGCCCGTCGGCGTCGAGGGTGACCAGGTGCGTTGCGCCCATGTCCCGCGCCGCCTGGGCCGCGGTACGGATTGCCGCTCCCTTGCCGCGATTGCGCTCGTGCCGCCGCAGTTCGACGCCGTCCAGGCCCGCCAGGGCCGCGGCCGGATTGTCGTCGCTGCCGTCGTCCACCACCAGGACATGCGGGTGCGCGGACGGCAGATCCGGAGGAAGCGTACGCAACGTCGCGAACGCTGCCTGGACGACGGCGCGCAGCGTCGAAGCGTGGTTGTAGACGGGAATGGCCACCACGGCCAGCAGTTCGGACTCAGGCATCGTGTTCGTCCTCCCAGCGTTTGCCACTGTGGGCGAAGCGGAGAAACGCAGGAAGATGGGCGAGGAAGCGCCGCCAGCTGTCCGGCGAGCGCCAGAGCATGGCCAGACGGTCCCAAAGCACGCGTGACCGCGTATAATGGCTTTTATAGAAGGCGATGAACAGCTCTTCCAGCCGTTCCCGGGTCAGGCCCGCGGGCACGAAGACGAAATGCATGCAGTCCATGCGCTCGAAGTCCTCTTCAAAGACGCCGTGTTCGCGGATGTCGGCGTAGAGCGGGGCGCCTGGAAAGGGCGTGAATTTGGTCAGATTGACTTCATCCAGACGCAACGAGCGCGCGTAGTCGAAGGTCTGGCGGATGCTCTGTTCCGTTTCGCCGGGCAGGCCCATCATGAGCAATCCCTTGACCCGCAGCCCGGCCCTTTTGGCCTCCTGCACGGCCCGGGCGGTCTGCTCCAGGGGCAGGGTGCGACCGTGGCGTACGAGCAGGTCCCTGTCTCCGGATTCGATGCCCAGGCTGACCATCCAGCATCCAGCGGCCTTGAGCTGGCGGAAGGTGTCCTGGCCGACATGGTCGGCGCGCACGGCGCAATTGAAGGTCATGCCCAGGGGGCGGTCGGCCATCAGTCTGGTGAATGCCGCAACGCGGCCGGAATCCAGGGTGAATTGATCGTCGTAAAAATTGATATGACGGATGCCGAACCGCTCCTTCAGATAGGCCAGGTGGGCATACAGGTAGTCGGCCGAGTTGCAGCGGTAACTGCGGCCGAATACGGAGCGATCGCAATAGCTGCATGCGTAGGTGCAGCCCCGGCTGGAAATGCAGCTGGCATTCGGCACGCTGGGGTAGTTGAAGATGGGCAGCGTATAGGCGTTCGGATAATTGTCGAGTTTTTCATAGGCCGGGAAGGGCAGTTGATCGAGCGCGAGCGTCGGGCGGCCGCGGGCATTCCAGCGTGGCGTCCCGTCGGCGTCGCGCCAGGCCAGGCCGGGGATGTTCTCCAGGCCCTTTTCCCCGCTGCGCAGCAGGGCCGTCAGGGGCTCTTCGCCCTCGCCCGCTACGACGTAGTCTATCTCCGGAAAGTGGTGCAGGAGCGTTTCCCGCTGCGAGGAGGCATGGACGCCGCCGAAGACAGTGCGTACGCCGGGCAGGGCGCTCTTGGCCAGACGAGCCAGACGCAGGCCATCGGGAAAGGTCGCCGTGGTGCAGGAGAAGCCGATCCAGCGCGGGCGCAGGGCCAGCAGCCGCTCCCGCAGCAGCCGGTCCGCGCCGCCGCGGGCGTAGCAGTCCACAACGCACGCGGCAAACCCTTCGCGTTCCAGCCAGGCGGCCAGGCTGGCCAGTCCCAGCGGCGGCATGATGTTGGCGAGTCGGGCAATATCGGCACCGCAATTGCGTCCGAGCGGATGCACGAGCAGGATGGACGTGTCGTCGAGCGTAGGCATGGGAGGGATTGTAGACGGAGCGCCGGGGAAAGAAAAGAGGGGGGCGCGGGCCGGACGCATCAATCCGTCAGGGGCATGGGCCTTGTTCGCGCGTTGTCGTGTGCGAGCGAGGTTCGCTTTTCCGGCAGGCGTCAGACCCGCTCCGGGCCGGAAACGATATTGGCTTCGAGTTTTTTTGCGATGGCCGCGAGCATGGAGCGAAAGATGAGGATGTGCAGGGGCCAGGTCGCCCACCAGTACGCCTCGCCGGCTACGCCGCGTGGCAGGAAGCGCGACCGTTGGCGGATTTCGACCCCGGACGGGCCGGGTTCGAGCGTGAATTCGAGCAGGGCCTCGCCCGGAAGTTTCATTTCGGCCAGAAGCAGCAAACGCTGGTTCTCCTGAATATCGACCACGCGCCAGAAATCGAGCGCGTCGCCGAGCTGGAGCCGGGCGGCATTCCGGCGGCCGCGGTTGAGTCCCGGACCACGGGACAGGGAGTCCAGCCAGCCGCGCAGTTTCCAGAGCAGGTCGCCGGCGTACCAGCCGGTGCGGCCGCCGACCGCGCTCAGGCAGCTCCAGACCTCGGCGAGGGGCGCATCGACGGTGACGCGGAAGCTCAACTCGTGGATCCGTCCGCCGGCGTAGGGGGCGTCGCCGCAGGCCGCCCATTCGGGCAATCGCGTATGCCCGGCGTCGGACCAGCACGTGGGGACGATCTGCTGGCGCACCTTGTCCAGGGCCATGCGTATGGCCGAGCGGCAGTCCAGGAGTTCCTGGGGGATGATGTCGCGGATGCGGTAATCGGAGCAGACTACGCGGTTGTTCAAGCCGCGAATGAGCGGTCGGGCCAGGGCCACGGGTACGGGAGAGACCAGGCCGACCCAGTAGGAGGAGAGCCGGGGCGAGAGAAAGGGCAACGGAATGATCAGCCGTGGTTTGAGCCCGGCCTCTTCGCAATAGATACGGAAGAGCCGCTCGTAGGTTTCGATGAAGGGGCCGCCGATGTCGTAGGTCTGGCCGATGGTTTCCGGATGCTCCAGGCACCCGGCCAGGTATTCGAGCACATTGCGTACGGCGATGGGCTGGCATTCGGTGCGTACCCAGCGCGGTGTGAGCATCACGGGCAGCCGGTCCGCCAGATAGCGCAGCATTTCGAAGGAGGCGCTGCCGGAGCCGAGAATCTGGGCCGCGCGCAGCACCGTGACCGGCACGGGTCCGGCCTGGAGGATGGCGGCGACTTCGGCGCGTGAGCGCAAATGTCCGGAGATGATCTGCTCGGGCAGCGGCGGCATGAGTCCGCTGAGATAGATGATACGCTCCACGCCCTCGGCCGCGGCGGCGCGAGCCATGATTTGCGCGGCATTGCGGTCGGTATCGGCAAAATTCCGCTGGCGCGACTCCATGGAGTGGACCAGATAATACGCGGCCCGGACTCCGCGTAATGCCTGGCGCATGGCCTCCTCGTTCAGGATGTCCGCCTCGGCGATTTGCAAATCCGGATGCCTGGCCCACGGCCTGGCCGCGAGCTTGGCCGCCGTGCGGGCCATTGCCCGGACCTTCAGACCACGCTCCAGCAGCAAGGGCGCCAGTCGGCCTCCGATATAGCCGGTTGAACCGGTTATCAGGACGGTAGATTCAGCCATGGGATCGCTCCTGTCCGCGTCGTTGTCCTCTGTCTGGTGACGAGTACGATGCAGCCGCTCCCAGTGTACTCCCGCGGCCTTGCCGCGGCAACAGGAATGCGGCGATTGCATTTTCGCCATCTGGCTAATCAATTCGGGCTGTGCTAAACACGTCGCCATGTCGTTCCGGGGGGCGGTTTGAAGCGGAAAAGGCAGGTCTGTTGCCCGATGCGCCACGGATGCCGCGACGCAGGCAGTGTCTCTGGGGAACGATGGAGATGCATTGCAAGGAGAACCCATGCGCGGTCATTGGAAATTTATCTTTTCGCTGTTGGTGCTTGGGGCGGTTACGCCGCAGTTGCTCTCGTGCGCAGGAGGGCCGCCGGAAAAGATGCTGGCGTGCAAGGTGCTGCTGCCGGCTCAGGTCATGCAAAACGCCAGACATCCTGTCGAGGGCATTGTCCCCGAGGGCTTCACGCTCAAGGAGTTCGTGAGGATTCTGGGAACGGTCATCTACGAGGGCGCCATCGAATCCAGTACCTGGACCGAGGAAGAGGCCAACAAATGGCGGTTGGATCTGGAACTGGCCAAAGGTAAGGCTGAAAACGAACAATTGGGACTGGTTTTCGTTTTTGACGTATCGAAAAAATTGTGTTTTTTAACCGAACTCTATGAGAAAGGACAGCACCTGCAGCCGGAAACCATTCCCGCGTTGTACGGATTGATTCTGACCGAGTATCGGGGTCCGAATTGAACGCCAGGCCGTCATGACGCGGCTGTCCTGACGATCGGCTTTTCGCGATCTTTCAGATGCCTTTTCCTGGCTCCCGGGATTGGTACGGGTTGCCCGCCGGTTCGTCCGGCCTCCTCGTGCAAGCCCGCTTGACGGGCGTCCCGGAATGGTTGACAACATCCCGGTCGCGCCCGGATCGGGCGCGGCGTGTTTACAGAAAGCGCATTGCACGCGTGCGGCACGACCGCAGGGGGCACATATGGCTTTTCTATCCGGAAGTACGAGTTTCACCCGCTATCGCGTCATCGACGAGCTTCCGCGCGAGCTGCTGGCTCAGGCGCCGGAGCGGTTGAAGCGCAACGCCTTCAAGGATATCGACAATTCTGCCGACGAGATGTCCTGGGGCTGGGTCTGTTTCGAGAACATGCTCGATCTGGAATGGAGCGAAGCGCCGCCGGAGAAGGGCGCTTATCTGGCCTTTTCGCTGCGTCTGGATACCCGCCGCGTCGCGCCTGCCGTGTTCAAGAAGTACTACCGGCTGGCCCTGGAGCAGGAAGAGCGCCGCATCCGCGAGCAGGGGCGCAAGTATGTGGCCAAGGAGCGCAAGAAGGAGCTCCGGGAACAGGTCCGGTTGCAACTGCTGTCCCGGACGCTTCCCGTCCCGGCGGTGTTCGACGTCGCCTGGAATATCGACCGGGGCATGGTCTATTTCGATTCTACGCGCAGCAAGGTCTGCGAGATGTTCATGGAACATTTCACCTTGACCTTCGATCTGCACCTGGAACCCTTGACCCCCTTTTTTCTGGCCTTGCATCTGCTCGGCCCCAATGCCCAGTCCCGGCTCGAATCGGCCGAGGGCACGCGCTTTATCGCCTGATTCAGGAGGCAGTACAGTATGGCGGATATCTATCTCGGTCAGATGCAGGACATCGTTCTCGGGCAGGATTATCTCACCTGGCTCTGGTTCAAATCCGAGACCGGCAACGGTCAATTTACCACGCGCGAGGGCGAGGCCATCTCCGTCTACGTCGAGCGCCGGGTTTCCGTGCAGGGAGGCGAAGGCGAGAGTCTGGAGACCGCGACGGTCAGCGGCGCGCTCTCCGAACTTCGGGAGGCCAGACTCGGCCTGGGCACGGGCAAAAAGGTCAACCGGGCGCTGCTGCGCATCGAACGCGACCCCGAGGCCTGGCAGGTGACCCTCAAGGCCGAGGATTTTACCTGCAACGGCCTGCGTACGCCGACCATCGAGGCCGGCAAGGATCCGGACGACGATCCGGATGCCGTATTTCTGGAGAAAATTTTTCTTATTGAGCGTAGTCTGGCCTTTCTCGACGACCTGTATCGCCAGTTTCTGACCCTGCGCTTCGGCAGTGGCTGGGAAGCGGAATGTTCGGCTATCCGGAACTGGATCAAGGCCGCCTGATTCGGTTTGATTCAATGAGCGGACTGGTTGCATTGCGCTCCGCGAATGCGTCATTCCGGGACTGAGCGAGGGCTTGCCGTGAGGTCGCGTCTCCTGCGTTTGCTGCTTACGCTGACGACCAGGCTGGTCTGGGTCGGTGTCGTGTTTTTGGGCATCACGCTGGTCAGCTTCTGGGTCATTCATCTGGCTCCGGGTTCGCCGACGGACATGCAGACCACGCTCAATCCCATGGCCGGCGCCGAGGCCAGAGCCAGGCTGGAAAAGCTGTACGGTCTGGATCAACCCCTCCATGTGCAATATCTGCGCTGGATCGGGCGCCTCGTTCGCCTGGATTTCGGCCAGTCCATGTCCGGCGATCATCGTCCCGTCTGGGATAAGATCAAGGAACGGCTGCCCCTTACCTTCGGCATGAACATCGCCTCGCTGGTGCTCACGCTGTGCATCAGCATCCCCATCGGCGTGGCCGCGGCCTGGTGGCAGGACCGGCTGTTCGATCGCATTTCCACGCTGTTCGTCTTTATCGGCTTCGCCATGCCCGGCTTCTGGCTGGCCTTGCTGCTCATGCTCCTGCTGGGTATCCGTTATCCGATTCTGCCCATCTCGGGTCTGGCCTCGCTCGATCACGATCAGCTGTCCTTCTTCGGCCGGATCGTCGACATGGCCCGGCATCTCGTCCTGCCCGTGTTCATCTACACCTTCGGCAGTCTGGCGGGCATGTCGCGTTTCATGCGCGCCAGTATGCTCGAGACCTTGCGCCAGGATTATATTCTCACGGCCCGGGCCAAGGGGCTGCCGCTGCGCCAGGTCATTTTCCACCACGCCATGCGCAACGCGCTCCTGCCCGTCATTACCATCCTGGGCCTGTCCGTGCCGGGGCTGATCGGCGGCAGCGTGATCATCGAGTCCATCTTTGCGCTGCCAGGTCTGGGTCAGCTCTTCTACCAGGGCGTCATGGCCCGCGACTATCCCCTGATCATGGGCAACCTGGTCCTTGGCGCCATTCTGACCCTGGCCGGAAATCTGCTGGCCGACCTTGGTTACGGTCTGGCGGATCCGCGCATCCGCAAGGGCATGGGAGGCGATCGATGAGCGCGCCGGGCCGGATCGAACGCCCGGGCTTCTGGCAGCGTCGCGGGCTGCTCGTCGCCGGCGTGACCATCGTTGGCCTGATGTCCGTGCTGGCGCTGCTGGCGCCCTGGATCGTTCCGTACGATCCCACGGTGCTGGACGTGGACCGACTCCTTTCCCCGCCGTCGACGGCGCATTGGTTCGGCACGGACGCCCTGGGTCGGGACGTGTTTTCGAGGATGCTCGCCGGCGCCAGGGTTTCGCTCTGGGTGGGCTTCGTTGCCGTGGGGCTGGCCGTGGCCATCGGCCTGGCGCTCGGGCTCATGGCCGGCTACTTCGGCGGGCTGGTGGACGAAATCGTGATGCGCGGCGTGGACGTGATGCTCTGTTTTCCCTCATTTTTTCTTATCCTGGCGGTCATCGCCTTTCTGGAACCCAGCCTGACCAACATCATGGTGGTTATTGGCCTGACGTCCTGGATGGGCGTGGCCCGGCTTGTCCGGGCCGAGACATTGTCGCTGCGGGAGCGTGATTTCGTGATAGCGGCAAAAATCGCCGGAGCGGGGTCCTTGCGTATCCTGCTCGTGCACATCCTTCCCAACGCTATCGCCCCGGTGCTGGTCTCGGCTACGCTCGGCGTCGCCGGCGCCATTCTGACCGAGTCGGCCCTGAGCTTTCTCGGGCTCGGGGTGCAGCCGCCCGTACCCAGCTGGGGGAACATGCTCATGGAGGGCAAAGAGGTGCTGGAAGTCGCGCCCTGGCTGTCCATCTTTCCCGGTCTGGCGATTCTGGTCACCGTGCTCGGATACAACCTGCTCGGCGAGAGCCTGCGCGACCTTCTCGATCCCAGGCTGCGCTGAGTGCAGCGCCTCCACGGAGCGCCCATGTCCAGCAACGCTGGCCTCCTCACCCTGCGCAAGTGGTATTTTTCGTTGAACGAAGAGGCCGGCCCGGATTTCGAGGCCATGGCCAGGGCGGCCGTGCGCTCGTGTCTGCGGAATACGCACCTGCAGCCTCACTGCCTCTACGCCGGCAGCCCGAACGCCTTCACGGCCTGGCTTCAGGACCATCAGGTTAAGGTCGTGTTTCACCGCGCCGCCTTTCTCGAACCGCTCATCGCTGCCGGCCGCTGCGACCAGGCCTACGGCACGGTGGCCAGGGGGGCCTTTCTGCGCGTAGAGGTGCCCCGGATCGAGCAAGAGGACCGGCTCGTGCTCTATACGGACGTGGACGTCATCTTTCTCGAGGACCTGGCCGGCCCGCAGCCTCTGCCCCGGTTGTTCGCCTGCGCGCCGCAGTTTCTGCCCACGGATTACAGCTACCTGAACAGCGGCGTCATGCTCGTACACGTTCCCCGGATGCGCGACGAGTACGGCGCCTTCGTGGAGTATATCCGGGCGGAATTTCCCCGCTTCGAGGCCTATGATCAGGGCGCGTTCAACACCTTTTTCCGCGGTCGCTGGGACCAGCTCTCTCCGCTCTGGAACTGGAAGCCCTATTGGGGCGTGCACGAGCAGGCGAAGATACTCCATTTTCACGGCCCCAAGCCCCGACACATCGAAGAGCACCTGGCCGGAGGCGTCGCCTCTGAGTGCGCCCTGATCAGAACCCTGCTTGCGCTCTCGCCCGAGGGCAACCGCCGCGCGCTGGAGTTGTTCAGGCGCTTCGACCGGGATGCGGAGGAGACGGCGCCGTGATTGCCGCCAGGAGGGCGGCATAATCCCCCATCAAAAAACAGAAAGGCATAACAGGATGCGCGCGGAAATCGAGCATTCCGGAGGGAAAATGTACAAGATAAACCGGATAAAAATATCAGGTTTCCGCAGACTGCGGGCTGTTGATCTGCCAATCCGACCGTTTATGGTGCTCATCGGCGCCAACGGCGTCGGCAAGACCTCTTTTTTGGACGCATTGTCTCTTTTGTCCGCCTCCGCTTCGGGCAATCTGAATCCGGTGCTGTCGCAGTTCGGCGGCATCGCCAATGTGCTGACCCGCGGTAAAAGCGACGAACTCTCTTTTCTGGCGGACATGACGGTCCCCGATCACAATCCTCTTGAATATGCAGTGCATATCGCCCCCAAGGGCACGGGATACGCCATCACCCGTGAGTCGCTCTCCCAGCAGAGGCCGGGCTTTTCCGAACCGTTTCTTCATGTTGATTCGTATGACGGTGATATCCGCTATTACGAGACGGACGAGCGGCGTCTGGTGAGACCGGAGTGGGGATATAATCCCTTGGAGACCTCGCTGTCTCAAGTGCCGAAGATGTTTCGCCAGCCTGAGGAACTCCGTCGCGTGCTCTCAACCGCCACACGATACCATGTGCTGGACGTCGGTCCCCGTGCGCCGGTGAAAATGCCGCAGATTATGAAACCTGCCACGTTGCCGGGACATGACGGTGCAGACCTGGTGCCCTATCTCTATTCCCTGCGCGAGGGCGATAGTGATCGTTTTGAGGGTATTCTGGACGCATTGAGGACTGCGTTCCCGGACTTCGAAGCGTTGAATTTCCCGCCGGTCGCGGCCGGGATGCTCGCGATGACCTGGAAAGACAGGAAATTCAGCAAGCCCATCTACATGAACGAACTCTCGGAAGGAACGCTTCGGGTCCTATGGCTCATCGCTTTACTGCAAAGCCCGCATCTTTCCACCATCACCATGATCGACGAGCCCGAGGTCAGCCTGCATCCTGAACTGCTGAGCCTGTTGGCGGATCTGATGCGCGAGGCAGCCAAACGGACACAACTCGTCGTAGCCACCCATTCCGACCGATTCGTCCGGTTCCTGGAGCCCCGAGAAGTCGTGGTGATGGACATTGAAGAAGACGGTTGCGCAAAGGCGACCTGGGCGGACTCGATGGATCTGGATGAATGGCTTGCCGACTACAGCCTGGATGAAGTCTGGAGAATGGGTCGGCTAGGAGGGCGATCATGAAGATATCCATCATCGTGGAGGGGAGAACAGAGAAAGCATTCATGCCTCACTTGCGGGAATATTTGAAGAACCGCCTTCCGGGCACGATGCCGAAACTCGATCCGGTCCCGTACGACGGGCGCATTCCCAAAGAAGATAAACTGAGATGCGTGGTAATAAATCTGTTCAAAGGCAGGAATGCGGCGGATCATGTTCTGGCCTTGACAGATGTATATACCGGGGCCAACCCTCCCGATTTTAAGGATGCCGCCGATGCGAAGGCCAAGATGCGGACCTGGGTCGAAAATGAGCCGCGGTTTCATCCACATGCGGCTCAATATGACTTTGAGGCCTGGTTATTGCCTTATTGGTCGACGATTCAGAAATTGGCCGGCCATAACAAGACGGCCCCTGCCGCAAATCCTGAAGCGGTGAATCACACCAGGCCGCCCGCTGTTCGTCTCAAAGAAATCTATGAAATTGGTCGTTGTCGGGACAGCTATGTCAAACCGCGCGATGCGGGGCGGATTCTCCGGGAAGTTGATCTCTCCGTATCCATCAGCCAGTGCGCTGAGCTGAAGGCCTTTGTCAATACGATACTTTCCTTGTGCGGAGGCGCCGTCATCCCGTGAGCATCCAGCTGCGCAGAGTACGGTCTGCTGTCTTCAGCGCTCCGCCAACGGGACTGTTGGAGGCCGATGCAATTCACCGTGTTCTTGTTCAAGGAAAGGGGCGTATGAGCTGAGGTCTCCATTCACAAGACCCTCGGTCGCTCCGAAGAACTCAGTCGACTGATTGACCGGCGACAGCGAAGGGATTACAGTTTTTCTTGTGGCGATCTTGACCCGTTTCCTTTTCTCGAAGGCCCGACACGAGCGTTCCCCTGCGGGGACGGCAACGCGCAGATGAAAATATTTGCCCTGTCACCCGGTATCGGCAGCGCCTTGGCGTCGCTCGGGCACGACGTGATGTTTCCTCCGCCGGAGCCTCATCCCGTGCTCGATGTCGAGGAATACCTCGGCCGTCGGGGTTTTGTTCCGGAGCTTATTTTTCAGGAGGAGTCGCTGGGGCCGCGCGTGTTGCTGGAATCGCTCGACGCCTTCGACTGCCCGAAAATTTTCTGGTCACTGGACACGCACCTCAACCTGTTCTGGCACGCCTACTACATCCGGCTGTTCGACGGCATCATGACGCCGCACATCAGCCTGTTCGAGCGTATCCGCTTTCCGCATCCGCCGTTGCTCAGGCTGCCCCATTTCGGCATGATCCGGCCCTGGCGTCCGCACGCCGAAAGAACCTGTCCGGTGTCCTTCGTCGGCAGGATCACCACCTACCGGCCTTTGCGCCAGTGGCTGGCGGAGTTTCTGCAGACGCAGTACCAGGCGCGCATCGTCCAGGACGTTTCTCTGGCCGAAATGCTCGATATCTACTGCCAGACCCGCCTGGCGCCCAACGAATCGATCATGGGCGAGGTCAATTTCCGGCTGTTGGAAACGGCCTCCTGCGGTTGCCTGCCCTTCAGCCAGGCCATAGGGCCGGACCAGGACGTTCTTTTCGCGCCCGGCAAAGAGATTCAAACCTACGGCAACGTGCTCGAACTCAAGGAACTGCTCGATCATTTCCTGGCGCGGCCGGAGCTGGCCGAGCGCAAGGCCCGGGCGGCCTGGGAGCGTATCAATCGCGAACATCTCCCCATCCACCGGGCGAAAACGGTGCTGGAATTCGCCGGGCAGCTCGGCAGCGCGGGCGCACGCGGCATCGAGGCCGCAACGGCGCTCTGGCTCTGCATCTGGGCCATGCGTCGGGCCGGCCGGAATGCCTTTCCCCTGGATCATCTCGAGGTCATGCTGCGTCGTTTGCCTCCCACGTCCGAGGTCCTGGCTGCGCGGCTCGGCGTTCTGGCCTGGCAGCGCGACGAGGCGGCATTCCGGGAACTCTCCTCTCGCATTGCCCTGTCCGAGGAGTATTCGACCGATCTGGAACTCAATCTGGCCTGTTCCACGGGCGCGCTCCTGTTCAAGGACTTCAATCTGGCCCGGCAGCCGTGGTACCGCTATCAGCGCACCCGCGGTCCCGAGGTCCTGGACCGTCCGGAGACGCCGCTACAGCTGTGCCGGCTCTGGGCTCGGGAACTTGCCCACGAGCATGTGTTTGTCGCGCCGGGAACTTCATTCGATCCGCTCAATCATCTGCCGGACACCGCCCTGGACTGCCTCTATCTCGCCCTGCAGTACGACCCGGGCAACCAGGACCTGCTGCGACAGATCGACGCCATCTACGCGCGCATTACCGGCGGCGAGTGGTACCGCCTCGGTCTGCTGTCCGAGCTTTCGCTGCATCAGCGAAAAAACTGGCGACTGGGGCTGACGCTGGGACTGGTAAACCTCAAGGCTTTCAGGCTACAACAGGGGCTGGAGGAAATCACCGTGGCCTGGAATACTGCCTTGAGCCAGAACAAGACGACGGCCTGCCTGCGCGTGCTGAAGGGCCTGGACCCCGGCGGGAGCGTTCTGCGGGTCATCCGGGCCATGGCCCACGCCAGCCAGACCAGCCCTGCGACGGCAGTGGCGGACGAAACCCATGCTTGAATACCTGCGCATCCGCAACCTGGCCCTGATCGACGACATGGCCCTCGAATTCGCCCCGGGGTTGAACGTGCTCAGCGGTGAAACCGGCGCGGGCAAGAGTTTTATCCTCAAGGCCGTCAATTTTCTCACCGGGGAGCGGCTGGCAACCGACATGGTCCGTCCGGGCGAGGAAAAGGCCCTGGTCGAAGCGCTGTTCGTCCTGCCCGAGGGCGAGTATGCCTTCCGGCGCGAACTCGTGGCGGAAACCGGACGCAGCCGGTTGTTCATCAACGACGCCCTGGCCTCGCAGGAGAGCCTCAAGGCCCTGCGACCGGGTCTGATCGTCCATGCCAGTCAGCACGGACAGCAGCGGCTGCTGCAGCCGTCCTATCAGGCGCGCGTGCTGGACGACAGCATGGGCAGGGACGATTTGCTTCAGGATCGCGACCGGCTGCTGCGCGAGCTGAAGACCCTGGATGCGGAGCGACAGGAACTCGAGGCCCGGCGTACGGCCATTGCCGAAAAGCGCGACTACCTCGAATACCAGCGCAAGGAAATCGAGAAAGTCGCACCACGGCCCGGCGAGGAGTCCGAGCTGGAGGCCCGCAAGC
The DNA here is from genome assembly GCA_964523295.1 of uncultured Desulfovibrionaceae bacterium. Classification (GTDB taxonomy): domain Bacteria; phylum Desulfobacterota; class Desulfovibrionia; order Desulfovibrionales; family Desulfovibrionaceae; genus CAZGAH01. Next base: position 48,453 of record CAZGAH010000009.1, on the reverse strand, counting down.
TGGAGCTGCGCGAGCAGGCGCGCGCCGGCGAGGCAGCCAACGCCGCGCTGGAGTTATTACACACGTCGGAAGCCGGCCTGATCGACGGCTTCGGTCGCCTGACCCGGGAAATGGAACACCTGGCCCGAGCGCTCCCGGAATTCGCGGCCGATATCCCCGCATTCGCCGATTTTCGTCTCCGGCTGCAGGAACTGGACGCTCGCCTGCGACGTCTGCGACCCGGGAGTCAGGACGCCGCGGGCCTGGAAAAGATTGAGGCCCGGCTCTGGGAATTGTCACAGCTGAAACGCCGGCTCAACCGGCCGCTCGACGCGATCATCGAATTGCAGCAGGAGCTGGAGTCCCATCTCTCGTTCCTGGATTCCAGCGGTCTGGATATCGCCCGGCTGAACAAGGCCGAGGTCGCGCTCGCGGCGGAACTGGCGGACGTCCTGGCAACCTGCACGCAGGTACGCCGCGATGCTGCCGAGCGACTGTGCGGCGCCCTGGAGCAGGAACTCCGGGCATTGGGTTTTTCCGAGCACGTGCGCGTGCTCTGCCAGTTTCAGCCGCAGGAACTCTTTCCCGGCCGGCCTGAGCTAGTGGACGAGCGCGCCCGTTTTCTCTGGCAGCCCAACCCGGGCCAGCCGCCCCAACCCCTGGACAAGATCGCCTCCGGCGGCGAACTCTCGCGATTTCTGCTCGCCCTGGTGTCGACGACCAATCGCTCCGATCAGGCAGCGCTGCTGTTCGACGAGGTCGATGCCGGCGTTGGCGGCATCACCCTGAACCGGGTCGGGGAGCGGCTTCAGGCCCTGGCCGCCGCGCGGCAGATCATTCTCATCACCCACTGGCCTCAGCTCGCGGCCTTGGCGGACCGGCATTTCCAGGTCCGCAAGGAAGTGCTGGATGGGCAGACCTATACGCGCTGCGCCAGGCTGTACGACGACGATATCGTCGACGAGCTGACCCGCATGGCCGGAGGCGGCGAACAAGGTGCGGCCCTGGCCCGGAAACTCAAGGACCTCTGACGGCCGGCTGAGGACCGTTCTTCGCCGAGGCCTCACCACGTATAAGGAGCCGCCCATGGAACTCTACGCCATGCAGCACGGGGTCTGCCTCTCCAAGGAGCTTGATCCGGATCAGCCTTTGAGCCAGTTGGGCTGCGAACAGATCGAATGGTGCGCCAACGGCATTCGCCGCCTGGGTCTGAGCTTTGACGCCATTGTATCCAGTCCGAAGACCCGGGCGTGGCAAACCGCCGGCATCATCGCCCGCATCCTGGACTACCCGGAAAAGCACATCGCCCGCACCGATACGCTCAAGCCCATGGCCGCGCCGCAGGCACTGCTGGAATATTTGCATCGCTTCGAAGACTGCCCCCGTGTCTTGATCGTCAGCCATCTGCCCCTGCTGGGAGAAGTGGTTTCCCGCTGCGTCGCCGCGAACGCCAGGGTCGCCCTGAACATCGAAAACGGCGGGTTGCTCCGCCTGGACATCAAGGATTTCGACCGCCCCACCGGGCTGTTGATGTGGTACCTCACCGCCTATCAGTTGCGGCTGCTGAGTTGCCCGTAGCCACCTTCCCACGCGGCCTGAGGGCCTGGCAGCCGGCAACGACACACAGGAGACCAGGAGTCAGGAAAATTCAGCTTGTTGACGCAGCGACTTTCAGGATATAATAACCGTATTCGCTCAGCTATCCGTTTCCGTTGGCTGGCGATCGGGTGAACCTGCAAAAAAACGATGGAGAAAACGTCATGTCGGAAGATAAAAAGCCCAAGCATTACGCGTCGTTGCTCGAAAAACATCCCGACTATATTCAAGCCGTGGAGAATCTGGGGCGCGCCGTGCAGGCTGCCGGTCCGTTGGACGCCAAGACCGTGCAACTGATCCAGCTGGCTGCCGCGGCTGCTCAGCGCTCGGAAGGGGCGACGCTCAGCCATGTCAGGCGCGCGCTCGAAGCCGGAGCCACGCCTGAAGAAGTACGCCACGCCGTGATCGCCCTGACCAGCACGATCGGTTTCCCGACCGTGGCGGCCGCGCTGTCCTGGATAGACAAGGTCGCGTAGGCGGCGAAGTCTTCAGCCGGGCGTACTTTGCGGTTTATGTGGCGATTTCTGCGGCGGTCGAGCCGCCTTTCCCCGCGCGCAGGCGCGGTCATGAGGGACGGTGGGAATCGGTCTGCTGAAATCTGGTCGGGTGGCATGGCGAAACGTTTTGGACAAGGGGCTGGTGATGGGAATCAGGGTGCTTTTCCCTTTGCTTCTTGGCTGGGTTGCCATATTGCTGACCGCCTGTGAGACGGGTGAGCAACGGCACGCCGCCAGCATGGCGACGCCGGGCGTCAGCGACGCCGAGGTGCGCATCGGTTCGTCGCTGGCCTTGACCGGACATGCGAGTTTTCTGGGGATTCAGACCCTGCGCGGCGCGCAATGCTATTTGAACCACGTCAATGATACCGGCGGCATTCATGGTCGCCGGATCAAGCTCATCGCGCTTGACGACGGCTATGATCCCACCATCTGCGTAGCCAATACGCAGCAGCTGCTCGTGGACGAGAACGTGTTCGCACTGTTCTGCTATGTGGGCACGCCGACGACCGTCAAGATCATCCCCCTGGTAGAGCGGGCCAAGGTGCCGCTGATCGGCATGTTCACCGGCGCCAATGCTCTGCGCGAGCCGTTCAATCCCTATATCATCAATGTCCGGGCCTCCTATTATCAGGAGACGGGCGTGGTGGTGAAGCACCTGGTCGAAGACATGGGCCTGAAAAAAATTGCGGTGTTTTACCAGTACGACGCCTACGGACTGGACGGGCTGCGAGGTGCGGAGCTGGGATTGAAGAAGTACAATCTGGCGCCCGTGGCGAAGAGTTCCTACACCCGGGGTACGCTGGACGTGGAGGAGGGGCTGGAAAAGGTTCTGGAGTCCGACGCCCAGGCGGTGATCATGATCGGCACCTACGAGCCCTGTGCAAAATTCATCAGGCTGGCGAAGAACAGGAGAAGTCATCTCATTTTTTACAACGTGTCGTTCGTCGGCGTCGAGGAGCTTGCCCGGCTGCTGGGGCAGGACGGCGAGGACGTCATCGTCAGCCAGGTCGTTCCGCCGCCCGAACTGCCCGAGGCCCGGGACATGCTCAAGGACGTGGACCGCTATGTCGAGCGTCTTCGTCAGTATTTTCCGGACGAAAAGCCTAATTCCGTAAGTCTGGAGGGCTATTTCAACGCTTTGGTGCTCGGCGAGGGGCTCAAGCGTGCGGGTCAGGATCTCACCCGGGAGGGGTTCATCAAGGCCATCGAGTCGATTCGTGACTATCCGCTGGGTAAGGACGCCATTCTCAGCTTCGGCGACCAGGACCATCAGGGTATGGACCGGGTCTATTTCACCATAATCAAGTCCGGCAAGCTGGTGCTGCTGACGGATTGGAAAGATCTCTCCCGGCGATATGGCCACGCGCCGCCCGCGACGCCCTGAGCAGGAGTTTGACAATGCGCATTCCCCAGTTCTGGACGCTCAATCTGAAGAATAAGATACTCTATTCTTCGGTCGCGGTTATCATTCTGGTCAGCGTCTGCATTGCGCTGGTGGCACGGTACATCCTTATTTCAAGTCTGACGCGTGAGCTTGAATTCCGTGGGCTGGGCATCGGTCAGTCGATCGCCGACCGGGCGCCCGGGCTTATTCTCACCAAGGACAAACAGAATCTTACGGGCATGGTGTTCGAGAGCGCGCTGGTCGGCGAGCGTCGCGCACTGGTGTCCTATATTTTTATCACGGACACGGACAGCAATGTTCTGGCCTCCACGTTCATCCAGCCCTTCCCCCACGTTCTGCGGCAGGCAAACCCGATTCCCCCCGGGGAGGTCCAGAGCATCAGGCTCATCGAGTTTCAGGGAGAAATGGCCTACGATGTCGCCGTACCGGTGAAGGAGGGCATCTACGACATCGGCAGCGTACACGTGGGCATCAGCAAAGAGCATATCGACAACGTCGTCTCCAAGCTCCGGTTTATATTTCTGGGTTTCATCGCCGGAATCGTATTGATCATGTTCGTCATCAGCGACCGGCTTTCGCGGAATATTACCCGGCCGATTGCCCGGCTGATGGAAATGGCCGACGAGATCAGCCGCGACAAGCTGGAATTCGAAGTGGAGTTCAATACGAGCGCGGGGGTGGAGGTGCTGCAACTGGCCGATTCGTTCCGCAACATGGTCCGGCATATCAAGGAATACCGCGACGAACTCCAGAAATCGCAACAGAAATACCGCTCGCTCTTCTACTCGGGCCCCGATCCCATCTTTGTTCTCGATTGCCGGAACCTGGGCATTCTGGACGCCAATCCGGTCGCCGCCGATGCCTACGGTTTTTCCCGCAAGGAGCTTGTCGGGATGAATTTCAACGCGCTGAGCGAAGAGTTTACGACCGAGCAGTTGCAGAGCTTTTCCGTCGGCGGGGAAGAAGGCCTGGCGCGCTGTATTTTTTTTCCCAAGGCCATCCATTATCGCAAGGGAGGGGAACCCTTTATCGTCAATGTTCACGCCTGCGGCACCATTTACGAAGACAAGCCGGCCATCATCGTGTCCACCAACGACATCACCGATATGGTGGAAAAGGACGCCCAGCTCATCCAGGCCAGCAAAATGAAGACCCTGGGCGAGATGTCCGCCGGCATCGCGCATGAAATCAACCAGCCCCTCAACGCCATCAAGATCGGCTCCGAGTACCTCAATCTGCTCGCCGAGCGTGGCGGTGTTCCTCCCATGGAGCAGGTGGGGAAGGTGGTCAAGGAGATCAGTAAGCAGGTGGATCGTGCGGCCGAAATCATTACCACCCTGCGCGAGTTCGGTCGCAAGGCCGATCTGACCAAGGACAAGTTCGACATCTCCAAACCCCTCAAGGGCGTGTTGAACATCCTCGGCCAGCAGCTCAAGCTGGAAAATATCGAACTCGATATCGAACTTGGCGATAATCTTCCGAAAATACTCGCCCACAGCAACCGGCTCGAACAGGTGCTCTTCAATCTGGTGACCAACGCCCGCGACGCCATCAATATGCGAGAGGGTGAATCCGGTAGCAGACCTCGGAAAATCTTCATAAAAACCTTCAACTTGAACGGTCGCGTCGCCATCAGCGTAACCGATACCGGCATCGGCATCCCGGAATCCAAGCTGGATAAAATTTTCGAGCCGTTCTACACTACCAAAGAAATCGGCAAGGGCATGGGCCTTGGCCTGGCTATTTCCTACGGAATGGTCCGGGACTATCAAGGTGATATCAAGGTGGCCAGCGAGCAGGGCAAAGGCACGACCTTCACGCTTTCTTTCCCAGCGGCCTGAAACAGGAGTCGGAAAGCGCTTGCGTATTCTCATTATCGACGACGAACGTCCCACATTGGAAATGTTGGCGCTGTTTCTGGGCGCTTACGGCTACGACGTCCTTAGCGCCGAAAACGGCGCGCAGGGCGTTGAGCTGTTCAAGGCCCATCGCCCGGAAATCGTCATGACCGACATCAAGATGCCCGGTCTGGACGGCATCGAGGTGCTCAAACGCATCAAGGCCGTGGATTCGGCCACCGAGGTCATTGTCGTTACCGGCCATGGCGACATGGATCTGGCGGTCAAGGCCTTGAATCTCAACGCGACGGACTTCATCAACAAGCCCATCCAGAAGGACGCCCTGGAGGCTGCGCTCAAGCGCGCCCGGGAGCGCCTGGCCAATGCCCGTCAGTCCGGCAACGCCGTCTCCATCGATGTCCAGGGCCACATCGCCATCATGTCCGTCAAAGGCAATGTCACTGCCCGTTCCGAGGCCTCGTTGCAGGAGGCGTACAACCGGATCATCGGCATGGAGCTGCATAACGTGGTACTGCGCTTCGACGAGAATGCCACCATCAATGGCGCCGGCATCGCGCTGTTAACGCAGCTGTTGCTCGAAGGCGCAAAAAAAGGACAGAAGGTGGCCATCACCGGCGTTTCCGACAACTTCCAGAAGGTCTTCGACATCGTCGGCATCACCCGCTTTGCCAAACTCTATGACTCAACCGAAAACGCAATGGCCAGCTTCGGCTCGGCCTGACAGCGTTGCTGGAGCTCATGTCCTCTTCTCACCGAGTCAATACGGCGAACAACGAAATCGCCGCGCCCGATCCCGCCCGCGATCGTGTCGGTGAGCATGAACTGGATCGGAAAGTCTTTCAGCTCGGCATCCTCTATGAGCTCAGCCACGAGCTGAACACCTACAACGACCCGCAGGAAATCTTCGGTGCCTTTCTTCTGACGGCCATGGGCGCAGTCGGAGCCACGATGGGCTTCGTTCTCATGCCCGAAGCCCGCGGTCGAGCTGCCTTTTCCGCTACGCGCGGGCTGGATCCCGCCGAGCGTGAGCGGTTGCAGCAGACGCTTGGAACCATGGCGGAAACAGGCGCCGGGGAACTCGTCGCACAATCCGGCCTGGATCGACTCATTGTCCGCAACGCCCTGCCCCCGGCCTCGGGATTCCCGGTCCATACGGCTATCATGCTCGGATTCAGCGCCGGCGAAGCGAGCGGACTCTTCGGATTGGGCCCCCGGTTGACGGACACCGGCTATGGCGATGACGACGTTGAGCTGCTGTCGAACCTCTTGAATACGCTCGGCCTGGCCGTAGCCCGCGCCCTTGCCAGCCAGACCGTTCAAACGCTCTATCAGGAGCTCAAGCGGCAGCATCGCGACCTGGCGAAGGCGCTGAACGACGCGGAGAAGAGCCGCAAGGAACTGGATCAACGCATTTTCTATCTCAACACCGTATACGAAACAGCGCACGAGCTTTCCCTGATCACCGACGCGAACGGTCTCATGTATTCTTTCGTTCTCGCGCTCATGGGCACGTTCTGTCTGGAAAACGGCTATCTGCTCTTTTTGGATCAGCATGATGAGAACGTCCGCTTCGTCCGTCGCGGTGCCAATGGGAACAAGGGCGATATCACTGCGGCTGCGGCCAGGCATCTGCTTTTTCGCTGCCTGAGCGTGTGCGATTTCGACAAACTCACGCAACTCGGCAGTCAGCTTGTGCCTCTGGAACGCCTGACGAGCGAGGCGGGAGCGGATGCCGCGTTTCCCGAGTCCACCAGGGTGGCGATCCTTTGCCGCGTGGACGACGATTGCCTCGGGCTCGTCGGCCTTGGCCCCAGGCTCACGACGGCCTCGTTCTCCCCCTCCGAAATCGAGGTGCTGCTGACGCTGGTCAACAACTTTCTCGTGTTCCTGAAAAACGTACGATCTTTTGAAATGATACAAGCGCTCAATCGCGATCTGGAACGCCGCAATGCCGAATTGCAGGCCACGCTCGACGAGCTGACCCTCAGCCGGGGCAAGATTGAAATGCTCGAACGCGCAGGCGCGCACGTCAAGGCCATGCTCAGCCGCCAGGCCGAACGGATCGATCGTGTCGGATTCTGGGATTTTTTCTGGCTCGCAGTGGCCAGCCTGCTGCTCGGATTGGTCTTCAACGCTACGAATCCGGCCGGCGTGGAGCTGGTCCCGCGCGTTGTCTTCAGCCAGCGCACCCCGACCATAGCGCTCCAAGAAGCCCGACAAGCCCTGGCCTCCGACTCGGTCATGCTCATCGACGCGCGACCTGCCGAATTCTACGATCAGGAACATATTACCGGCGCCGTCAACGTTCCTTCCACGCTCTTCGATTTTATCTATGGCATGAAATTCGGTGAACTCGATTTTGCGCAGCCCTTGGTCATCTACGGCCGAAATATCAGTCGTCTGTATGACGAGGAGGTCGCGGCGCGTTTTGCCGCCAAAGGCCACGACAATATCCGGGTGCTCGTGCTGGATAACGATCTGAGCGCCTGGAAATCCAAAGGGTTTCCGATAACGCGATAAGCAAAGCCTCCGTCCGTACCGCGTATCTCCGGAAGGCCCGGGTCAGGGGTGTTTCCGATCCGGTATAACCGGCAGTTCGAGTTGCGAGCACAGCGACGGCGTGCGGTAGACGCGTACGCGTGGGGTGCCGGTGCTCGGGATCCGGGCAAAGGCGTCGCTGTCGTGTCCGGCAATGACCAGACGGATGCGGTGCCCGGCCTTGAAACGGACCGAGACAGGCAGCAGGCTGAAACGGAGGCTGGCCGGCTCGTCCGGCACCAGGGGCAGGGCGTCCTGGCGTAAAAAAGAGTGGTGCGGGGCAAAGCCGACGCCTGCGTCCGCCGTGTCCGCCTGTTTGCGATGCAGTGCCCGGAATACGCCCTCGGTCACGCAGCGGGCAACACCGTGCTCGTCCACGTCCTCCAGCGCGAGGACGAATGCCCCGTCCGTTTCCGTGGACGCGATGACGAGCTGCACTACCGGATGTCCGGTAACCTCCATGTCCGCATCCAGAGGGGCGCTGGTGTACACCAGCATCCCCCGACCATTGTCCTGCCGCGCATGGGAGCTGCTTCGATCAGGGATGCGTACGTCGCTGCGCAACAGCTGCGTGCGCCAGCGATTGAGAACGCCGCTCCCGATCGCGTAATCGACGTCCAGGATGTCGAAGGCCGGCGCCGTCTGTTCCGCGTCGCCGGAAACGGCCTCGGCCGGGTCGTGGGCCAGGGAATGGTCCGGGCCGATATACAGTGTTACCGTGCGCTGGCCTGCCGGCGGCCAGACCGGGCTGTGCTTCCAGCGCTCCTCGCCCAGCGTGTAGTAGATGACCCCTGGCTGCGGCGCCGGGCCGCGGTCTTTGAGATAGTGGTCCAGGAAGCGGATTTCTTCCAGGCATTGCACCTTGTGCGGCGGTGTTACCGGGGTGTCCTGGTCCTGATACGGGCTGGCGTGCTGCTCGGCGCCATGGTTCCACGGGCCGATGACCGCCCGTTGCGGGTTGCGCAGGGTGACAAAGCGCTTGAGCAGCGCGTCGGCATAGGCCCCGTCGAACCAGCCGCCCCAGCTGTAGAACGCGGCGCCGGCCGCCTCGGTCATGGCCTGGCGTGTATGAGGACTGAATTCGGCGATGGTGATGCCAAGCTGCGGCGCGACGTCGTCCCGGAATACGGCGCCACGCGCGGCCTGATGAATATCGCCGTTGGTCCGGTGCTCCGCGAAGGCCTGCTTCAGGGCCGATTGTCCGCTGCTTTCGCCCGGCCGGGTCCATTGTCCGGCCGGGACCGGGCTTACGCTCCGGACCAGCAGCCTGCCAGGCAGTCCGATGTCATCGGGCACGACGCCGGCGTCGAGCTGGCTGTTGAACAGGCTCCAATGCTTGACGAACCATTCATTGTACACGCCGCCGGGAAAGGCGATCTCGGCATAGGCGTCGTACAGACTGAATCGCGGCAGGACCGCCTTGAGCGCCGGATGGCCGAGCGAGGCCATGAACTCAGCCGCCGTGCCGCTGTAGGAGATGCCACTGGCCGCAACGCGTCCGTTGGACCAGGGCTGGGCGACGACCCAGTCGAGAACTTCCCGGTAGTCCTCGATTTCCTCTTTTGACCAGGGATACGGCCAGACCCCGAACGACGCGCCCGAACCCCGGGCGTCCACAATGATCAGCGCGTAGCCGAAACGGCACAGCATCCGCGTGGCGAGCGGCGGGCCAATCAGAGCGTTGAAAGGCCAGCGGAGATCGAAATTGCGCCAGTAGCGCGTGGGCTGAATGACGGCGGGCAGACGTCTGCCCGAAGGCAGATTCTCGGGCAACCAGAGGTCCACGGCCACGCGAACGCCGTCACGCATGGTCAGATAGCGCGACATGCGCTCGGCGCCGGAATCCTCCAGCGGCGCGAAGGCGATTTCTCCGCCGAATACCTCGACAAGCGCGCGCAGATCCTCGGGCGTCGGATCCGGGCTTTCCCGGAGCAGTCCGGGCAGCAGGGCCGCGGAGATGACCAGCAGTGCCAGAACACTACCGGCAATGACGAGGCGGCGGCGTTTGGGTTGTTTCCAGTGTCGGGCGCTGGTACCGCGGCGTGTCGGTCGAGTGTCGGTCACGGTCGGAATCCCTCCTGACCTTAGGCCCGGAGCAGTTCCGGTTGTTCAGGCGTATTTCGGTCTGTGGCACATTGTACAGCAAGACTGCGTAGCACAGGGGCATACGCAAGGGAAGGGCGCTGCCGGTCGGCTCAGGATGAAGACTTCCGAGAAGTTGGCGGGTTGTCGAGTTGGGAGCACGTCTGGGCTTGCTACGGCGTGGCAAGGCAGGTATGAGAATTCCAGTACGGAGGGTTCCATGGACACGTTTGTCGAGCATATCGTTGGCGAGATCGCCCGTAGCAAGCCGGACAAGGTTGCCATCCGCTGCCAGGGGCAGGGGCTGACCTATGCCGGACTGGCGTGCAATTCCCGGGCCATGGCCGGCTGGCTTGAAGGGCAGGGACTCGGACTCGGGGACCGGGTGGTTCTGGTCCTGCCGGATTCCTTCTCGCTTGCCTTGGCCATCATGGGATGCTGCCTGTCCGGAGTGGTCTTCGTGCCGCTCAACGACCGCTTGCGCCAGGCCGACATTGCCGACTGTCTGGCCCACTGTGGTGCGAAACTGCTAATGACCTCGCCCGGGCACGAGGCTTTGGCCGCAGCGGCCGAAGTCGGCGTCCCGGCCAGGACCATGACGGACGACGATATCTTTCAGCTGTTGGCCGGGTTTCCCGCCGACCGGCCTGCCGCTCCGGTTTCACCTGAAGATATCGCCATGATATTCTACACCTCGGGCACGACCGGGCACCCCAAGGGCGTTCCTCACCGCCACGTCGATTTTTCTCTAATTGTCAAGGTCGTAGGCCAGGATTTCATCGGGCTTCGCGAAGACGATGTGGTCCTTTGCTCTGCAAAGCTTTGCCATGTGTACGGGTTCTTCTTTGCCCTGGTCAATCCGCTGGCACTCGGGGCCACGGCCCTGCTCGACCCGGAGAGGCCGAACCCCAAGCGGACCCTGGAATTGCTCCGGGAAGAGGGCGTGACGGTCCTTGGCTCAGTGCCGGCCATATACGGCATGTTGTTGCTCTCCCTGGAGGGAAATTTGCGCTGTCCGCGTCTTCGCCTCTGCTTTTCGGCCGGGGAGGCCCTGCCGGCAGCGATCTTTCACGCCTGGATGGAGAAGACGGGTTTGCCCTTGTGGGAAGGGTACGGTCACTCTGAGACCGCAACCTTTGTTATTGGCAGCCGCCCACCGGATATGTACCCTGGTCGCTGCGGGCGGGCCATTCCCCCCTTCGAGGCGAAAATCGTTGACGAGGCTCTCAGGCCGGTCCCCCCGGGTACGCCGGGGCAAGTGGCGGTGCGTAGCCCGACGCTCATGCCCGGCTATCTCAATGCCCCCGAGTGGACCGCCAAGGCCTTTGCCTTGGAAGATTGGTATCTTTCCGGAGATATGGGCAAGGAGGAGGATGGCGTAATCACCATCCTGGGACGCACGGACGACATGTTCAAGGCCGGAGGCCTGTGGGTATCGCCGACGCGGGTAGAAAGCGCTCTGCTGTCCCATCCGGCCGTGGCTCAGTGCGCCGTGGTTGGCGGACGCTCCGGGGCTTTTACGCTTGTGCGGGCGCACGTCGTGCCGGCGCCCGGCCATGAGCCCGGCCCGGCGCTCCTGAGGACGCTGCGCGAGCACTCCCTGCGCGAGCTGCCCGATTACATGGCCCCCACGGATATTGTGTTCCAGGAGTCCCTGCCGCTGACAGCCACGGGCAAGGTCCAGCGTTACAAACTCCGTGCATCCATGGATTAGGAAAACCTGCCCCTGAGAGGAGTCGCCATGGCGGTCACTGTCGATGACGTCCTCAATCTTATGCGTACGTACGCAGTGCCGGCCGAACTCGTGGACCGGCTCGATCCTGCGGCGTCTATGGCCATGCAGGGAGTGGATTCGCTGGCGTTGACGCTCGTGGCCATGGGATTGCAGCACGCCTACGGCATCCAGCTCACGGTCGAGGAAGGGCTGACGCTGCGCACCGTGGAAGACGTCGTGGTCATGCTGAACAACAGGCTCGGGACAGATTGATGTCTCCGGATGCTTCCGTCGCTTCCGGATCCGGCGCAAAAGGGTACGTCGTCGACCTGTTCAGGCCCGACGATGCGCCGGGGATGAGCGCGCTCTTCAGCGCGGTGTATGGATCGAATTATCCCCTGAGTACGGCCAGCTCTCCCGAACATATTGTGGAGCAGCACCGGCAGGGCCGGCTGTATCCCGTCGTGGCCCGGTGCCCGGATGGAAGCATAGCGGGGCAGATGGCCCTGTTCCGCACGTCAGCGCCCTATGCAGGGCTCTGGGAATGCGGCCAGGGCATGGTCCATCCGGACTGGCGGCGCAGCTTCGTCCTGTTTCACCTCTTCACGCATCTGATCGACGTATTGCCCCCCAGGCTTAATCTGGACGTGATCTACGGCGAGGCGGTGTGCTCGCATACGGTGATGCAGCAGATCATCAATGTGTTGAACTTCCGCGAGACCGGGCTGGCCCTGGACCTTCTGCCGGGCGACGGAGCCGGGCGGGTGGCCTGTCTGCTGGTGTCGCTGAAATTTCGGGACCGTGCGCACAGGCTTTATGCGCCGTTACCCTATCGGACGCTTCTGGCCGACATTGCCGCTGGGGCGGGCCTGGATCGGGAACTGGCCGACGAAGCGCCTTCCTCCCTGGCTACGTCGCCGACGCACATGCATGGCGAGCTGTTTCACTCGGCGGGAGTGCTGCGGCTCACGCTGCTGCATCCGGGTGCGGACCTGTCGGCCTGCCTCGCCCGGGCCGAGGCCGATGCCGGGTCCCGGGGATGCGCGCTGGTGCAGGCCTTTCTGAATCTGGGCGACCCGTATTGCCCGGCCGCGACGGCCGTGTTTCGGGAGTCGGGATTCGTCTTCGGCGGCCTGGTCCCCCGCTGGTTCGACACCGACGGCCTTCTGCTGCAAAAGCCGTCCGGAACGGCTGCCTCCGCGTCCGTTGCCCTTCATTCTGCGTCGGCCAAGGCTCTGCTGGCAACGATACGGCGCGAACGGGAAGGGTAACAGTACTTCCACCAGAGTTCGAGGGGGCATCCTGGCAGGGGTGTCAGACAGGAAAACCCGGGTTCATTCAATGAACCCGGGTTTCATAATACCTGTTGACACAGGGGGTCGTCATGGCGGAGAGGGAGGGGTTTGAACCCTCGGTACCGGTTTTGCCGGTACACACGATTTCCAATCGTGCACCTTCGGCCGCTCGGTCACCTCTCCGGAAGCGACACTGCTAGCCGATCATCACCGCTTTGGCAAGCTTTTTCCGCACATTTTTTTTCTGCCGTCGGCGTTGTCTGGCGACGGACGCGGGGATTCATTTCGACGCTGTGTCGTGGTATGGTCATTGATGGAGCCTGGTGCCAAGGGGAACAGGGGTATTCCGCGTCGAAGCGGCTTGACTTCATCCACCAATCGCATACCTTGGCGATGTCTGCGGTCGCATTTCACGGCTGCGGTGGAGAATCGGACATGAGAGTGTTGTTTCTGGGCGACATCGTCGCCCGATCCGGGCGGCGCGCCGTACGGGAACGGCTCGCGGGCATACGCGACGCGCTTGGCCTGGACATCGTGGTGGCCAACGCCGAGAACGCCGCCGGAGGTCTGGGACTGACGATCAAGGCCGCGCGCGAGTTGCTCGACGCGGGCGTCGATGTGCTGACTTCCGGCAATCATATCTGGAAGCACAAGGAGCTGTACGAC
>CAZGAH010000009.1:31579-34809 GCA_964523295.1 uncultured Desulfovibrionaceae bacterium | reverse complement strand
CTATATCGGCGTGGAACCGAGGCTGCTGCGGCCGGCGAATTATCCGCCCGGAGCGCCGGGTCATGGCGTGGGGTTGTACGATTTAGCTGGCGGCGGGTCCTTTGCCGTGCTCAATCTGTTGGGCCGGACCTGGATGGAACCCGTGGAGTGTCCGTTTCGCGCGGCGGAAAGTCTGCTGGCCGGGCTTCCCGCGGAAGTCTTCATCCGGCTGGTCGATTTTCATGCCGAGGCTACGTCGGAGAAAATTGCCCTTGCCTATTGGCTCGATGGCAAGGTAAGCGCTGTTTTTGGCACGCATACGCACGTTCAGACCAACGACGCCCGGATTTTGTCCGGCGGTACGGCGGCCATTACCGACGCGGGCATGTGCGGTGTCGTGGATTCGGTTCTGGGGATGGAAGCGGCCGGGATCGTGCGGCGTTTTTTGACCAAACTGCCGACTCGCTTCGTCCCGGCCGAGGGTGAGGCCTGTCTGCAGGGCGTCGTGTTGGATGTCGATTCGGCTACAGGGCGGGCCGGGGCTGTCCGGGTATTCAACGAGGCCGTTCGTTCCGTTCCGGACGAGGTCTCGGGCGGAACGGATCGCTTCGAGGCTGGCTCCTGATCCTGTGGTCCTTGCGAGGAGGATGACTATGCATTGGCGGACACTGATACTCTGGCTGACGGTAGCGATCGTGTTCATGACCGTGGGTTGCGGCTCGGGCCGCGACAAAGAGGAAACACGGCGACAGCTGGAAGCCAAGGAGACCGAACTCAAGTCCCTGCAGACCCGGAATGAAGAACTCACGCGGGCGCTGGAGAAAAAAGAGAGCGACTTTGCCGCGGTCAACGAATCGTTGGCCCTTGTCGTCAAGGAGCGGGACGCCTGCCAGACCAAGGCCGAGGGCGAGTCCTCCGACGGCGGAAAAAAGGATTGCGCGGCGGTGAAAAGCGAATTGGAAAAGGTGAATCAGAAGTATAAACGGGCAGTCGAAGAACACAATCTGTTCGAACGCCGGCTCAAGGATGCCGGCATGTCGACACGCTGACGCACCGGCGTTTCCGACACGGCTGCGCGACGGACGGGCGCCCCTGACAGGGGTAGACGGCGTCGCAGACGAGGGCGCTGGCGGACACGAAGGCGTGGCCACGGCTGCCGGGCAACAGGAAAAGCTATGGATATTGCAGAACAACTGACGATCATCGAGCGTGGCGCGGCCGAGATCATCAGCCTGGATGAACTAAAGAAGAAGCTGGGAAGCGGGCGACCGCTGCGCGTAAAGGCCGGGTTCGACCCCACGGCGCCGGATCTGCATCTGGGGCACACGGTACTGGTCCACAAACTCCGGCAGTTCCAGCAGTTGGGACATACGGTGATCTTCCTGATCGGCGACTTCACCGGCATGATCGGCGACCCCACCGGCAAGAACGACACCCGCCCTCCATTGACGCGGGAGCAGGTGCTCGCCAATGCCGAGACCTACAAACGCCAGATTTTCAAGCTCCTGGACCCGGAAAAGACCGAAGTGGCCTTCAATTCGCACTGGATGGACGCCTTTTCGGCCGCGGACTTCGTGGCCTTGTGCTCCCGGTACACCGTGGCCCGGATGCTCGAACGCGACGATTTCCACAAGCGCTACCGCGAGAACCGGCCTATCGCCATTCATGAATTTCTCTATCCCCTGGTGCAGGGCTACGACTCCGTGGCACTGCGTGCCGACGTCGAACTCGGCGGTACGGACCAGAAATTCAACCTGCTCATGGGCCGGACCCTTCAAGCCCAGTACGGCCAGCCGACCCAGTGCATTCTGACCATGCCCATCCTGGAAGGTCTGGACGGCGTCAACAAGATGAGCAAATCCCTGGGCAACTACGTCGGCATCGAGGACGCGGCGCCCGACATGTTCGGCAAGCTCATGTCCGTATCCGACGCGCTGATGTGGCGCTATTACGAGCTGCTTTCGGACAAGAGCCTGAACGATATCAACGCGGCCCGGGCCGGCGTGGAGAACGGAGCACGGCATCCGAAAACCGTCAAGGAAGAGCTGGCCATGGAGCTTGTGGCCCGCTACCACGGTCGCGACGCCGCCGTCGCGGCGCGCGAGTCCTTCAATCAGGTCTTTGCCCGCGGTGGAGCCCCCGAGGTCATGCCCTGCGCGGAGGTGGCCGCCGGTGACGCCAGCCGTCCTCTTGCATTTCTGACCGACGCGGGGCTGGTGCCGTCGCGCGGCGAGGCTAGGCGGCTGATTCGTCAGGCCGCCTTGACCGTCGATGGTCAGCGTTGCGACGACGCGGAAACCCCGCTTCCAGCGGGCGAGTATGTCATCAAGCTCGGTAAAAAGCGTTTTCTCCGACTCAAGGTGCGTCCCTGATATCGTTTAACGACCTGTTAGCGGAAGCGCAGGCGCGCGCTTCCTGCATCGTCTGCGCGCCAGATGGTTCAGCTGTCCTGACGGGCAAAGGAGTCGTGCAGCGTGTTCGGCAAAAAACGTAAAGAGAACGGCGCGGGAAAGTTGGAGAACATCAGCCAGATCACGGCATATCTCGGCGAGGGAACCAGTTTTGTCGGGCGGTTCGAGTTCTCGGGCTTCGCTCAGATTGCCGGTGCTTTCGAGGGCGAAATCATTTCCGACGGCACGCTCGTTGTGGCGGAGTCGGGCCGGCTGAATGGGGAGTTCCGTGTGGGGCGCGTGCTGTGCAGCGGCCGGGTCGAGGGACGGATCGAGGCGGCCAGAACCACCATTCAGCGCACTGGACAATTCAGCGGCGAACTGAGCAGCAAGGCCCTCGAAGTCGAAGAGGGCGCCCGGCTGGATGGGTCGGTAAGCATGATCGCCAAGGGCAGCCCGAATCCCTCTGATTCGATGGGGTAACCTCGTCGGGTGCCATTTCCGGCCGTGGTCTTCTTTCTCTGACCCACACAGCCCGGGCGCGGGCGGAACGGATGCGAGACAGTTGACGGGAACGGTGTTTTCAGGACTGACTGAACCGGATTTCAACGAGGCCGCCGGATCATGCATACGCCTATAGCAGTTACTGCGACCGATACGTTGAACGACGCACCCGGGTCGTCGTCGCTTCTGCTGCTCGACATGGTCAGCGGTCTTTCCCGGGCCATGGACCTCATCAGTCCGGCCGTGGTCGATCACCACGCGCGCGTTGCCTATGTCGCGGCCGCGCTGTCGCGTCAGCTGGGATATACGCCGCAGGAGCAGGCCGATCATCTGCTTGCCGGGCTGCTGCACGACGTC
>CAZGAH010000009.1:26983-31569 GCA_964523295.1 uncultured Desulfovibrionaceae bacterium | reverse complement strand
CTGACCGCGATCCTCGGCAAGCTCTCGCGCGGCACGCTGCTGCACGACGTCGGCGCCTTTACCTTGGGTAGTCGTCTCGACGCCCTTCAGTTCGAGACGGAGAGCCTGGCCCACGCGGAGTATGGCTACCGTTTGCTGCGGACCTGCTCCCGCTTCGAACGCGCGGCCGCACTGGTGCGGCATCACCATACCCCCTATGCCCAGTTGCCGGAACTGGCCGTGCCCTGGCTGCCGGAGGCCAATCTGCTCTGTCTGGCGGATCGGGTCGACGCGCTCATCGATCGCGCCCGGCCGCTGGCGTCTCAGGTGGAGCGGATAGGCGAGCATTTGCGCAGGGCGCCGGTCGGGACGTTCAAGCCCGACTATCTGGACGCCTTTTTTGAGCTGGCCCGGCAGGACGATTTCTGGGCAGGAGCGGTCGAACCGGCGAGGAATCTGCGTCTCCTGGCTCCCGCCTGTCTGCTGGACGAGAGCCTGGGCCTGCCCGAGGTCTTCGCCTTTTCCACGGTGTTCGCGCACATCATCGACTTCCGCAGCCGCTTTACGGCCATGCATTCCTGCGGCGTCGCGGCCACGGCCGTGCATTTGGCCAGGCTGGCCGGTTTCTCGGATCATGAGCTGAAATTGATACGCCTGGCCGGCGATCTGCACGACCTCGGCAAGCTGGCCGTGCCGGCAGAGCTGATCGAAAAGCCTGCCGCGCTCACGGAGGCCGAGTTTACCGTCATGCGCAATCACGCCGCGGTCAGCTACGAAATCCTGGCCTCTATTCCCGGGTTGGCTCTGGTGGCGAGCTGGGGCGCGCTGCATCACGAGCGCCTTGACGGCAGCGGCTATCCCTTTGGCCTGCGAGAGTCCGAAATCGACCAGGGCGCGAGGCTGGTGGCCATAGCCGACGTGTTCACGGCCATTACCGAAGACCGCCCCTACCGCGCCGGCATGAACCGGCGCGAGGCCACGGATCTCTTGCGCCAGCAGGCTGCTTCGGGGCGCCTCGATGGCCAGGCCATAACCCTGCTGCTGGACCATTATGCCGAATTCAGCGAACTGCGGCGCGAGAGTCAGGACGAGGCCAGGCGGTCGATGGCGTCGTTCTATCGAGACGACCTGTAAAGGGATTCTCCGCTTGCAACGCGAGCGGGCGCTCTGCGCGCCTGGTCCGGCGTTGTTGCATTCCCGAACGTGTTTGCTTTGACCCGAACCGCAGCATTACCCCACTTGGGCCACGCCGCGGAACATGAAGAAGACGGCCCCCACCAGACACAGCGAGGCCCAGAGAAAATCCAGGGTCAAGCGCTCGCGCATATAGACGGTGCAGAAAACCGCGAATACGACCATGGTGACGACTTCCTGGATGACCTTGAGTTGTCCCAGCGAATAGTACTGTGAACCCAGGCGGTTGGCGGGAACCTGAAGCGTATATTCCAACAAGGCCACCGACCAGCTGACCAGAATGGCCACGAGCACGGCCTTGCCTTTCAAATCCTTGAGATGGCCGTACCAGGCGTAGGTCATGAAAATATTGGAACCGACGAGCAAAAAGATGGGGATGAACTTGTCCATGCGCAGGCGCCTCCTTTGCCCGGAACGCTGTGTACGCCTCTCCGGGTTGCGGGGCAAGAGGTGGAGGGCTCTCCGGGGTCAGGAGGCTTGTCCGGCTGCTCGAAGATAGTCGAAAGGCACGGTTTGGCCTCGTGGTATGGCGTCAAGGGCGCAGTCGTGGTGCAGGCCGGCCCGGAACAGGCATTCGCCGGCCCAGGCGATCATCGCGCCGTTGTCGGTGCAGAACCGGGGCGAGGGCATGCTCAGCGTAAGGGAGGCCTCCCTGGCCACGCCGGTCATGACCTCGCGTACGCGGCGGTTGGCGGCAACGCCTCCGGCGACAATGAGACTCCGGACATGCCGTGCCTGACGCAAGGCCCGTTCCGTTTTGATGCGCAGCGTGTCGGCGACGGCGTAGTTGAACGAGGCGCAGGTGTCGGCCAGTCCCGGGTAGCGGTCCGCCTCCTGGAGCAGGGTTTGCGGAGCGCATCCGGGCGGGGGGAGCATGGCGGGATGGGCGTTGACATACGTTGCCACCGCGGTTTTAAGTCCGCTGAAGCTGAAATCAAGGTTCTGGTTGTCGATGTAGGGTCGTGGGAAGAGCTCGGGCATTACCCGGCCAAGCTGGCCGAGTTCGTCGATATAGCGGCCGCCGGGGTAGGGGAGACGCAGCGTACGGGCGACCTTGTCGAAGGCTTCGCCAGCCGCGTCGTCGAGCGTCCGTCCCAACAGGCGCAGCGTGACGGCGTCTTCCAGCACGTAGAGATGGGTATGCCCGCCCGAGACGAGCAGTCCCAGCGCAGGGAACAGCAGTTCCTGCTCGAGACCGGGCGCCAGCAGATGCGCGTGAAGGTGATCGACGCCGACGAGCGTGGCGTTCAGGCCAAGCGCCAAACCCTTGGCGAAGCACAGCCCGGTCAGCAGGCTGCCCAACAGGCCCGGGCCGCGCGCCACGGCCACGACGTCGATATCCCCGGGTGCGACGTGGGCCTGACCGAGCAGCGTGTCGAGCAACGGCCCCAACATGCGGTAGTGCTCGCGTGAGGCGATCTCCGGGACTACGCCGCCGAACAGCGCGTGTACATCAGCCTGCGAGGCAATGACCTCGGCCAGCAGCCGGCCATGATGTACCAGGGCCATGGCCGTTTCATCGCACGAGGTCTCGATGCCCAGGCAAAGCTCATGACGCCGGTCGTTGTCAGCCGGTCGGGACACTATCCCCGCCGCTCACAGGTCCAGCGCCGGGTCAGTGCTGTGCGTTCCGATTTCACGGTATATTTCGGTGACCTTGCGGACCTCGTATTCCGAGCCGATAAAAAGCGGAACCCGCTCATGCAACTGCTGCGGTTTGATATCCAGAATGCGCCGCGTGCCGTCGGTGGCCAGCCCGCCCGCCTGTTCCACAACGAAGGCGAGCGGAGAGGCTTCGCAAAGATAGCGGAGCTTTCCGGTTGGCTTTTTGGGATTTTTGTAGTCCATGGGGTACATGAAAATTCCCCCATACAATAGCGTACGGTGAAAATCGGCCACCAAAGAACCGATATACCGCAGGCTATATGGTTGGGCGCGGGAGTTTTCCCGGCCTGTGAAATAGGTCAGGGCCTTGCGCGTTGCCTCGTCCCAATAGTCCCAGTTGCCGGAATTGACGGAATAAATTTTCCCTTCCGAAGGGATGCGGATATCGGGATGGGAGAGCAGGAATTCGCCGACGCTGGGATCCATGGTAAAGCCATGGACGCCTTGGCCCGTGGTGTAGACGAGCATGGTCGACGTGCCGTAGAGGAAATACCCGGCGCAGATTTGTTCCGCTCCCTGCTGGAGCACGTCGTCCAGCGTCGGCTCCTGGTAGGATGGACTTTTTCGACGCAGGATGGAGAAGATGGTGCCGACGTTGACGTTGACGTCGATATTGGACGAGCCGTCGAGCGGGTCGAATATCAGAATGTAATCGCCGCGCTGGAACTTGTCCGGGACAATGACCAGATCGGCGTTTTCTTCCGAGCCTATGGCGCAGAGCACGCCCGAGCGCTGCAGGCGATGAATGAAGATGTCGTTGGCGTACTCGTCGAGTTTGCGCACGTGCTCATTCTGGACATTAATGTCGCCGGTAAAGCCGAGGATGTCGACCAGGCCGGCTTTTCGGACTTCCCGGGAGACGATTTTCGCAGCCAGGATGAGATCGTTGAGTAAGGACGTGAACCGGCCCGTTGCCTCCCGCTTCTGCTTCTGGTGGTAGAGGAGGTGCTCCGTGACGGTAATTTGTTGCAGAGACATGGGAAAAGCTCCTTGTTGGGTTCCGGGTTCCGGACGCACGAGTCGCATACGGGCGATGTTTTGCCCTTCCAGTCTATGGTAACCGAAAACCCTGCCGGGTCGCAAGGTTGAAGCAGGCCTTTGCCGCGTTATCCTGCATTTTTTTTCTCCCCCGGCCGCCGCCTTTTCCTGGAGAACTCAAAGAGACAGAATACATCGAAGTTACTCCCGAAGGGCATTCTCCGGTCACCGTTTTTTTATCAATGACGCCGGGCGGGTTCGAGGGCGTGTCGCCCGCTTCCGGCGCTAAACTTTTCTTTGATTCTGCCGAAATAACAGTCAGGCGTGGTGTGAGCCCTAAGGGTCCGCTCTGCCTGCCCCGGCCGGGAGGTGGTCTCCCGGCCCTTTTTTTGCATGTGGGGTTGCATCGTTGTTGCGCAATGACCGCTTTCTGACACTGGACCCGGGTCGCAGCTGCGACCGCGCCAGAGGCAACGCAAAGACCGGTTCGCTGCGCCGCGGGAGAGATTATGCGATGGACAAACGATGCAACCGGCAGTTTCCGCTGCCAGCGCCTTGGGGCAGATGCTCCGCACGGGAGGGCGACATGCTCATGGAATTTGTCATTCCCATCATTGCCGCAGCCCTGATTTTTGTCGGTCTCGTCTCTTTGACGTCATCGTGACGAAATTTCACGAAATACTGACACTGCCATTGCCGGGTCCAGGTGGGCCATGCTGCTCTGGAGGCGTGCGCGCTGGCAGGACGAAGCGTCCCGGTTGTCATGGCTC
>CAZGAH010000009.1:24994-26973 GCA_964523295.1 uncultured Desulfovibrionaceae bacterium | reverse complement strand
ATGCGTGGCTGTGAACGATTCAAGCGCGGTGAAAATCATCCAGGGTTGTTTTTCGGACAACCAGGTTGTCGAGACCGTTCCGGAGCACGCCGCACTCAAGGCGGCAATGCAGCGGCGGCCCTTCGATTACGTTTTCGTTGACATCGACCTGCTGCAAGACCAGCGCAACGAGGGCGGGAACAAGACCCTGGTGCGCGATTACCAGTCCATACAGAAAATATCTCCCGGCGCCTATGTCATCGTCATGGCGCCGGTAACGCGTATCCGCGAGGCGGTGGATCTGGTCAAGGCCGGGGCGAGCAATTATCTGACGTATCCGCTCTTGCCCGACGAGGTGAAGTACGTCATTGAGTCGATTCACAATTACGCGCGGATGGAGCTGGAACTGACCTATCTGCGCAACCGGTTGGGATTCGCCGGTGCGGGGCTCATCGCTCAGACCAATAGCCCCCTGATGCAGTCCGTTTACGACAAGGTGAACATGGCCGCGCCCACGAATGCGCTGATCCTGCTGACCGGCGAGACCGGAACCGGCAAGAGCGTCATCGCGCGGCTCATTCATCAGCGCAGCCCTCGGTGCAACAACCAGTTCATCAGCGTCCACTGCGGGGCGATTCCGGATACGCTCATCGAGAGCGAACTCTTCGGCCACGAAAAGGGCGCATTCACCGGCGCAGTCCGGCGCAAGCTCGGGCGCTTCGAGCTGGCGCACAAGGGAACCATCTTTCTGGATGAAATCGCCACCATAACGCCGGCCACCCAGGTCAAGCTGCTGCACGTGCTCCAGGAGCGCACCTTTCAGCGCGTGGGCGGCGAGGTGACCCTGGAGACCGACGCCCGCGTCGTTGCCTCGTCGAACAAGGATTTGAAGAAGATGGTAGAGCTTGGCGAGTTCCGCTCCGACCTCTTCTACCGTCTCAACGTCTTCCCCATCGAGATACCGGCCTTGCGCAACCGGAAAGAAGACATTCCGCTGCTTATCGATTGTTTCATCCAGGAGTTGAAGGCCAAGTACCCCAAAGAGATCAATTCGGTCGCCCCGGAGGTTATCCGCGCCTTCGAATCCTACGACTGGCCCGGCAACGTGCGCGAGCTGGAAAATCTCATCGAACGCGCCTATATTCTCGAAACCACGCCGACGCTCTCGCCGGAGAGTTTCCCCGGCGAATTGTTCGCCAAGTCCGCTCCGGCCGCCTGTCTTCCGCTGGATACGTCGATGTCGCTGGCCGATTTTCGGGAGCTGGCCAAGGAAAATGCCGAAAGGCAGTATCTGCGCGAGGTCCTGGCCCAGTGCAGGGGCCGTATCAATCGTTCAGCCGAGCGCGCGGGCATCAGTACCAGACAGCTGAATAAGCTGCTGACGCGTTACAGCATACGCAAACAGGATTTCAAATAACCCGGGATCACCCGATATCCGAGCACGCTGCCGCATGATTGAATTGACCGACAACGCCCTGTTACTGCTGCCTGCCACGGCCATAGCCCTGGACGGCCCCTGGCTGTTTCGTACGGCCGGGCCTGATCCCTCCCTGCTGTCCGCGCTGGCCGCACTGGGGCAGTTGACCCCGGTGCTCGTGGCCAGGGCTGACGGGGAGGATGCGCGTCCGTACAGGCTCGTCGCCGGTCGCAAGCGGGTGCTCGCGTTGCAGGCATTGGGACGCGACGTGCTGGCCCTGCAGATCAGCGGCAGCCCGCTGGACTACGGCCTGGCCGCCCTGGCCAGCAACCAGGGGCAGGCTGTCGACGTCGGACAGCGTCTTGCCGCGCTCCGTTTTTTTTCGCCGCTTCTGGACTCTGCCGGGCTGGCGGACCGGGTCTTGCCGCTGCTCGGGCTCGCGCCCGAAAGTCGGGCAGCGCGGCAGTTTCTGCGCTGGCTGGCTGTGTTTCCTGCGCCCGGACCCTGGGATGCGCATTGTGCCGCCGGGCGTCTTCCCCTGGAAAGTGTGGACCAACTGGAGCGTTTTTCCCCCCGCGAAATC
>CAZGAH010000009.1:2833-24941 GCA_964523295.1 uncultured Desulfovibrionaceae bacterium | reverse complement strand
TGCACTGGTCGCTCGGCAGTGTGCGCGAATTGTTGACCTGCCTGTTCGAAACCTCGCGCGGCCGCGGGGTGGCTGTCGACGAGGTCATCGCGACCGCCGGTTTACCGGAGATGCTCGGGCTCGAGTTGTCCCCGCGCGACGGCATCGCTCGGATGCTGGCGCGCGTGCGTGAACTCCGCTATCCGGAGCTGACGCGGCGACGACAGGCCTTTGCCACGCTCGCCTCCGCGCTGGGCCGGTCGCGGTCCTGGCGCGTGGAGCAGGATTGCGGATTCGAGCGCTCCACAGTGCTGCTTCAGACCCTTGTCCGCAATCGGGCAGAGCTGGATCGGGCTGTCGAGGAGCTGGACCGCCTGCGCTCCGCGGGCGACTGGGAACGGTTGTGGGCCGCGGCAGGCGGAGTCTTGCCGGAGGAGTCGTGAGCATCGCGGCCGCGCTCCCGCCCTATGTTGCCGGCATAGAACACGTCCTGGTCGATGCCGGCGTCGTCGATACGCCACTGACCGGCCGCGTTCGCTCCCTGCTCCCCGCGGCGTCCTGGACGATCGTGACTGCCGACGAGCCCGTCGATTCAGACTCTGTCGCGGCGTGCGTACCGACGGCGCCCGCCTCGGGCGCAACGCTCTATTTGAAGCACTACAAGGGCCGATTTCTGCGTTTCTGCCCGGGAACGCGCTATTATCGCTGTTGCGCCTATAGAATAATCCATATTGGCGAAAATTGTCCGCTGGGATGCAGCTATTGCATCCTCCAGGCCTATTTTCAGGACCGCGTGCTCAAGGTCTGGGCGAATCAGTCGGACCTTTGGAGCGAGCTGGAGCGTGCGTTCGGTGCGGACCGGACGCTGCGTTATCGCGTGGGTACGGGCGAATTCACGGACTCGCTCGTCCTGGAGTCTCTGACCGGATACAGTCGGGATCTGGTGGCGTTTCTGGCCGGGTTCGACAATGTCTGCCTCGAATTGAAGAGCAAGGTCGTGGATTTGAGCTGGCAGTCTGCGGTGGGGCGCCCCGATCGCGTGCTCCCGGCCTGGTCCTTGAACGCCCCGCGCATCGTCGCCGGGCAGGAGCCCGGAGCGGCGAGCCTCGAATCCAGGCTTGCCGCCGCGCGCGACTGCGCATCCGCGGGGTTCCGGGTCTGCCTGCACTTCGATCCCATCATCCGCTACGCCGGCTGGGACAGCGACGTGGACGGGTATGGCGCCACCGTGCAGATGATCTTCGATTATCTGCGACCCGAGCAGATAGCCTACGTCAGCCTGGGCAGCTTCCGCTTCATGCCCCGGCTCAAGGCGACCATCGCGGCGCTCCATCCCGAGGCCCGGTATATCTACGAAGAGTATGTGACCGGTCTGGACGGAAAACAGCGCCTGCTCAGACCGCTGCGCGTCGAGCAGTTCCGTTTCCTGGTGCAACGCCTGCGGCGCTATGGCCTGGACCGGCAGCTGTATTTCTGCATGGAATCCGACGAGGTCTGGGATGCCGTTCTGGGTTACACCCCGCGCACGCTGGGCGGGCTGGCCGCGCACCTGATGCGCCAGGCCTTCGGGGACTGAGTCCGGACCGGCGCCACCCTGTCGGTTTCGTGGGCAGGGCGGCGCGTGCTGATTTTCAGTTGAAGCATCCAGCTCCAACGATGTCCCAGCCCCGTCACAAGGGTACCTTGGGGAGCGGACTGGTCGAGCGTGCGCTTGTTCCGTCCATGAACATGATCGAATTGCTCCCGTAGATATTGCGCCAGACCAGATCGGTCTTGCCGTCGCCGTCGAAATCGCCTGTCGCCTTGACGTACCAATGGCTCTTGACAGTCCGGTCAAGGATGATTTTCTGTTTGATTTGGACGCCGTCCATAAGCATGAATACGGTACGCGCAAGGTTGTGGTTGCGCCAGACGATGTCGGCCTTGCCGTCGTTGTCGAAATCGCCGACACCGACGACATACCAGGGCGCGTAGATGGCGGGCAGGATGATGTTTTCTTTGCGTGCGTCGCCGTCGAGCAGCATGATCACTGTGCGCCCCAGACTGTCGTTGCGCCAGAGAATGTCCTGTTTGGTGTCGCCGTCGAAATCGGCCACGCCGACCACATTCCAGGGACGTTGGACCACGATGTTCGACAGCGGCAGGTTTTCCCGCCTGTTCTGGCCGTCCATGTACATGATCACCAGTTTGGCCTCATTGCCATTTCGCCACAGGAGGTCATCCTTGCCGTCGTTGTCGAAATCGGCCACGCCGACGATTGTCCAGGGGACACGAATGTCCAGTATCCGGTTCTTGGCGTCGACTTCGGCGCCCTGCATCTTCCAGAGCGAGTTGTACCCCTGGACATAGTTCCGCCAGACGAGGGACACGGGATTACTTACGGCAACCTGGACGAGGTCCGGCGCAGGGGCAGGTGCCGGCGGCAGGGGTGAAGACTGGCCGGGCGCTTGAAACAGCGCAGGAGAGGGCGCCGAAAACGCCCCAAGGCAATAGTCTGTGCCGCATTCCCTATCCGGGACAATCGGTTCCGCACAGGTTGCAGCTCTGCCGTAGAGAAGAAACATCGCGAGGAGACAGGCTTTCAGCACCCGGAGAAAACAGGTTTGGGTATTCATGACCTTTTCTCCTTGTTACGGTGTATATCGTCCGGGATCTCTTCCCGCTTTAGATGCGTCGCGAGCGGTCCTCCCGGTCATTGCCGCGGGCGGGGCGAACGTGCGTTCATTTTCAGTTGAAGCGTCCAGCTCCAACAATGTGCCAGCCGCTTCAGGCGGTTATTTTCGGGAGCGGACTGGTCGAGCGCACGTTTGTTCCATCCATGAACATGATCGAATTCGCAGCCGTGTAGGGGTTGCGCCAGACCAGATCGATCTTGCCGTCGCCGTCGAAATCGCCGACCCCCTCGACATACCATTGTCCTGTGATGGTCCTGTCGAGCACGATCTTTTCTTTGATTCCCACGCCATCCATGAGCATGATCACCGTGCGGGGCAGCTCATTGTTACGCCAGACGATGTCCGCCTTTCCGTCCCCGTCGAAATCACCGGTCCCGCTGACGTCCCACGGGGCATTGATCGTGGGCAGAATGATATTCTCCTTGCGTGTGTCGCCATTGAGCAGCATGATCACTGTCTTGCCGCTGCTGTTGCGCCAGAGAATATCCTTTTTGCCGTCTCCGTCGAAATCGGCCACGCCAGCGACATTCCAGGGCCGGCGGATGACGATGTTCGTCAGCGGGAGGTTTTCCCGCTTGCTTGAACCGTTCATATACATAATCACCAGTCTGGCTTGATCGGCATCCCGCCAGAGCAGATCATCCTTGCCATCGCCGTCGAAGTCGGCCACCCCGGCAATGATCCAGGGAAAGCGGATGTCCAGCAGGCGTATACGGTTCGCGATCGTCCCCCCGTCCATGACCCAGAGTGAATTGAGACCCCGGACGTTATTCCTCCAGACGATGGACACCGGATTGCTTACGGCGGCCCTGACCGAATCCGGTGCAGGATTGGAAGGGGCTGGCAGGCCGAGAGCCTGAAGCAGGGTGAATCGGGACGCCGTAACTGGTCCCCGGCAATCGTCGGTACCGCATTCCCGGTCCGGGATAATCGGCTCCGCCCGGGTCGCGGCACTGCCGAGAAGAATGATCATCGCGAGAACGCAGGCTTCCAGCACCCGGAGAACAGTGGCGTGCGTATTCATGGCCTCATTCTCCCTGTTACGGATTATTGCCCCGCTCGATGTCCGGAAACAGCTCCTGACTCAATCGAAATGGCCGACGCCAACGATGCCCCATCCGACATTGCCGGCAACGTCGGGAAGACGCGCCGTGGAGAGGATGGTGGTTCCATCCATGCTCATGACCGTGTTCCGGCCAAGTTGCGGGTTGCGCCAGAGCAGGTCGGCCTTGCCGTCGCCGTCGAAGTCGGCCACGCCCCTGATTGTCCAGGGAGCGGCTATGGTGCGATCCAGAACTACGCTCTGGCTCTTTACTATGCCGTCCATGAGCCAGAAGACCGTTCGTCCGAGGGCCGGATTGCGCCAGATCAGATCGGGGCTGTCGTCGTTATTGATGTCGCCGACCGCGCTGATCTGCCAGGGCGACTTGACCGTGCCCAGATCGATGCGACTGAACGGCGTGGCCCCGACCATGAGCATGAGTACGGTCTTGCCGGTTATCGGATGGTGCCAGACGAGATCGACCCAGTGGTCGTCGTTGAAATTCCCTACACCGACAAGTTCCCAAGGCGGGGTCGCCTTGACATTCGGGAAGGGGTCGTTGCTGCGTCGTTGCACACCCTCCATGTACATGAGCGTCACGGTGCCCTGTTCCGGATGCCGCCAGAGCAGGTCTGCCTTGCCGTCGCCGTCGAAATCGGCAACGCCCACGGCCCGCCACGGGGCCTTGATGTCCAGCGAGGGCAGCCGCAGGGAAATCGACGTTCCCTGCATGAACCAGATGGAATTGCGTCCCGTACGGACATTGCGCCAGACGATATCCTGGGTGCTGGCCTGCGGTGGGGGCGGGGTTCCGGTTGAGTTCTTCCAGTTGGCTGCAATAGTGCGCGTATTGTTCAGGGAAAGGGCGTTGTTGGCCGAGGAGCCGCTGCTCGCGTCCACGCCCGTGGGCAGGCCCTGGTACGAGACGTCCGGGTTCGACCAATGATTGATCCGAGTGCAACCGCCCGGACAGTCGTAGGACATGATGGTACGGAAGGAGGGCGCGTCGCGGTGCTGGTATCCGTACGAATAGGGGAAGACCCCGGCGCCGCTGGCGTTGGCGCGGTCGTGATGGCAGCCCTGGTTGTGCCCCATTTCATGCGCAAAGGTAAAATAGCCCGTGGCGCAGTCTATGGAAACGACGCTGAACGCACGGCTGGCGAAGTCCTGGGTCGTGCTGGTCATCAGCCAGGCGATGCCGCAATAGGTCATGTTGTCGATCCACAGACTGACCATGTCGGCGCCGTGGGTTTCGCGCCACTCATGCACGGCGTCCATCTGCCCGTCGTCGTTGTTGGTCAGGTCGTAAAGGGCGTCCTCGAATCCGACCCTCTCATCATACGCAATCTGCGAGGTGTGCACCACGCGTATCCGCTGCTCCACGCCGCTGTTCGCGTAACCCTGGTTAGTCTCGCTCTCGGCCAGGGCAATTTCGCTCTGCACGGCGGAAAGACTGCCCAGCGTCGTCAGGACCTTGGGCGTAAACACGACCATGACGTCGATGATCGAGCCGTCGTCATGGACAACAGGCGCATCGGCCCGAGCGGGGAGGCTGTCCGCAGGAGGAATTCGGGGCGCGTGCTCGGGGGGGAAAGCGCCGACGTCAATCTGTCTGATGGCATGAACACCGTTTCCGGCGTAGCGGATGTCGAACAGGTCGCCGTGTTCGGTCCTGATCTTGCCGGCGACGATGCTCCCGGTCATGGCCAGAGTCACCGAACTGCGCGGCGATCCGACGATACGACCGGTCCAGACCCTGGTCTTGCCATGGCCGGCTCGCTGCATGTCGTACTGCTGTACGTCGAACTGCAACCCTGGAAACAGGTTGAAGCCGACGGGATCGTGCAGAATGTCCGGCTTTCCGCGTAGCGGGGGGATGATGAGCCTGGCCAAATCCACCTTGACGAAGCGCTGCCGCAACACCAGCCCGCCCGGATCCGCAGGCGAAAAGGCGCAATCGGCCTCGGCGGCCGGCAGGAATACCTCGCCGGACGTTCCCGAGGCCGGCGTCGACATGAGCAACGCCGCCAGAACAAGCAACACCTGGATGGAACGAAGAAGCATCGTGACGTTCATGGCCACCTCCGCGCGGGAGGCACTGCCCGACAGACAAGAGATCGAGGGACAGGCCCCCCCCAGTGGCAGAAGAGCAAACTTTGGGCCATAAGGCAAGAACCCGAATCAGGCCAGCGGTTACGCCGCTTTTCGGCAAACTACCTGGATGAACCATGACTCGCCGGGCGTGATCGAGGATACAACTTCATGATATGTCGTAAAAATTATGGAGTGTCAAAACGTAGGATGATGCTCCAGCCAGACAGCATGTCGTGTCTGAGTATGGTAAAATTCCTTGTTTGTGTATTCTGCCCGGAAGCATTGATCTTGGAGTAAATACTCTGTAAAATCAACATGATAGATAACATCTTGATTTTTTCTTCAAAAAAGGGTACAAAGATAAACTTTGCGATGGACCGAAGTTCAAGGCCTCATCCGGCAATGCCTGCGGGCTGTCGGGTGCGGCGCGGGTGTACGCGAGGAAGAGATGGCAGAGACTATCGGATGGCAGAACGCATTCACGCAGCGTGAAGAAGGCGGCGATGGCGGTATAACCGTGCCGTTTCCTCCGCTGGTGCGCTCGCTGCGACATCTGCGGCAGTTTCTGGACCGGATACACATTCGGCAGTGCCTGCTCAAGCCCTATTTTGAGTATTCGGATTATCCGCTGGTCGAGTCGCGCGAGCTTTTACCTTCGTTTGAATGCGACCCTTTCGAATATACCGAGCTTCCGGGATTCAGTATGCTGGCGTTGCCGCGGCAGCTCAAGTCGTTTCAGGAGATATTCCAGTTCGACATCCTCTCTCCGGGGGTAGTAACCGGGGGAGAACACGCCGAGTCCGGCGCTCGCAATCAATCCGGACACCCCCGCAACGTCCAGACCTTCCTCAACCGGCTCCCCAAGCATTGCCAGGAGGAGTTCAAGGAAAGCTTCTCCGGTCACGACCTCACCGATCTGCATTACTACGCCGACCTCATGCCCAGCCTGTTGCAGCTCGATCGGGCGCATGTGCTGGCCATGAACGATATGGGGAATTTTTATCTTGCCGGCGTATACGCATCGTTTCCGTCGGATCTCGATTCCGAGCTGAAACGCTTCGGGATGCGCATCGGCAAGTTTACGGTCGGCGACAACGAACTCTACGAGCGCAACCGCGCGTTTGTGTATCAGTTTCTCATGGAACTGTATGGTTTTCCCATTGTCTCCGAACGCCGTACCTCCAGCGCGCTCTTTGCCCGGCGGCTGCATAAGCTGGGGGAGCCTTTTCTCATCAAGGTGCTCGGCCAGTCCGATCGGACACTGACGACCCTGTACACCGACCCACAATTGAAAATTTATCCCCGCGTGGAAAAAATAGCGCTGGTTCGGGTGGAGAAAGAGCAGAAAGATATCATCCGGCAACTTGAGTCCGGAGGGTACTTCGTGGACCCCGACCGACGCGTTGTCATTCTGCGCGTGCGCTATCGGCAGCACAAATACAACCCCCACAACGTCCATGAGTCCAGGGCGCTTTCCGTGGAGAGCCAGGAAGTCATTCACCCGCTCACCGGTCAGATTCTGCAGCAGTGCAATATCATCAAAGATACGTACAATATGTTTTTGCGGTTGAATGACATCGTCCGCGGCGAATATACGGGGCGTATCATTTTCAAGCGCTACGAGGTTGTGGAAAATACGGACACCGTCGAAAAACGGCTCAAATTTCTCTACGCCTGGCTGTCCAAGCATCAGCATCGCATCATCACCTATACGGATGATTTCTTTGCCAAGATCGCCCTGGTCCTGGACAATTACCTGCTCAATCCCGACAATTACGATATTTTCCAGGATTTTCATGAACTGCACCAGGAGGTCTGGATCAAATACTGCTATATCCATCAAGCCCGAAAGGTGAAACGGATCGAGGACGCCGTTTCCAGCGGAAAAAAGGGGAAACAATTTTCCTATCGCGAATTGCTCGAAAATATCACCGAGGTCATGCATGATTTGAAATTCGAGATTGTCAATTATTTCGATGAACTCGTTGGGAATGTTATTTTCTTTGGTGAAAAAATCATGAATGATAATTATTTGCTGAAAAATTATATTCAAAAACGTGATAACGACCTGACGAGCTACGGAATGGATATTAAAAAGCAATACCGAAAGCTCGTCTCGCTGGTTGACGACTTCAAGGCAATTCGCAAGGCCAGGAGCGAGCCCTCCGGGGATTCGCTCCTCAAGGCCGGATGAGGCTACGCCGGGAGAGCTTTTTCAACCTGTACGCATCGGATACGGAGGTATCGCGTATGGCCGCGCTGTTCACAACGCCGCTGCATGACTGGCATGTCGCGCATGGTGCCCGGATGACCCCCTTCGCGGGCTGGGATATGCCCGTCCAGTATGAATCCATCCTCGTCGAGCACCAACAGACGCGGACCATGGCCGCGGTGTTCGATATCGGCCACATGGGTGAGTTCCTGCTATCCGGAAAGGGCGCCCGTCAGGCCTTGTCCCGCATCGTGGCTCACAATCTGGAAACCCTGCCGCCGGGACGCTGCCGGTATGGATTTCTGCTCAATGATCAGGGGGGCGTGCTTGACGACCTCATCATCTATTGTCTGGGCGTCGACAGCTACATGCTCGTGGTGAACGCCGCCTGCGCGGCTGGCGATTACGCACGCATCGCCGCGCTCCTGCCGCCAGAACTTCACCTGGAGGATGTTTCCGCGGATACGGCCAAGATCGATCTGCAGGGGCCGCAGTCGCTGAGCGTGCTTGAAAAGGCCCTGGCCGCGGAATTCAGAGACCTCTCCTACTTCGCCTTTCGGAAAACCGAATTTGCCGGCGCGCCCGTTCTGGTCAGTCGCACCGGATATACCGGCGAACTTGGATACGAGCTGTATACTCCGGCCGACAAAGCGTTAGAGGTCTGGAACGCCTGTCTGGCCGACGAGCGCGTCAAGCCCGCCGGACTGGGGGCACGGGATACCCTGCGCCTGGAGATGGGCTACCCCTTGTACGGGCACGAACTCGACGAAGTGCATACGCCGGCCGAGGCCGGTTATGCCGGCCTGCTCACCTCGTCGGCCGAATACCCGGGCAGGGGGGGCGACCGGCGGATTACCGAGCGGCTTGTCGCCTTGAGCGTGAACGATCGCCGCAGCCCGCGCACAGGGGATGCGGTGCTGCTGCCGTCGGGCGAAACCGTGGGGCGCGTGACGAGCGAATCCTTCGGTCCTTCCCTGGGGCACGCGATTGCCCTGGCGTTCGTGCGCGCGGATTGTGCCGGGGGGGCGGAATTTCTGATTCAGACGCCGCGCACGCGTCTGTCTGCCGTACGTACCGAATTGCCGTTTTTTCGTCAGGGTACGGCGCGTCAGGTCGTCGCGCCGTCGCGATAGGCCATGGGCAAGCTGCCGAATCTGTCCGGTACGCAGGCCTGTCCGCGCGGGCGACCGCTCGGCGCTACCCTGCGGCGTAGCCTGCTTGCCGGCATGAGTAATACCCTGTGAAATCGTGCCATCTCGCTCCCGAGGCCTGGCCTGCCTCGTCGGAGGTCGAACTTGTCGGCAGCGAGGCGCATCACTTGCTCTCCGTGTTGCGAACGCGCGTTGGCGACAACGTACGCCTTTTCGACGGGCAAAGTGACCGTTCAGCCGCAACCCCGCGTACGCAGTATCCTGGCTCTGGCCTGGACCAAGGCCTTGCGTCGCAGCTGGCTGTTGGAAAAAGCCGTGGAACTGGAGACGGCTGGGGTCTGGTTCTGGCAAGCAGAACGCAGCCAGGGGCAGCTTCCAGAGGAAGTCAAGGAACACTGGCAGGCCCAATGTATCGCCGGGGCCAAACAATCCGGCGCCGCCTGGCTTCCGGAACTGCGCTGCCTCCCCGGAGGGCTGACGCAGCTGACAGAGCAGGCCGCCGCCTGCGAGGGACGATACGTTCTTCTGGAAGATGGTGAACAGGCCCGCCCCCTGGATATGTCCACTGCGGGCGCTCCCGGTACCGCGGTTTTCGTGCTCGGGCCGGAGGGCGGATTCGCCACGAGCGAGCGCGAGGCGCTGCACGCGGCCGGTTTCATCGCCGTGAACCTGGGTCAGCGCATCCTGCGCTGGGAAACCGCTGCGCTGCTCTGCCTCGGTCTGCGCTGGTGGGCCGGCCAACAGTAGTCCACGCAAGGAGAATTCCCGCCATGTCGATCCTGGAACCCCTCGCGCATCGCATTCGACCCGAGACCATCGAGGAGTTCGTCGGTCAGTCACATTTGCGTCGGCGTCTGGATACCTTTATCCAGGCCAGGCGGCTGCCCAGTCTGCTGCTCTTCGGTCCGCCGGGCTGCGGCAAGTCCACGTTCGCGCTGTTGCTGGCCAAGGCGCGCAACGTGCCGTATCTGCGGGTCTCCGCACCGGAAGCCGGGTTACAGCGCCTGCGCCGCCAGCTTGCCGGCGTAGAAATTCTCATTCTCGACGAACTCCATCGTTTCTCCAAGGCGCAGCAGGATTTCTTTCTGCCCCTGCTGGAAAGCGGCGAAATCACCTTGCTGGCCACCACGACCGAAAACCCCTCTTTCAGCGTTACCCGTCAGCTGCTCTCCCGGATGCACGTCCTGCGCATGAGACCATTGAGTCGGGAAGAACTGCTGCAACTGGGCAAACGCGGGGCCCAGAGCATGGAAACGGCCTTTGACGATCAGGCCCTCGATTATATGGTCGCCATGGCCCACGGCGACGCCCGGACCCTGCTCAACCTCATCGAGTACGCGGCCGCTCTGCCGCCGGAGAAACGCCAGCCCGAGGAGCTGAAGCTGGCTCTGCCGGAAGTAGTTTTGCGGCACGATCGCGAAGGCGACAGCCACTACGAACTCGTTTCCGCGCTCATCAAGTCCATCCGCGGCAGCGATCCCGACGCCGCCGTGTACTACCTGGCCTGTATGCTCGAGGCCGGCGAAGATCCGCGGTTCATCTGTCGGCGGCTGATCCTGGCCGCCTCCGAAGACGTCGGCCTGGCCGATCCCATGGCCCTGCCCGTGGCGGTGGCCTGCCAGCACGCCGTCGAATTCGTCGGAATGCCCGAAGGCTTCATTCCTCTGGCAGAGACCTGCGTTTATCTGGCCCTGGCGCACAAGAGCAATTCGACGTACGCCGCCTATCTCTCGGCACAGAAAGAAATCCGCCTGCAAGGTCCGCATCCCGTGCCCCTGCACCTGCGGAATCCGTCCTCCAAGCTCCAGAAAGAGTGGGGGTTCGGCAAGGGCTACCGATATCCCCATAATTACCCCGGAGCCTGGATCGAGCAGGAGTATCTGCCCCCTGAAATCGCCGACCGGCGATTTTATCATCCCAAAGATCAAGGTCTGGAACGCAGGCTCTCGGCCTGGTGGAAAAGCCTGGGCGCAAAAAAGAAGCCATAACGTCGTGTTTCCGGGCTGAATGGCGTCGGCGCGGCGTGACGGAAAACTCGACTCGCGGATTTCCGGTACCCGAAAGCACGTGACTTCCGACAGGTTATTTGTCCGCCAGGCCGCCCGTCTGCCTCAAGGCCTCGTAGAGCAGAATTCCGGCCGAGGTGGCGAGGTTCAGGCTCCGGACCTGTCCCCAGATCGGGATGCGCACGCAATGCGGCGACAAAGAGAGGATTTCCGAAGGCAAGCCTCTGGTTTCCGGACCAAGCACGATGAAATCTCCGGGCTCAAAGGCAAATTCATGGTAGGGCATGGAGGTTTTGCTGCTGGTCAGTACCAGCCGCCCGCGAATGGCCTTGGCCGACGCGGCAAAGGCCTCCCAGTCCGACCAGACGGCAATCGAGACATGCGGCCAATAATCGAGGCCGGCGCGTCGCAGGTAACGGTCGTCCAGGCTGAACCCGAGCGGTTCGACCAGATGCAGTCGCGTCTGCGTTGCCGCGCATAATCTGGCGATATTGCCTGTGTTGGGCGGAATTTCGGGTTCGTACAGTACCAGATGCATAATGGCGTGATCGGTAAGGCTGTTCTGCAGCCTCGCCAGGCAAGCGGTATTCGGACGGGCTTGCTCCGCAAGGTGAGTCCTGGAAAAAACGCCGTCTACGTCGCCCGCTCGGTTCAATGTGTCCTGTTTTGGAGATATACCCTGTTTTCGGACGAAGGTCCAGATGTCCGAAGCGCCAGAGGGCTGTCATACGACGCGTCTGAAAGCAAGGGGGGAAGCGGCGAAAGAGCATTTCGCGAGAAGCACGGGGAAATGCTTTCGGCCGGAACGGATGGACCGTTCCAGCCGAAAGCCGGTCATCCAGCCTGCCTGGAAAAAAGCCTGCCGGGAGGGGGGGACAGATTCACGCCTCGCCGCACAGATTGAAGACTCGGACCAGATGCCGCAGGGCGTGCCAGCGCCCGATCTCTCCGAGCAGCCGGCCGGAGTCGTCGACAACAGGCAGCGTGTTGATGCCTTTTTCCCGGAGCAGGCAATCGGCCCGGGGGAAAGTGCTATCGGGTTTGAGTGGCACGAATTCTGTCCGCATGATTTCGGTGGCCGTAACGTTTTTCTTCTCTTCGAGAA
Source organism: uncultured Desulfovibrionaceae bacterium (assembly GCA_964523295.1). Taxonomy (GTDB): domain Bacteria; phylum Desulfobacterota; class Desulfovibrionia; order Desulfovibrionales; family Desulfovibrionaceae; genus CAZGAH01. Next base: position 12,677 of record CAZGAH010000009.1, on the reverse strand, counting down.
AGTGATTGGACGGCTCCCAGTCGTCGGGAAGCGCGGCGGCCAGGTTGGAGTCGAGGTAGCTCGGTTCGATCTGCTTGAGCAGATCCACACTGGATATCACCCCCAGCAACCGGCGCTGCTCATCGACCACGTATACCAGGCGAAGCGGTGTCTGCACCAGAAGACAAATAATCGAAACAATATCTGTCTTCGGCCCGACCGTGAGCACATCCGTACGCATCATTTCCTTGACTCGCATCTTTGTCTCCTTGGCTCGGGTTTCTTCGTTAGCGTTTGTGCCACGCAACGGCCTGAGGTCAGGACTTGGCAACCTGAACCCTTCATATCAGCTTAGCGCGCAACGGACAAGAACCGGCGTCGGCCTTTGAACGATATTTCGTGTTGAAGTGGTCCAAAAAATTCAGACAGCCTTCTAAGCGCTCAAAGACGCGGGCGTGCGCATCTCTATGGACGGCAAGGGGCGTTGGATGGACAACGTCTTCATCGAAAGGCTTTGGCGCACGCTCTAGTACGAGTGCGTGTACTTGCACGAATTCGAGAGCGGTAACCGGGCGAGGCTATGCTGGGCGCGTGGCTTGACCGCTATAACCATGTGCGCCCGCACTCGAGCCTGGACGACCACACGCCAGATGAGGCATACCGAGGTTGCCTCATGGGAAAGGCGGCATGAAAGAGGAGCTACGCGACGACGCCGTAGACAGCCGGCGCCCTCCGACGAGCTTCACTTTGGCCCATTCTAGGTCGCTGGCCCTCTACGGCTTGAGTTCGCATCGGACGATCGAGGGATGCGGGAAGCAAGAGCAGCGGAGGTATGAAAACGAACCCACCTTACGAGGCCGCTACGCTGTCTGATGAAAGGGGGCCACATCACAGGTCGCCGGGTTCGAGGAAACGGCGGAGCGCGTGTTCCAGACTGAAAAGGTTGACGCTCGTGTCCAGGCAGGGGCCATGGGGGCGTTCGTTGAGCACGCCGTAGACGGGGATGGGATAGGTGTCCTGGATGCCGCTGGCGAGATCGCGTTCACAGGCCACGGCGACAATGACCTTGGGCCGGGTCTGGACCACGATACGTCGGGCAATGGTCCCGCCTGTCGCGATAGCCAGGTGCACGCCGTATTTCTCCGCCAGCTCGATGATACCCTTGATGACGCACTTGCCGCAGCGCTTGCAATTGTTGATGTCGTAGGTAAGGCGCATGTCGCAATGGCTGTTCTGCAGGCAATGGGGCATGAGCAGGAGAATCTGGTCCGGGCGGTAGCGCCTGGCCTCGCTGAGCACCAGCTCATTGTTCACCTTGATGAATGAACTGCGGATGCGAGCCTTGGAAATACCGAGAAAACGTCCCAACAGAGTCATCAGCGGCAGGAACAGCTTGATGGTCAGACCGCGCAGGCGCGGCGAAAAGAGCACGGGCCGACCGAGCTGGATACTCAGGACCAGACCGAGCCAGGCCCAGGCCACCAGCAGGATGGCGAGCAGGAAAACAGCGCCCATGATTGCAGGCGCTGCGGGATGAATGGCATGAAAGCCGATATAGGGAACGACCCAGAGGAGAACGAGCAGCAGGCAGACAAGAAGGCAGGTTCCTGAAATCAGGCCAATGAACAGGCGCTTGCGGGAAAAAGGCTGCGCATCGCTTTCGAAGAGGTTCGGCACGTCGCGTTTACTGCTCAAAATGGATGCTGTGTCCGCATGACCGCGGTTATCATGTTTTTTCATCGCAACGGCAGAGGTAACCATTACAGAAGTCGCGCGCGCCGGTGAGCCGTTTTCCCTCCGGCAGCACTTCCGGGACCAGATAGGATCGGTCGGCGCAAGCAATAGCCAGCAATCCGTCCTGCAACCCGAGTATTGTGCCGGGTTCTGTCGGTTGCGTCAATTCCGGACCAACGCGGCCGGGCTGGAGCGTAATGCGTATCCGGCGATTGCCTGGTCCGTCCCAGAGCAGCGAAGCTCCGGGCCAGGGGTGCAGCGCGCGCACGATGTTATGTACGGTGCGTGCGGGCTGGGAACAGTCGAGCAGCCCTTCTTCCTTGGTCAATTTTGGGGCATAACTGGCCCGGTTGTGGTCCTGGGGCACCGAAGTGAGTTCACCGCGCGCGTAGCGTTGTGCCGCTTGTACGAGCAGCGCTCCCCCCAGACGCGCAAGTTCGTCATGAAGCGTCGCTGCCGTATCGTCGATGTCGATACCCACGGCCCGCTGGAGCAGGATGTCGCCGGTGTCCAGGCCGGCATCCATTTTCATGATGGTCACGCCGGTGACGTGCTCCCCGGCGAGAATCGCCCGCTGGATCGGCGCCGCGCCGCGGTATTTAGGCAGCAGCGAGGTGTGGACGTTCAGACAACCCAGCCGCGGTATATCCAGCACGGCTTGCGGAAGAATCAGCCCGTAGGCGGCGACAACGATCATGTCCGGGGCAAAGTCGCGCAGCGCGGCGATATCGGCCTCGACGTTCAGCCGTTCCGGTTGGTACACCGGCAACCGCCTCGCCATGGCCAGTTGTTTGACCTGCGAGGCGCGGGGGCTGCGTCCGCGTCCGGCGGGACGATCCGGCTGCGTATAGACGGCCACGACCTCGGCCTCCGGCCATTCCAGCACATCGGTCAGAATAGACGCGGCAAAGGCCGGGGTGCCCATGAAGACGACGCTCAGCCGTCGTGGCGGCGCTTCAACCATTTACTGACCTTTTTATCGTAGAGCGAGCGTTTGAGCCTGCTGACCCGGTCGAGCAGAAGCCTGCCATTGAGATGGTCAAGCTCGTGCTGCAGGCAGATGGCGAGAAGACCGTCCGCGTCGATGGTGACTTCTTTCCCCTCCAAATCCTTGGCCTGCACCTGCACCCGTTCCGCGCGAGAGACCACGCCGCGCAGGTGTGGCAGGCTGAGGCAGCCCTCGTCGGACTCCACCAGGCCCTCTTTATGCGTGATGACCGGATTGATCAGGGGGGTCAATCCGGTGCGTTGCTCCGGTCCGCTCAGGTCGATAATGACCAGCTGGATGGACCGGCCAATCTGCGGCGCCGCCAGGCCGATACCTTTATTCTGGTACATTGTCTCGGCCATATCGGCAACGAGCGCAGCCAGGTCAGGAGTTATCGTGGGAATCGGGTCGGCTTTCCTGGCCAGAACGGGATGCGGGTAAGTCAGTATTTCCAAAGACATGGCAAACCTGTGGTACGACCGTTTGGATTATTCGACGTATCGTTTCGAAGAGTAATAAGCATTGCAACGCCATTTGAAAAGCCGCTCAGGACGATGTTTCAATGACGGTTTCGCCGGGAAGGGAAATCCGGCGCTGTGTCGGGCTACTCCTCTTCAGTTTTCTTTGGCGCTTCCCGCAGGCGGATGCCCAGCTCGCGCAGTTGTTCATTGGTCACGAAATCCGGCGCCTCGGTCATCATACAGGTGGCCTTCTGGGTTTTCGGGAAGGCGATGACGTCGCGTATGGAATCCGCGCCGCAGAGCAGCATGACCAGGCGGTCGAAGCCAAAGGCGATGCCGCCGTGCGGCGGGGCTCCGTGCTCCAGGGCCTGTAACAGAAACTCGAATTTATAATGGCTTTCCCCCGCTGTCAGCCCGAGCGCGTGGAACATGGCCATCTGGACGTCGCGGTTGTGGATGCGGATCGAGCCGCCGCCAATCTCGTTTCCGTTGAGCACCACGTCGTACGCCCGGGCCTTGGCCCTGGCCGGCGCCGAGGTCACGAGATCGAGGTGCCCGTCCTGGGGCGCCGTAAAGGGATGATGCTTGGCCATGTACCGCTTGGCTTCCGGATCCCATTCAAAGAGGGGGAAGTCGGTAACCCAGACGAAATTGAAGGCCTGCGGGTCGATGAGCTTGAAGCGCTCGCCGAGCTTGAGTCGCAGATAGCCCAGGGCGTTGTTGACCATGTCCGGCGCACCGGCCTGAAAAAAGACGATGTCGCCGGGCGTGAGCCCAAGCGCGGCGGCCAGTCCCTGTTTTTCCTCCTCGCTGAGGAATTTGGCAAAGGGCGATTGCCATTCGTCTTCCTTGACCTTGATCCAGGCCAGTCCCTGAGCGCCATAAATTTTGACGAACTCGGTGAAGTCGTCGATCTCCTTGCGCGTCAATTCCGCCCCGCCGGGTACGCGTAACCCCTTGACCAGTTCTGCCTGGGCAAAGACCCGGAACTTCGACTGCCGGACCACTTCGGTAACGTCGGTCAACAGAAGTTCAAAACGGGTATCCGGCCGGTCCAGACCGTAGGAGGCAATGGCCTGGTCGTAGGTCATGCGCCCGAAGGGCAGAGACAGCTTCATGCCCAGCGTCTCTTCGAAAATACTGGCCAGCAGTCCCTCTGCCAGCTCCATCACCTGGTTTTCGTCCACGAAGGACATTTCCAGGTCGATCTGCGTAAACTCGGGCTGCCGGTCGGCGCGCAGGTCTTCATCCCGAAAGCAGCGTACGAGCTGATAATAGCGCTCCATGCCCGCGACCATAAGTATCTGCTTGAAGAGCTGCGGCGACTGCGGCAGGGCGAAAAACTGCCCCTGGTTCAGGCGGCTGGGCACAAGAAAGTCCCGCGCACCCTCGGGCGTGCTCTTGGTCAAAAACGGCGTTTCGATCTCCAGAAATCCCTGCTGGTCGAGAAAACGACGCGCCGCCTGCGCAGCCTGATGGCGCAGAACAAAATGACGGGCCACCTTCGGCCGGCGCAGGTCGAGATAACGGTACTCCAGCCTGAGCCCTTCCGCCGGATCGACCCGATCCTCGATAAGAAAAGGCGGCGTGGACGAGGTGTTCAGCAGGCGCCACTCCGTGACGACCACTTCTATCGCGCCCGTGGGCAGATTGGGATTTTCCATGCCCTGAGGCCGCAACCGGACGAATCCGTTGATCGCCAGAACATACTCGGTGCGCAGCACGTGCGCCCGCGCGTGGGCCTGCTCGGCGATCTCGGGACTGAAGACGACCTGGGTCAAGCCCGTGCGATCGCGCAGATCGATAAAGATGAGGCCACCGTGGTCGCGGCGAAACTGCACCCAGCCCATGAGGCAGACGCTGGCGTCAACGTCGCGGGCGCCTAGCGCGCTGCATGAGTGCGTGCGTCGCCAGTCTCCCAAGGGCTCGATACTCTTGCGATGCGTCTGTTGCAGCTCATCCTGCTGCGTCGTTTCCATTTCGTCCGGTCTGCTTTCCATATCCGCTTCACTCCGCTGGCTGCAGGCAGGCAACCAGGGCCGGCAACGAGGCCAGCTCCAGCACCTGCTGGTTTCCGCTCTTCATGTCCTTGACCACGACGGTGTCGTTGGCCAGTTCCTCGGCGCCCAGAAGCAGACAGGCTCGGGCGTTGCATTTATTCGCTTCGCGCATCTGACTTTTGACGCTGCGCGCCATGAAGGCGGCCTCGCCGGACAGTCCCTCCTCGCGAAGCCGCTGCGCCAGGAGCAGACCTTTGTTCAATCCCAGCGGATCGAGCACCGCCAGAAAAAAATCCAGCTCAGGAGCCTTCGGCGCGGACAGCAGGAGCAGCAAGCGCTCCATGCCGCAGGCAAAGCCCACGCCAGCCACATCCGGACCTCCCAGCGCGTGGACGAGCCCGTCGTAACGACCGCCGCCCGCCACGGACGATTGCGCCCCGATATTGCCGGAAACGACCTCGAAGGTCGTGCGTACGTAGTAATCCAGCCCCCGAACCAGGCGGGGATTGGGCCGGTACGGCAATCCGGCCGCGAGCAGCAGTCCGGTTACCACCTCGAAATGATCACGACACTCCGCGCAAATGTAGTCGGTCACCACCGGGGCGTCCGCCACAAGCTCCTTGCACCCGGGTGCCTTGCAATCGAGCACGCGCAAGGGGTTGCTGAGCACGCGCCGGACGCAGTCTTCGCACAGCTTCGAGGAGTCCAGACCGCTCAAAAATGCGTTCAAGGCCTCACGATAAGCCGGCCGGCAGGCCGCACAGCCGAGGCTGTTCAATTCGATACTCACTTCGTCCAGGCCCAGCTCACGCAAAAACAGCCACAACATGAGCATGGTCTCCACGTCGGCCTGCGGCGCCACCGGACCCAGACACTCGGCATTGACCTGATGGAATTGCCGCATCCGCCCCTTCTGCGGCCGCTCGTAGCGGAACATGGGCCCCAGGGTGAACAGCTTCGTAGTCTGCTCGCGGGCGAAGAGACGGTTTTCGATATAGGCGCGCATGACGCCAGCCGTGGCTTCGGGCCGCAAGGTCAGCGAGCGTCCTTTCCGGTCGGGGAAGGTATACATCTCTTTCTGCACGACGTCGGTCTCGTCGCCGATGGAGCGGCTGAACAGTTCGGTCTTTTCCAGAATCGGAATGCTCAGCTCGCGATATCCGAAACGCCCGAAGATATCGCGCGCCGTGCGTTCCACGTAGCGCATGACCTCGATTTCCGGCGAGGCCATGTCGGCGAACCCTTTGATTCTCGTATAGGAATTCATGGTTTGTCCGCGTCGTTTATCATTTCAAGAGCCTGTTCGAACGTCAGCACCACGCCGCTGTCAGTCCCGCCAGGTCCGGTCTGCGGGGAAACAGCACAGCAAGGCCGGCGGGCAGGGTCAAAGCGAAGTTGGATACGCCAGAGACTCAAGCTTGTCAAAGCGGAATGCCGGATTTGACTTCGTTGAGCGTTGCAAGCCGGCAATTCCTCTCTCAAGAGTTTTCGTCTGTTGCACGCACGCTCGCCCTCCCCTCAGGGAGGGCAAGCCCCGCCAGGCGTGGGGAGGAAGCACAAAAGGCCAGCCTGACGCTGGCCTTGGACAAGGAGCGGGGGGCAAGAAAAGACCAAGAAAAAAGATGGATCAGGATGACGGTGCGCTGTCCTTGCTTTTCGGCTTGGGCGGAGTGCCCTGATAAAACAGCGGTTCGCGTTCAATCGCCGCGGATTGATAGGCCGGGATCTGGCTCAGGCAGCTCGTGGGGCAGTTGTCGACGCAGATTCCGCAGTAGATGCAGGCAAAGGGGTCGCAGGTCCAGGTTCCGGCCTTTTTATCAACGGTGATGCAACGAGACGGACATTTTGTGGCGCAGATAGAGCAGAAGATGCATTTTTCAATATCATTTCGTACGGCGCCCCGCGTCTGGGCAAAGGGCTCGCGCTGAACGACCGGATAGAGTCTGGTGGCCCGCTTGTTGAAAAAATTGCGCATGATATTGGAGGTCATCGTAAACACGGGGAGTCTCCCTTGCCGTGGCGTTTGTATAGTATCAGGCGTTAACCGGATTTGTCGCACCTTTTTCGGCTCTAGCGCTCCGTGCAGCTGATGCAGGGGTCGATGGACAGGACCACCACGGGGACGTCGGCCAGCTCGATGCCCGGGAGCATCACCGCCAGCGCCGGAATATTGGCAAAGGTGGGCGTGCGTATGCGTAATCGCTCGAGGTTTTTTTCGCCTTTGGCCTTTATGTAGTACAACAGCTCCCCGCGCGGCTGTTCGATGCGGGTAGTGATCTCGCCCTCGGGTTTGCCCTTGCATTTGACTGCCAGCTCGCCTTCCGGAAGACTTGACAAGGCCTGGCGAACGAGTTCGATACTCTGCAACGACTCCCGAAAGCGTACCTTCATACGGGCGTAGGAATCGCCTTCGGGCTCGACGACGGGCTCGAAGGGGATGGTGTCGAAGGCCGCGTATTTGAGCTGACGCATATCCTGCGCTACGCCGCTGCCGCGCAGGGTGGGACCGGCGGCGCCGAGTTCGAGAGCCTGGGCGCGGCTGAGCACACCCTTGCCCACGGTGCGCTTTTTGACCGTGTAGTCGTTGAAAATGACATTCTGGAGCCGCTTCAGCGCATCTTCCATCTCGCGCAGCTCGGATTGGATCCAGCGCACCTGCTCCGGGCTCAGGTCACGACGGACGCCTCCGACGACATTGACCGAGACGATGATCCGGTTGCCGGTGGTCGCTTCGTCGATGTCCAGCACTTTTTCACGGATTTTCCACAGCTCCATGAACAGGCTCTCGAAGCCCAGACCGTCGGCGAAAAGCCCCAGCCAGAGCAGATGGCTATGCAGCCGGTGCAGCTCCGACCAGACCACGCGCAGGTACTTTGCGCGCTGCGGAACCTCCAGCTTCATGAGTTCTTCGATACTCTGGCAATAGATCATGGCGTGGATCATGGAGCAGATGCCGCAGATGCGCTCCACGACCTGAATCATTTGGTGAAAATCCTTGATCTCGATGAGCCGCTCCAGACCGCGATGCACGTACCCGAGCGCGGGAATGGCTTCGGTTACGATTTCATCTTCGATAGTCAGCTTGAGATGTATCGGTTCCGGAAGAACCGGATGCTGTGGTCCGAACGGAAGTATGGTTTTCGCCATAGCGCGTATCCTTGGCGGGGCGTTGCTACACCCCGGGCGCATGTTGAGGTTTCAGTGTCGCAACCGGAGTCTGTTCCGTCATTCCGGGTGCGTGCATAAGACCCGGCGGGTCCGCAGTCCGATGCTAGGCCCCACTGGCCGGGGCTGCCTCTTTTTTGACGACATCGTAGCGGCAGAACGGCGTCCGCTGAGCGTCGTCTTCCAGATACAACTTGCCGCCAAAACTCAGGACCAGACCGTCGAACGCGAGGCCGAACTGATCCATCATCTCGTTTTCCACCAGAAAGGCGGCAAAATACACACCCGATATACTCGGAATCGTGGCACCTTTGCTTACGCGCATCCGCAGATGCTCAAGCTGCAGATCGAGGTCGAAGTGATAGATGAGGTCCAGCGTGGAAGCGTCCAGTTCCACACAGGTGACGGTCACCAACCGCCAGCCCTTGGCTTTTCGGGCCGTCACTTCGGCCACGAGGTTTTCTGGAGCGATGTCCGTTGTCGGCTCTTTCACTGCAGACCAACCTTGTCGTTTGGGGAATGTCCCGGTTGATGAAATCCTTGCGCAGTCGTCGGGTACGTCCGTTCCTCACAGCAGGCAAAATCACGACGTACGGCACGATGACCGGCGCAAGGGGTAAAAATTCCGTGTCGCGCTTCGCGATGATCCCTCAGGCTGCCTGCAGTTTCGCCGCCAGCAACCCCAGACCCTTGACCACGCCGTCGATGATGGCCTCCGGCTTGGGCGGACAACCCGGCACGTAGACATCGACCGGGATGACTTTGTCGACGCCGCCGACCACGTTGTAGGCCTCGCGAAAGACACCGCCGGACAGACCGCAGCTGCCGATGGCGACGATCAGCTTCGGATCGGGCATCTGGTCGTAGAGGTTTTTCAGCACATGCTTGTTGCGATGGTTGACCGTGCCGGTCACCAGCAACAGGTCCGCGTGCTTGGGATTACCTACGTGGATGATGCCGAAGCGCTCCACGTCATAAATCGGCGTCAGGCAAGCCAACACTTCGATGTCGCAGCCGTTGCAGCTGCCGCAGTCGAAGTGGAGCAGCCAGGGGGACTTCAGGCGCGACGAGTCGATGAACGAGCGTAACATACCCATGAGATCCAGGCCATTGTTGTGGGTTGTCGAATCGTTGCCAAATACGTGTTCGCTGGCGAGAGGCCGGCGTACGGCGATGCCTAGCCGGCGTTCAGCCAGATGAGGTTGAGCAGGGACATGCCCACGCCGCCGATCAGGGCCGAGGCGAGCATTTTACGCCAGGTCAGCCGGGCGGTGGCGTTGTCGACCACTATCTCCAGGAAATAAGTGATCACCACCAGAAGGATCATGCCAAACGGGCTGGTCGCCCAGAACATCGCGCACAACCCCAGCAGAAGAGCGACCTCGTACCAGTGGCCAATTTCAATAAGCGCCAGCAGCGGACCGGAATACTCGGTATAGACTCCGCGGACAAGCTCCTGATGCGCGTGATGCGAGGCGGAGATGTCGAACGGCGATTTTCGCAATTTGATGGTCAGC
>CAZGAH010000009.1:0-2823 GCA_964523295.1 uncultured Desulfovibrionaceae bacterium | reverse complement strand
GACCAGAAACAGCAGCGGCAGGTCGCGCAGCAGCGGCGTGGGAAGAGCCCAGACCTCGGCAAGCGTAAAGGAGCCAGTTTTCAGGGCAATGCCGATGATGACCAGAAGTAACAGCGGCTCGTAGGCCAGCATCTGCAGCAATTCACGTTGCCCCCCTATCTGACTGTAGGGCGAGGGGATGCTCAAGGCGCCGATCGCCACGAGCACGGCCCCGGCTGCCTGCACAAAAAAGATCAGCAGCAGATCGGTCTGGAGCACGAACAGCAACACGGCGATAATGGCGCAGAGCAGATAGCCCGCGGCACAGAATGCCAGCCACGGGTTGCCGATCATCGGCGCCTTGCCCAGCAGTTTGGCTACGTCGTAAAAGGGCTGTAGCAGCGGCGGGCCGACCCGGGACTGGAGTTTGGCCGTCAGCCGTCGGTCGATACCGCTGACCAGCCCGCCGAACAGCGGCGCCAGCAACAGCCCGGTGAGCAGAAGCAGAACGAGTTGTACGGTTTGCATCACAGACCGCCTCCCAGCATGAACAGGATGAGTATGATCGCCGCGACGTTGAGCCAGGTCGTCAGCCGTTCTTCACCAAACCAGGCAGACAGGTAGTAGTTGCCGCTTGCCGGGGCCACGGGCGTCGTCATCGGTCCCATGAAGGCGCCGGGCTCCGAGACCTGCGCACCGCAGACATACGGCGGGCTGTACTGGGCGTTGCGGAATTTGCGCATAGCCCGCAAGGCGAGGATCACGGTGATCACGGCAACCGTGAAGATCGGATACACCCAGTACGCCCCGGTCATCCCGCCGAGCTGTACCCCCAGGGACGGAACGACGGCCGGCAGACCGGGAACGGAATTATACATACGCAGCACCGGAATCTCCAACGCCCGGTACAGACACGGGGCAAACAACACCAGAACCAGCGCACCGAACAGGAGAATGCCCAGCGGCAGACGCAGCAACACAGGCTGCATTTCCGAAGGCGACTTGTCCATGCGCGACGTGGCGATCAGACTCCCGGCCCAGCGCGTCCAGTAGACAACGGTCAAGGCACTGCCCACGGCGAGCATGACCACCAGCACGGTATTCGCGGCCGCGGTCTCGATGACCATCCACTTGCCCAGCAACATGCCGAACGGAGGAAGAATCATGGTGATGCCGGCCAGCATGGTCATCAGCGCGGTGCGCGGCATCTTTCCGGCCAGCCCGCGCATATCCTCGATGTCCCGGCTGCCGATCTGCTGTTCGATGCTGCCCACGCACAGAAAGAGCAGGCCTTTGGATACGGCGTGAAACAGAATGAGAAACATCCCGGCAATCCAGGATTCCGGAGTGTTCACGCCGGCGCAGACAAAGATCAGACCCAGATTGCTGATCGTGGAGTAGGCCAGTATTTTCTTGCCGTTGCTCTGTCCCATGGCCAGCGCGGCCGCGGCCAGAAAGGTGAAACCACCGGCCAGGGCCAGCCCGTAGCTGACCAGACTCCCCGCATAGGCCGGGGCAAAACGAAGCGCCAGATACACACCCGCCTTGACCATGGTGCTCGAATGCAGCAGCGCAGAAACCGGCGTCGGCGCGACCATCGCCCCGCAGAGCCAGCTCTGGAACGGAACCTGCGCCGCCTTGGTGAAGGCCGCCAGACAAATGAAGGCCATGGGCAGGAGCATCTTGCCGGCAACCGGCGCACTCTGGATGACGGCAGCGATGTTCACCGTATGCAGTTGCTTGTAGAGCAACGCGATGCCGAAAATGAGGATGAAGCCGCCCAGGCTGTTCATCCACAAGGCGCGCAGGGCGTTTTTCATCGCGATTTCCGTCCCGTCCTGGGCGATGAGCAGATACGAACACAGCGCCGTGACCTCGAAGAAAAAGTAGAAATGCATCAGGTCGTTGGTCAGCACCAGGCCGTTCATGGCGCCCAGAAACAAGACCATGACCGCAAAAAATCGCCCCTGACTGCCGCCGGCCTTTCCCTCGTGCTCCAGATGCTCCTGGTGCGCTTTCATATACGGGATGGCGTAGATGCAGATGAGCGAGCCCACCAGCGAAATAATCAGGACCATGAGCAGGGCAAGCGGATCGCCGGTAAAGCCGCCGGCCGGGCGCGCATGGTCGAGCATGAACAGCTCGAAAAAGGTCAGAAGTACCAGTTGGGCCACAGAAAAGGTCATGACCAGCCTGTGCTTCTGCAAGAAGCCGATGAGCAGCATGATCAGTAACAGCGCATAATCTGCCACCTGTATGACCGTGTTCTGTTTGAGGCCAAGCACATGTTGCGCCGACGATTCGAACGCCCCGCCTGCGGCCAGGATAATGGCGACAGTCGCGAGCACGCAGCACGTGACAAAGACAAGCGGCGAACGCAGGGCGGAGGCACGCAGAAAAAAGCAGCCAGCCGCGGCCAGAAATGGGATGACGACCAGGATGAAAATCAACGTTTCGTGCATGGATGGGCCACCTCGGGGTATGTCCGACGGAATCGTCCAGTCCCGACCCCCCTACCATGCCCGACTGCCTGATGCAATACATTTTTCCTCCCTCTAGTATATAATCTATTCCGCCCTGGACCTCAACGCCCTGGCTGAACAGGATATTTTTGTTCCAAAGCCCTGGGCGTGGTGAAACGTCGATGTGAATCATCTCCGTCCCCGGTCTGACGGAAGCGGAAACACAATGAAACGCTCCATACCGTTGCGGCCAGTCTGGCCATGCATTTTTTCACTTCACCGGCCAGCGGAGGATGTTTCAATCGTCAGAGCGCATATCGAGTGCGCGTGTCGGGAGCACATGATATGACCGACCTTTGTAGCACGTGAGTTGACCGATTGC
>CAZGAH010000008.1:90003-90780 GCA_964523295.1 uncultured Desulfovibrionaceae bacterium | reverse complement strand
CGGGTGGCTCTATTAAGGCGCCCATGGTTTGGCTCTATAGTGGTGCCCGGTGACAGCGGCGCGGGCTTAGAACAAAATCGCCGTGGATGCGGTACTTATTGGGCTTGGCTTTTAGGGAGTGTCAATGTATAATGAGAAAAATTTTTTCAAAAAATAGTTTTAACACAATGGAATATTTCCCGAAAAAAGTGCGCTCCGAGTGGAAGGATCACGTCACGCCGAAATTTTTGCGGTCTGTTCCTGTACACAGATGGCTCGTCTTCCCTCATAGCTTTTCAGGAGAATTAGTTAGTGACCTCATCACCGAGTGGGGATTGACTGGAACTAATCGCATTCTTGATCCTTTTTGTGGCTCAGGGACTACCATAGTTGCAGCAAAGGAGCATGGCATTGAGGCAACAGGCTATGATATCTCACCATTTGCAGTCTTCGCGTCCAATGTGAAGGCTAGATGTTATAATATAGAGAAGTTGCTTAATTTATGGAAACGAATACGACAAAACACTAAGCAAAGTCCTTCAAATAAGTTGAAGAATCACTATCATGAGTTAGTAACAAAAGCGTTTGCTCCAGATGTTCTTCAAACTATTGAGCATCTAGACGTAGTATTGTCTAGACTGTCCGACTTCGAGGGCAGAGATTTTTTTAGGTTGGCACTGTTCGCAGTTATGCCAAGCGCTAGCCGGGCACAAGCCACAGGTGGGTGGTTAAAATGGGTTGATAATACAGTGACAAGCGATGAGTTTCTTGAGCGATATTATCGTTATGTGGAGCGTA
>CAZGAH010000008.1:74882-89993 GCA_964523295.1 uncultured Desulfovibrionaceae bacterium | reverse complement strand
TATGTTAGATGATGTCGAGCACTCCAGCATATCTAATCCTATAAATGGTGCTCAGCTAGCAGATGCGCGACACTTGGCTGCCGCCGATGGAATATTCTCTGCAGTTATTACCTCTCCTCCATATCCAAATAGACATGATTACACTAGGATTTTTGGCGTTGAATTAATGTATGGCTTCCTAGATTGGGAGGGAACAAGAGCAGTGAGGTATCAAAGCTTTCATTCTCACCCGGAAGCAAGGCCAACTCGTCCTGATAGCCACGAGTATCGTCATCCAGTGTTGTTACGAAGCTGTCTAGATGCAATTGGAAGACATTCAGCAAATCCGCGGTTAATGAGGATGCTGAATGGATATTTCCTTGATATGTTTTGTTGTTTAAAAGAAATGCACCGAGTATGCGTTGGAGGTGCTAGGATGGCACTTGTGTTGGGCAATGCACAGTATTATGGGCAGCCCCTCCCTGTAGACGAGGTCACTGCTCAAATTGGTGAAATGGTTGGATTGCGTTGTGTTGAGATTATTGTTGCACGTATTCGGGGTAATAGCGCTCAGCAAATGAAATTATATGGGCGCAGACCATCAAGGGAGAGTGTGGTTGTTTTTGAAAAAGTAACATAGCTCTTGGCTCAGAAGTTTGTTAGTTGCCTTTCTTTGCCTCAATTATCAGGTCTGAAAGATGTACTGCGATCTGTATAACGCGTGGATCTTGGCTTAGTTTGGCCACCTCGGCAAAGTTAGAAATAATTTTCAGAATAAGTTTGTCCTGCTTGAGATGATTTTTTTTGGGATTTTCCACAAGTATTTCTAGAGTTTTTCCAGCTTCGTATAGTTGATCAGGAACTTCATTTTCACTTGTTAGCATGGATGTAAGTTTTTGAAGGTCTCGGGAGTCATAGCCCTCTGTTGATCGTTGAGCGTATTCAAGGATATCCTTACGAAGTTTCCTCCATTTTAACCCTGTCTCCGGATCGGAGACATTCACATTATGGGCTAAAAAGCCACGAAGAAATCCCATTTTATCTTGCGCAGGCATTACTTGTCCTCCTCTGCCATCAGACGATTGAGCAAGGCTATTTTGTCTTCTAATTCTGTCACTTTTCCTACGTCCTTGTCCAGCTGATTGTCGTCGGCAAACGCTGCTGCAATCTCTTTAACAGCCTGAAGACCAAGGAATTTTGCAATGTCGACACCTATTTGAGTTTTTAACATCGTTTGATTCAGTGGAGATTTTAAGTGCTCAGCTATTTGTTTGCCAATGATATTTCCTTTAATTTTATCGGATTCAATTGATATTGCTGTACAACTATAAATAAATTCTTTGATTCGATCAATAGGAACATTTTTCATCGCTTTGCAGACATCTGGGCGAAGTGTCGCGTCGCGCTCAATGATGTATCTATGATAGAGAAATGATTGTGTGTTTGTGATGAAGGATGATATCCCCTTTGAACCATCTTTGTCTGAAGATACGGATTTCGGTATGACGGTTGTAAGTAAGGAATAGCCAGCAAGGCCAATCATGCACGCTGATAGATAAGGATGAGTGCTTACGGAAAAGCCAAAGATAACCATGTTTGAAGCCAGCACACAGGAATAGGCAAGGATCGTTATTAATCCACTAAACAACATATATGCCAAGCAGGGGAACGACCTTAGGAGTTCACAAATGCTTACATGGAAATTATTAGCAAAATTTACAAAACCCGCAATACATCCACAAAGAAAGGCAATACCTAATGAAATAGTGTGTGCTATTGTAGGGTGATTGACAACAGACTTTATAATAGTTACTAAGTCAAAAAGTGAGCTGAAACAGTCTTTTTTGTCCATAATCTGGCCCTTTTCCTCGAAGCGCTCCTTTAGGTGCTTTGATAAGACTCAATTTTGTTGAGCGCTTTCTTTATACACTCAACCTCGTAATCCTTAGAGAGTAGCGAGTTGGAATGCTCAAGCAATCCTTTGTACTTTGCATCTAATTTCTTGTTGTATGGTTTTTTAGGTTTGTTGCATTCGAAGAAGCGAAGCTGGCCAATTCGATAACCAGGGAATAGTCGAATTGGATTGGGGCCCGCGTTGAATATTTCAAGGGTCACAGAACCATGGAAGCCAGGGTCAATAAGATTTGCAGTCATGTGTACCTGGATACCCAGTCGAGCAAAGCTGCTTCTGCCTTCGATTTGAGCGCCAACATTTTCGGGGAGGCCAATGTATTCCATCGTGTGGGCAAGAACGAACTGTCCTGGAGCCAAAACGATTGACTCCAAAAAGTCCAAGTCACGGATTGACGAGTTGGCGCTAATATTGTCAACAGAACGTTGATCAGTGAAGTCCACGACTCCGCTTTGATTTGGTTGATAGGTCTGAAAGGTAGTTCCAAGTCGTACATCCAGCGAAGTTGAACCAAGCTGCTTTCTCAAATTAATTAGTGGAATAATTTTAAGTTGATCAGAACGGATAAGATTTTCAATTTGGTGGTCAACTAATAAAGATGGGTAGCAGTTTGTGCATTTTTCACACGGAATTGCAGGCTCTGACTCCGTACAATCCGTCTTATCCTCTGTTTTTAACAAGGCTACCCATTCACTGATTTGGAGCGATCGGAGTACGGATTGATTGAACCTTTTGAAAATGGGATTGATAGTATTTTCAAAAAACTCCCACTGGCCTTCAATCTCCATTTGTCTAAGTGATTCAAATTCGCCAGTGAGTATTTCAAGCATCTCTATCATAACACACTGCTCGTAGGACAGCCAAGCAGCAAGCATTATTTCATGAACGCTAATTTCCCGCTCCTTGTAGCTGGTCGATTGTTCCCTCGTTGACGGTATTGGGTAGCCCTGGTCCAGCCTGCTCTTAAGCGCGCTTACGGTCTCTGGCGTTAGTTTGGCAGCGATGTCAATTAGCCGTTGGATATAGTCAGTAATACTAGGATTATTAGCTTCTGAAAGCCTGAAAAATTCGATGAAGTATTCGTGGATCTCCATGGCGAGCACATGAATGTCTGATACAGATACGATATCCATATCCATATCGCATTGTTTCTTTAAAAGTTGAGAGGCTGGATGGGTCGTAAAGTTTGAAAGCAGGGTGCTCGAACTCATAATGTTTTCTGGAAACCGTTTAGCAAATAAGATCAACACTAATAAGCGCAGATAATGCGGCGGGTGTGTGGTGTGCGTGTTGCCTTGCTTGTCTTTCCGAAGCATTGTTAAAAAATATCGTCGTTGGGCAAAGAGAAACGCAGGTCCCGTAGTGAGATAGCCAAATATATCACACCAGCATTCTGTAAGCCAAGACCTCAGTATATTGAGTTTCTCTTCTTCGTTTGTGGTTGTTTTAATCATTTTATCGAATTTTGAGGGGTAGCTTGGTTTGCCATTTTTCAACCTTACATAATTAAAGAAGTCTTCATCAATCTTTTGATCTTTAAAGTGTTTTTTCCTCATGACGTGATGTCCCACCTCGTGGGCGAGGATTGGCCAGTTAAGAGGAGACTGGGTGTCCTCGCGAGGGATGCAGATATGGTAGCTCTGTATGTCGTCTTGCGTGATTCCCTCTCCGTCGTCTGATATTTTGAGTGCCAGGGGCTTAAGAGTATCTTCTTCATAATTAGCAAAGGGAGTGTTCTTATAGGCTAAGGCGCTTCTCTCGTTGCCAGCGTACAACACGAAATCTTTTGCCGAGTCTATGTACTCTTGAGCGGTGACTTTCTCTCGGTCAAAAATCCTAAGAAAGCGATACAGCTCGATGGGTTCATCCATTTTGGGAAGAAGGTTGAGTTCTTCCCTTAATTTGACGCATGCTTCAAGTAGTTGCAGTAAGTTCGCTGTTCGAAGGGACTCAGTGGTGTCAAATTGATTTTCATTATTCGGTGTAGGGAGAGTCGTAAAGCGATGGACTTCGATGATTAAGAAGCGCCAAAGTTGTTTCAGGCATTGAGTGAAAGCATCTTTTTTTTTGTAAGCACTTTTAATTTGCGCGATACTGTGCGTTCCAACACGTGTCTGATCAAACAGAATCTGAATGTGATTGTGCAATGCCTGAACACATTCAATGCAAGATACAAGCAACTCTCGAAAGTAACTTTGATTGTTTATTATTTCAAGGATATTGCTACTCATCTATCGTCTCTTCTATATTGAGATGTATTTCATAATTGTCGAACAGTGATTTATTGATCTCGGCAATGGATTTAAGGTTGTGATATGCTGCTTTATTGCATTTGTTGATATATGTTGCAAAGTGACTTTCAGATATTGTTGAAAAACCATGTTTAATTGTGATCTGTTTTTCACCAGAATTCTTGCTAAGTATCTGTATGACTGCATAAATAAATGATGAGAGTTCATATGAGAAGCAACATTCTCGAAGGTCAATCGTCACATGGTTGTCGAAAATTATTGTATCAAGATAGGCAACAGCTTTGCCTACCATATTGTTGTCAAGGAAGACATCCCATCCCATCTTCTTAAAGCAGATTTCTGTCATCAGCTTATAGTTCCCACTCTAAATAATATGTGAAAGGCCTATCTCCTTCGAAATTGTAGCAGACATGGCCAAGTTTGTTGTGCGAAGCATTGTCCATGTCAACACCAGCGAGCCCAGACAGGAAAACTCGTCGCCTATGATCAAAGGCAGATATTCGAACGCCAAGTGCTCTGCAATTGTTGACGATAAGAGACATGCCAGCACCAAAGTTACCTTTAGAAGCACGACTGCCTGTAATCCCATCTTGTAATGCGTAGTGCCAAATCTCGGTGAAATCAGCCTTCTTGTATCTTTCTGGGTTTTTACTACGAAAGGAGTCACGTAAATGGGCATACACCCCAGGTCCAGTATCTCCTATCAATATTGAAATGGTAGTTTTATTATGCATCCGAGTGATGTCAAGGCCAATGAAGCCGTCGACCACGGTGTGGTCTGCGATGTTTTTTGCAATCTCGTATAGCACTACGGCTATCTGTGCTCCTTTGCTTGGAGCGCATTTATACAAATATTCCTCAAGGATGTGCCTAATGTCGCGAACAAATTGCAATGCTGCTGTTCTTCTATCCTTAGGTGTTTTTGTGAAATTAATTCTATATATTGGAAGAGATTCAAAAAGGGAGTGTGAATAAAGAATATTACGTGGAATGTCTGTATCTACTCTAAATTTGTAATGCAAGCCGGGCGAGATAAACTCGCAAAAAGATTTAAAAAAGCCAAGCGCCTTGCATTTTTCCAAAAGTTCTTCGTTGTTATCCGGCCCAATAATTCTAGTTATTGGATGTTTGTTTGTTGTAAGTGGAAGGGAAATCTGTTCTGCTTTGTCTGGTTTGTGCATTCTTGAGTGTTTTTTTTGTCTGAATTTTGCATGGATATTAAGGGCTGTTGCAGTGAGCCCGCATGAATTGATTGAATTGCATAAGCTAAAATCAAGAGTGGAAGTATTTTCTTGGCTTGTCCATGCATCAATGAGAGGGTAGTAACCAACTTGTTCTGGCCAGAGCATAAGCCGAGTGTCACGAGCCATTATATTACCCCCTCAAGCTTTCCACGGGGGATTTGCGACATTTTGTCCCAGCCTGCTTTTTCAAGAGCTGGGGTAATCAACTTCGTGCAAATGTCGCGTTCGCTGAGCGCTTTCTTGTTCATACCGGGGCTTTTACCTCATCCTTGGGATTGTGAGGCTCAACGGCAGTAGTTGAGTTTGCAAAAGGTTCATGATGTCAGCAAGTTGCCTTTGGCGTACACTCAATAATGCATCTTGGAAGATGACTCTTCCACAACCTCAAACGAGGCGACAAGTTCTTCTCGAAGAATGCGCGAGGTCTCGGTTAGGATGTCTTCTGGCGTCTCGACGTATTCCGTCCACAGCATCGAAAGCTCGGCGTACAGTTGAGCCTCAAGGTCGGGGCGGGTTTCTCCGCCGAGTAGTATTCCAAAGCTGCCTTCTGTTTCAAATAACTGCGTATCGACATTGAATCTGACATCGAATAACAGGTTTCTTCTCGGCCTCAGCTGGCGGCCATTGGCTTCGAGTTGGAAGAGTTCTATCGGGCTGTCGTCAATTTCAAGGATTTCATCAACGTCAGAGATGGAAGCCGGGGTGCCGTCCGGGCCGTAAGCAATAGTGCCGTGTACTTGTATGCGCTCTCGCGGATGTTCAAGTAATACTGGTTCAAAGTCATCGCTGTAATTGGATTCCAGGTTTCGGCCAGATACAAGAAGTTTCAGCTTGAGCCTTCGTTCCTGGAATTTCATTTCGATCAATTCGCCAGCAACATAGCCAGAAGAGACTGAACTGGCTGATTCTGGAGCAGTTTGCAGTTGCTCGATAATTTCCCTCGCCGTCCTGCCGTTCAGCAATTTCTTTTTCTTGAAGTCCTCAATGCTTATATATATGCCGCTGTTTTTAGGCGGCTGCATGTTATGAAATGCTAAAAGCACGTTATTTCTAAAGCAACTGTCCGGAATAGATGATGAGATCGTGTCGTGATCGCCTGTATTGATTGCTTCGGTGATCTTTTTTACTTTTATTGCAAGCGCGTCTACGTCACACGTGTCTACTAACAGATCGCTGGTATCGCCAAGCACTACGGGCAACGCGTATCCTCCCGACTCTGGCAGGTGGCATACGAGAGCGTAGCGTTTTTCTATTTCTTTGGGAATGCGCGCACGTTGACGCACCTCTCGTCCTTGTTCAGCCATGGCCAAGAGATAAATCGCGCGTTGAAAATTTTGCAAGGCTTGAACAAGCGCCCCGGAAGGGAGCGTATGTCCGGACGTCAGCGGGCCTTCGAAATGAAGGCAAAAGAAGCGAGGATTATCGTCAGGTTTCATAGGGGACAGCCATGTTGCATTTCTCAGGGCACTGGCAGACACGCGCGCGTGACAGGCGTCTGCGGCCTTGAGGGACGTCCAGGTCGGCTCACATCTTTCAGATTCAAGTATAGACTACGCTTGTATCGGACGCAAGCGCTCTGCGGGCTTCGAGGGGAGGGATCCCGGGGTGGGGGTCAACGTACCGCATGGTACGTTGACATGCATCGTGCGAATACTTGTTTTTGAATTTCAGGCAATTATTGACGTCACAAGACGAAAAAATGCACAACTGGTGGAGGCGGGGGGAATCGAACCCCCGTCCGCGAATAATCCACACAAGGCGTCTACAGGCTTAGGCCACGTATTGATCTCGCTGCAGGTGGGCCCATGACCGGGCTGAATTGCAGCCAGTTCACCTTAGGGGGTCTCGCCTTTGCCCCGGCGAACGTGGGCAATGGCCAGCCTGATGAAGTGTCGCTATGCTGGCGTATCAGGCGTCAGCAAGCATAACGTGGCTGCCTAGGCAGCCAGTGCGTATTCGTAATCGTTATTGGCGATTATGGATTTTGCCGCTTTTTACGAGGCCAGCGGCGCCTCGGCCTGCAACCTTGGCTTCTTCATCCACGTCGAAACCAGTTCGCCCCCTTGTCGTGATGTGGTGTTTGCCCGGATATCCAGGCTACCCGTAGATAATAAGTCGTTTTCTCAAAATGGCAAGGCATTTCATGGTGCCCGCCAGCGTTTTCCTCATCCTCCGGGGGGCGCGGACGAACACGCGAGCGAGGATTTGCGGCGTTTCATGGCGTCCGACGGCCTTTTCCGTGCCCGGTCAATCCGTGCGGTAATGGCAGCCCAGGCTCGTTTTGTTGCGTAGCGCGGCCGCGGTGATGATGTTGGCTGTCTGGCAGCCATGAAAGAGGTCGATGATCGGCTTGGACAGCTTGGTTCGTCGATAGAAATCGTGAATGTGTTTGGAGAGGTTGCGCAGATCGTCGTCCGCGCGCTTGAGGCGCGGGGTGCTGCGCGTGATGCCGACATAGTTCCACATGGTATGGCGGATGGTGGACCAGTCCTGGGCAATGAGCGCCGGATCCTCGTTTTCAATATCGCCAAGGTCTTCCCAATCGGGGAGCGAGCCGCGGATTTTGGCGGACACGCGTGCGGCCGTACGCAGCTTTTGTCCGATATCCGAGGCCGAGGAAGCGCCCCAGAGCAGGCCCTCCAGCAGCGAGGTGCTGGCCAGGCGGTTGGCTCCGTGTACGCCCGTACAGCTGCACTCGCCGGCGCAGTAGAGCCGATCCAGCATTGTTTTTCCGGCCAGGTCCACCAGCACGCCGCCACAGAAGTAGTGGGCCGCGGGGACCACCGGGATGGGGTCCTTGCTGATGTCGATGCCGGTTTTTTTACACGTCTCGAATACGGTCGGAAAGGAGCGGTCGAGCTCGTGCTCGACGTAATGCGCGGCGTCCAGAAATACGCACGGCTCGCCCGTATGGAGCATCTCCTCCATGATGGCGCGGGAGACCACGTCGCGTGGGGCCAGATCGGCACGCGGATCGAAACGCGTCATGAAGGCCTCGCCGGCGCTGTTCACCAGTCGCGCGCCTTCGCCACGCAAGGCCTCGGTAATGAGAAAACGCCGCTCGGCGCGATGGAACAACGCCGTGGGATGGAACTGGACATATTCGCAATTGAGCACCCGGGCGCCGGCGCGGAAGGCCATGCTCAGCCCGGACCCGATGGACGATGACGTGTTGGTCGTGTGCAGATACACCTGGCCAATGCCGCCCGTCGCCAGAATGGTGTAATCGGCCAGCACGGTTTCGACGGCCTTGGACGACTCGTTGAACACGTAGGCCCCGACGCACTGGTTGGTGAGGTGGTATTGCAGATCGAGCGAGCGCGAATGATGGTGCGTGGTCAGCAGATCGACAGCTGTCCGGTGCAACAGGACGCGGATATTGGGATTGCGGTGTATGGCCGCCATCATCTCCTGCATGATCGCCCGACCGGTGTAATCGGTGCAATGCAGAATCCGGTTGGCCTTGTGGCCACCTTCAATACGCAGATCCCATTCCTGGGTACACGTGTCGGCGCGTACGAAGGGTACCTGCAGCCGGTCGACCAGGATATCCTGTACGGCCTTGGGGCCCTTTCGGCACAGGAATTTAACCGCGCGCAGGTAATTATGGCTTCTGCCGCCTTCGAGGACGTCCCGTTCGAGCTGCCCCGGATCGATCCCGGGCGCCGCGAACACGATGCCGCCTTGCGCGAGGGCGGTATTGCCGCCGTCCAGGCGGTCTCCGGTGGTAATAAGCGTGACTTCGACGCCGAGGTCAGCCAGGGTCAGCGCGGCCGTGCAGCCGGCAATGCCCGAGCCGATCACCAGGACCTGGGTATGAAGGCGTAATTCGTTCATCCTTGCCAGTTTACCGCGAGGATGTGAAATGTCAATAACCTCGCTCGACCCGATCAGACTATCCCTCTGACAAAGTCGGTTTAAATGATACGCTGCGGACCTCGGTGTTTCTTCATTCCCTTGCATAGCGTTCACGTGCGCTACGGGCAGAAGCGGCGCTTCAGGACGTTGACAGCCAGCCCTGAAAAGCCCAAAAGAGACTCTTTACACAGGATCGGACAACGGCCCGGCAACGCTGTTCTGTTCGCTACGCCGGGAGACACGCTGCCCGCACGACTTCAAACGGCAGCGGATAGTGACGTCAGCTCAAGGCCACCAGGGCCTGTTCAAAGGATGCGCATGAGTCAATTGCTGGGGATCAAGTTTCGTCCTCCAGGACAAATATACCACTTCTGGTCAGGCCCTTTCGTGCTCGCGCGAGGGGATTGCGTTATCGTCGAGACCGAGCAGGGTTTCGGTCTTGGGAGCGTCGTGATCATCGAGCCGGCCGATCAGGCGGGTACGCCGGCGCCGGAAGGCGTCAAGGCCATTTATCGCAAGGCCACGGCCGAGGATATCCAGCAACACGAAGGGAACGAACAGCTGGGTCGGGATGCCCGGCAGTTCTGCCGGACGTGTATTAACGAACGCCACCTGGATATGAAGCTGGTGGACGTGGAGGTGTTTTTCGACCGCAGTAAGATTATTTTTTTCTTTACCGCGCCGAATCGCATCGATTTTCGCGAGCTGGTCAAAGACCTGGTCAAGAATTACCGTACCCGCATCGAATTGCGTCAGATCGGCGTGCGCCACGAGACCCAGATGATCGGCGCCATCGGCAATTGCGGCATGGTCTGCTGCTGCCGACGTTTTCTGCGCCGCTTCGCTCCGGTGACTATCAAAATGGCCAAGGAACAGAACCTGTTTCTCAATCCGAGCAAGATATCCGGAATCTGCGGCCGGCTGCTCTGCTGCCTGAGTTACGAGCAGGACAACTATGAGGATTTTCATCGCAACTGTCCGAAAATAGGCAAGAAATATCAGACTTCCGCCGGCGGAATGCGCGTGCTGCGTGCCAACCTTTTCCGACGCAGTATTTCCGTGCTCACGGAAACAGGCGAAGAAAAGGAGCTGACGCTGGAGGAATGGGACCAGTCGAATCCCTGCCGGCCCGATCCGACCGTCCCCCGCGACGAGACCCCGGCTCCCGGCAAAGCAGGGCCTCAGAGCGAGTCGCAGCCCAGGGAGAGCGTTCCCGCGCGCGTTCCGTCGGCTCCGCCGGCTCCGGCCAGGCAGCCGGCGCCCGAACCTGACGGGCCGACGGCGCCGGAGCACCTCGAGGCCGAGGCCGAGGCGAATGAGGAGTCCGCACCGGCAAGCGGTACGCCGGAGGGCGATTCTGCCCAGGCCGACCGGAAAGGGGGGCAGCGTCGCCGCCGCAAGCGGAAACCCAAGTCCAGGAAATCCGGAGAAAACCAGTAGCACGTCGCAGAGGATGCAGAATGCCCTTTTTCATTACCACCCCAATCTATTACGTCAATGCCAAGCCGCATCTCGGCCACGCGTACACCACCATCGCAGCCGACAGCCTGGCGCGTTTCCATCGCGCGCTGGGCATCGAGACCTTTTTTCTGACCGGCACGGACGAGCACGGCGACAAGATCGTTCAGGCCGCTCAGGCGAATAATACCACGCCCCAGGCCTATGTGGACGAGATCAGCAATCTGTTTCGCACGCTCTGGCCCCAGCTGGATATTTCTCACGATGCCTTCATCCGCACCACCTCGGCAAAGCACATCGCCCTGGTGCAGCAGATGCTCCAGCGCGTCTATGATAAAGGAGATATCTACCACGGGGAATATGGCGGCCATTATTGCTATGGTTGCGAACGGTTCTACACCGAAAAAGAGCTGGAAAACGGGCTCTGTCCGCAGCATCAGAAAAAGCCGGAGTTCATTCAGGAAAAGAACTACTTTTTCCGCATGGCCAATTACCAGGACTGGCTGATCGATCACATCCGCCGGAACCCGGAATTCATACGACCCGAGGGATACCGTACGGAGGTGCTCAGCCTGCTCGAAAGCGGCGCACTGGAGGATCTGTGCATCTCGAGACCGAAGTCCCGCTTGCAGTGGGGTATCGAGCTTCCCTTTGATCGTGATTATGTCTGCTACGTGTGGTTCGATGCGCTGCTCAACTACATCACCGCGCTGGACTGGCCCGACGGCGAGCGCTTCAAACACTTCTGGCCCGATGCCAACCACTTCGTTGCCAAGGATATCCTCAAGCCCCACGCCATCTTCTGGCCGACTATGCTCAAGGCGGCCGATTTGCCGCCGTTCCGGCACCTCAACGTCCACGGCTATTGGCTCGTGCGCGATACGAAGATGTCCAAATCGCTCGGTAACGTGGTCGAGCCCCTGGACCTGGTGCGCAAGTACGGCCTCTCCGCCTTTCGCTACTATCTGCTGCGGGAAATGCATTACGGCAACGACGCGAGTTTCTCGGAAGAGTCTCTGGTGGCCCGTCTGAACGCGGATCTGGCCAACGACCTGGGCAATCTGTTCAACCGCGCCCTGGCCATGACCCACAAATACTTCGGGGGCCTGATTCCGCAGCCCGGAAAGCCGACCGAGGCCGAAGACGCGCTCCAGGCGCTGGCCGCAAACGCCGTGCTCAATTTCCAGGTGCTGTACCGCCGGGTTGCGTTTTCGCGCGCGCTCGAAGCCCTCTGGGAGCTTGTGCGCGGGTTGAATCGCTACATCGACCAGAGCGCGCCCTGGGCCTTGTTCAAGGCCGGCAACACGGAACGACTCGGCAGCGTTATCTACGCGGTGCTCGAAGGGATGCGCAAGACCGCTGTTCACCTCTGGCCGGTCATGCCGGAAGCAGCGGCGAAAATGCTCTGCCAGCTCGGCCTGCCTGCCCAGCTCGTGGATATTACGAACGAACCGGAATCCTGGGGGCTGCTCCCGTCGGGCGTCGAGGTGGCCAAGACATCCAATCTGTTCCCCCGCATCGACACCCGGACCGACGAACAGGGTTCCAAGGCGTCGAAGGCGGCGGACAAGGGGACAACTCCGGCTCCAGCCCCTCCGGCCGTCGCTGCGCCCGGGCCTGAGCCAAAGGCCGAGGCCCGGGTCCCCGCCTCGCCGCCGATCGGGTTCGAGGATTTTCAGAAGCTGGACCTGCGCGTTGGTACGGTGCTGCGTGCCGAGAAACATCCCAAGGCCGACCGTCTGCTGCGTCTGGAGGTCGATCTGGCCGAAGAGCGTCCGCGCCAGATCGTCGGCGGCCTGGCGGAATTCTGGACACCGGAGGCCTTGACCGGACGCCAGGTCGTGGTCCTGGCCAATCTGGCGCCGCGCATGTTGCGCGGGGTGGAATCACAAGGCATGGTACTGGCCGTCCGCACTGAAAACGGTCTGGAGCTGCTCACCCCGTCGGCGGACGTGCCTGCCGGCTCGAAGATATCCTGAGCGCCGCCGACCGAGCACCGTGTGCAAAGGAAAACGTATGCCCGCACCGCACCTGCGTACCCTGGGTCTGTCCTGTGCCGTCGCCATATGGACCTTTACCCTGCTGGTCTGCGGATCGTTGAGCGAATTGCAGGCTGAAACCCGTTCCCGGTCAGGAGCAGACGCGCCTTCGTCAGCGGCGTTGCTGCGGATAACGGCGACCGAGAATGGCAGCCACGTGCCGCTGCGCTCGGGGGAAGCACTGGAATTGACCCTGGATGAAAACCCGAGCACCGGTTTCCGTTGGCAGATCGTGACCATCGACAGCGATATCCTCGAACTGGAGACGACGACGTTCAATCCGCCGCAAACGCAGCGCGTCGGTGCCGGAGGGCAGGCCGTGTGGCGCTTCCGGGCCGTGCGAGCCGGCTCGGCGCGGTTGATTCTGTCGTTGTATCGCCCGTGGGAGGGGCTGGACAGCGACGTGGACCGCTTCGAAATCCGGGTAGACGTCGCATCGGCGCCTTGACGGACGCTCGGACTGCGTGCCTGCGGGATAGGGACAGGTCGCCGGGCGCGTGTTTCAGCCCGGACGATGTGAATCAGAGTGGCGTAAGTTCGGACGGGTACGTATTTTCGAGTTCTTCGAATGCGGTGCAGGAGTTCAGGTAGGTGAGTTCGACCGTACCCAGTGGCCCGTTGCGTTGCTTGCCGAGAATGATTTCCGCTATTCCCTGCTTTTTGTTGTCTTCGCTTTTGTTGTACACTTCGTCGCGATACAGAAAAATGATGAGGTCGGCATCCTGCTCGATGGCGCCGGACTCGCGCAGGTCCGAGAGTTGCGGTCGCTTGTTCGTGCGTTCTTCGACCTTGCGGTTGAGCTGGGAGAGCGCGATGACCGGTACGTGAAGTTCCTTGGCCAAGGCCTTGAGACTGCGGGATATCTCTGAAATTTCCTGCTCGCGGGAGTCGATGCGGCGGCTGGCGCGCATGAGTTGCAGGTAATCGACCACGACCAGTCCCAGCCGTTTTTCCGCCTTCAGCCGACGACAACGGGCGCGCATTTCCAGCGTGCCCAGGGCTGCCGTGTCGTCGATGACGATGGGCGCCTGAGAGAGATAGTTGGCCGCGTCGTAGAGCCGCATCCAGTCCTCGTCGTCGAGAAAACCCCGACGCAGACGGCTGAGGTCCACCTTGCCCCAGGCGCAGAGCATACGCATCATAAGTTGCTCCATGCCCATTTCCAGAGAAAAAATGGCCGTGGGCACACCGTGGCTGCATGCGGCGCGCATCGCGACGTTCAGGGCGAAGGCCGTCTTGCCCATGCTGGGCCGACCGGCCACGATGATGAGGTCGGTAGGCTGAAATCCGGCCGTGAGTTCGTTGAGTTTGCTGTAGCCCGTGGGGACGCCGGTCACGAGTTCCTTGCGGGCGACGCGCTTTTCCAGGTCCTCGAAAACCTGTGCGACAAGCTCCTTGGAGCCTTTGAAAACCGATCCGATGGTCCGCTCGGAGATGGTGAATATGGCCTGCTCGGACTCGTCCAACAGTTTGGGGACATCCATGGCGCCCTCGAAACAATTGGCGATGATCCCTGTCGACGCCTTGATGAGTTCGCGCTGAATGGCTTTGTCGCGAACAATGTGCCCGTGGTAGACGGCACTGGAGGCACCGATGACCGACTGGGCCAGGTCGGCCAGATAGGTCGGCCCGCCGATTTCATCGAGCTGGCCGGCTCCCTTGAGATATTCGGCCGTGGCGACGAGGTCGAGGGGGGCGTTTTTGCGATACAGCTCGATAAAGACCGCGTAGATGATGGCGTGGGCAGGGTAGTAAAAATCCTCCGGGGCCAGGAATTCGGCCAGATTATGGAATATGCTGTTGTCAAGAAAAACGCCGCCGAGCACGGACTGTTCGGCCTCGAGGTTGTGCGGCGGGACCTTGCGCAGCAGATCCGCGGACACCTCTTCAAGATTGGAAAAGGCGGCGTTGCCCCGATTTTCGGGGCCGACGCCGCCTTTTGCATGAAAAGGGAAGTTCGATTTACTGTTCAACAGCGGCATCCTGCGGGGCCGCAACCTGTGCTTCCGGCTGAGCGCCCGTTGCACCGGTGTCATGCCGGACGACACTGACCGTGAAGGTCGCCGGTACGTCGGCGTGGAGTTTGACGGAAACCTGGTAATCACCAAGGGCGCGGATGGGCTCTTCCAGGAGAATCTTCTTCCGGTCGAGATCCTTTCCTGCGTCACCGAGCACTTCAAGCAGCTTGTCAGCCAGCACGGCGCGGGTGACCGAACCGTAGAGCTTGTCGCCCTCGCCGACGCGCATGGTAATAACCACTTTGGCCCGGGCGATTTTCTCGCCCAGCGTGCGTGCTTTGTCCCGGATGGCGTCCATCCTGGCCTGGAGCTTTTTGCGCTCCTGCTCGAAAACGCGAAGATTCGCCGTGG
>CAZGAH010000008.1:67978-74872 GCA_964523295.1 uncultured Desulfovibrionaceae bacterium | reverse complement strand
TAGCCGGCATGGCCAGCCCCTGGGGAATAAGATAATTCCGACCGTAGCCGGGCTTGACGGCAACGACTTCGCCCAGCTGCCCGAGATTATCGACATCGGCTCGTAAAATCAGCTTCATTGGCATGGCGCTTCTCCTACAACGTACTCTTTTTCTTCACCTGCGAGGAGTGCACCGCCGTATAGAACAACAAGGCCATCTGCCGGGCACGCTTGATTTCGTCCGTAAGGTGGCGCTGATGCGCAGCGCAGGTGCCGGTGATGCGCCTGGCAATGATTTTCCCGCGATCAGTAATGAATTCAGCAAGAATATCAGGACGTTTGTAGTTCAGGGGCAGATCGGGGTTTGCACAGAAACGGCAGAACTTCTTTTTCGGGGTGAATTTTCTTCTCAGGGACATGGCTTGGACGACCTCCTATGCCGCAACGGCATCGGCCAGCTTGACGGTGATGAACTTGAAGATATTCTCATTGAGCCGGATGATACGCTCCAGTTCCTGGACAGCCAGGGGCTGCAGACCGTACTCAATGCGCAGGTACCAGCCTCGCATGACCTTTTTCACAGGGTATGCCAGATCCCGCATTCCCCAGTCATCCACGGTTACGACCGATCCGTTCTCACGCTCAATCGTCGACCGCAGCAGGTCGACGACAGTAGCGCGTTCGCTGTCATTGAGTTCCGGACTCAGCAACAGCAACGTCTCATAAGTACGCATGTATTCCTCCTTGTGGTCTATGGCCCTCCCGGCCGGGTGCGGCCCCGGTATCTCATCCGCCAAATCAGGGAGAGCAAGGCGGGAGCGAGGTTTCTATCCGAACGGTGGCCGTGCGTCAAGAGATTTTCACTCACGCAAAAAAAAGCGGCACCATTTCGTCATTGTTTTTCTTCGAGTTTGCAGATTGTTGTTTCCGTTTGCCGTACGCAGCCGTGGCCAAGATACACAATATGCAATCCCACTCGATGCGTATCATGGGCCTTCGAACGCTAAGCCAGGCATGGAATAAGGCATGGCCGGCTTTGAGCCGGGTTCTCAACCGCATGATAATGCGGGTTGTCGGCGCCAACCGGTCAAGGTACTTCTATGAGCAGAAGAGATATCGGAAGGATTTGCAAAATTTATGTATTCATTTGCTCACAGCATTATTGCAAGGTGCGTTCGATTAATTTAAATTATAGCGTTTAAGTGGTTGCGTAGTTGTCAATGAGTGCTTTGGTTTCGGAAAGCAATACTAGTTGCATGGTTGAAAAATCACGACAGGCGTCGCAGGGAACCGATGCATACGCCAAATAAGTCCTTTTGATACGACAGTATCTGTAGAGCAAATGATATTTTCAATGTTTATAAATACGCTTTTGCATTGCTGAAATAGATTAAAATCGTAGACATGTCCGTTAATGCCAGAGTGAGTGGTCCGGCGGCAATTCTCATATCCAGCTTCAATTTATGCAAAAGTGATGGAATACTGAGTCCAAAAAATACCGCCGAGCACAGCGTAAATAAAATGCTGACACCAATGGTAAATGCCGGAACTCCATCTCCTCGCCATAGCCAGGCAATCAACCCTACAACAAGTCCACATGTTACACCCAGCAACATCGCTGCGCCGATTTCGCGGAAAAAGGATTGTACATACCACTTGAAATCTGGTTGTCGTGAACGTAAATTGTATATAGTCAGGGTCATTGATTGAATGCTGACGCTCTCGCCCAAACCCAGCACAAGCGTTAAAAAAAAGGCTAAAATCAGACTCTTGGCCAACGTTACCTCGTAGACGCCTGCTAATAGCGCGCACACCGTACCGCTGGCGATAGTGGCAAGCAGCCATGGAAAGCGGAACCGAAAAGCTCGAAATGGAGAAGCCTCCCTCGCCTGCATGATATGAAAACCGATCATTTCAAACAACCTGTCCATGCTTTCCCGATCAGTTGCATCAAAAGAATTATCGGTAAACATTGCTATATCTACAACGCCAACTATGTGATTGTCATCGTCAACGACAGGAAATGCAAGGAATTTGTATTTTGCAAAAAATTCATAGGCATCAAACACGTTCGCATCTTGTGGAATTGATATTGCATTTGCAATCATTACTTCTGAAATCAAACTGTTTGTTGCTGCCGTAAGTAAACGTCTCGTAGGTACTACACCTACAAGGCGGTTGTCCGCATCAGTTGCATAAAAATAGATAATTTTTTCACCAATTCCTTCATTTCTGATAATGTCTAATGCTTGTTGAATAGAAATGTTATCACGGAGTTTGGCGACGTCCTTGCGTAAAATATCGCTTATTTTTTTTGTAATATTTTTTTGATTTACAGTCATATTATTTTCCTTGGATCAATGGCGTGATACTTATTGCGGTGCTTTCTGTAGCTGATTTTTTGTATGGTTGTGCTTGTCTGCTTTTGTCCCATCACTCGTCAATGATAAGTGTTACTGATGTATTTAATGATTTACAAACATCGGCGGTTTGTGTATGTCATTTTTGTAAAGATGTCTCTTTTGTCAATTCGAGGAAAGCCGTATCAGGAAATTGTTCCAAGCTGACGGGCTGAATCGACATATCGAATCGTCCCCGAGAATTTTTAAAAATCTTTATGGAATGTCGCAATTAAAACAAATTAACTAGAGAATATTGCAACTGTCCAATTGATGATGTGTGTTTTCATTTTGGAACGATCAGGTGCAAATAGGCTTCAGTGTTTTTTTGATTCAGGTGTTAAAGCGAGTCGTTGACGTACTCTTTACGTTACATGATACCAATTCCAGAATTGGTTTTCCTTGTCAATCACTTGCTCTGCGTAACACGGTTCTGCCGAGGCTGAAATACGCCTTGCCTACGGCGCTATATCTTGCGAAGTGGGGGGAGAATGCCGCCTGGTGGCGTGTCGCTCAAGGCGCTTGCCCTCGCCTGCGCGGCATGGCATGTTGTCCCTGTGCTACTCCACCTTCCCGTCGTACAACCATGGAGAACAGGAGTTGATCATGCCCCGTCGCGCGTCTCGTGTTTTTCCGGTTGGCGCTGTCGCGATCGTTCTTTTTCTGTTGCTGTGCGCATTGGGCATCGTGTCCGCAGGTTCCGAGGCCTTGGCGCGCGTCTATCAGTGGACGGACGAAAAGGGGGTGATACACTTTGGCAACAAGCCGCCCCCGGTGACGCCCGAGCCGACGCGTGCGAGCCGACGGGAGGCGGAAAAGGAGTATCGGAGTCAGATTGGTCTCGCTCCTGCCGGGCAGGGCGCCGAACCGACGTCTACGCCGGCTCCCCCCTGGAGCGTGACCGCGGGGCAGACCCTGCGCCACGTGTACGACTGTCTGGACAGGGTAGACAGTGACGCGTTGACCAAGGCCTTCAATTATTTCGAGTCTACGTCGCCCCTCTCCGAGGTGACGGCCAGCAAGGTGCGCGTACGGGATAAACTCGATCAGTTTCACGCCCTTTTCGGCCGGGTCCTCGATATCGCGCCCGTGGACATACCCGGTCCGTTCGTGAAGATTGGCGTCGTTGACTCGGCGCCGGAATCCGCCTGGAACGCCGTGCAGCCCGAGTGTGCGATGCATTTTGCCTCTGCGCGACTGCCTCGCGACAACGCGACAGCCATTGTCGGCGCCAACGTCTGCCGCGCCGGCGGACGGTTCTGGTTGCGTGACCTGGTGCTTGGGCTGGATAATCCCAGCGACGAGCTTAAGGCCAAGGTTGCGGTCCTGGCCGGCGTATTCGGTGCGCCTGTTCCCGGGCAGACGGAGCCGCCGGCCGAAGCAAAGAACACCGGGGCGGACGCCTCGCAGAAGCCCGCTGCATCGCCTCAGGCTCAGGACAGTCAATCCGTCCGGCCGCCCTCCGTCGCCGGCCCTCTTGCCGGGTTGCCTTTTCCCGGCGGCGCGCTGAATCTGCCGCACCCGGGCTCGATGCCGCCATTTCCGCCGGGGCAGATGCTGGCGTTGTTGGGGCTTTTTTCAGGTACGATGCTCGTCTTGCCGGTCGCCATCGGGCTTTTCTTCTATTTTTTTCAATCCCTCTGCCTCTATCTCATTGCCCGCAAGCTCGGCGTTCCCAACGCCGGGCTGGCCTGGGTCCCCATTGCCAACGTCCACACCATGGTCTGCGCCGCGGGCAAATCCTGGGTATGGACGGCGTTGCTCCTGGCGCCAATGCTGAGCGCAATACCTTTGCTGCTCATTCCCTGCATCATCATCGCACTGGTGGATATCGTCCTGTTTGCCATGATCTGGATGGCCATCTGCAGCCGTATGGGGCTGAGCAAATGGCTGGGTCTGGTCATCTACGTTCCCTTGCTGCAGTTCGTGCTCCTTGCCTTTCTGGCGTTCAAGCCGGAAATCACCCAAGCGCCGTACTCGCTCAAACGTGTTCTCCTGATTACGCTGGTCGTCTATCTCGCCCTGACCGCGCTTGGCGCCGGGGCCCTCTGGATGGTCGTCGCGCCCATGCTGCGGGCAATGCGACCGGCCCTGTCGCAGACCATGCCGCCGGCCACGCCGACCCTGCCGCGGGTTGCCGTGTCGCCGTCCAAGCCCGCTGCGCCTGACAAGGGACAGCCCGCACCCGCGGCCCAGACTCTGACGCCGACAACGGACGAGCCATCCCTCGACAGGGCCGGATATCAGGCCAGGCTGGACGTTCCGGCCCCCGAATTCGATACCGCCTTCGAAGCGGACAGACCGCAGCAGGCCGTCGGGCCGGTCCGGCTCAAGCTCAGCCAGTTCTGGCCAGACGATCAGTCGCCGCACGTCTGGATCAAGGTCCGCATCCCCGTCCTGCCCTTTCTCGAGCTGAGCGACAGCGGCACATTGACGGTCACTTCCGTGCTCGATAGTACGGGTCGGGAAATATATGATCGGGACAACGGCTTCGAGACTGGCGACAGCTTTTCGACCTTGCGCTTTTCTCCGCAGACCTCGCCTTCCCCATGCCTGGAGGCGCTGCGCGACGTCTATCTCAAGCCCGGGGCCACGGACGCCTCGTTGGCCGTCATCAAGGGCGTGGTCACGCTTTCCCTGCCCCTGAACGTGACCACCGTCGTGTTGCGCAAGGCCGATCTGGGCCGGACCGTAACGCAGGGCCCGCTTCAGCTGACGCTGGAAAAACTGGACGGCCAGGCGTTTCAGCTGCGAATTGCCGGTCCGTCCCGGCTGGTTTTGGATCCCATGGGCTATTCCGGCGCGGGCCAGCGACTCGACCGTACGGAATGGTCGTCCTGGGGCTCGGAAGAGGTGCAGACCGTGTCCGGCGTTTTCGACGCCGAGGCAGCGGAACTCCGCATTCCGATCGCAACTGAAAGCGTGGAAACGAGCTTTCCCTTTACGCTCGGTTCCAGGCAATAGGTTTTCGCAAATTATATAACAGGATCCCGACATGGAAATTCCATTACTCAAAGAGTTCGTCGTCATTTTCGGCCTGTCCATCGTCGTCATCTACCTTTGCCACAAGGTACGCATTCCGGCCATCGTCGGCTTTCTGATCACCGGCGTTCTCACCGGCCCCTACGGCTTCGGGCTGGTCAATGCCGTGCACGAGGTCGAACTCATGGCTGAGATAGGCGTCGTGCTGTTACTCTTCACCATCGGACTCGAACTCTCGCTGGGCGATCTGGTGCGGCTGAAGAAGCCCGTGTTCATCGGCGGCATCGCCCAGGTGCTGCTGACCATCATACTGTTTGACGGTTTGGCCGTTTTTCTTGGCAAGACGCCCAGCCAGGCCATTTTCATCGGCTTTCTCGCGGCCCTGTCCTCCACGGCCATCGTGCTTCGCATTCTGCAACAGAGGGCGGAGATGAACAGTCCGCACGGGCGGATATCGCTTTCGATTCTCATCTTTCAGGATCTCATCATCGTGCCGATGATGCTGCTCGTGCCGTTTCTTTCCGGAAATTCGGCAACCCTGAGTTCTTCGCTCATCCTGATGACGCTTCAGGGCTTCGGGCTCATCGTTCTGGTGTTCGTTCTGGCCAGAAAGATCGTTCCGGCCGCGCTGGTGCGCATCGTGCGTACGCGCAGTCGGGAACTGTTTCTTTTGACCACCCTGGCCTTTTGCCTGGCCATCGCCTGGCTGACCTCCAGCCTGGGGCTGTCGCTTTCGCTCGGGGCCTTCATGGCCGGGCTGATCATTTCGGAATCTGAATACAGTCTGAGCGCGCTGGAAGGCATCATGCCCTTCCGCGACGTCTTTACCAGTATTTTCTTCATTTCCGTAGGGATGTTGCTGGATATCGGGTACCTCGTGGACAATGTCCTGCTCGTCAGCATCGGCACCCTTGCCGTGCTCTGTCTCAAGACGCTGGTCGCGGCGGCTGCCGCCCTTCTGCTGGGTTTTCCGCTCCGTACGGCCCTTCTGGTCGGATTGGCCCTGTGTCAGGTCGGTGAATTTTCCTTCGTGCTCGCCAAGGTCGGGCTGGCGCAGGGGCTGCTCAACGAGCAAAGCTATCAGCTCTTTCTCTCGGCCAGCATCCTGACCATGACCCTGACGCCTTTCCTGATCGCGCTTTCTCCGGTCGCCGCGGATCGATTCGTCCGACTGCCCCTGATTTCGTCTCTGGCGCAACGTTCCCGTAAACCGGAGACCGCGGAGGAACAGTCCCGGACATCCGGACTGCAGGACCACCTCATCATTATCGGCTTCGGCGTCGGCGGAATGCATCTGGCCAGGGCTGCCAGACAGGCCGGCATCGCCTATACGATTCTGGAAATGAACCCGGACACCGTTCGCAACAATGCTGCCAAAGGCGAGCCCATCGCCTACGGCGACGCCATTCAGCCCGCGGTTCTGGAGCACGCCGGAATCCTGCGGGCCAGGGTGCTGGTGGTGGTCGTATCCGATCCCGTTGCCACGCGGCGTATTACCGACACGGCCAGACGCCTGAATCCCTCGCTGCATATC
>CAZGAH010000008.1:61420-67968 GCA_964523295.1 uncultured Desulfovibrionaceae bacterium | reverse complement strand
AGCGAGGGGGAGGCGCTGCGCGGGCTTGGCGCGAACGTCGTCATCCCGGAAGAGTTCGAGACTTCCATCGAAATTTTCACCCGCGCCCTGACCCGTTACATGGTGCCCCGGGCCGATATCGAACGTTTCACAGAGGAAATCCGCTCCGAAAGCTACGACATGCTGCGCCGGGTGGACCTGCAAAGCGAGCCGCTGGCCGCGCTGTCAAAACATTTCACCGGACTCGATGTCAGCGCTCTGACCATTGAAGCCGGCTCCGTGCTTGATGGCGTGACGCTGGAAGAAAGCTCCCTGCGTAAAACCCACGGCCTGACGATCGTGGCCGTTGGCAGGGATGACAAGGTCTACGCCAATCCAGACGGCACGCTCAGGCTCAAGGCCGGTGACGTGGCCTATGTTTTCGGGCCCCATACGGACATCACCGCCAAGGTCGGGCTGTTTACCGCGCGCAACAGACAATGGGAGTCGTAACCTCGGTCCGTGTCGCTACGTCTTTTTGGCCAAAAATTAAGGACTGGCACAATCCGTACCGCAGCCCAGCTCTTTGCGCGGTCTCGACAGCGTTGCATCAGTCTGTTGTCACTTTGGACATTCTCGCGTATTCAAATAGGCACGCGGACTCTCATGCGCCGACGCGCGAACCTGGCGCGCAGGACGGGGGCGTGCATGACCATTCTTCGGCCTCAGGCAGCATCTTCGCCGCAGACCAGCTGCGGACGCAATACCCTCGCGTATTTTCTCGCCCTGTTTTGTCCTGAATACCGCACGTTGTTTTTCATCCTGCTCGCCCTGTGTGCGGCGGCGGCCCTGACGGCGTATACGCAAAACGAACTGCTGGGGATGCTGGTCAAGTCGTTTTCCACGGCGTCGGAAACGCCTGCCCTGGCAAGGACTGGCGACGCGGCAAGCGAGGGCCGGGTTCTGGTCGCGGCCTGGCTGCAGGATCAGGCCGGGCGTCTGGGGATGAGCCTGCCGGCCGTGCTTCTCGCGCTGCTTGTCGTCGCGCGCGTCCTTTTCTCCATGATTTCTTACATCAAGCTCTGTACGGACGGTCGGCTGAATATCCGGGCGAAATCCGATCTGGAAACGGAAATCCTGATCCATCTGCTGCACAAGGATGATCAGTTTTTCAACCGCCATTCCTCGGCGGAGACCATCAATCGTCTCGTCGTCGATCTCCAGCGCGTCAACCAGCGCCGGTCGGATCTGGTCGAGGCCTGGTGGTGTGGGCTGCTGCTGGCCAGCAATCTGTTGTTTTTTCTGCTCAAGGATTGGCGTCTGGCACTCGTGGCGCTGGCCGGGTGTCTCAGCGGGGTGTTCTGGTCGCGCGGCGTTTCGCGTCGGATACGGTCTCTGG
The DNA here is from genome assembly GCA_964523295.1 of uncultured Desulfovibrionaceae bacterium. Classification (GTDB taxonomy): domain Bacteria; phylum Desulfobacterota; class Desulfovibrionia; order Desulfovibrionales; family Desulfovibrionaceae; genus CAZGAH01. The sequence goes on along the minus strand of CAZGAH010000008.1, from coordinate 66,611 downwards.
ACGAGCGCTTTCTCCACTACGAGGACCAGGTCAAGTCCGCGATAGAAGACTTTCTGGCCGCCGCCGTCGAGGTACAGACCGGCAATCGCTACGGCGCCGTGCGTCAGGCGCTGCTGAAAATGCACGAAGGTCGCGCGCTCGCGTTCCTGGGCTTCATCAAGCAGAATACACGCCTGAGTTCCATCTATTCGCTGAGCTCCATCCTGACCTTCATGACCATGGTGCTCGTGTTGCTGTACATGCGCCATGGCGGAGGATTCACGGAAGCGGTCGCGCTCATGCCCGTGGTGGTGATGACGCTGCCCATGCTCTTTGAGAATGCCCGGCAGCTCGTACTTATCCGGTTGAAATTCCAGATCGCCGGGACGAGTATCAAGCGCCTTCTGGAGTACGAATCGACGATCAGGCCCGAGGCCGGGCCCGTCGACCTCGCGCGGGGGAGCGTGCTCGAACTGCGGGACGTGAGTTTCGGTCATACAGACGCGGGGGCGGGAACGCGAGCCGGGTTGTCGCATGTACACGCCGTATTCCGGCCGGGAACCTGGACTGCCATGCTCAGCCGGACGCACGCGGACAAGAATACGCTTTTCAAGCTGCTCCTGGGGCGTCTCGAGCCGGAAAGCGGTCAGGTGACCTACGACGGGCGCAGCCTGTTTTCGCTTCCTGGCGACGTCGTCGCCTCGTTGATTGCCTTCATGCCAGGCCAGGGCACTCCGATCAACGCCAGCATCTTCCGCAACATCGTGTTCGCCCAAACGGCTCCCGGCTTTCTCGCCGGTCCGGACGAACTGTCCGCGGACGGTCTGGCGCTGATCGAGGCAGTCGGCCTGGGCGCCATTTGCCGGCTCAAGGCCCTGGATATCAAACCCGACATCGAGGCGCCGGCGACCGGGGCGCCTGGCGTCATCGTCGAACTGCGGCAGCGCGTCCGCACTGCCCTGCACGCGCGACACGGAATAGATATCGTGCCGTATACGAAAAACGCCACGTCGCAGACGCAATGCATCCTCGAACGGCTTCTGGGTGGGAAATGCGATCAACAGCGTACGCTCGCGATCTTGCAGCGTGATGCCGGCCGGGCGCTGCGCGGGATGTCGGATCAGGACGTGCAGCGTCGGTTGCACGCCGTCGGCACGGCGTTTTTGCAGGAGTACAGCCGCCTGCTCGCCATTCCGGAATACGACGATTTCGCACTGTTGGCGCCGTTTCCCGTGGAATTCGGGTTATGGAGGCTACGTGCCGCGTGCGCGCACCTCGCCACGCAGGCGCCGCTCACGCCTAAAGAGCAGACCTTGCTGACGCTCGCCGGCCTGACGGTGACCGGTGCGGAACTGCCCCCCGGTGAGGCGGCCGCTGTTTACGAGACATGCTCCTGCGACGCCTTTCCCAAGGAGGCGCGCCGCTTGCGACGCCTGCTGAAAGGATGCTGGCAGCCCTTCGATCCCGCGCTCGTACACCCGTACCTGACCTGGCGCGAAAACCTCATTTTCGGCGACATGACACTCCTTTCCAGCCGCAAGGCACGACTGGTCGACGCGACGATACTTGACGTGATCGACGAATCGGGCTGCCAGGCCATGTTCACGCGCCTGGGCCTGGGGTATCCTGCGGGCAGGAAAGGAGCGAACCTCGACCCCGGGCAGGCGCAGCTCATGGCCATCTGCCGCACTGCTATAGCCAACGCCCCGGTCATGTTGCTCGACGAGCCGTCGTCAGCGCTCGATCCGGTCGCACGGGACCAGCTCGCCGCCTTTCTGACGCGCTGGAAGGAAGGCCGGATCGTCGTCACCGTCACCCGGGACCATGAACTGGCTGCCTGCGCCGACGAGCTGCTTACGCTCGAAGGGGGGCGACTCGGGAAAGGCAATCTGCAAAACGAAGGGCCTGGTCCCCTGCCATCTGCGGAGTTGACGTCATGAACAGAAGCCTCGGCGTCGAGCAACGCTATCGCGCCTTGCAACTCTGCCCCGTGCTGGCCGCAGCGGCAGCCGAAGAGTTGTGGTTGCTGGCGGAAATCGCCCGCGTTGAGCTGCTCGCGCCCGGAGAGACGCTTTTTGAGGCGGGTGAAGTCGCCCACGAGGTTTTCGTCGTTGCCTCGGGAGCGCTCCATGTCTTCGTCCCGCACTGTACCGGGCCAGCCAACACGCTGCATCCGGGCGATCTGTTCGGCGAATACGCCATGTTCTACGACAATGTCCGCACAACGACGGTCCGGGCCGCGGACGAGGCCTGTCTGCTGTCACTGGATTACCGCCGTTTTCGCGCCTGTCTGCTGCGTTTTCCGGAAATCGCACTCAAGCTTCTGGAAATCACCGTCCGACGCCTGGTAGCGTTGGAGAGGAAAACCTCGACCCCTAACACGATGGAGCGATCATGACTGCATGCCATCCCTCTCTGCTCGCGTTGTTACTGCTCGTCCTCCTTGTCCCGCCGAACGTCTCGGCCCAGGACAACCCGCTGGACCTCATGACCAACCCCTCGGAGCGCAGCCGGCCGGCCGACGATGTGGACCGTGTGGTCAGCCCGGAGGAGCGAAAGAAGTATGTCGCATTGATCCGGACCGTTATCGTCACCGCCTTTGTCGCGGAGTTGAAAAAACTCCAGGTGGACGAAAAGGTTAGGGCCGAGTTCATCCAGATCGTCGAGTCGGCGGACTTCGACACGCGCGTCGTGACGCCGCGCGTGGAAAAGGGAGCCTCGCTGCTGACCATGCGCGACATCAATTCCATCCAGCGCGGCGGTCAGCTGACGCCGGCGACATTGAAGAAAATCGAGGCGCTGATCATGGAGATTGCCGAGGCCATGATCGCGACCTACAAGGTTCGGCATAACATCAAGTAGCCTCGGCGCGGTCTGCGGCCAAAGGGCGATGGGGAGGACAGGACATGAAGATCCGAATTTTCGTTTCGTCTCCGGGCGACGTGAACGAGGAGCGCGTACTGACCTCGCGGGTGATCGGACGGCTGCGCGACGAGTATGCCGGACGGCTGGAGCTGGAGGCGATTTTCTGGGAGCATGAGCCGCTGCTGGCTACGAGCGACTTTCAGTCCCAGATCATCAAGCCCTCGGATACGGACATCGTCATTTGCATTCTCTGGTCCAGACTCGGCACCAGACTGCCCTCCACGATCCTCCGGCCGGACGGCCGGCCCTACGCCTCGGGCACGGAGTACGAATTCGAGGACGCCGTCCAGGCGTTTCAGCGTTTCGGGCGTCCCGATCTGCTCGTGTACCGGAAAAATGCCCCCTCGGTCGTCAACCTCAGCGAGCCCGAACAACAGATCATCGAGCGGCTGAACCAGAAAAAGGCGCTCGAGGAATTCATGCGGGAGTGGTTTGTCGACAGCAAAGAAGGCACGCTGATCGCCGCCTTTCACCCCTTCGAGAGTTCCGCGCAGTTCGAGGACAGGCTCGAGGATCATTTACGCAAACTGATACGACGCCGCGCACCCGAGGCGTTCGTCGACGAGGAGGCGAGCCGCCCTGTCGCGATCGCGTGGACGAAAGGCTCGCCATTTCGCGGGCTGGAATGCTTCGATTTCGACCATGCGCCGGTATTTTTCGGCCGCGCCCGCGCCGTAAGCGAGATACTCGACGCGCTGCGACGTCAGGCAGCCCTGCACCGGGCCTTTCTCATGATCATCGGCAACAGCGGCAGTGGCAAGTCCTCGGTCGTGCGCGCCGGACTGCTTCCGCTGTTGACGCAGCCGGGCGTCATTGAGGGCGTCGGGCTCTGGCGACGGGCGATCATGCGCCCGAGCGACGCTGCGGGCGACCTCTTCGCCGCGCTGGCTGCCAGCCTGGTCAAATCCGAGGCTCTGCCCGAGCTTGTCGCGGACCAGACAACGCCGGAGCAGCTGGCCTCGCTGCTGCGAAACGCGCCCGACGGCGCCGGGCTGCTGCTCAAGGGCGGTCTGTCGCAGGCGGCCTTTGCCCTGGCCAGGGAAAAGAATCTCGCTACGCAGCCGGAGGCTCGGCTGGTGCTGGTCGTGGATCAGCTCGAGGAACTCTTTACGCTCGAAGGCCTGGATGCCGCCGAGCGCGAGCGCTTCGTCTCGGCCCTGTCGGCCCTGGCCCGTAGCGGTCTGGCCTGGGTAGTCTGCACGCTGCGCGCCGACCTGTACCCCCGCTGTCTCGATCACCCGGGGCTGCTGGCGCTCAAGGAAGGCGGCGGGCAGTACGATCTCCAACCGCCGAACCGTGACGAAATCGCGCAGCTCATCCGCAAACCCGCGCAGGCGGCGGGATTACGCTTCGAAGTCCATCCCGACACCGAGGCCCGACTCGACGACGTCATCCGCGACGCGGCCGCGGGCAACCCGGAGTCGCTGCCGCTGCTCGAATTCATGCTCGAACAGCTCTACCAGCGCGCAAGCGGCCGCGTGCTGACCTTCGCTGCCTACGAGGCGCTCGGCGGCGTCGAGGGAGCCTTGGCCCAGAAGGCCGAAGCGGTATTTCAGACCCTTGGCGATGAGGCACAGCGGCGTTTGGGAGCGGTCTTTCAGGACCTGGTGACGATAGCCGAAGGTACGGAGGACGCAGTTGCCGCCAAAGTCGCGCCCTTGGAGGTGATACGCAGCGACGCCGCATCGCAGGAACTGGCGGACGCCTTCGTGACTGCCAGGTTGCTCAGCGCCGAGCTTAATCCTCAGGGACGGCCCGTGGTCCGCGTCGCGCACGAAGCCTTGCTCCGACGCTGGACACGCCTGGCCGCCTGGATCGAGGCGAACAAGGAGCGTGTACGTGCCCGGTCACGCCTGGCCCGTTCCGCGTCCCTGTGGCGTCAGGAGGCGAAACGGCGGGATTTTCTGCTGCCTCCGGGCAAGCTGCTCGCCGAGGCGGCGGAACTCTACGCCACGCCGGGACTGGATTTCGACCCCGACGAACGCGAATTCATCGTCGCATCCCTGGCCCAGGACAAGCGACGCCGGATGATCAAGCGCGCGCTGGTCGCCTGCCTGGCGCTGCTGACGCTCATAGCAGGCGCAGCCGCCTACGTGGCCGAAACCCAGCGCAACGTCGCCGATGCCGAGAAACAGCGCGCGGAAGCGGCCTTGACCCAAAACCGCGAGCAGCTCGCCGAGGTCCTGGCCCAACAGGGGCACACGGCGCGATCGGTCGAAGACTGGGGCAGCGCGCTGCTGTTCTATCAGGCCTCGCTGGCGCAAGCGGATAATCCCGCGTCCCGCAT
>CAZGAH010000008.1:56106-61410 GCA_964523295.1 uncultured Desulfovibrionaceae bacterium | reverse complement strand
GGGCGGGGACCTGGCGTTCCAGCGGGTGTATATTTCCCGTATGGAACGCCAGACCCGTCAGCGCGCCGCGATCCAGCGCGTCTTCGAAGAGACCGAACGCCCCCTCGATCCGCAGGAAGTCCTCGGATCGGCGCAGCGCTTCGTTCCCCAGCTCGGCATCCTGTGCGCCGGCGACGCCGCCTACGCTTCCCTGGCCGTCAGCCCGGATGGACAGCTGCTGGCCGCTTCCGGCCTGGACATGAGCGTGCGCGTCGTTGACGTGCGCACCGGCAGCGAACGCTTCCGGCTGAAAGGCTTCGAGGATATCGTCGAAGAGCTGGCCTTCAGCCCGGACGCGAACCTGCTGGCCGCGGCCGCGGCAGACGGTTCGGTCTCGCTCTGGTCCATGAAAACCGGCGTTCTCGTACGCACGCTCGCAACCGCCGGACCGCCGGCCAATGGCGTCGCCTTCAGTCCGGACGGAAAGCTGCTTGCGGTCGGGCTCAAGGACGCGACTGTAAGCGTGCTCGCCGTAGACGACGGACAGCAACGCGCGTTGTTGCGCGGGCATAGCGACGAGGTCGTCTCCGTAGTCTTTGCCCCGGACGGCGCGCGACTGGCCTCGGCCTCGCGCGACGCGACCGTACGCCTGTGGCGGATCGAGGACGCAACCTGCCAGGCCGTCCTGCGCGGGCACCGAGACGGCGTCCTGGCCGTGGCCTTCAGTCCGGATGGCACGCGTCTGCTTTCCGGCTCGGTCGATCGCTGCGTGCGCTTGTGGGAGTTGCGCGCAGGCGAGACGCCGCGCCTGGTCGCCGAACGCGAAGGCCACGCCCTGTCCGTCACCACCGTGGCCTTCAGCCCGGACGGACGTCTGGCCGCCTCGGGGTCCAGAGATAGCGCCATACGCCTCTGGGACGCAGCCAGCGGCGAGCCCCTGGCGCGTCTTTACGGGCACGAGGATACGATCGAAGGCCTGGCCTTCGCTCCGGACGGCGCCGCGCTGTACTCGGCCAGCGAGGACAAGACCGTACGCTGGTGGGCCGTTCCGCGCGCAACGACGCTGCCGGCCGTCAGCGACGCCGGGGGCGAAGTCGTCAAGCTCGTGCTCTGCCAGGAGGGGAAACAGATCGCCGCAGGCGCCTTTTCCCCCGAGGTGAGACTCTGGGACGTCGCGACGCGGACCTTGACCCGCGCGCTCGCAGGACCTGTTCCGCCGGTTTTCGCGCTGGACTGCTCCAGGGACGGGCTGTTGGCTGCGGGCGGCGCCGACGGCGTGATCAGACTCTGGGACATGACCGGCGCTCCGCAGGGAGAGCTTTCGCTGACTGACACAATCGCCTCCGCGGCCGTTTTCAGTCCAGATGGCGCCGTGCTCGCCGCAAGCGGGGTGACGGGACGCGCGGCGCTCTGGGACGCACGACGCCGCACGATCCTGGCAACGCTCCCCAAGGCCTCGGACACGGATGTCACCGGGTACAGCGCGCTGGCCTTTCACCCGCGTGGACGCTGGCTGGTCGGACTCGCTGGGGATAAGCAATCGACGGTCTGGGATGTCACGACGCACGCTATCGTCGCCTCGCCGTTCGGGGAATTGCCGCCTGGCCCGGTTGTGTTCAGTCCGGACGCCGCCTTTGCCGCTTGCGCCTCCGGCAATGACATCATCGTGCAGGAACTGCGCGGCGCGCAGCGGCGCGTCGTGCTGAAGGGACACGAGTCCAAAGTCGCTTCGCTGACCTTCAGCCCGGACAGCCGCCTTCTTGCCTCGGGCGGCGACGACGCGCTCGGCGAATACCTCCGCAACGACTGCTCTATCCGGTTCTGGGATATGGAGCACTTCAAGGAAATCGCCGTGCTCAGGGGACATCTGTCCGGCGTCTGGGCCATGGTCTTTGCAGCGGACGGGGCGACGCTCGTTTCCGGCGGCAAAGATCGGACCGTACGCTGGTGGGAGCTTGGCGCAGGCGATCTCGCGCAATTGCAGCGACGCCTGGAGGTGTCGATAACCGCCGGCCTATCCTACGCGCTCGACCACAACGGCCGCCGGGTGAGCCGTGATGCCAGAGAACAGGCCCGGGTCCGTAGCGAGCTTGCGAGCCAGGGCGCTCTTCCGTGGCTTCCGGAGGGTGGAAAAAGGGACGCAGGGCTGTTCGAGACGCTGGCGCGGTGATGAACACGTTTTTTTTATCCGATGCTCCCCTTTCAGACAGCCCTGGGCTGCGAGCATGATTATTGCTTTTTTCATGAATGCCGGATAAAAGAAAAATCACTGTTGGCGCGCAAGAAGTGTGCAGGACGCAGCCCGACGTTGTGCCTGCGCTCATTATTGATGAGGGTATACCCATGAGACGCCTGTTTTCTGTGACATTGATTCTACTGACGTTGCTGTGTGCCTCGCTGCCGTCGCAGGCGGTCGAAATCCAGGTCACCGGTACCTGGGACTATACCTGGGGCTGGACAGGCACGACTCGACGCTGACGTTTGTCCTCTCCTGGACGGTGCGCTGGGCATTCACTGGCGTATGCCATGTGTCTTGTTTTGCGTGGTTCGACAGGAGGGTGGGTACCCGACGAATATCCGCCATTGTCGTAACCCGTCCAATCCTGGCACGACTGCTTTCCCGACTATTTGTCAGATACTGCTTTTTTTCTGTCGTGCCGAACGTACCGTACCGCACCAGACCGGGAATCCGGATGATTCGCATCGTGCGCCAATGGCTATGCTCCGCATAGAAAGCATCTCTCGCGCGCGATATCCGATGACAACCAAACGTTATTCACGGGACACCGTAGTTATATCTCAGGCAGGATCAATGCAAAAAAGACAAGATGAATGGGAATGGCAATGGCAACGCTTCTTTTCCACCACACAATGGCTTTTTGAGGACTGGATTTTTCCCAACACACTGGAAGATTTCAAAAATAAGTATGTCCTCGACGCTGGCTGCGGCCCCGGGCATCACGCCAGGTTCATCGCTCCGTACGCCGGCCGCATCGTTGCCATGGATTTGAATACCGCCGACGTGGCCAAAGGATATAATGCCGATCTTGGCAATGTCACATTCGTGGATGGCGATATCGCGACGTATACGCCCGATGCACTTTTCGACACGGTGTATTGCATCGGCGTCGTGCATCATACCGACGATCCGGATGCGACGGTTGCCAATTTGAAGCGTTGCGTGAAGCCGGGCGGTCGACTTATCCTGTGGGTCTATTCGAAGGAAGGGAACTCCCTGAACGAATACATTCTGGAACCACTGAAGAAACTGATCTTTCTGCGCCTTCCAAAATCCGTGCTCTACGCCATCTCGTCCGTGCTGACCGCCATTGTTTCTCTTTTTGTATATTCCGTCTACCTTCTGCCCTTGAAGTGGTTGCCCTACTACGAATACTTTCAGAACTGGCGCAAGCTCAACTTCACCAGAAACAATCAGAACGTTTTTGACAAACTCAACGCCCCGCAGACCATTTTCATTTCCAAGGAGCGGGCGCAAAGCTGGCTCACAGGCCTTATCGACGCGCACCTGTCTCCCTATCGTGGCGTCAGCTGGCGTATTTCCGGAACAAGACCGCAAAAAGCGCAGCCTTGACGATACGCTTTCAGAGCGATCGCACCACTGTGTCACCCAACAGCATGATGACGCCTGTTAACAAGCGCTCTCTCTCCGAAATCCGTTCTTCGAGGACATGGATTTCCCTGCTCGTGAGCCTGGTTGCCTTCGGCGCCGGCTGGGCCGCGCTTACGCCCGGGCATCAGTGGGGGGATGATTTTGCCCTGTATGTCATGCAGGCGCAAAGCCTGGTGCAAGGCGAAATTGACGAGCTCCTCCGTCAGGGAACGATTACGGTGCGCCAGTCGCGCTACTGGACAGGCCCCGTGCTGTATCCATGGGGGTATCCTCTTCTGCTCGCGCCCGTTGTGGCCATCTGGGGGGGGCATATACAGGCCATCAAGATGGTCAGTGTGATCGCTTTCAGCGGCACCGCTGCCCTGATGTACGCGTTCTATTGCCGTCGGTTTGCCTCCACCAAGGCACTGCTGTTGACGTTGATGATTGCCGTCAACCCTATTATGCTTAAATTTCTGAATAATACCGAGTCGGACATCGTTTTTCTCTTCCTTGCCATGCTCGCCCTGACGCTACTGGACGCACCCTGCAAGGGGGCGAGTGAAAGGCGTCCCCTTCATATCTGGCTGGCCGTCGGCGGCATTGCCGGAATTGCTTCTGCCGTCCGTCCCAACGGCGTTCTGCTTCTGCCGGTGATCGCCCTGGCGCAGTTCCTGGAGGCCAGGTCATGCGGCCTGAAGGTTTTCTCGGTACGTCGGGCCGATCTCGTGCGCTACCTCGCGCCCTACGCCGTGGTTGCGGTTGTTCTGTTGGCGGTCGCGATAACGCTGCCCGGAGGCGAAGGGTCGCATGTCAAACGCTATCTTGAGTCGGACTGGAGCCGCCTTCCGGATAACGCCCTCTACTACGCCAAAACGCCGGTGCAATTTTTCGGCGCTACGCTCGTGGACTACGACCTCGCGAAAAGTACGGCCTACGTGGCCTGGCAGAGTCTGCTGGAGAATGGCCCTCTCGGAATTGCTTCCTCATTCATCAGCAAATTCAGTACGCTGAGAAACGTCTTCGGTTGGCTGGCCTATTGGGTCACTGTGCCCTTCCTGCTTTGCGGCATTGCAACCTGCGGACGACGCGACGCTCCGGCTCTCGTCTTTGCCGGCCTGAACCTGCTTCTGTACGTCGGATCACCGTTCCGGGAGATCGTCCGCTATTTCATCCCCATGGTTCCGTTGTACATCCTGTTTATCGCCACGGGAACGGAGTGGTGCTGGAAGCATCTTGCCACGCGCTACGCGACTGGAATGAAACGATTCGAGCTGAAGGCCTGGGTTTTTCTGACGCTGGTCTTTCTGGCCTCGACGATCGTCTTCGTCTTTCGGCCCGACCGGCCGGCCACGCACGGAGTCGGGCCCTACGATGCGCTCAGCCAGGACATGTTCGCCTTCGTACGGCAACAGAGCGAACCAACGGACCTGATCGTGTTTTTCAAACCCCGGGCCATGCGGCTTCTGAGCGGGCGAAGTACCGTGTTTATCGACCCCTGCGACACGTGTGAACGCTGCAAATATTACGCCGTACACAAATTCGAATATCCGTCAGAGGCTGTATTTTTGAAGAATGCAGAATCCTGCAAGGACGTCAGCGCTTTTGAACCCGTGTTCAGCAATCCGGCATATACCGTCTACACCAGACGCCAGAAGACACCAGACGAATCCCACGCCCTGCAATAACAGATTCCTTCATCGGGGACGCCGGAT
>CAZGAH010000008.1:54515-56088 GCA_964523295.1 uncultured Desulfovibrionaceae bacterium | reverse complement strand
GGCCAGCAGCCTGTCCACGATGACCTGCTCGTTCCAGTAGCGTTCCATGAATGCCCGGCTGTCCAGTCCGATGCGTGCGCACAGTTCGGGGTCGTGGACGAGCGTCCGGAGCGCGTCTTCAAGCGTCTGCGCGTCCGTGGCCAGCACCCAGGGGAGGCTGTCGCAGCCGAGGACCGCGCGGATGGTCTGCCGGTTCCAGGCGTCCAGGCCGGCTATAACGGGCGTGCCTTGGCTCAGGGCCTCGAGCGAGGAGACGCCGTAATAACCTTGCATGTGGTCGAACACGATATGGCTGGTCTGTTTGCGGCGCAGGCAATCGGCGTAGCGGGTGTTTTCGATCAGCTCGAGCGCAATGCCGGCCTGCGGCAGCGTTGTTTGCAGACGGTGGACAATCTCGATGAATTCGGCCGTATTTTTCAGGTCACGCCGCGTCGGCGAGTGAGCGATGCGGACGCCCTCGGCGCGCGCCCGGGCAGGACGAAACAGGGGGTCGTCCAGGGGCACGGGGTTGGGCAGCCAGACGGCCTCGGGCAGTTTATGGAGCAGGTCTGGCGTACTGACCAGGAGCTGCTTCCGGCCAGCTGCCTGGTATTTCTGACGGTATTTTTCAGGATGCGCGCGAAAATCCGGGTGTCCGTGATGGTGATGGACAAGACGCTGATTGCGCAGAAACATTTTCGGCGTGTACGGACCCAGGGGAATGGTCTCGTCGGCGAGCAGATGGAAATGGAAGATGTCGCTCGTTGTCAGCACCTCGGCCAGCTCGTCCAGGCCATGCTTATCCAGGGCCGGGACGTGCAGATCCTTCTCGAAAAGGAAGTTGTAGCGAATCTGCGTGGTGATCAGCCGACAGCGGTGCGGAGTCAGGCGATTGATGGCGTTGGTCAGCTGAATGGCCACGCCGGCCGGGTCGTTTTCGGTTATCATGGCGATGCGCATGATCGTCTCCCTGCGACCGGGCAGGCCAAACGGGCCGCCTGGCTACCAGGCCGTCCAGCCGCCGTCGGCGAAGAGAATCTGTCCGGTGACGTAACGGCTGGCCTCGCTGAGCAGAAACACGAGGGGCCCGATCATGTCCTCGGGGCCGGCCATGCGCCCCAACGGCGTCTGCGCCTCGTAGCGCCGGATGAAGTCCGGATCCTGGGCCGCGTCATTGCGCACGCCGCCGGGGCTCAGACAATTGACGCGGATGTTGTCTGGAGCCAGATATGTTGCCAGGTAGCGCGTGAAGGCGTGAATGCCGCCCTTGATGAAGGGATAGGCGGCCGGGCAGGTCATGTCCGTGCCCTCGTAGATGGGAAAATGCGGGCCGACTTCGCCGTAGATGGAGCCCAGATTGACAATGACCCCTTGTCCTGCCCGGCGCATGGTCCGGGCGACGCGCTGGCAGCAGAGGAAAAAACCGCCGGCGTGGTCGCAGAGGTTGCGGTAGAAACTCTCGGCAGGAATATCCTCGAAGCGGCTCATCCAATCGGCCGTACGCGGCCAGGCGTTGTTCACCAGCGCGTCGACGCGCCCGAAGGACTCTTCTACGGTGTCGAAAAAAGTCTGCACGGATGCCGCCGTGCTTATA
>CAZGAH010000008.1:50936-54505 GCA_964523295.1 uncultured Desulfovibrionaceae bacterium | reverse complement strand
AAAGCACTGCGGACGCGGCGCTTCGTCGGGCCAGTCCATGCGACTGGTCATATCCTCGAAACGGCCGACATCGCGCACGCCGACGACCAGGCGGGCGCCAAAAGAGGGCAAGCGCCGGACCGCTTCCGCGCCGATCAGACCCGTGCCGCCGGAGAGCACGACGACCCGGTCTTCCAGGCTGAACAGGCGTTCAGCGGGGCGCATGGGCGGTTTCCAGGGCATAGGCCACGAGCTGCTGATCGCATCGGGCGTGGCACATGAAATCCTTCGGGAAGGTTCCCAGCACCTGCATCCGTCGGAATTCCTGAAATTTTGGCCCCAGCCATATCTCCGCCAGGGACTGCTCGCGCACGTTGCCCATTGTCCACGCGCCATTGATGTCCTGCGTGCATGGGACCACGGAGCCGTCGGCTAGCACCGTCACCGAGGTCCAGGGGTATTCACAGTACTGCCGGGCGTAATGGCTCCGATCCTGCCCGCGCGCCTGCTCGAGAGCGCCTTTTTTCCGCAGCAGCCATTTGTTGTCCACGCTTTTGACATAGGCATAGACATCCTTGTCTTCCCACAGTCGCAGAAAACGCTCGGCCTGGGAGTCCGGACCAAGGTCGCCGCTGAAGTCGAGCATGGTCAGCACGATGCGCGTCGTTACGCCCAGCCTGGCCTTGAGTTCGAGCAGGTCCAGGATGTTGCGCGCCGAGCGGGTGTAATCGGCGCGAGGCCCGCGAATGCGGCGCGCCTCCGCGTCGTCGAGACTGTCGAGCGCGAACTTGACCCAGCCGAGCCCGGCTCTGAACAGCTCCTCGAAGCGCGACAGCCTGATGTTGCACGGATTGCAGGAAAAGTACGAGGGGATGGAGCGTTGCGACAGGCGGTCTACCCGTTCCGGAAGCCGCGGGTCGAGCAGCGGTTCGCCGAAGCCATGCAGGGTCACGGCCCTGGCGATGACGTCGAAATAGAAATTGTTTTCCGAAGGCCGGGCCGTCCGGTTCAGCCGGCTGGCGACGAAGTCGGCCCAGGCTTGCAGTTCGTCATCACCGGCCGGTGTTATCTGCTCCGCCAGCGCGGCAAACACCGCGGGGTCCATGTGGTGCAGCGGACGTTGCAAATCGGTCGTGCGCTGGCACATCATGCAGCGCATGTTGCAATGATTGGTCGTCTCCACGTTGAACACGCGCGGCGTCGGCGCCAGCGAGGCGGCCAGCTGGTGGTATACCGCATCCGCGTCGTCCGGACCGTAGCGCCCGGCCAGAATGTCGTTCTTGAGCCCGAAGGTGCGCATGAAGAAGTTGACGTCATACATGCGCTGCTCCCCGCGGCGAGGCAGGCGGCAGAATACGTTTCCCGACAGAGCCGTGTATTACGGCCCTGTCGGGACATGCTGCCTGGGGATTCACGTGCTCAATCCTTTGGAAAGAAAGGGGACGGTCAGCGGCGCGGTCAGGGGTCTTCCCAGCGGCAAGGAGACGGACGCGCTCTGCGCCACGGCGTCCCAGTCAAACGAATCTTCGCAATGGACGCCGCGGGTAAGGCGCGTTCCGACGACTTCGTCCCATTGCGCGGGCGAAACGCCGTCGCCGGGGCATTTGACAACCAGGTCCGACTCCGTAAGGACATGCCCGGCCGGCAGGTCGCGGGCGAAGAAGATGGACTTGCGCAATTTTCTGGCCTGTGCCGCCTCCTCGGGAAACACCCGTTTTTCCTTGACGCGCATGGCCTGCTCGACTTCGCGGATCATGACCATCAGGCGCCGGAAGTCCTCGGGCTCCAGGGATGCCTGATGATCGGTGCCGCGCATGGTCCGGTCGAGCGTGAAATGGCGTTCTACCACGCAGGCGCCCATGGCCACGGCCGCAACGCTTGGTCCCAGCCCTCGTTCATGCCCGGAGTACCCCACGGGCAGACCATAGCGCTGCCGCAGCAGCTGCTGCACGGGCAGGCCGATGCATTCTTCCTTGCAGGGGTAGGTGCTGTTGCAATGCAGGAGCACAATCTCGTCATGGAAACGCCGCAGTTCGTCGACAGCGAGATCGATGTCGGCCAGGGAACTCATTCCGGTGGACATGATCACCGGCAGGCCCATGGCGCCGACCTGCCGCAGCAGGGGGATGTTCACCAGATCGGCAGAGCAGATTTTGACCAGTTCGACCCCGAGTTCGTACATCTGGACATTGCTCGATCGGTCCCAGGCCGAGGCGAAGAAAACCAGCCCGAGCGATTCGGCCAGTTCCTTGAGCCGGGCCATTTCCTCGACGCCGAGTTCGAGTTGCCGGCGATGCTCGCCGTACGTGGCGCCGAAGCTGTTGGCGCCCGTATACGGGGCGTCGCGTCCGCCTCGGGTGAACATGGCGTCCACGTCGCGCTTCTGGAATTTGACGGCCTGCACGCCAGACTCTGCCGCCGCGTGAACCATCTCCGCGGCCAGCGCCGCCTGGCCCTGATGATTGTTGCCGATCTCAGCCACGACGAAGCATGGTTGCCCGGGACCAATCCGCCTGCCTGACCTGAGCCGTATGAGAGCTGTCCGTTTCATAGCTTAACCACCTCCAGGCCCCTTCTCAGGCGAACGGGCTCTAACTGTTCGAAAATTTCATCCTGGCAGGCGAACGATGTGATCAGTACGGCCTGACACGCCAGGGTTTCCAGAACCTGCGGCGGAGCGACGACATACCCGTGAAACAGCTTGCCATGCTTGCCGACATCGTTGTCCACCAGCGCCATGATCGCGAAACGGCTGCCTCGCAAAGCCGAAAGCACGACCTCGCAGGTCTCCGAGGCCCCGAACAACACCAGACGGGTCAATCCTTTGGCCTTGAGCCCCTCCAGCTTCGCAGCGATCAGATCCTTGAGCGCGCTGTAAATCTGGATCGTCTCGGTGGAAAAACCGGATAACATCCGCCGTCGCGACTCTTCGCCTTTGTTGGTCAATACGTAGCGGTAACTCTTGCCGTTCACCGCTTCGTACTGGATCAGCGCCGCGTCCTGAAGCTCTTTCAGGTACTGGTTGACCATCGCCCCGCTGAGGCGCAGCCGACGCCCCAGCTCGTTCTGCGACAACTCGTTTTCCCGGGACAAGGAATCCAGAATGGCAAGAACCCGGGCGTCCTTGCTCGGCTTGTAATATTTCCGCTCCTGGTGAAACATATCCATCGACTCGCTCGGTTCGTTCACTCACCTGACAATCGTTCGACACCGACCACTACCCAAGAAACGCCCGGGCCACAAGTGCCGTCCGCCATTCACTTACTCTGTCGGCGCTACGCGCGATGGCTGCCTCCGATCATTCACGCGCTGAATAATTGATCGGCCATTTTTTCCCCGAGTTTAGGCCGGCAAGGCCTCTTTTCCGTTTCACGCGGCGCACGACGATGCCCGCAGCCGTGGCCAAAAGGGAAAAAACTGCTCCCGTGAGAAACGAAAATGCACTATTCATGCCAGTTTCAGCTGTTCACTCGGCGTACGAATGGCCGTGCATGTCGGGCAGAACGGTCGTTCGGCCCATGACGAGAAACGCGCATGTGTCATCATTCCGACAGCCAGGGAAGCGTGGAAATTGCGCCGAGTTCGCCTTC
>CAZGAH010000008.1:48928-50866 GCA_964523295.1 uncultured Desulfovibrionaceae bacterium | reverse complement strand
GGGCTGTTTTTTCCGTTAGCTGCCGGGTGTTCGTCGCCAGGCGGCTGCCGGGAGACAGGGCGAGCCAGGCCGACGAGACGGCTTGCCGATCATATTCGCCACGTCCAAACATAAGGAGCCCGTCATGCCGAACCTGATTTTCGTGCGTTTTCTCCTTTGCCTGCTGCTGCTCTTATCCTTCGGCTGCATGCGCGTCGATTCGACTGTTGAGGTCAAAAAACCGGTTATCGGCATCTCTTCCAGCATCGACGCCGCGAAACAGGGCGACGAGGCGGGCCGGATGCGTACGCCTATGGCCTACGTCAACGCAATTATCGCCGCGGGCGGGCTGCCGTTCGTGCTGCCGCCGATAGCGGATCAGAGTATTCTCGAGGAGCAATTGCGCCTGATCGACGGCGTGCTGATCATCGGCGGAATCGATGTCGCTCCGGCCCGCTACAACGAAACGCCGCACGAGCTTTTGGGCGAGGTCAATCCCGACCAGGATGCCTTTGACTTCGCCCTGGTCAAGGCCGCCTTTGCGCGACATCTGCCTCTTCTTGGCGTGTGCCGCGGCGAACAGGTCATCAACGTCGCCTTCGGCGGTACCCTCTGGCAGGATATTTCGCTCGACGGCAAGGATGTGGCCCTGCATCGCACCTCCCTGCCCGGCAAGGACGTGGCCCATCAGGTCACGCTACAGGGCTGGCTGGCCCAGGTCATGGGCACGCAGGCCCTCGGCGTCAACAGCTTCCACCACCAGGCCGTACGCACGCTGGCCAAGGATTTCAGCGTGGTTGCCATGTCCGCCGACGGCGTGATCGAGGGCATTCACTATGACGGACCGACCTTTATTCTCGGGGTGCAGTGGCATCCGGAGCTGATGTACGAGGAGCATCCGGAAATGCTGACCGTGTACCGGGAGCTTGTCGCGGCGGCCAAACGCCGCGCCGGCAAATAGCCCGGCAGCGATACAGAGACGGCGCAGGGGGCAGATCCTACGCGCAGGAGACGAAGCGCCGGGCCGATAGCAGGTCCGGCGCTCGCGAGCCGGCAATGTCGTTCAGACCGAAGCGGGAAAGACGTCGTGAGCAGGTGAGACCGCGATGGGAGAACGGCTACGGTGGACGATAGCGGACACAAAAAGCCCGAAGAGCTGAACAGGCGCAGGAGAAGCATTGCTCTCAGCGCGAGTCAGCCCCCCGGGCTTTTTGAAAGGCCTTACGCCGGTGTCGGTACGCTGAGTACGTGAATCCGGGTTTTTTCTTTGCGGTTGCGGAAATACTTCTCGAATTTCACGACGCCGTCGATAAGCGCGAACAGCGTAAAATCCTTGCCAACGCCGACGTTCTGACCCGGGTGGTATTTCGTGCCAAGCTGCCGCACGAGGATGTTGCCGGCCAGAACCTTTTGTCCGCCATAGCGCTTGACGCCGCGGCGTTGCCCTTGACTGTCGCGTCCGTTGCGCGAACTGCCGCCTGCTTTTTTATGAGCCATGGTATGTTACCTCTCGCGCCTGCGTCTAATTGACGATGGCTTTGACCTTCAGCCGGGTATAATCCTGGCGATGGCCATTTTTTTTCCGTGAATCGTTACGGCGCCACTTGTGGAAAACCACGATTTTTTTGCCTCGCCCGTGCTCCAGCACCTCGCAGGTGACCTTAGCGTCGGTCACGTACGGAGAGCCAACGCGAGGCGCGTCGCCGCCCACCAGGAGCACCCGCTCGATGGACACCTCGCTCCCGGGCTCCGCATCGAGCCGGGACACCGTGATTTCCCGGCCTTCCTCGGCGCGGTACTGTTTTCCGCCTGTTTCGATAATCGCGTACATGATTTATGCCTCCAGTCGTGAAGAAGGCGACGTATACTCCGAATGCCCGAACAACGTCAAGAAGAAGGTGAAAAAAAATTTCCTTCCAGGCAAGCCCGTACCGACGAGGGGCGTGTCCCATCGTTCAG
>CAZGAH010000008.1:46095-48918 GCA_964523295.1 uncultured Desulfovibrionaceae bacterium | reverse complement strand
AGGCCAGTGCCGGTAACGATCTGATCGACCACGGATTGTGCCAGTATCTTGCCATCGTGACTACGCGGCGCGACATCCTCGCCGACTCGTCGGCAGAGTAACTGAGTTGCGACGTCGCGGAACGCTGGTGAGGCTGTCGGGGAATGTCCCTTTTCCTTTCCTGATATCGATACGTTAAATTCGACTCTTGTCGTGGCGAGGGTTTCGTGTCATAGATGCCGTATGTGTTTCCATTCACGACCTGCTCTGGTAAGGAGTAAACTATGCGCGCATTTATTGTCTTGGCCATGCTTGTCGGGTTGCTGCCGGGTTGCGTGACGACCGGGTCGAAGTATGCGGCCAGCGTGTCGCCGCTCAAGGTCGATTTCGCCTTTGACGGAGGCGGTTGCCTGACCAGCGGTCCTTCTCCTGAAATCCACGTCGTGGGCGTACCGACCGGGACAAAGCAGTTGAAGGCCAGAATGGTGGATCTCGATTCCGTCGGTTATAATCACGGGGGCGGCAGTATCGTTTACGCAGGCGGCAACCGGATTCCGGCCGGAGCGCTGTCCTCGTACAAAGGTCCCTGTCCGCCTGCCGGGCAAAGCCACACGTACGAAATCACTGTTCAGGCGCTTGACGCCCAGGGTGTCGTCATTGGCGAAGGCAAGGCCAGGTCGCTGCACAGCCGTTGACCGTGGCCCGTGCTCCGGTCACGGCGCCATGTCCTTGCGTTGTTTGAAGCCGCCGGCCTGCACTTGACAGCGGTAACGCTTTCAACAATAGTCCGCCTGGAAACGAAAAACGTGACAACTTCAGCGCCTTGCGCGGCTGACGCGGGTCGGGAATGATTCTCAAGTGCCCTCATTGCGAGACGAAATACAATTTCCCCGATAAGGAATTCCGGACCGGGCGAAAGGTGAAGTGTTCCGTTTGCGCCAAGGTTTTCGCCCTCGAGCCCCCCAAGAAGCAGGCCGCGTCCTTTGATGCCGACGACAGCGACCTCGACGCTCTGCTCGGGGAAAGCCCTCCCAAAAAGAGCGCCGCGCCGCCGGCCCGAGGCAAAGAGCCCGAATCCGACGACGATCTCTTTGGGGAGGAAGCAGAGCCGGAGGCGCCCTCCAGGCCCAAATCCGGGCCCCATCGTGCGGTTGCCGAGGAATTCAACCTGGCCGACGAGGACGAACCCGTCAAAGGCAAATCGAAGGGCAAAAAAGGACGGAAAACCTCTGGAAAGAGCAAGCGTGGCCCGATCATCGGCGCGGGCCTTGTGCTCGTCCTGCTGCTTGCGGCCGGCGGCCTGTATTTTTTCGCTCCAGACCTGCTCTTCCGGTATCTTCCCTTTCTTGAAAAAAAGACCGAGGCGCCCGCACCCGGCGCCAGCGTCTCTACCGACCAGATCAAGGACTTCTCCCTTCAGGACGTCAATCAGTTCTACGTGGACAATGAAAAAGTCGGCAAGCTGTTCGTCGTGCAGGGCAAGGTCGTCAACAAGTTTTCCACGTCCAAAGAACTCATCAAGATCGAGGCCACGCTCTACGATCGCCAGGGCGCAGCCGTGTTGAGCAAGTCCCTGCTTTGCGGCAATACCGTCTCCTTGTTTCAATTGCAGATGCTGTCCGAGCAGGAGCTGGAGGCCGCAATCAACAACAAGGTCGGCGTGCTCACGGTCAACACCAACGTCGCCCCCAACGGTGAAGTTCCCTTTGTCGTCGCCTTTTATAATCCGCCGGATACGGTCCAGGAGTTCGGGATCAAGGTCATCGAGGCCAAGGATCCGCCCAAACAATAATTCCTGCCCACCGGGCCGGGGCGGGAGGGAATGCCGGCAACGCGTCGCTGCCCTTCCGAGTGCCCGGTCTCCGAGTCGTTTTCTGTGAAAAAAAAGGAAATATTCGTCTGCTCCGCCTGCGGTCGGCAGAGTCCCCAGTGGCAGGGCCAATGCCCCCGCTGTCACGCGTGGAATACGGTACACGCTGTCAGCGCTCCGGCCAGCGCCGCGCTGCGTGGTCCGTCCGCGTGCAGCACTGCCAGAGCGGAGTCGCTGCACGCGGTCTCCATGGACACCGCGCAGGCGTACGGTTCGGGCATGGGGGAGCTTGATCGGTTGCTCGGACGCGGGTTGCCGGCCGGGGGCGCGGTGCTGCTCGGCGGAGCTCCGGGCATAGGCAAGTCCACGCTGCTGCTTCAGGTGGCTGGCGCCGTGGCAAAGCAGGGACTCAGCTGCCTCTACGCCTCGGGCGAGGAGTCGCTGACGCAGCTGAAGGAGCGGGCAGGGCGCCTGGACGTGCTGCATCCGGGGCTGCTGGCGCTGGCCACGTCGAGCGTCGAAGACGTGGTCCTGACGGTGGAGCAGCAACGCGTTCAGCTGCTGATCGTCGATTCCGTCCAGACGCTGCATTCGGCGCGTGCCGATGGTTTGCCGGGCAGCGTCAGCCAGGTCCGGGCGGTGGCGACCGAGCTTATCGAGGCGGCCAGGCGCCATACGTTCGCCCTGCTTCTTGTGGGTCATGTGACCAAGGACGGGCAGATCGCCGGGCCGATGCTGCTCGAGCACATGGTCGATACGGTCCTGGCCATGGACG
Source organism: uncultured Desulfovibrionaceae bacterium (assembly GCA_964523295.1). Classification (GTDB taxonomy): domain Bacteria; phylum Desulfobacterota; class Desulfovibrionia; order Desulfovibrionales; family Desulfovibrionaceae; genus CAZGAH01. The sequence goes on along the minus strand of CAZGAH010000008.1, from coordinate 46,354 downwards.
GCGAGCGTCAACAGGCGCACCGCATCCTGCGCGTGCTCAAAAACCGCTTCGGCCCGAATCAGGAATTGCTCGTGCTGGAAATGGGCGGGCAGGGATTGCGCGTCGTTGATGATCCCTCGACCCTGTTTCTCGGAGAACGCGACCCGTCGCTGAGCGGCGCGGCCGTGGTCATGGCCCTGGACGGGCAACGGCCCTTCGCCGTCGAGGTACAGGCCCTGGCCACCCCCAGTAACCTGTCCTTCCCGCGCGGTACGGGCCT
>CAZGAH010000008.1:11515-46085 GCA_964523295.1 uncultured Desulfovibrionaceae bacterium | reverse complement strand
TGGCGGTGCTGGAAAAGCGCCTGTCACTCAATCTTGGCCAGCTCGATATCTACGCCAAGCTCGGCGGCGGGCTCCGGATGCCGGACCCAGGCCTGGATCTCGGCCTGGTGGCGGCCACGCTCTCCTCGTTTTATGACCGGCCCTTGCCCGAGCGAGCGGTTTTCTGGGGCGAGGTCGACCTGAATGGCCAGATACGCCCTGTCGCCGGGCACGACATCCGCCTCGTCCAGGCCAGACGTCTGGGCTGCGATCCCGTGCTATGCCCCCGTCTCCGCGGCGCCGCCGAGGGCATGACTTCGCTGCATGATCTGCAGGTCCGGCTTTTCTGCTAATCGGGTACACTGCCATTACTTGTCCAGCATTGTATCGTGATGATCATAGTCTGCAACCCGGTTCTCTTTTTTTCTTCCGGCTCGGGAGTTTGTCGGGGGATTTGTGACGCTTGACAGCAATCTCGAGGCTTGTCTGACGCGTGGGCTCCCGCGGCAGGAACGACGAGCCTTACACCGACGCTGGCACAAAGAACGAAAACGCGCCCCACCCGCGCCGTCGTCCATATTTCGTTTTTTCGTGGCATTTCACAAATCGGAATGGGATGACAAGCAAGTTCAAGGTAAAGCGTGAATGCCGAATGAAGTCGATGCACTCAATTCTTTTTTGAATATCACATCTAATAAATTGGCTTTTGTACGGCGTAATAATCAATAGAAAAGTGCCACACTGGCATGGATGTCACGCTTATTTGGGCGCACATGCAACTATACTATATTACTACGACGGAGTTTGATTGAATTTGCGCTTGATTCGTTCTGACAGCCAACGCAAAAACCAAAAAAGCGCTACTTACAGATGGATTGCGTCCAAAATACAGCCACCAGGGGACCTGAGAAGCCGCGAAATAGATAATACGATATGAAATCCATTTTAATAACACCGCGACAACGCACTCCGAGCTTGAAATTGATCCTGAAAAATGTCGCCGGGGTGTACGTGGCTGCGTGGTTGTGGGTTATGGCTGCGAGGTGCCCTTGTCATATTTTGAGGTATTGTATAGATGACTAATCAGTATGCGTTTGAAATGTGGTGCAATTGAAACAAAACGACACGCCAGCCACACCGAGGCTGTCCGACAAGCTCCCCTGAGCAGCCGCGACAACACACCGATTTTTTTCAGAATAACAAGGATTATATCATTATGACCAAGGTGAAAAAAGGATCGACCGTTACTGTTCACTATACCGGGACACTCGAGGACGGCGCCGTCTTTGATTCGTCTATCGAGCGCGATGCCCTTACCTTTGTGGTCGGCGAGGGCGATCTCATTCCCGGGTTCGAAAAGGCCGTTATCGGCCTGGCCGCCGGCGACAAGACCTCTGTCACGCTCGAGCCCGATCAGGCCTACGGTCAGTACGATGAGAAGATGGTCGTTACTGTGGACAAGGCAGAGATCCCGGACGGCGTGGAAGCGGGAATGATGCTTCAGGCTATGATCGATGAGCGTCCGGTGCTTTTTACGGTTACGGAAATTTCCGATGACGCCGTCACGCTCGACGGCAACCATCCTCTGGCCGGAAAGAGCCTTTGCTTCGACATCAGCGTCGTTGCCGTGGCCTGAGCGTCGACACGCGGAAAGGTCTCTTTTCCCGGAGGCAGGTGCCGATGGCTGGTCTTTACCGGTCGGGTCCTGCCTCCGGGCTGGCGTTGCAATGACTCGCGCGTATTCTCCTGGTCTTCCACCCATCGGGCCGGATAAACCCTGGCTCGCGCCGCTTGCCGGGTACTCCGATCTGGCGTTTCGGCTGCTTTGTCGGGAATACGGGGCTGCCTGCGCGTGCAGCGAAATGGTCAGCGCCAAGGGGTTGCTCTATAACAGTCCCGGCACACAACGACTGATCGCCACGTGCGGGGCCGACGATCCGCTGGTGGTCCAATTGTACGGTTGCCAGATCGACATTGTTCTCGAAGCCATGGAGCGGTTGCAGCAGTCGGGAATGCGCTGGTTCGACCTCAATGCCGGCTGTCCGGTTCCCAAGGTGGTCCGCAACGGCTGTGGCGCGGCCATGCTCAAGGATGAGCGGAGCCGGGAGAATCTGGTTTCACTGGTCCGGTCCATGGCGGCACAGGCCGCACCCTGGGGCGTTGGCGTCAAATTCCGCCTGGTGCCTCCCGTCGATGCGAGCCTTTTCGTAGAACTCGGCCAGGCGCTCGAGGCGGCGGGCGCAGGCTGGCTTACGTTGCATCCGCGCAGCGCGAGTCAAGGCTTTTCGGGCCGGGCCGACTGGTCGGCGTTGACCCGACTGGTTGAGGCGGTTTCCATCCCGGTCCTGGCCAGCGGCGATTTGCACAACGCGGCGGAGGGGCTGCGTTGCCTGAAATCGACCGGAGTTGCCGGCGTCATGTTCGCGCGCGGAGCATTGGCGGATCCGGCCGTGTTCGGACGTCTCCGGCAGTTGTGGCATACGTCGGCTCCTTCCCCGACACCGGGCGAACGCGCAAAAAAGGAGGCGGCGGATATGGCGCCTCACGATATCCAGGCACTGCTGGGGCTCATCCGCCGGCATATTTCCCTGTCACGCGAGCATGGCAACCCGCATCTGGCGTTGCTCCGGATGCGTGGCTTCATTCCCCGGTACATACGCTCGATCGATGGCGCGCGCGCATTGCGAAAAAAAATTGTTTCCTGTAGTTCATGGCAGGAAATGGACGCATTACTCACGGATTGCCTGCAGTGCCCTGGCCTGGAAGCCCATGAAAGCGGCGGCGGTCTTCTGTGAATCCTCCAGGGAAAGGGGTGCGGGTATGAAGGTCGTACGGGCCAGGACGGCCGGTTTCTGCATGGGGGTCGGGCTGGCCTTGCGCAAACTCGATGCCCTGGTCCAGAACCACGAGGAAAAGCCTCTTTACACCTTGGGGCCAATCATCCATAATCCCCAAGTGTTGCAGGCTGACGCCCGAGGATATACCCGCCGGAAGTCAGGTGGTCATCCGTGCGCATGGCATCCCCCAGCCCGTCGAGGAGCGCCTGCGTCAGCGCGGAGTTGATATCATCGACGCGACTTGTCCGAAGGTTAAAAAGGCCCAGGTGCTCATTGCTGAACAGACCGCACAGGGCAGACGGCTCCTGCTTTTCGGTGAAGCCGATCATCCCGAAGTGAAGGGGCTGCTCAGCTATGCGCGAAAAGACTCGCTGGTATTCGATTCGCTCGAACAACTGGAAGAGCATCCGATCGATTCCGGGCTTCCTTATTTCATCGCTGCCCAGACGACCCAGGACCGTTCGCGCTTCGATACGATAGTGGCTACGCTCCGTGAGATGCTTGGAAACGATTTGCCCGTGCTGCATACCATCTGCGACGCCACCAAGGAACGACAACAGGAAGCTGTCGATATCGCCCGTACCGTACCGGCAATGGTCGTGGCAGGCGGTTTCGAAAGCGGCAATACGCGGCGTCTGGCCCGTGTCATCGCCGCGGAAGGGGTTTTCTGCGTGCATGTCGAAACTCCGGAACAACTCCCCATGGATCGCCTTCGCCATTTCTCAACTCTGGGCCTGACCGGTGGGGCGTCAACGCCCAGAGAGATCATCGATGCCATTGAAGAAAAACTCAAAGCCGTGTAACCTGCTGTTCAAAGCAGCCTGAAACGCTCGCAGCCCGGAGGGAGCCCCATGGCGCAGACAAACATTCTCTTGGAAGCTGGTACCAATGAACTCGAGATCGTCGAATTCTATCTCGAGGAAAAACCCCAGTCCGAGGACGAGTCGACCTACAAAGGCTATTACGGCGTCAACGTCGCCAAGGTCTTGGAAATTATCCGGATGCCCAAGATCACGGCCCTGCCGGAAGTCAACCATCCCTCCGTGCTTGGGGCCTTCAATCAGCGATCACGGATCATCCCCATCGTCGATCTGAGCGTCTGGCTGGGCAAACAGCGTATCGAGCAGGAACCTCCCAAGGTCATCGTCACCGAGTTCAACAACGTGACTACGGCCTTCATGGTTACCGGTGTGACCCGCATTCACCGTATCAGCTGGGAAAATGTGGAGTCGCCCAACAACTACATGGCCTCGGTCAGTTCCAACTCCATAACCGGTGTCGTCAAGCTCGAAGGGCGCATCGTCTTCCTCCTGGACCTCGAAAAAATCGTGGCCGATCTCAATCCTGCGCTGGGACTGAAGCTCGACGAGGCCATTGACTGGGCCTCCGAACGCCGCTTCCGGGCTCTCGTGGCCGAAGACTCGGGATTGATCCGAGCCATGCTCAAGGACCTGCTCCAGAAGGCTAATTTCGAGGTCGAAGCCTTCACCAACGGCCGCGACTGTTGGGAAAAACTTAAGTCTATCAAAGAAGTGGCCGAGAGTGAGAACAAGAAAATCTACGACTACGTGCAGGTCGTGGTCTCGGATATCGAAATGCCCCGCATGGACGGCCACAACCTTACCAAGCGCATCAAGGAAGATTCCCTGCTCAAGGATCTGCCCGTCATCCTGTTTTCATCGATCATTACGGATAAACTCCGCCACAAGGGCGTATCCGTCGGCGCCGACGATCAGGTCTCCAAGCCCGAAGTCACGCGCCTGGCGCAACGCGCCAAAGTACTCATTGAAGCCATGCTGGGTGACAAGATAGGCCCGTCGGGATTGAAAAAGTAGCCCGGGTTTCCATGCGGCAACAGGCCCGGGCAGTGCCGCGGGCGACTCCGGAGCGTAGCAGCACTGTTGACGCGATAGCGACCGGAAACCGGAGGGTCTTTGCTCTGCGCCTTCAGAGAAAACCGGCCTGCTGCGGACTACTGGCAGGATCAGTCGGCGAGCGAATACAGAGAAAAGGCCAGCAACTGCAAATTTTCCGGCTTGATAATCCGTTTTTCTCCCCGCTGCAAATAAAAACCAAGATATTTCGGAATGATGCGATAGCCGTCCCCGTCGATCAAGTTTTCGACCTCATAGTGATATTTTTTCCAGATCTCCATTTCGGCCATGATCATCGTGTCGACCAGCCCCAACGACACGATCCCGCCACAGAAATGTTTTTCGTCCACGCGCGGGGAGAGACGGTTGCCAAGTTCTACGGGAACATGCCCGTGAGCGGCAATCTGTTGCCGCGCCAGTTCGATGATTTTTTCACAGACCAGACGCGTATAGATGACAAAATCTATGGCAGCGTCGCATTCGATGATGCGGACCAGACGGCGAGGAATTGATCGTCCAGGCCTGGTTCCCGAACCGGGAAGAAGAGCATTCCGCTCCTTGTCCTGCTCCGGTTCTTCTTCCTCGCTGCTTGCGGAAGTCGTCTCCGGTCCGAAAGTCAGGTCAGGCGCGCACCAGTCCTCCAACCCGCCGCCAGGCTGGTCGGCGTGCTCATCGGTCGCCCGGGCGGACGCTTCCCTGGCTGAATGCGGCCTATGGGGCAACGGCTTGAGCGAGGGTTTAGAGTCGCCGAGATTGATGGTTTCAAAGGCAGCCGTGGCCACGTACACGGTATCGTCTTCCGGGCCTGCCGCGGGCCGGGGCGGCGCTTTGCGCGTCGCCGCCAACGTCGCGTCCTGATCGTCGGCTCCTGCCGGACGCCCTGCATCGCGTGCGAAACGCGGGGGAGGTACGTTTTCCGGCGCTTTGGGCGCAGGCCCTGGCCGGCGCTGCGTTGCGGCGGTTTCCAGAAGCAGGGTTTCCTCGCTGTCCGGATCGGGTAGGGGGCGGCCCGGCTTCTGCCAGAGCTTGCCGGCGACAGTGGTCTTCGTCGTCGCCGGATGCGACGGCTTCGGCGCCGCAATGGTGGGGAAAACGTCCATGAAGCCGTCAGGTCCGCGCCCGCGGCCAAGCGCCGCCGTAGAAAACGGCAGGTCCGGCCTCCCTCGTCCGGGCGGCTTGCCCTCCGGCCTGTCCGCTTTCAATCCCGGCCGCGCCAACAGGCGCGCTCCACCCAACAGCGGACGCGCGGTTTTGGGTCCCTGGCGGACGGTCTCCAGAGCCTCGCGAAAGGCCTTGGCCGACGGAAAACGGGCCGCGGGATCGTAGCGCAAGGCCCGAAGGATGGCCTCTGTCAATCCCGGAGGCAACTCACGCGTAAAAACAATCTGCCGCCCGGCAAAGCGTTTCTGGACCATTTCTGCGCGGGTGGTCGATTCGGTCTCGAAAGGTAACCACCCTTCCAGCATTTCGTAGGCGACGAGCCCCATGGAATAGATATCGGCGCGTTCGTCATAGCCCCGACCGGACGGATCGCTGAACACCTCGGGCGCCATGTACACCGGGGTTCCGGCAACGGTCTGCGCCTGGCTGGATTCGCTCATCTGACGGGAAATGCCGAAATCGCCGATCTTGGGCACATCGCTCTCGGCAATGAATATATTGGCAGGCTTGATGTCACGATGGATGATATGATGTTTGTGGATATGCTCGAGGCCGTGCAGACAGCCGATCAGCAGATCAATTGCGCGCTCCGCGGGCAAGGGGCCGCGTTTGAGCTCTTCGCCCAGCGAATTGGGCAGATAATCCATCATCAGCAGGATGAAGACCTGGAGCGCGTCTTCTTCGCGCTTTTCGATAATCTGATGATTGTGCCAGCCGACGACATTGGTGTGCCCGGAAAGACGGTAGAGATGGAGAATTTCCTTGGCATCCCGACCAATAGACGCCTCCAGCGACACCTCGGCCCCACCCCGGGTCCGGCGAGAGTCGATGGTCATGGGAATGACCTTGAGCGCGGCTACGAAATTCTGTCCGAGATCCTGGCGCTCCATCTTGAAGACGCAGCCATTGGCGCCGGCGCCGATGAATCCCGTCACCCGCCAGTGACCAAAAAGGGGCTCCCGCTCCCTGAGTTCCTCGCGGATCAGGGCCTTGCAGAGCAGGGACATATCCGACATGAATGACCTCGCTTCCCGACCAGAACCGGCTGTCCCCGAACCTACTGAAAAGCGTCATTATCGGCAAGCAACCAACTTGCCTGAGACGTACGACACAAAGATGAGTATCCTCCTTTTTTTCAAAGTTGGCTACGTCTCGATCATTAGCTGGCAGCTTCATAGACAAAGCTATCAAAACTTGAGGAGCGCGCCATTTAAAATAATTTTTTTACATCATAATCTGTTTAATAGATAGTAACAAAATTCTATTGTTTTTATTAATAGATAATTGTTTACTATCGAGTAGAGCCGGCAATAATTCTGGTTCTAGATTTGAAAAAAAATGCAATAAATGAAATTTATCATGATAATCATTGTAATTTTGCTTTTAAATCTTTTAGTTGGTTATATATGAATAAATTTATATATAAAAGTTGTATATAAATATAGATTAAATAGTTATACCGCCTCGTAGGTTACGTGGAATAGAGCGTCGCTGTCGAGGGCCTGGTTCATGCCTTCGTGCGCCGCAGAATCCCGTCATATTGTGAATGATAGCGTTCCTTGTGCTCTAGGCGTCGTCGGTGTAGATGAGTGTCCGCAGCCGGCGCCACATGCAGGCTGACGAACGCGCGTAGAAGACCGATGCCCGACATTCGTCTCTTGCCCTCCGGACGGCTTGCCCTCGAAGCTGGTCCCTCAGAACAGGTTCAGGCTTTTTCCCCGCACGAACAGGCCTTTCGGGTCGACTGGCGCGAAGGATTGTTTTTGCTGGCCGCCAAAAGCGATGTCGGCGCGCGGACCGCGTGTATGCGTTTCTGGTCGCGGCTGGCGGCCGCGTATCTGACCCGGCTCTGTCATCTTCAGAGTCCGGGGCCGGACATCGTCATCGAGCCGCCGCTTGCGGACGAGCTTGGGGCCTGGGTCGAGGCCTCGCCGCCCATGGTTGGCGGCGAGTATCTCGATCCCGCGCTTCTGGCCCGCATCTGGGAGGCCCTGGGGCATTGGGTGAGGGAGGCCGTGCGCGCTGATGGCGGCGTCGAGGCGTTTCTGCACCGGCGTGCACCTCGTTGGAATCAGGTCGGTCGCGTTACCTTTCACTTGGCGGAGAACAAAAACGACGCGAGTCGGCCTTTTGCCTTTATGGCCAGTTTTACGACCGGCGTAGGCGCGAGCGGTCAGGTTACGCATTTGCCCCTGCGTAAGGCCCTGGAGCTGTACGCCGGCGCCGGGGACAAGCCCGCCTTGCTCAAGCTGCTGACTCCGGTGCAGGAGGCTGCCACGCGTTGCGACTGGGTCAAGGACCTGGTGGAGCGTGGCGATATTTACCGTCCCATGGCCTGGGACGTATCCCGGGCCTACGCGATGTTGCGTTCGGCGCCGCTGCTGGAGGAGAGCGGACTGACGGTACGCTTGCCGGACTGGTGGAAAAAACGGCCTCGTCCCGGCGTCAAGGTCGTCATCGGTGATATCCGGAAAAACAGCCTGGGCGCCTCCGGGATGCTTGATTTCCGCGTCGAGACGGCGTTGGGCGGCCAGCGCCTGAGCAAGGCCGAGCTGAAGGAGCTGCTCAACGGACCGGCCGGGCTGGTGCAGTTTAAGGGGCAATGGGTGGAGCTGGATCCGCGGCGGCTCCAGGAGGCGCTCGATCATTGGCAGGGTCTCGAAGAGCGGGCCAGGGATGGCGAAATTTCCTTTATCGAGGGTATGCGCCTGCTGGCCGGGGCGCCGCCCGATCTGGGGGGCAGGGACGGGGACGACATTCAGAGGGAGTGGAGCGAGGTCGTTGCGGGAAGCGCCATGCGCGAGCTGCTCGATCGTTTGCGCAATCCGGCCGGGATGGCGGTCGGCGAGGCTCCCGGCCCGCTGAACGGCGTCCTGCGTCCGTACCAGCGCGACGGCTTCGCCTGGTTGCGGCTGTTGACCGGTCTGGGACTGGGCGCCTGTCTGGCCGACGACATGGGGCTGGGCAAAACCCTGCAGGTGCTGGCGCTGCTGCAGGAATTGGCGGCCGATTCGTCCGGGCCGCCGTCGTTGCTGGTGCTGCCTGCCTCGCTGCTTGGCAACTGGCGGGCCGAGGCACAACGCTTCGCCCCGTCGCTGCGGCTGCTGTTTCTGCATCCCGCCGAAACCGGCCGGGCCGAACTCGAGGCTATTGCCAGCCGTCCGGAAAGGCTCCGCGCGAGCTGCGACGTGGCGATAACGACCTATTCCATGCTCGGGCGTCTGGCCTGGCTGGGCGAACACCCCTGGCGGCTGGTCATTCTGGACGAGGCGCAGGCGATCAAGAACCACGCCACGGCGCAGAGCAAGGCGGCCAGGAAACTCAAGGCCCGGGCGCGTATCGTCATGACCGGAACGCCCGTGGAGAACCGTCTCGGCGATCTGTGGGCGCTTTTCGATTTTCTCAATCCCGGGCTGTTGGGCACGGCCAACCGCTTCAAAGGCTTTGTCAAGGGCATGGAAGAAGGCCGCGAGGATCGCTTCGGCCCTTTGCGCCGGCTGGTTTCCCCGTACATCCTGCGCCGGCTCAAGACCGACCGTTCGATCATCGCCGACTTGCCCGACAAGACCGAGGCCACGCGCCACTGTTTTCTCAGCAAGGAGCAGGCCCGGCTGTACGCGCGCGTGGTTGATGATATGGCCAGGACGTTGGAAACGGTTGAAGCCATGGCCAGACGCGGGCTGGTCCTGCAGACCTTGATGCGGCTCAAGCAGATATGCAACCACCCCGGTCAGTTTAGCGGCGACGGTGATTTCTCGCCGGAGCGTGGCGGGAAGTTTCTGCAATTGAGGACGTTGTGCGAGGAGCTGGCCGAGCGACAGGAGCGGGTGCTCGTTTTCACGCAGTTTCGGGAAATCATCCCGGCTCTGGAGGAGCAGCTCGAGGCCGTGTTTGGCCGTCCCGGGCTGGTGCTGCACGGCGGCGTGCCCGTGAGCCGGCGCAAGGGCCTGGTGGACCAGTTTCAGCAGGAGGACGGGCCGCCCTTCTTCGTGCTCTCCATCAAGGCCGGGGGCACGGGGCTGAACCTCACGGCCGCGTCCCAGGTCATTCATTTCGACCGCTGGTGGAATCCCGCCGTGGAGAACCAGGCCACGGACCGGGCCTTTCGAATCGGTCAGAAACGCAATGTGCTTGTCCATAAGTTTGTGACCAGGGGTACCATCGAGGAGCGCATCGACGCGCTCATCAGTGAAAAGCGCGAACTGGCCGAGCAGTTACTTTCCGGCGCCGGGGAGGTACGGCTTACCGAACTGCCCGACCAGGAGTTGCTGCGGCTGGTGCGCCTGGACCTGAACAGCGCGACGTCGGCCTGAGGCAGGAGGAAAGACGATGGGATGGGGATATCAGTTCCGGGAGTATGTTCCGGTTGCCGCGCGCCGCGCCAGGGCGCAAAAAGAGATGGACAAGCTGCGCAAGCAGGGCCAGCAGGTGCAGCCGGTCTGCATCGCGGGCCGCACCATTGCCGCTAGCTTCTGGGGCAAAGGCTGGTGCGGGCATCTGGAGTCCTTTTCCGATTACGAAAATCGCCTGCCGCGCGGCCGGACCTACGTTCGCAACGGCTCGGTCTGCCACTTGGCCGTGCAGCCGGGAAAGATTGAGGCCTTCGTGAGCGGCACGGAGCTGTATCGGGTCGGTATCACGGTGCAGCCGCTGGATTCGGGCAAATGGGAGCGCATCGTGCAGCGTTGCGCCGGGCAGATTGCCTCGCTTATCGAGCTGCTTCAGGGCAAGCTGTCGTCAGAGGTCATGCGCATCGTCACCGAGCAGAACGAGGGCCTGTTTCCCTTGCCCAGGGAGATTCGCCTTGCGTGCAGCTGCCCGGACAGCGCCGTCATGTGCAAGCATGTGGCCGCCGTGCTCTACGGCGTGGGCAGCCGTCTGGATACCGATCCGGGCCTGCTGTTTCTCCTGCGCGGAGTGGATCCGCAGGCGCTCATCGCCGCGGGGATCAGCTTGCCGGACGGCCAGCCCTGCGGCGACAACGCGCTCAGCGATGACTCGTTGTCCGATATCTTCGGAATCGAGTTCGCCGACACGACGGCCCTGACGCCTGCCTCGGCTCCAGCGTCCTCGGCTCCGCCGGCCCCGAAGACCAGCAAGCCCGCCAGGGGGAGAAAAGCTGCTGCCGAGGCGTTGCCAAAGGCGGATCACGGTAAGGCGCGCGCGCGTGAACTCCGGGAGAAGTCTGCGCCAGCGCCGACGTCGCCGCCCGAATCCGTTTCCCCGGTCAGAGAGTCCGCAGCCGTCGCAACCAGAAAGGCGAAAAGGGCGGTCTTTGCGCCCACGGGTCCGCGCATTGCGGGTCTGAGAAAACGCCTCGGCCTCGAGCCCGCAGACTTTGCCGAGCGCCTGGGCGTCTCCGCTGCCAGCGTTTATCGGTGGGAAAACATCCGCGGCCGGGTCAACCTGCAGAGCCGCACCCTGGAGGCATTGAAAGCCATGCACGCGGCATTGCACGACGAGCACTCCGGCTGAATCAGGTCTTTGTTGACCGCTCGCCGTCGCCGAGACCGCCGGTCAGTCCAGGCGGCGTATCGGCGCGGGCTTATACCTCGAACAGCTGTTCCAGGTCCTCGCGGGTCAGGGTTTTCCAGGCTTCCTGGCCGGGGATTATGGATTCGGCCACGCTACGCTTCATTTCCTGCAACTTGAGTATCTTTTCCTCCACGGTGTTCTGGCAGATGAACTTGTAGGAGAAGACCTGCCGGGTCTGCCCGATGCGGTGGGTACGGTCCGTGGCCTGGTTTTCGACAGCCGGATTCCACCAGGGGTCGGAGTGGACGTAGTCGGCGCTGGTCAGATTCAGTCCCGTGCCGCCGGCCTTGAGCGAGATGAGGAAGATGGGGATATCGGGACTGTTGTTGAAACGATCGACCTGTTCGAAGCGGTCCTTGCTGGAGCCGTCGAGATAGGCGAAGGGGGTTTCGTTGATGACCAGCCAGGAGCGGATGATGTGCAGCATCTGGACGAACTGGGAGAAGACGAGCACCTTGTGGCCTTCTTCGATGATGTCGGTGACCATGTCCTTGAAGGCATCGAACTTGCCGGAGGGCAGGTTGGTGGTGAAGCCCGGCATATCCAGCTTGAGCAGTCTGGGGTGGCAGCAGATCTGCCGCAGCTTGAGCAGCGCGTCGAGGATGGACATCTGGCTCTTGGCCAGGCCTTTTTCGTCGACCGTTTGCAGGACCTGTTCCTTGAGCTTTTTGGCCAGCGCGGCGTACAGATCGATCTGTCCTTCGGCCAGCGCGCAGTAATAGGTGCTCTCGACCTTGGGTGGCAGGTCCTTGGCGACCTCGCTTTTCGTGCGGCGGAGAATAAAGGGTTTGACCCGCGTGCGCAGGAATTCGAGGGATTCGTCGTCGCCGTCCTTGATGGGCTTGACGATGCCGCGCTGGAAAGAGTGCTGCGAGCCGAGAAAACCGGGCATGAGGAACTCGAAGAGCGACCAGAGTTCGAACAGGTTGTTTTCGATGGGCGTACCGGAGAGACAGATTCTGAGCTTGGAGGCCAGCTTGCGCACCGAGCGCGCGGTGATCGTGTTCGGATTCTTGATGTTCTGCGCTTCGTCGAGAATGATGGAATTGAACTCGTATTTCTGGAGTTCTTCGAGGTCGCGGCGCAGCAGCGCGTAGGTTGTCAGCACCAGGTTGGCCTTCTTGATTTTTTTGAACATGCCCTCGCGGCGGGTGCCGTAGATGACGAGCCGTTCCAGATTGGGCACGAATTTTTCCGCCTCCCGTTCCCAGTTCGGGAGCACGGAGGTGGGCACGGCGATGAGGTTGGGGCCGTTATGGCCGGTGTTGACCATGTGCTGGACGAAAGCCAGGGTCTGGATGGTCTTGCCCAGACCCATTTCGTCGGCAAGGATTCCGCCGAAGCCGTACTCCCGGAGGAAATTGAGGTAGCTGAGGCCCTGCACCTGGTAGGGCCGTAGCGTCGCCTGGAGGCCGGCAGGCACGGCAAGCTGTCTGATTTCGTTGAAATTGTTGATGTTGTTGCGCAGTTTATTCCAGAAGGAATCCGTCGTCGCCTCTGGAAGCTCATCGAGTATCTTGTCCAGCACGGGCGCTTCGAACTGCTTGAAGGTTCGCTGCGGCGGCTTGTCCGGGTCAAGTCCGAGGGCCTTGAGCTTGTGCCCCAGTTTTTTGAGCCAGGTCTCGGGTAGACTGGTGTAGGACCCGTCTTTGAGCTGGACGTACCGCTTGCCTTGGGTCCAGGCTTTCCAGATTTTATCGATGGGGACTTTCTGATCGTCGTACTGCACGTTCAGATCGAGCGTGAACCATTTTTCCTCTTCCTTGCTTTCGACGGATGCCACGATCACCGGCTGGCTGAGTCTGACCTTGTAGCGCGTGAGATCTTTTTCCCCGTAAATCCGATAGGATTCGACCAGTTTGGGGTAGCCGTCGAGCAGAAAGGCGATTGCCTCCTCGGGTTCGAGAAACCACATGGCGTTGCTGCGGGGCTGAAAATGCAGCTCCTGGAGCTGTTGCTGCAGCAGCGCCTCTTTTTCGCGATCCCGCAGGATGAGAAAGGCCTTGCTGTCGACCTGATAACTGCCGGTCTGCATGTCGGGGTTGGGGCCGGGCAGGCTGATTTCGCCGTGCTCGGTTTCATAGACATTCTGAATCTGCAGGGTGAGCAGGCTGCCTTCCTCGCCCAGAAACAATTTGGGCGAGTGTTGCGCGGGCACGAAGATCGGCTTGATGTGGTTCAGGAATTCTTCCTGACCGTGCAAATCCGAGGCCGGCAGTTTGGTCCAGACGCGATCAAGAAATTCGGAGATATCGTTGTGGGGAATGAGCGGCGGATTTTCGACAAGCTCCTGGACCAGCCTGGAATCCAGCCCTGTCTGTACGGGATAGAATCCTTTGTTCCAGCAGACCCACAGGGGCATCTGCCCATAAAAGAAGGCCTCCTGCCCGACGATGGAGAACGGGGCCTTGCCCTCGCGGCCAAGCATGACCTCGAAACGCAGGCCATCGGGGCCGAGCTGCGGTTTGAGCATCAGCCGCATGCTCTTTTCTTCGATGCGGACGGGCTGCTCGGTGTCGCACCAGAACAGGTAGTACTCTTTTTTTATGGCCCGGAACAGCAGGGTGAGCAGCGCGTCGGGCAATTCGACCCGATGGCCCTCGTAGCCGATGTATTTTTCGATCTGCTCGGCGACCTTGGGCAGCAGTGGCGACAGTTCCGCCCAGTCCGGGTTGCGGATGATCTGCTCCAGGGTGATCGCCGTCTTGACGGTGGACAGCCCGGACTTGTTCTGTCTGGCCCGGAACAGCGCAACCTGAAGCCGGCCCGGCTCGGGAAAGAAATTGAATACGTAATAATGCCGGCCCGGCTCAGGCTCCGGGTCGGAGGAAAAAAAACTGCGAAAAGTCTGCCGCCACTCCGACTTGGGCAACGCGGGCTCGTCTTCGCCGCCCGTATCCAGCGAGGCGAGGAATTTGATAACCGTAGCAGCCACATGCCGGCAGACTCCTGAGAAGGAATCCGGGCAATTACAGTAGTAGGTGACGCCACTTTCCGTGAAGTTGAGCGTCAATTCGGATGAATAGATCTGGAAATCCTCGCCCTGGATATTCCCCTCGACGTCCCAGATATTCTCGTTTTTCCGCAGACTGAGTTTTTGAATACCCCCGTTGGCGATGATGTACTGGGCTCCATCAAGGATATACTCCGGGACCGAATCCTTCACGAATTCCTGGAGGAGGGCTTTTACCTTGCTCTCGTCGAACTTCTCCATAAGGCTTTACTGCTCCCTGAAAAAATAACTATTTGTAGACATTGAAAATTTCTGGCATTGTCTTTCCTGACGCGGAGAAGAAAGGGACAAATAATCAAAAAAATACAGGGAATCAAGCCATGCTTGGCTTTTTTTTCGCTCTGCTCCATACTGAAACTGACGCGCGACCGGGTGCGGTTGACGGAGCCTGATACGCGTCATGTGTTCTCGGGCGTTATGGGCAAGCTCTGCTTTGTGGCTGACACTGCGAACCGACAGGCCACGTTTTCCACGATGTATATCCATTTTGGGGAAAATGGCAACAGGGGAAAGAAGAATAATGAAACCCGGATTGATAGCCATGCTGTCCTGTATTCTGCTGGGGCTGCTTGTCGCCGGCTGTGACTCGACTCAGCCTGCCGACACCGTCGACGAAGAGAAGCGATTCTCGGAGCGAAGTCCCGCCCATACGCCCGGGTCCGCGGCGCCCGACGCCGTGCTTGCTCCGGAATACGGCGGTCGTATTATTACCGGGAGCATCGGCGAGGCCTCCAACCTCATCTATCCGCTGGCCTCGGACAGCGCATCGCATGAAATCGCCGACCTCCTGTACATCGCGCCCCTCAAGTATGACAAAGACCTCCAGATTATTCCCTGGGCCGCCGAAAACTACGAGGTGCTCCAGGAGGGGCGGCTGCTGCGCTTTACCCTGCGCAAGGGTATGCTCTGGCAGGACGGCAAGGAAGTTACCGCCGAGGACGCCGAATTCACCTACAAACTCATGATCGATCCCAAGACCCCGACCGCCTACGCAGAAAATTTCAAGGTCATCAAGGAATTCAAGGTGATCGATCGCTACACCTTTGAGGTCGCCTATGAACGGCCCTATGCCCCCGCGTTGACTACCTGGATGAGCGGTCTGCTTCCCAAACACGTGCTTAAAGGAGAAAATCTACTCTCGACACGATACAGCCGCGATCCCGTCGGCGCCGGGCCGTACCGGCTCAAGGAATGGATTCCGGGGCAACGGGTGACGCTCGTCGCCCGCGATGATTACTTCGAAGGCAGACCCTATCTCGACGAAGTCGTTTTTCGGATTATTCCCGATATGTCAACCATGTTTCTGGAACTCAAGTCCGGAAATCTGGACTGGATGGGATTGACGCCGCAGCAATACCTGTTTCAGACGCAGGGGAAGCAATGGGAGAAGGATTACCGGAAATTCAAGTACCTGTCCTTTGGCTATACCTACCTGGGCTACAACCTCTCGAATCCGCTCTTTACCGATGTCCGCGTGCGTCAGGCATTGGCCCACGCCATCAACAAACAGGAAATCATCAAAGGCGTCCTGCTCGGACTGGGGGTTCCCACCATCGGGCCGTACAAGCCGGGCACCTGGATGTACAATGAAAAGATCGTCGACTACGTCTACGACCCGAACAAGGCCAAAACCCTGCTCGCCGAGGCCGGCTGGCGCGATAGCAATGGCGACGGCCTGCTGGAAAAGGACAAAACGACATTCAGTTTCACCATCCTGACCAACCAGGGCAACGAGATGCGCGTCAAAGCCGCCACCATCATTCAGAGCCGGCTGAAGGAAATTGGCATCGAGGTGAAAATTCGCACCGTCGAATGGGCGGCCTTTCTCAAGGAATTTGTCGACAAGCGTCAGTTCGATGCGCTCATTCTGGGCTGGTCCATTTCCCAGGATCCCGATATTTACGAAGTCTGGCATTCGTCGAAGGCCATGCCCGGCGGATTGAATCACGTCGGTTACAGTAATCACGAACTCGACGCATTGCTCGATGATGGGCGGCATACGCTGGATCAAGGCCGGCGCAAGGAAATTTATGACCGGGTGCAGGAGATTTTTCATCGCGATCAGCCCTATTGCTTTCTCTTCGTCCCCTACGCCCTGCCAATCATCCAGTCGCGCTTTCAGGGCATCGAGCCGGCGTCCAGTGGCCTGACCTGGAACTTTATCCGTTGGTGGACGCCGAAATCAGCGCAACGCGTCGAGCGCATTCAATAAACCGCCAGCTGCGGGGCCGCGGACTTCGGCCCCGCAGTCCGGTCCGGGACGGCCAACCCGTCGAGGCTCCGATCATGATCCGTATCAACGAGATTATCGATAAAATTTCCGGCTACATGCCCGAGTCGGGTATTGACCTGATCCAGAAGGCCTACGTCTTTTCCGCCGCGGCCCACGCCGGCCAGACCCGACGCTCCGGCGAACCCTATCTCTCGCACCCGCTCGAAGTCGCCAACATCCTGGCCGATCTGCGCCTCGACGAGGCGACCATCGCCGCGGCACTGCTGCATGATACGGTCGAAGACACGAAGACCAGCATAGAAGAAATCGACGCGGAGTTCGGCGAAGAGGTCGCCGATATTGTCGACGGCGTGACGAAAATCAGCCTCATGACCTTCGACACCAAGGAGCAGGCCCAGGCCGAAAACATACGAAAAATGCTGCTGGCCATGGCCGAGAATATCCGCGTGCTTATCGTCAAGCTCGCCGACCGCTTGCATAACATGCGCACGCTCGACTACATGCCCGAGCCCAAGCGCAAGCTCATCAGCCAGGAAACCATGGATATCTACGCCCCGCTTGCCAACCGGCTGGGCGTACACCGCATCAAGGTCGAACTCGAAGACCTCAGCCTCAAATACCTCAAGCCCGATGTCTACGGGCAGATTCACGGCGGCATCCATACCCTGCAGATCGTCAGCAGCGAGTACATCGAAAAGGTCGTCGGCATCATCGAAGACATGTTGGCGAAAAACGGGCTCTCGGGGCGCATCTTCGGACGCAGCAAGCACATCAACAGCGTCTATCGCAAGATGCTGCAGCAGAATCTCGCCCTGGAGCAGGTCTACGATCTGGTCGCCTTTCGTATCATTCTGCAGGGCGTCAAGGATTGCTACATGGCCCTGGGACTGGTCCACGCTGCCTGGCACCCTGTGCCGGGGCGGTTCAAGGACTATATCTCCATGCCCAAGGCCAACATGTACCAGAGTCTGCACACGACGGTCATCGGACCCGACGGGCAGCGGATCGAAATTCAGATACGCACGCAGGAGATGCATCGCCTGGCCGAATACGGCGTGGCAGCGCACTGGCTCTACAAGGATGTTGGCAAACATCGGCTGGACGGGAAGGCCGTCGACCAGTTCTCCTGGCTGCGACAGATTCTGGACTGGCAGAAATCCGAGAGCGATTCCAGGGAGTTCCTGCGTTCGCTGCGCTTCGATCTCTTCAAGGACGAGGTCTACGTCTTCACCCCGCGTGGCGACGTCAAGGAACTCCCCGAAGGCGCAACACCCGTTGATTTTGCCTATCTCATTCACACGCAGGTCGGAAACCGCTGCGCGGGCGCCAAGGTGAATGGTCGGCTCGTTCCCCTGAACAGCACGCTCAACAACGGCGACTCCGTGGCCATCATTACCGACCCGCACCGCAATCCCAGTCGCGACTGGCTCAAATTCGTCAAGACCGCCAAGGCCAGAACCTGCATCAACCACTACATACGCAACGAGGAGCGCTCTCGTTCTATCGCCCTGGCCAAGGAAATGCTCGAAAAAGAAGGCCGGAAAATGGGCATCAACGTGCCCAAGGCGACCAAGGAGCATCTCTTCGAACAGCTGGCTCGTGAGCTCTCCTTCAAAAGCGTCGACGACCTCTTTTCCGCCGTCGGCTACGCCCGTCTGACCCCGAAAAAGATCCTCCGTCGGCTCCTGCCCAAGGAAGAGCAGCGGGAAGAGCCCCGGGAAGAAAGCACGGCGGAGGCCAGAGGCGAGCGGTCGGATGCCAAACCACGATCCGAGAGCGTCCGGATCAAAGGCGTGGACGACGTGCTCGTCCGTTTCGCCAAATGCTGCAATCCGCTTCCCGGGGATCCCATCATCGGCTACATCAGCCGCGGTCGCGGGGTCATGGTGCACACGCCCGACTGCCCCAACGTCAACAACATGGAACCCGAGCGACTGCTGGCCATTTCCTGGGACGGCCAGGAGGACAAGCCGTATCCGGCCAAGATCCGTATTCAGTGCAACAACGTCAAGGGCATGCTCGCCAGCATCAGCGGCCTGCTCGCCGAGGAAAACGTCAACATCGATTCAGGCTCCTTCCGCTCCAACGTAGACGGGAAAACCGAAATGCTCTTCACCGTCGAGGTCAAAGACGCCGGCAATCTCTATCGTATCATCGACCGCATCAAACGCCTTCAGGATGTCATCGAGGCCGTCCGCGTCACTTCGCCGGCAGGCTGATCCCGCTTTCCAGGAGACCCCGCGCTCCGGTTTACAAAGCCAGAAGCGCGCCACAGAAAAGAACTATCGATATCAGGCCATTGAGCGTGAAAAAGGCCAGGTTGATCCGGCTCAGGTCGTTTTCGTCGATCAGCGTGTGTTCAAAGATCAGGATGGAGCTGACCAGGGCCCAGACGAGGAAAAAGGGCCATTGCAGCCAGGCGGCGAGGCCGCTCAGCAGGAAGAAGATGGCTGCGTTGACGTGGCAGAAGGAGGAGATGAGCAGGGCGGGGCCGATGCCGAAGCGGACCGGGATGGAACGGAGATTCCAGCTGCGATCGAATTCGACGTCCTGACAGGCATAGAGGATGTCGAAACCGGCGACCCAGAACAGGACGCCGAAGAACAGCAGCAGCGCCGGCAGCGGGAGGCCGGGGTGGACGGCGATCCAGCCGGCAAGGGGTGCCAGTCCAAGTACGGAGCCGAGCACGAAATGGCAGGTCCAGGAGAAGCGTTTAACGTAGCTGTAAAAGGCCGCGTAGAGCAGGGCCGGGACTGAGAGCGCAAAGCAGGCCTTGTTCAATCCGGCGCAGGCGGCGATGAAGACCGCGGCGCAGCAGAGTACGAACACGCGTGTTTCCTTGACGGAAATCTCGCCGGTGACCAGCGGACGGTTGCGCGTGCGCGGGTTCTCCCGATCAAAGGGCAGGTCGGCGAGGCGATTGTAGGCCATGGCGAAGGAGCGGATCGCGACCATGGCCAGCGTGAGCAGCAGGAAGACCGGCCAGCCGGGCCACCCGGCCGCGGCGATAAAGGCGCCCATGTAGGCAAAGGGCAGGGCGAAAACGGAATGCTCGATTTTCACCATCCTGGCGAAAAGGAGCACCTTGTTCAAACCGTCCATATCAGCCTCTCTTCGTTCTGACGTTCCGACATGCCGGGCGCGAGGCCAGGGCGAGCCTCCGGCTGCCGGGCATCACCCCCTCGCGGTGTTGTGCCCTGACTCCGATCATTTCGTCCCGACGCCGGGCAAGGCTCCCCCGTCCCGAAAGGTATACCTGGCCCGGCGGTGCGGCATTACGGCGTGCTCTTTGTTTTCAGCAAGGCTTCCTTTTTTTGGGCTTCCGTCTTCAACCCTATGGGCAACCGGTCGCTCCAGGCCGGGTCGATGCGCATCAGGGCTATGGCCGCGTTGATCTGCACGTCCAGCTCAAAGGCCTGAAGCAGTTTTTCCAGAACCGGCACGGCCTGGGCCAGGCCCGGCGTATTCGGCGCCAGCCGGCTCAGCGCGAGCGCTGCCGCCTGTTGCACCGTGTTGTCCGGGTCGTTCAGCGCGGCAATGAGCGCCGGGACCACGCGCGGGTCGGCGGTGGCGGCCTCCGGTCCTATCCGTCCCAGCCCGGTAGCGGCGTACCAGCGGCTGGTGTGTTCGGGGCTGTTGATGGTCTGGAGCAGGGTCGGAAGGGCGGCGCTGGCCAGGGGGCCGAGCCGGCAGAGAGCCTGAAACGTATCGAAGCGCAGGAAAGGATCCGGATAATCCACCCCTTGGATGAGGATGGCGACAGCCTGTTTCGCAGCCTCCGGCGATTGATCGAGCTCTGACAACGCCAGTGCCGCCTGCAACTTGACGCCGAAATCGGGGTTATCCAGGGCGGAGCGCAATGCCGGCAGCGCTGAGGGCGACTTCGCGCCGAGTTTGCGGAGGATGCCGGTTGCGGTCTGCGCGGCGAACGGGGTTCCCGTGGTGATGGTCTGCGAAAGGACGGGAATCAGGGTTGCGCCTGTTTCCGGGTTGGAAAGGGTGATTTCCAGCAGGCTGCCTTTGGCCTTTTGTCGCGTGCTCGCCTCTGCGTCGCCGAGCAGGCGCAGCAGCGCCTGCGTTGCCAGGGACGCCTGATCCGGCGTGCGTGCGATACCGCCAAGGATCCAGATAATTTTATGTTTGATGGCTATGTCGTCCGTATCCAGGCGTGCGATCAGCGTCGGCAGAGTATCCGGATGATCGGCCTCGAGCTTCGTAAGCTCGCGGATAGCCTCTTGTCGGGCCTCGGATTCCAGCTCATCGATGGTCTGGAAGGCGCGCGCTTCGGGTTGGCCTGTCCGGGGCTGCGGGTCGCCGGGGAGTGCGAGCGAGGGAAGGGATAGCGCCGCATCGGGCGAAAGCAGCGCCGGGCAGGGCGGGACCGACGAACCCGGGGCCGTGCCTTGCGGCAAGAGTTCAGGCGGAGTCGGCAGATCGGCGTCGAGGGGGATGGGGCTCTTCGGGTCCGGTGCCAGCGGATCCGCCGCGCTGCCGGGTTCGCCCGCGGCTGTAGGCGTCGCCCCGCCCGCGTCCGGCGCAGGGGAAGACACCGCCGGTCCGGTCGAGGGCTCCGGCAGGGGAGCGATCGTCGCCGGCACCGCGGGCGCAGGGGCGGCGGTGGGCGTTGTTTCGCCGGTTTTGAGGTCGTGGATGGCCCAGGGGGCAGGTTGTTCTGCGGCGTTGCCAGGCGCAGCGGCGGGCAACACCAGGGCGAACAGTGCGAGCAGGGAGGCCAGTACGGTGCGGCGAGTAGCGGTGCGTGCGCTGTGTTTGCTCATCGTGATTTTTTCTCCTCGTGGCACGGGTGTCTTTCGGGGGAAGCGACCGGCGCTGCGCGCCTATCGCAGGGTGAGCTGTTCCACTTTGCGTCGGGTGTGCGATTTGAGCACGGAGCGGCCGATGCCGTCAACTGGCAATCGGCTCAGAAATCGCGAAGGCTTGAGGCGGAGTTCGCGGCCAAAGGGTTGCCGCAGGCCCGCATGGCTGAGGAAAAGGGCCTGCCGCGCGCGGGTCAGTCCGACGTACAGGAGCCGTTTCTCTTCCGCCTCGGAGGGCTGGTCGTTGTCGCCGCCAGCCTTGCCGCGGAGCAGGGCCGGGCCGGCGAAGGGCAGGATGCCGTCTTCGAGGGCCGGAAGAAAGACTGCGCGGAACTCGAGCCCTTTGGCGGCGTGCAGGGTCATGATCCGGATCTTTTCGCTGCGTCGGCCGGCCAGCTCGCTTTCGGTCTGCAGATTCACCCAGTTGATCAGCCCGGCCCAGCCCCCCTGTTCGTCGTAGGCGCGCGACAGTTCGCGAAAGGCGCGCGTCTGCCAGAACAGGCGATCGAAGGGCGGCATTTCCTGCAGATAAGCGGCCAGCGCCAGCGGACCTTTGGCCAGGATTTTATCCGGGCAGTCCAGAGGCGGCAGCTCGGGGTCGCGGACAATGCCCAGAAAGGCGCCGGCCGAGGCCAGTATCGTCGCCACGCGCGGCTCCACCCAGAAGGCCTCGGCCTCGGGCACGGAGACGGGCAGCCCCAGACGATCCAGAACCCGGCTGATGGCCGGGATCAGCGCCTTGAGCCGGACGAGCACCGCAATGTCGCCGGGGCTGAGCGCGGCGTGAAGCGCCTCGTCGTCCGCGGCGGAGCCGGTCCGGGTCCGGTCGGCCTGGGTATGGCTGGCGCCACCGACGAGCCAGCGGATGCGACCGGCAATCCAGGCGGCCTCGCTGGTTTCGGTGGGTGCTTCGAAGAGCCGGATCGTGGCCGGCAGCGTGCTTGTTGCCTTCAGCGGCGCTGGCGCGTTGCCGCCCTCGCCGGCGAAGAGGCCGGCAGCGAAGTCCAGAATGGGTTGCGACGAGCGATAGTTGTCGGTCAGGCTGATTCGATGCAGTCCCGGCCAAGCGTCTTGCAACTCGCCCTGCACGTCTGAAATCGCGCCCCGGAAGGCGTAGATGGACTGGTGCGGGTCGCCGATGGCGAACAGTCCCTCGCCTCCGCCTCCGTTCTGCGCCTTGGGCAACAGGGCCTTGACGACGGCCAGCTGCAACGGGGTCAGGTCCTGTATCTCGTCGACAAGAATCCGGGTATAGGGGCAGACATAGATGTTCATGACAATCTGTTCGAGCCAGAATTCGAGCAGATCGGTATAGTCCGCCAGGTTCCAGGACTCCTTGAGCTTGACGTAGGGGTGATAGACGTCGCGCAGGTCCGCCAGATCCTGGCGCAGCTCGCGCTGCAGGCAGAGCTGTTTCCAGAGCGGACGCAAGCGCTGTCGCGTCGCGTCGGCGTTGGCCTCGCAAAAGACCTGGAAGGCGGACTCCTCGGAGAGCAGCACCGGAGTTTCCGCGTAGGCCTGAGCCCAGTACTCGAAGGCCAGGGCGTGCAGGGTGTCCGCGCGCGGGATGCCGCTGTTTTCGCCGAACTCCGCCAGCAGCCGTGACTGAAGCTCCTGCGCGGCGCGCCGGGTAAAGGTTACGGCCAGGATGTGACGCGGGTTCACGCCGCTGCGTACCGAGGTGACGATGCGCTGAATCAGGGTGTGGGTCTTTCCGGTCCCGGGCCCGGCAATGACCAGCACCGGCCCGGGCCCTGCCGAGACGGCCAGCTGCTGGGCGGCGTTGAGCGTGGCCTGGGGGGCTACCTTCCGGACGTCAGTATTCTCGATCCGCCGCGGAGAAGCAGCATCGTCGGGCGTCGGCGCGGACGTGCGTTGCCGGGATGTCGTTCCGGGGCCAGGGCTCAGGCGTTTTCTGCCGAAATCCTTGCGTTCGTTGGCAGTGAACACGCGGATGACGCCATACTGCCCGTCAAAGCCCGGGTCGCGCAGTACGTTGCCGCTGCGCATCCGGCCCAGCCCCTCGGCCAGTGGTAGTGAAATTTTCTTCACGTCGTCGAGCGGCGCATCCTGGAGCAGGGTCAGCTCGGCGCCGAAGCGGGCGATGAGCCGGGCGTACATCGCTGCGACGCGCTTGCTGGTCGGGCCGGTGTTCAGCACCTCGCCGACCAGCTCGGTCAAGGGGATCAGTGAGGCGAAGCTCGTCTCCGCGCCGGGCTCGACCGGGCTGTCCCGGTCCGCCAGCTGCAGCACCCGATGGAGCACGCCGAGCGTCAGTTGCTTGCCGCAGACCGGGCAGACGCCGCTGCGTGCCCGGGTTTCGTGCGGTTCGAAGACCACGCCGCACTTGCGGTGCCCGTCCAGGTGATATTTCCCCTCCTCGGGGAAAAATTCTACCGTGCCCAGGAACCGGCGCCCGAGCGATTCGCCGCGCAGGGAGCGAAAGATGCCTTCGTAGGAGGGCTGGCCGTCGAACAGATTGCACTCGCGGCCGAGCTTTTCGGCGGAATGTGCGTCGGAATTGGAGATGAGCCGGCAGCGATCCAGGGCGGAGATGAGCCGGTTCATGGGCGGGTCCGACGACAGGCCGGTCTCCAGGGCGAAGATGTGCTCTGCCAGGCTGCCGTAGCACTCCTCAAGCGAGTCGAAGCCGGATTTGGCGCCGAACACCGAAAACCAGGGCGTCCAGATATGCGCCGGGACGAGAAAGGCCAGCGGATCGGTCTCCAGCGTCATTTCCAGGAGATGTCGGGAGTCCAGGCCGAGAATCGGGCGGCCGTCGGATTCGAGATTGCCGACCTTCGCCAGGCGTCGGGAAAAGGCCTCCGCTGCGTCGAGCGTCGGCATGAATACCAGGTTGTGAACCTTCCGGACCTTGTCGCCGCGCTTGTAGATCGAACTGATCTCGGTCTGGAGCATGAACAGGGTGCGACCGGCCAGCCTCGGAGAGTCGAGTTCGGGGATTTCCTCTTTCAGCCCGGTTTCGTCTTTGAGTACGAGCAATCCCGTACGCTCGTCCGGGCGCAAGGCCTCCCGCAGCTCGGCGCGCCAGCCGGAATGGGTGAAATCACCGGTGCCGACGACCGTGATGCCCTTGACCCTGGCCCACGCGGCAAGCTTCCGCGTCGTCAGACTGCGGCTCGTCCCCCGTGAATAACGGGAGTGGATGTGCAGATCGGCTCGAAAACGTTCCATGGCGCACCCGATTCGCAGACGGATATCAGAATCGGTTGCTCGTGCCAATGGGCCTTTGATCGGATTTTGTCGTCGATTACTCCGGCGCTGCCCTGGGCGAGACGTCCTCGCATGAGCGGATGTTTGATAAACTCGGTGGAGGGAGAAGCATTGGATTCATTCGATGTTTTGGAGTTGTGGATGGGTCTCGATGGCCCGCGTCAGCTGCTCAGTGCGCAGGTCAAGCCGATCTTTGAGCAGGCGGCAAAGGTTGAAGAGCAGGTCGAAACCGGGACGACCTTCCGCTTTCAGGAGTTGGAGAAGATCGGCTCCCTTGATAAACGCGATTTGGCAAGGCTCCGCGCAAACGACTGAATGCTTGTGCAATTGGTCCGGAAACAGCGATGACCAACCGAAGCAGTATCCGATCTTGAGGGCGCCAAGCGTAATTAGCGTCTCATCGTCTGAACCTTGCTGCAATAGTGCCTTGCCTTTCTTGACGATATAAAAATTTTCGGCTGCGTCGTTTTTTTCGTAGATGTAGTCTCCCTTGACGTATGATGCGGAGTCCATGGAACGCACGAGCATGTCCAACAGTTCGTGAGGAACGTCCTTGAAGACATTGACAAGACTGTAATGCGGGAAGGACATAATCCGACCTCTCGATCAGGTTACAGGACCAGAGCAAGGAGAATCACAAGCCCAAGCAGCACTGCGAGCAGGGAACTGCCGACGGGCAAGGTTCCGGCCTCGATATCTTCTTCGATGCGTACCTTTCGGACAACGAGATTGGGACCGGACTCTTCCGGCCTGCGATCGAGCGAGACACTTCCGACGAGCAGCAGCGCGACCTCGGGAATTTTTCGGCAGGTCCTGGCAAGCGCTTGAGTCGCCACGCCGCAGACATTGGCGGCTACATCGTTCAGACTGTTGAGTATGACGTCGGCTGCTCGATAGAACAGTCGGCCCCCGCGACGGTATACCCAGTCGATCTCAAGCGCGATGGTATCCGTTCGTTTGAGTAGCGGCAGCATGAGGAAAAATGCCAGAGCGGAGAACAGCAACAGTTGCAACTGGGCGACGACTTTTCCGGCCTGGTAGGCAGTGAATCCGGCGGTGTCGTAGGGCAGGATTGAATACAAGGGGTCGGGATAGACTCCGAAAAAGATACAGAGAAACGCCAGCCCGCCCATAGCCCAGAGCATGTGGGGGGGGGCTTCCCGGGGTCGAAGGCCGTTGTCCTTGGCGAAGAAGACGAAGTACGGGAATTTGATGCCAGCGTGAAGAAATACACCGGCAGAGGCTGCCTCAAGCAGCAGAAACGCCCAGGTCAGGTGCTCGTTCGCTGTGGCCTGAATGATCATGGTCTTGCTCGTAAAGCCGCTGGTGCCAGGAAAGGAGGATATGGACAAGGCGCCTATAACTCCGAGCAAAAGCGTCAGAGGCATGGTCTTGTATAAGCCGCCAAGCTCCGTACATTTGCTTTTTCCTGTCATCGCCAGCACCGCTCCGGCGGACATCCAGAGTAAGGATTTGTAGATAATGTGGCAAAAGGCATGTGCGGCTGCGCCGTTTATGGCCAGGGCCGTGCCAACGCCTGCGCCTGCAACCATGAATCCGACCTGATTGGTGATCGAATAGGCCAGAATGCGGCGCATGTCGTTTTCCAAGAGGGCGTAGATGATGCCGTAGATGACCATGAAGCATCCTGCGGCGATGAGGATGTCCCAGCCCGGGAAGCCCCGCAGCAGAACGTAGACCGCGGTCTTTGTGGTATACGCCGAGAGGATGATCCCACCGAAAACGGTTGACTCCGGATAAGAGTCGGAAAGCCAGCTGCAGAAAGGAAATGCGGAGAGGTTCACAAGTACGCCCGCAAGGATGAGCCAACTGCCCGGCATCTCCGGGCTGAAGCCGGAAAAGGTCGAGGTCCCTGTCGCCTGGATGTGGACGATGACGCCCAGCAACAGACACAGACCGCCCAGAAGATGGATGAGCACGTAGCGGAAGCCGGCGTTCGATGCCCTGACAGTCTGGCGGGCCAGAATCAGGAACGTCGAGGCGATAGCCATGATTTCCCAGAAAACGTACATAACGATGAGATCGCCGGCAAAGACGGCGCCCAGGGCTGAACCGACGTAAAACAACGTTGCCAACTGTTGCCGCACGTCCTGCAACCGAAAGGCGAAGATCAGCGCGAAGACTGCGTTGATGCAAAAAACGTAACCGAAAACCTTGCTCAGTTTGTCAACGCGAAGCAACGTCAGCTCTTTGCCCATGAACGAGATGTCCATGGACGCGCCTTCGGGCAGAAAGTGCGTAGCCAGCAGCGCAACGACGGCGGCGGCAAGCAGCATGCCGTTGCGCCAGGTACCGAGAAACAGCGGAAGCAATGCTGCCGCGACAAGAAAGGGAAGGGCGGGGTGGAGTTCACTCATTGTAGTAATCTACCGGTTTTTTTAAGATAAAGCCTAAACCCTTGGCGATCAGGATCAGCGCGGTACAGGCGATGAATCCGAACAGGGCCGTGTAGCCGATAAAACCGTCGAAGCCAAAATGCGGCTCAGGCGCAGCGAACACTTGCAGGAGGACGACGATCGCGCACGCTCCCCATAAGGCGATCCAGAGCATCCGACGTGTCGATGGCCGATCAAAGAAGTCGAATTCTTTTCCGTCGCGCATGGAATCTCCTACTGGGCGGCAAGCCGCGCCAGATTCAAAAATGGATCAGGGTAGAAGAAAAGGACGATGGAAATGCCTGCCGTGACGAGCAGCGGCGCCACGCAGGCGAGCGGGGCCTCCTGTACGGGACCTTCGTACGTGCCTTCCCCTGGAGGGCAGAACCAGGCCCGGTATACGATGGGAAAAAAGTAGGCCGCATTGAGCAGCGAACTGAAAAGGAGCGCACCGGCCAGCCACCATTGGGCGGAACTGACGCAACCTTCGAGCAGGAACCATTTGCTTACGAAGCCGCCAGTGAGAGGGATACCTGTGATCGATAGCGAGCCGATGAAAAAAGCAGCCATGGTCCAGGGCATTCTACGACCTATGCCCCCCATGCGGCTGATGTATTTCTCTCCTGTGGCAACGTAAATGGCTCCAGCGCAGAAGAACAGCGTAATTTTTCCGAACGCATGCATGACGATGTGCAGCATTCCGCCTGTCAGACCAGCCTCGTTCATAAGCCCCGCGCCGAGTGCGATATACGAAAGCTGGCCTATCGTGGAATAGGCCAGGCGACGTTTAAGGCCGTCCTGGGTCAGCGCAATGAGCGAGGCGAGAATCATGGTTGTCGCGGCGATGCAGGTCAATAGATGATTCAACCCAAGTCCCAGCAGGGTTTCCACCCCGAAAACGCCCGTGACAACGCGCAGAATGCAGAAGACGCCGACCTTGACCACCGCTACGGCATGAAGCAGCGAACTCACTGGCGTGGGGGCGACCATTGCGGCGGGCAGCCAGGCGTGCACGGGAATCAGTGCCGCCTTGGCGAAGCCAAAGACCAGCAGAAGGAACAACAACGTCGACGCGCTGCTTTGAGCTGTCGAGAGGTTGATTCCCCCTGTGGCGAAGTCGAGATTTCCGGTTAACTGGTAGATGGCGATCATGCTTGGCAAGACCAGGCCGATCGACGTGCCGACGATGAAAGTCAGATATTTTCTGCCGGCCTTGCGACTGCCTTCATCCTGATGATGCGCCACCAGAGGATAGGTGGAGAAGGACAACAGCTCGTAAAACAAATACATGGTCAGAAGGTTGGCCGAAAACGCGACTCCTACGGTGCAGAATATCGCGACGGCAAAATAGCCGAAGAAGCGGCTCTGGGCGTGTTCCTTGTTTCCTCGCATGTAGCCGATGGAGTAAATCGACGTGACGAGCCAGAGTGCCGAGGAGACAAGCGCGAGGAGCATCCCCAGCGCGTCGGCGCGGAACGCGATGGGCGCGCCGGGTAACACATTCGCCACGAGCCAGTAGTAGGTCTTCCCGGCTGCCACGCCAGGAACCATGCTGCCTACGGCGACGAGCAGCAGGGCCGAGGCCGCGAAGCTCCAGGCCTCGCGCAGGTTGGGAGTCCTTGCCGAAAGGATTCCCGGGACCGCGACCAACGGTGCGACAACGGCCAGAAGAGGTTGGAGGGATTGAATACCGTACATGGCCTTCCCTGAATCAAATGATTGTTATAGGAATAATCCGGGCGATGATTTTATCGATGATCAGCCCGGAAGACAGTCCCGCCAGGACGAGCAGCGAGGCTGCCACCGCCAGAGGCATTACGCGATACCAGCGTTCGCATTGACAGGTGGTCGCAGCTTCGGGCTCGTCGGGTTTCTCAAAAAACGCCGTCTCAAAGAGACGGAAGAAAAGCACGACGTTCACCAGGCTCGACAGGATCAGGCCGACCATGAACACGTAGTGCCCAGCCTGCATGGCGCCGGTGAGCAACTGCCACTTGCTGAAAAATCCAAAAAATGGCGGCACGCCGATCATGGACATCGCCCCGAGGACGAAACAGGCCATGGTGAAGGGCATTGTTTTAAACAGTCCCTTCATCTTCGTCATGTCGGAAGAACCCTGGCGACTGATGATGTTGCCCATGGCAAGGAATATGGTCAGCGTCATCAGAGAATCGGCGAAAATGTGCAGCACCGCTCCAGTCATGGCTGCACGGTTGCCGATAAAAATTCCGCCGACCATGTAGCCAATTTCCGCGACAAGAATGTAGCAAATCATTTTTCGCTGGTTTTTTTGCCGAAAGGCCATGAGCGAGCCGACGAGAATGGCCGCCGTTGCAAGAGGAACCGCGATGTTCGGGATTGCAGACGGGATCAGCGAGTCCGCTGGAAAAACGTCGAGCAACAGACGGACCATGACATAGATCATCACTTTGGTCGTCAAGGGCGCAAGCAACGCTGAAGCGGCCGTCGAACCGTATGCGTACGCGCCGGGCAGCCAGCCATGAAAGGGAAACAAGGCCATCTTCACCCACAGCCCGAGCATGATCACGGCCACCGCGGCTCGTAGCGACATCGACAACTCGCTTGTCTGAAACAGAGTATAGATGTCGGCGATGTTCAGCGAACCGGTCACCATGTAGAGATAGCCTACGCCGAGCAGATAGAACGAAGCGCCCACAGAGCCGATGCAAAGGTAGTTCAGGCTCGACAGCAGGGTGCGACGGGCGCCGAAACCCAGCAAAGCGTACCCGCTCAGGGCGGAAACCTCGATGAGCACATAAAGGTTGAACAGGTCGCCGGTGGCGACGATGCCAATGTGTCCTGCAACCGTCAGCATGGACAGCGTCACGAAGGCTGCTGTTTTTTCTGCCGTGTTGGCGAGAATCTCGTCCCTGAAGGTAACAAAAGCGATCAGGGACGAAAGAGAGATTAAAACCATCATGGCCGCGCTCAATTCGTCAACCTCGAAGGCAATGCCCCACGGAGGCGCCCAACCGCCTAACAAATACGTAACCGGCCCGGAATGCAAAACCCCGAATAACGTGCTTAAGGAATAAAAGACCGCGAGAACGAGCGCGAGCACTCCGACGGGATAGGAAAGCGCCGGGCGAATTCTGCCGAGAAGTGCGGAGAGAAAGGCGCCGGTCAGCAGCAGAAGGAGGGGCAGGATAACGTCATGCATGGCGTTGTTCGCTCCTGATCTGTTCGAGAAGCTCGTCTTCCTCAATCGTGCCGTACGCATCGTAGAGACGTTGGACGAGTGAGAGCGCCACGCCGAGGGTAGCAACCGAGACGACAATCGCCGTCAGCATCAGCACATGGGGAAGTGGATTGATGTAGTCGCCAGCTTCAACCAAACTTGCCGTATTTTCTACCAGAATGGGGATGTTGGCACCTTCTTTGGACCCTATTGCAACATAAAACAGCATGATTGATGTCTGGAAAATCCCAAGTCCTATCAACTTTTTAATGAGATTACGCTTGGCAATCAGAGCATACAGACCTGTCATCATGATCACGATGTAAGCCCAATAATTGTACTTCGTCGTCAATTGCGTCAAGAACTCATCCATTGTTTTATAACCCCTCTGTGACGGTGCCGTTGGAGGAGAGCAGTGAGTAGATGGTTACCAAGGCAGTGGTTACGGTGATGGCTACGCCCGTTTCGACAAGCAGAATGCCCAGAGAATGCCCACTGGCCAGCGACATGCCCAGAATGCCAGAGAGTCCGCCATAGTCCATAAAACTTGCGCCAGTGTTCAATGCCAGCAGCCCGACGCCGAAATAGATCATTACCCCGGAAACGACGAGAAGGTGCATGGCGCGTTCTGTCAATCGGGCCAACATGGTTCTCAGATTTTCAGATATCGCCAGCAGCACGTAGCTTGCGGCGAAAATGACACCGCCTTGAAATCCGCCACCAGGGCTGTAGTGACCGTGCGCGAGCACATAGAGAGCGTAGATTTGGAGAAAGGGGATGATGATGCGGCAAATTGTGACGACTACAATGTCGCTTGGTGTCCAGTCGGAGTCGATTCTCTCGAAGTCGGCTTCCTTTTCGGGAAGATGGGCCTTGTTGCGCTTTCGAATAACCAGTCCGGTCGAAATATGCCGATAGTGGTACCTCTCCGGCACGCACTCGATCGGTGGACGCCGTAGAATCAGAAAGCAGGCCAGAGCAGCCGTGAACACCACCACAGTTTCCAGAAGCGTGTCAAAACCTCGGTAATCGGCGAGAACCGCAGTAACGATGTTCGGTGTCGCCGTTTCCTCCAAAGCCTTCTCGATGTACCTTCGGGACACATTCAGGCTGGCGGGCGAATTGGCGTCGCCCCACGACGGGAAGTCAGCCGTGGAGGCTATCATGAGCGCGCCAGCCACAACCACGACAAGCAGCGCTGTCCTTTTCAATCGTTTGTCCTCCTGGTGGTTCGGAAAATCGCCGCAAGCATCAACGCGCTGCTCACACCCGCCCCGATGGTTGCTTCGGTGAAGCCGACGTCTACTGCACCCATGGCCAGCCACATGACGCACATCATAAAACTGTAGATGCCGAAGAGAACCGTCGCGTCCAGAAGATCGCGGACGTTTATGGCCGCGATGGCGCAGGCGACGATGACAATCAGAGCGCCAAGCTTGATTTCCCAGATCATTGAGAACTCCTTTTATGGGCAGGCCTCGTCCAGATAGGGCTTCCCGCGCGTACGCCAGCGTCGGCCAGGGCGTGAGCGGCCGTCGGGCTGGTCAAAAAAACGAAGGCCAAAAGAAGCAGCAGCTTGGCGACGACAATGGCGCTTATGGGGTCATCCGCGCCCCAGCAATACAGAACCAGACCGAACATCAAGCTCATGGAACCCAGTGTATCGAGCTTGCCACTCATGTGCATCCGGCAATACGCGTCCGGAAGCCGCAAAATGCCTATCGTGCCGCCCAGAAAGAGCAACAGCCCCAAACAACAGAAGAGGACAGCCAGAATTGTCAACATGAATTCTCTCCCGGAGGATCAGTACGCCGCATCCCGGCGTCCCTTTTTGTGAAGGTAGCGGCTGGCAGCAAGCACGGTGATAAAGTTCAGCATCGCGTACGCAAGCGCGATGTCCACGAACATGTCAAGGCGATCAAAAATCAAACCGATGAAGACAATCAGAACGACCGTCTTCGTGCCGATAGCGTTCATGCCCACCAGACGATCAAGAGTGGTCGGACCCGCGGTCGCGCGGTACAGGGAAAGGGCCATCAGAGCCACAAGAAATATTCCCGAAAAGAGAACAAAGTGTTCCATTAGTCGTCCTCGAATATGGCAATGAGTTTACGTTCCATCTCTCCCGGGACTCCGGCAGCTGAAGCATCGTCGATGGCGTGCACAGATATGTAACCCCGCTCGTCGATGGTCATGGTGAGTGTGCCTGGCGTCAGCGTGATGGAATTTGCAAGCATCGTCAGCGCCAGTTTCGATCGCAGGGGGGTCTTGAAGGTGACTATTTGCGGTGAAATAACTTCATTGATGCGAGGGTGGAACGCAAGACGCAACATGCGGATATTCGCCTTCGCCACCTCCCAGACAAGCCAGGGCATATAGATGAAGCAACGCATAAAAGGCTTGGCGCGGCGCAGACGTCGTGCCTCCGGAGGAAACATGCCTGTCGAGAGAATGTTGACGAACACGCAGCAAAATGCCCCGAGAATCATGTGAAAAGGATCGTACATGCCTGACAGGAGCAGCCATGTTGCATAGAGAATCAAAAAGCGCAACGTGAAACTGAAAATCCGGTCAGCCAGCCCTGGGCGAGAGGGTAAGAGGACGTTCCGCTTGCGTTTTACATGCGCGGAGTCATTGACCGAAGACATTGTACAACTCCCTTGATATCTGTTCGTCGTCCCGGGCAGATGGATGTCGAACGTGTGCTACAGGACAAAACATCATTGCTATACAGCTTTACATTTTCCGAAGAAAAAAACGTTGATGACGGCGCGTCCTTCTCGTTAACTCCATCGGCCTCGTTGTCGACTTGGGCTTTCGCATAATGCCGATAACGAAACACATCCAATTAATTTCTCTCCGTCATAACGGCGCAATCAAAACAGTGTCTTCACGGCGAAGCATTCAGTCCCTTTTACATCGCAATCGCGTTTGTTGTCAACTGTAATTTTTGTTTCGAAGAATATTAATCTCTATAAATTTTCTTGAAGAATCACTCCATTTGCATTCGATGTCCTGGCCGCCTGGTTGTGGACAACGAGTGCAGATTGATCATCAACGTCACCAGTTGCGGCCGGATGGTGGCATGGGATTAATCAGTATAGTTGGATAAATGCCTTTATAGTCGCCGTCAGAATAAGGTTGGATAATGTTATAGGAAATATTTTGCGTTTTTTGTGCGTGTCCGTGATTGCTGGAGCCGTTGAAGTAGGCGCCGTTGGCCTCCAGGATGTGGTGGATGCGATTCAGAAAGGCCTTGATGAAACAATCGCCTGAGCCGCGAAAGGTCATCGCCCCGCGCTTCAGCTCTCCGTCGACCTTGATAAGATCGGAAATGGCCACGCTGTTGGTCCGCAAATCATCCTGGTTGCGGACGTAGCCCCAGACCACGTGCTCGGCCGGAACCTCAAGCGGTTCGTCGAGATCCATGATCGTGTGTGGCATGACGATGCTGCCTTGCCCGACAACGAGAGGATTCTTTTCGCTGCCGCGCAGGAAGGAATTGAAACCCACGAAGACGTGTTTCCCCAGCCTGGAGTGGATGATCTTGCCGCCGTGTGCTGTGACGTTGAAACCTTCCAATCGCGAGTTGATGATGTAGCAGTTTTCCTGGGCATTGGCTCCTTTGCCGAGCCAGGCGTTTTCCAGGTAGGAGCGCTGCGCCACGAGCACGTTTTCGTCCACGTGGGTGTTGCCCCGCAAGACACAATAGCGGCTGATGAAACTGCCGCGCGGGATGACGTCAGGTTCGGTTGCGTAGAGAAAACCAAAGACACGAACGAAGTCCGTCTTGCGCTCCTCGACAAAGTCCATGAACGCCCCGCTGGGCTTTTTCCCGGGGACGACGCGGATATATTTTTTCAATACGTCCGGATCATAGACATAATTGAAATCGAAATCGTCGTTAGAGCGGATCCATATCTGGCCGGGCTGGATGTTCATGTGGGAGAATTCGCCGACCTGTACGTAGGCGTAAGCCCCGACGATAGACTCGTGCATGGTTGTCAGATCGACCGTGGCGAAGGGAAACAGGCAGCAGCCGCGCGAGGGCGCGCCGTGGATGTTCGCGTAGTGCATGGACACGGTGTTGGCGATGCTGAAACGCTCGGGGCTGGTCGGGTCGTGGCTTTTGTTATGCACCAGCGTCTTGATGAGAAAGGAATCGCTGATGTCGATGACTTCGTCGTCGTGCAGCCGGACCGGACGACCGGCGATGACGCACGGATCCTGCCTGGACTTGAGTTCGTCGCCCCGGATGTCGCTTTTGTACAGAATGGCGTATTTGACGATGC
>CAZGAH010000008.1:0-11505 GCA_964523295.1 uncultured Desulfovibrionaceae bacterium | reverse complement strand
GCTCTTTCCCAGAAAGTAGCTGCCGGCCAGACTGGAATTGCTGAACTGGAACAGGTGCGGGTGCTGCGTGGTCAAACCGTAAAAGGCGTAGAAGTCGGTATAGTGCTGGGGTTTGATGATTCTGCGTACGTAGGGTCCCACGTCGAAGCCGAATTCCTCGAGACTGACGTTCACGCGGGTGATGATGCTTTCTTTGAGCCTTGTCAGGTATTTCATCAGGTCGCCTCGTGAAAAGGAGTTGTCGGAAAAGGCCTGGCATTGGCCCGGGTTATACCGTAGCGCAACCAGAGGCCGGCAGTCGCCAGCCCCTGGATTGTTAGCAATCAGAGCGCCGGGCGTCCGGCGTTCGCTGCCTTGATGATTTTTTCTACCAGATCAGTGAGTTCGCAGGGCTTGACGATGTAGTCGTACGCGCCCGCAAGTATCGACTGCCTGGCCTCGGCCTCGCCACCGTGACCGGATAGTATGATGACCTGCATTTCCGGAACCAGCTTTTTCAGCACCTTGAGCAGCTCCAGGCCATCCATGCGCTCCATTTTCAGATCGATGACCGCGACATCGAAATCGCGTGTGCGTAGAATCTGTATAGCCTGTTGGCCGCTGGTGGCCGGGCAGGCCTCGATGCCGCGTTTGGAAAGTCTTCGCGCCAGCACGTCGACGTACGAAACTTCATCGTCAACCAGCAGGACGCTCAGGGAGGGGGCTGTTGCATTTGCCATAGCGAATCCGTCAGACCATGCGGCCGGTAATCTCGCGCATCTGGGCCTGCAGGATCTTCTCCTGATGCTTGTCGCGTTTTTCCTTGGCCTCGGCCACTTTGCGGACCAACTGTTCAATGTCGCAGGGTTTCATCAGATAGTCGAACGCGCCGTGGCGCATCCCCTCGATGGCGGTCTCGACTGTGGCGTGACCAGTCAGCATGACTACTTCCACCAGGGGGCAGGCCTTCTTGATTTCTCGCAGGGCCTGGATGCCGTCCATGACCGGCATCTTGACGTCAAGGATGACTACGTCGATGCCGTGATCCCCCCCGAGCATGGCCAGGGCTTTTTCGCCGCTGTTCGCTGTCTGGATTTCCAGATCGCGTTTCTCCAGGCGGCGGGTCATAACATCCAGGAAACCGTCTTCATCGTCAACTAAAAGAACCTTGGCAATTTTCATCGCGTCCTCCTCCCTGTGGGCGTTAGTGTCAGTGTACCTGGTGACTCTCTGTTCTCTTTTGCCGATAGCGGCGTCAGATTTGGATATGCGCCTCGCCGGCTCAGGCCGGGGGCTGCTCCGTCGGGACCTGACAGTGTTTGTACGGCAGCCTTACTTCAAAGGTTGCTCCCGCGCCGGTCTGGCTGCGCACGACAATATCGCCTCCGAGCTTGTTGACGATGCCGTAGCAAATGGACAGGCCCAGGCCCGTGCCCTTGCCAACCGGTTTGGTCGTGAAGAATGGCTCAAAAATCCTGTTCATGATTGCAGGGGGTATTCCCGAGCCGTTGTCGCATACTTCCAGGATCACGAAGTCTTCGGTCAGTCGCGTGGTTATGACAACGGAGCCGGCGTCCTTGTCGCTCGCATCGATGGCGTTGTTGACCAGGTTGAGGATGATCTGCTGTAGTTCGGTCGGCGCCATGCAGACTTTGGGCAGATCCTCCCCCAGACAGGTCTCAAGGGTGACGTTCTGATACCTCGCCCGCTGGGTGGTCAGGCCGACCACCTCCTCCACCATCTCGTTGATGTTCACGTCCACCTGCCGTGGATCCGTGCGTCGGGCGAAGCTGAGCAGTTTGTGGGTGATGTCCTTGCATCGTCGTCCCTGTACGGCAATTTCCTTGAGCGCCCGGGTCATATCGCCGAAGTTCCTGATATCTTCCTTCCGTTCCTCGTCCAGCAGGTCCTCGACCCAGCCGGCTTCCTCGATCATGATCGCCACCGGGTTGTTGATTTCGTGGGCGATGCCCGCCGCAAGCTCACCTATGGCCGCCAGCTTGCTCGTCTCCACAACCTGTTTTTCCATCACGTCTTGCTTGTATTCGAATTGATCAAGGCGTTTTACCGTCCTCCGGGTGAGATAGACAGCGGTGACCACGATGCCCGTGCCGCCGATGATCAGAATGAGAAGAGCGAGTTTTCGCGCGTTGTAAAGATGGAGAAGCGCATCGTCCGTTTTTTGCTGGTAGACCAGAATCCATTCGCTACTTTTCAACGTCGTCGAGACGTAGAGGTATTCAATCCCGTTGGAATCCTTTTTTTCTAAATACTTTGGCTGCCCGTTGTCGTAATTCAAAGCCAACAGATCCTTGAGCGCAGCAAGATTGATGGATTCCCCCGGTCGCAGATCGGTCTGGAATTCTCCTTCCCGGTTGATGATAAAGGCCAGGCCGGTCTTGCCCAACTGCACGTCACGCACTACAGCGTTAAAAGAGGCGAAATCGACCGTGGATCGCAGGAGCCAGGGCCGGCCGGCATGGATACCGCGCGCGGTGACGATGAAATGCGGCACGCCGCGGATTCCCGAAAAAACATCGCTGACGAAGATTTCCGTCTGCATAGCCTTGGGGTACCAGTCCGCGTCGGCGTACGAGGCGTCGGCCAGGTGATACGGCCCGGCATAGGCCACCTGCGTGCCCGAGGCGTCGACCACGCCCAGATCCACGAAAAAGGTGGAATAGACCTTCTTGAGTTTTTTCAGCCGCTCCTGAAGAAAGGCATCGCTGCTCAGCGTATCGTAATCGTAGGACTCGGCCTGCATCGCGATGACTTGGGCATTGTTGCTGAGAAACAGATCGATTTCCCCTTTCTTGCGTTCTACCAGCTCCTCGATGTGTGCAATTGTTTTTTCCGTATAAACTATATGATACGAGTAGAACAGTACGCCACTGATGAAGAGCAGAGGGGCCAACGAGACGCCAATGACGAGCAGGATTATATTACGTTGCAGACTGCGATAGCGGGAGGGCTGTTCTTCTACTCCGGCCTGTCCGAGGGCTGGCGCCAGGTCGCCGCTGTGCTTGTTCATGCTCTGCTCCGCGCTGTCTTGAGACGCCTGCTCGTCGGGCGTCCGGTTCCGTTGATCTTTGCAGGGAGCTGTCAGTCCGCCTTCCTGAGTCTGTACCCTCGGGCGCGCGGTGTCCGACTCCCTTTTAGAGCCCCTGAGTTATGCACTTTGGGGATGAATGTAGCAAAATTCCCTTATCAGCGTTTCTTTTTAAAGGAAATGGGCACGCGGAAGTCCGGCGTGCCCGGACGACATGCACTCGCGAAATCAGCCCCTATGCCTATGCGGGTCGCTGGCTCCTGGCAACATTGCGTTTTGAATTGAATCGCCTTCGCTCAGTTTGTCGCCATGATTGGCATGCCCATCATGGGCCAGACAAAGGCAACAAAAAGGGCGATGACAATCATCAGCAGCACGCTGGCCAGCAGACCGTAGCGGAAAAATTCCCCGCTGGTGAACAGCCCGGAGTTGTAGGCAATGGCGTTCGGTGCGGCGCCGACAAGCAGGAGAAAGGGCATGCCCGCGGCGGTCAGCGAGGCGAAGAGAATGACCTCGGGAGCGACGTTCAGATACGGGCAGAGCACCAGGGCCACGGGCAGTGAGATGGCAATGGCCGCCACGTTCATGATGAAGTTGGTCATGACCAGCACGAAAAAGGTCACGCTCATGACGAACACGAACCAGTTGGATTCCTTGAACAGGGACAGCCAGTTCACGGCCAGCCACTTGGCCGCCTCGGTCTCCCAGAGGCAGAAGCCGATGCTCATGGCGCCGCTGAAGAGCAGGATGATGTTCCAGGGAATCTCTTCGAGATCCTTGATGTCCAGGATCTTGAACACGAAGAAGAGCACCGTGCAGACCAGCAGGATCGCCGACTTGTTCAGCGGCTTGATGGCCGGAATGAAGGATTGCAGCGACATGAACACGATGACCGCGAGGATCAGCCCGGCCGAGAGGTATTCCTTGCCCGAGATCGGTCCCAGCCCCTTGTACAGTTGCGTGGCGCGTTCGCGCAGACCGTGGATGACCTTCTTCTCCGGCTTGAGCACGAACTGGAGGAACAGCCAGATGACCACCACCATGAGCCAGCCTATCGGGGCGAAATAGTAGGTGAATTCGAAAAAGCTGACTTCCTTGCCCGCCAGTTCCTTGAAAAATCCCAGGGCCACGATGCCGCGCGCCGCGCCGAGCAGGGTGATGATGCTGCCCGCGCCGCAGACATAGGCCAGGCCGATGAACAGGTTCTTGCCGAACTTCGTCTGCTGGTCGCCCTCGCCATACAGCCCGTAAATGGCCAGGCAGAGCGGATACATGGTCGCGGCCACGGCGGTATGGGCCATGAAGTGCGTCAGCAGCGCCGTGACGAAAAATACGCCGAGCAGGATCAGGCTGGTCTTTTCGCCCACGATCATCAGCATCTTGTAGGCCATGCGTTTGGTCAGGCCTGTCTTGGTGAAGACCATCCCGATGACGATGGAGCCGAAAATGAAGAGTACGGACGGATCCATGAAGTCCTTGAAGGCCACGTCCGGCTTGCGGATCATGAACAGCGCCTGCAGCACGCCGATCATCAGCGAGGTCACGCCGATGGGCAGCACCTCGAACACCCACCACGTGCCGGCGAGCAGAAAAACGGCCAGCGCGCCCTTGCCCTGCTGCGACAGGGTGAAGTGCTTGCCCAGCGGGTCGATGGCGTCCGGCCAGGGCGGCGAATAGTAGACAATGGCGAACAGGAATACACCAAGAAGTAAAAATACGGTGCGTTTGACATCAAAGCCCTTCTGCGTAGCTACAGCGCTTGCCATGGAAACCTCCTCGATGTCTGGCTGCTCGCGGCCCTAGCGGCCGAGCGCGCAGTTTTTGATGTTCGTTGTAATGCACCCGAATATGTCGGCTGCGCGGATGACGCCGATCACCGCGTCTTCCCTGGACACCAGCAGACTGTCCCTCCCCAGCATGACCATATTATGGATGGCGTGGTCCAGCGTATCCGCGGCATCGATGGTTTCACCATCGCCCAACGGTTGCAGTATTTCCTTTACGCTGCGTTCCGCAGCGCTGCGACACAGGTGCTCGAGCGGCGCATCGAACAGGCTGCAATCCGACAGCAGCTGCTTGACGAACTGAGCGCTGAACCCCACGCGCTCCATGGCCTCGAAATGCGCCTGGTCCAGATACTTGGGCTCAAGACCGCGAAGGATGTCCAACATCTCGATCCGTCCGCAAAACCGCCCATCCTCGTCGCGTACCAGCAGAAACGGCTGCGCCCCGTTTTCTTCCGTGATTCGTTCCAACGCCACTACCGCGTCATACAGACGCGCCCCGGCGGAAATGACTGCCTGCTCCGCCAAGGGCGCCATTTTATCCTGCACCGTAATGTCTTTCATGCCTTCCCGTCTCCCGGCTCCTTGATTATTCCTTTCGCCTGCGACGCCAACTCCGCCCTCTACAAACTCCACGCCCCTGACAATGACCAAATGGCAAACCCCCCATAAGAAGCAAAGCCTGTGCCTGGGGAAAATTATCAAGAATATCAATGAATAAGGTCAATTGGCGGTGGCTGGGGGAGCCAATTTGAAACATAATAGAACGTCAATGGTTCACGAGTGAATCAAAATGAAACAGTTTGAAACGTAATACTCCCTCTCAGGGAGGGCACACGGAGCCCTGCGCGTAGAGTTTGTTTCCCTGTGAACAAAAAAAAGACCGGATGAGCGGTGGCCGGGTATGTCGTGTGATGAGAGGTGGTTTGATACGGGGCGGTCATGGGAGTTGGAGCAGTTGCGCCCCGCAGGTCGCCGCGCCCCAGAGGCCGGCGTTTTCGTCGCTATTGAGTCGGACCGGGACCTTGGCGATGAGGTCGCCGTGGGTCGGGCTGAAGCGGAATTCCTCGGCAAAGGCCGGATGTTCGACCAGGCAGGGGTTTTTTGCCGCTACGCCGCCGGTGATGAAGATACCGCCGCGGGCCAGCACTTCCAGGACGTAGTTGCGGCAACTGCGGGCGTAGAAGCGGGCATACCATTCGACGGTGGGGCACAGTGGGGACTCGTTGCAACAGGCGGCCGCGTCGGGCGGGGAGAGGGCCTGGCCGGTGTGGAATTCGTGCAGCAGGGCCAGGCCGCGGCCGCTGAGTACGATGTCGCCGATGATCTGGCCTCGGCCGGTCATGTTGCGCAGGAATTCCTGGTATTCGAATTCTGCGCGCGTCAGAAAGGGAATGTCGGTATGTCCGCCTTCCGAGGGTATGGGCCGGTATTCACGCCGGCCGTTGCACTCCACGGGGAGCAGGGCGCATTTGCCCAGGCCCGTTCCGGCGCCGATGGCGGCAATGGCGCCGTCGGGGGCCGGGTCGCCGGGCAGCAGCACGCGGCAGCGTTCGGCCACGGGCGAGCGGCAGGCAAAGGCCTGGGCGACGAAGTCGTTGATCAGGGCGACGCGGCGAAGACCGAAGTCCCGGGCGGCATTGCCCAGGTCGATGGACCAGGGGATATTGGACGGGGTGCAGCGGACGCCATCCTCCACGGCTCCGGCTATGGCGATGACGGCGATGTCGGCCTTAGCTGGCGGCAGGTCGAAGCCCTGCGCCGGAAGGAGTTCGAGCAGTTCGCCGAAGGACCTCGCCTGTGCGGTCTTGATCCAGGTCGTGGACACGAGTTCGACGCGTTCCGCATCCCGGGCAATGAAATGGCCGAAGCGACTGTTGGTTCCGCCGATATCGGCAGCAAGGATACCTGGCATGATGGCCTCCGCGTGCTGCAGGGTTGAGACCGGACGCCCGGACGATAGCGTATTGCATTGTTTCCGTCCAGGACCAGGACGGTAATCCGACGTCATGTGGCGCGCTTTGCAGTGCGGGTCTTCTGTCGTCCGGTCTGGCCGGCCATGTCGCGTAGGGAATGATTTCCCGGATTGTCGCAACGCTGAGAGGAGGTCGTATCGAGGCTGGCGAACGGGGGCGCGCGGGGGATGTGCTGTGTGGGTGATGCCATAATTACACGTAATAACCATCATTGTGTTCGCAAAAACAATCAGATGAATTAAGCTTTGCGCAACGTAAGCTATCATTCAAGAGGCAAAATGAGTATGCCCCAGGGTGTCGGTCATGGCGATATAGAAAGAACACGCCCGTGGGTCTTGACCCTGGCGTCTGTTTCAGGCACAGCTTGCGGTTGTAAGTGTCAGTCCATTTCAGGCGGATGGCGGCCGGCGATCGGCCGCACCGCGGCCACACTGCCAGGAGCGTCAGTCATGATCTATGACGTGCAGATGGAGACTTTACCCCGGGAGGAGATGGAACGGCTTCAGTTCCGTCGTCTGAAAACCCAGGTCGAGCGCGTTTACGCGAATGTGCCGTTTTATCGCAAGCGGCTGGATGAACTTGGGATAACGCCCATGGACATCAGGCGTCTCGAGGACGTCAGGCTGCTTCCCTTCACGGAAAAACAGGATTTACGCAATCATTATCCCTTTGGCCTGTTCGCTGTTCCGCGCGAGACCATCGTTCGGGTGCACGCATCGAGCGGAACGACCGGCAAGGCGACGGTCGTAGGCTATACGCGGCGCGACCTCGACAACTGGGCCGAATGCATGGCCCGGGCCTTTGTCTGCGGCGGGGCCAGGCCGGGTGATATCATCCATAACGCCTACGGCTACGGGCTGTTTACCGGCGGCCTTGGCGCCCATTACGGTGCCGAGCGTCTCGGTGCGACCGTGGTGCCCATTTCCGGCGGTGCAACCAAACGCCAGGTCGCCTTGCTCAAGGATTTTGGGCCGACCGTGATCTGCTGTACGCCCTCCTACATGCTCTTCATTTATGAATCCGCCCGCGAGGCCGGCATCGATATCAAAGATCTGCCGCTACGCATCGGTATTTTCGGCGCAGAGCCCTGGACCGAGGAAATGCGTCGGGAAATCGAGGCGAAAACCGGCATCAAGGCCATGAATATCTATGGTCTGTCCGAGATCATGGGGCCGGGCGTGTCCATGGAGTGCATCGAGGCGCAGCAGGGCATGCACATCTTCGAGGATCATTTCCTGCCGGAAATCATCGATCCGGTCACCGGAGAGCAACTGCCGCCGGGAACCGAGGGAGAACTGGTCTTCACCACGCTCACCAAGGAAGGCATACCGCTGTTGCGCTACCGCACGCGCGACATCACGTCGCTGAATTACGTGCCCTGCACCTGTGGTCGAACGTTGGTGCGCATGAACCGGATCATGGGCCGCAGCGACGACATGCTCATCATCCGCGGCGTCAATGTCTTTCCGTCGCAGATAGAGAGCATCCTGCTCGAGAGCGAGGGACTGAGCCCGCACTACCAGATCCTTATCAAACGCGAAGGCATGCTTGACGCCATGGAAGTCCAGGTAGAGGTCAGCGAGTCCATTTTTTCGGATGAAATCAAGACGCTGCAACGAAGTGAGGCCAAGATACAGAAGACCATCAAGGAATTTCTGGGCGTGACCGCCAAAGTCAAGCTGGTCGAGCCGCAGACCATCGAACGCTCGCAGGGCAAGGCCAGGCGCGTCATCGATCTGCGGAAAGAGAATCCTTGACCGGCGTGAGCGCCTGTCGATGGCCCCGGCAATGACCGACCGGCAACGAACCCCGAGCGGCCCCCGGTCTGTGGACCGGATCAGCCGACGCGAAACCAGCGAGGGAAGCCATGAAAGTTGAT
The DNA here is from genome assembly GCA_964523295.1 of uncultured Desulfovibrionaceae bacterium. GTDB lineage: Bacteria > Desulfobacterota > Desulfovibrionia > Desulfovibrionales > Desulfovibrionaceae > CAZGAH01. Next base: position 2,838 of record CAZGAH010000008.1, on the reverse strand, counting down.
CAGATATCCATTTTTCTCGAAAACAAGGCCGGACGTCTGGCCGAAGTGACCCGGGTCATCGCCGAAGCCGGTATCAATATCAGGGCCTTGTCTCTGGCGGATACGTCGGATTTCGGCATCCTGCGGCTCATCGTCACCGACTTCGAAGCGGCGCGTAATGCGCTCAAAGAGAAGGGCTTTACCGTTGGCCGCACCACGGTGGTCGCCGTCGAGGTCGCGGATCAGCCGGGCGGGCTGAGCAACATTCTGAGCATCCTCAGCAACGAAGGCATCAACGTCGAGTATATGTATGCCTTCGTGCAACAGAGCGGAAAAAACGCCATTCTCATTTTCCGCTTCGATCGCACCGATCAGGCCATTGAGCTGTTGCAGCGCCACAATATTCCCATTGTGCCCGGAGATAAGATATACAGCATTTAGCACGGCAGCGCTGCAAGACGGTTGCGGCGCCGCTTCATGGACCTTTGCGGCGGGAACTCGGGCGCTCGGTCTCCCTGCGACACGTTCGCCAGGATGGCGCGCTACGCCAGGGCGTGAATAGCGCTGGCCAGCCTGCGCTGGGATGTGTTTTTCAGGCGCTACGCATGAACTCTTGCTCTCGGACGTGAGCAGACATGGATCGGCCAGGACGACTCCTTTTTCTTGGAGCAGGATTGGTCCTTGCCACGCTCCTCGTCTGGCATGGCGTCCTGTTCAACGGATTCGTCGCCTTTGACGACGATCTGTACATCCTAAGCAATACCCTCATCCAGCAGGACAGCCTGGCCCGGATCACGCTGCAGGCCTTCAGCGCAGCCCATCAGTGCAACTATCATCCCCTGACCTGGATCTCCCACGCAATCGATTATCTCCTGTTCGGGCTCGATCCCGCCGGGCACCATGCCGCAGGCCTGGTTCTCCATCTGGCCAATGCGCTGCTGCTCTTCATTGCCCTGGCGCGGATGACCGGTTCGCCCTGGCGTAGCGTCGCCGTCGCGGCGCTGTTCGCCCTGCACCCGCTGCACGTGGAGTCCGTTGCCTGGGCCTCGTGTCGTAAAGACGTGCTCAGCGGTTTTTTCGCCTTTCTGTGTCTCAACGCCTATGTCGGCTACGCGCGCAATCCCGGACAGCTTCGGTACGCAACAGTGGCTGCCTGCCTGGCGCTGGGGTTGCTCTCCAAACAGACGCTGGTCACCTGGCCGTTCGTGCTGCTGCTGCTGGACTACTGGCCGTTACGACGGATGCGCGGATCCGACGGGGAGGGGGGCTCTCCGTGCGCCACCCGTTCCTTGCCCTGGCTGCTGCTGGAGAAGGCGCCCTTGCTTGCGCTCGTGGCGCTTGCCTCGATGGTCATCTTTCTGGTGCCGCAGTCCTGCGGAGCCATGGCGCCATGGAGCGAGTGGGACTTGCTCAAGCGCCTTGCCACGGTGCTGATCGCCTACGCCAGCTACATCGGCAAGACGCTGCTGCCCGTCGACCTGGCCGTGCTCTATCCCCTGAGCCGGCAGCCGTCTCTCTGGCACGCGGCAGGCTCGCTGGCGATGCTCTCGGCCGTATCCCTGGCCGCGTATGCGTTGCGCCGCCGCCTTCCCTCGTTGTTGGTCGGCTGGCTCTGGTTCCTCGGCACGCTCTTGCCCGTGGTGGGGCTGGTGCAGATTGGCAGCCAGGCCATGGCCGACCGCTACACCTATCTGCCGCTGATCGGGTTGTTTATCGCCGTGGTCTGGGCCGTGCCCTGGCCACGCAGCACGCCGGCCAGGCAGGCCCTGGTCCTGTGCTCCGTCTGCCTCGTCGCCCTGCTGAGCTGGCAGACCTGGCGCCAGATCGCTGTCTGGCGCGACACCGAGACCCTGTTCGCGCATACGCTGGCAGCTACGCGCGACAATTACGTCGTCCACCGCTTCATGGGACGGCGCCTGGCCGCAGACGGGCGCCTGGCCGAGGCGGAAGCGCATTTCCGCGAATCCCTGCGCATCAATCCCCGCCATATCGACGCCTACGGAGAACTGAGTCTGCTGCTGTTCAACCAGGCACGCTACGACGACGCGGAGACGATCCTCCAGGAGGTCTTGCGAATGAGGCCGGATTATTTCCTGGGAAGATTCAATCTCGGCGCCACGCTCACCCGCCAGGGCCGGCTTGAAGAGGCGCTGATCGAGTTCGAAAAGGCCCGAAGTCTCCAGCCGGACAATGCCCGGGTCCTCCAGCATATCGCCACCGTATCGGCTATGCTGGAAAAGCGACCCTGATTGCCGGCCTTCGGGCACCGCGCATGAGTTGCGTACGACTGCGAAGCATTGCGTCGGCCCTTTCCTGGTACGGAAGCACGACGGAGGGGCCATCTGCCGCCCAAACAACCCCGTTTTCCCGGGGGGGGCGGTTTCTTTCTTGCCAGACAACAGTATTGTATGCATCCACAAACAAAAGTGTCTTTCATGTGCGAAACGCTTCTCGGCAGAGCGACATCTATCTGTTATTCATTGACTTTTTTTGTGGAACAGAAATTGCTAATGGATAATGAATCGTTACATTCGCTACACAAAGGAGAGGCTCAATGGCTAAAAATTGCGTGATGTTGCTGTGCTCGTTTGTTTTCATTCTGTTTTGCTGTGGCTCTTTATATGGGGAAGAGCCGCCTGTTATTGCGGCTGCTGCTGATTTGAAATACGCGCTTGAAGAAGTCGTCGACATGTTTAAGCGCCAAACAGGAAAAGAAATAGATGTCTCGTTTGGTTCGGCAGGAAATTTTTATCGCCAAATCAAGCAGGGTGCACCGTTCCAATTTTTTATGTCCGCTGATGAGCAATGTCAGGCGACACCATAAACTGACCCCCTAACGACACGCAGAATTGACCCACC
>CAZGAH010000007.1:84320-92462 GCA_964523295.1 uncultured Desulfovibrionaceae bacterium | reverse complement strand
TTTCGACGCTTCTTTAAAAGAGCCGCTTTTGTTGCCTTCGGCGCTGCCGAATCTGCTGGTCAATGGTTCCGTCGGTATCGCCGTCGGTATGGCCACCAATATCCCGCCGCATAACCTGGGAGAGTTGATAGACGGGCTATTGCTGCTGCTGGACGATCCCTCCTGCAGTATCCCCAGGCTCATGACCAGAATCAAAGCCCCGGATTTTCCCACCGGCGCGAGCATCTACTGCGGGCAGGGGCTGGTCGAGGCCTATTCGACCGGGCGCGGCAGCGTGCGTATCCGGGGCAAGGTCGAAATCGAGGAGCGCAAGAAAGGCGCCGAGGCCATCGTCATCAAGGAAATTCCCTACGGCCTGAACAAGTCCTCCCTGGTCGAAAAGATTGCCATGCTCATCAACGAGCGCCGCATCGAAGGCGTCAGCGACCTGCGCGACGAGTCCGACCGCAAGGGCATCCGCATCGTGCTCGATCTGAAAAAGGGGACCATCCCCGACATCGTCGTCAACTATCTCTATAAATTTACGCCTCTGGAATCCTCGTTCGGCATCAATATGCTCGCCGTGGTCAACAATCGGCCCAAGCTGCTGAACATAAAGCAAATTCTTAGCTATTTCCTCGAGCATCGCCGTGAGGTCATTCTCCGCCGCACGCGCTTCGATCTGGCGAAATCCGAGCAACGGGCACATATTCTGGAAGGGTTGCAAAAGGCCATCGATCACATTGACGCCATTATCGCGCTCATCCGCGCCTCGGCCAATCCGCCCGAGGCCAAGGAAAAGCTCATCCAGAACTTTGAGTTTTCCCCAGCGCAAGCCCAGGCCATTCTGGACATGCGCCTGCAGCGGCTTACCAACCTCGAGCGGGAGAAAATCCTCGAGGAGTATACCGCGTTGATCAAGCTCATCGAATATCTGCGCAGCATTCTCGAACGCGAGGAGGTGCTCAGAAACGTTATTCGGGAAGAACTCGACGCTCTGCGCAACACCTTCGCCACGCCACGACGCACGATTATCCTGGACGAGGAGCCGGCCGGCATCGACATCGAGGACCTTATCCCCGACGACGACGTCGTCATCACGCTTTCCCGGCGTGGCTACATCAAGCGCACGCTGCTCGAAAACTACCAGCAGCAGAAACGCGGCGGCAAAGGCATTGCCGGCGTGCATATGTCTGAGGACGACGTGGTGCAGAGCTTCGGCACCACCACCAATCATCAGTTTCTGCTGCTTTTCACCAACCGGGGCCGGATGCATCAGCTCAAGGTGCATCAGGTGCCGGAAGGGAGCCGCACGGCCAAGGGCATGCATATCGCCAATCTGCTCCCCCTGGAAAAGGAAGAGTACGTGGCCGCGGCCCTGACCATCCGGGAATTTCTCCCTGACTGCTATTTTCTCTTTGTCACGCGCCAGGGCATGGTCAAGCGCTCCGACGTCCAGCAGTACCAGAAGGCGCGGCGCGGCGGCATCAATGCCGTGGGACTCAAGGACGATGACGAGCTTATTCTTGTGCGCGAGATCAATTCCGAGTCCGAGGTCATTCTGGCCACGGAAAAAGGGCTGGCGATCCGTTTCACCTGCGCCGATGTCCGGCCCATGGGCCGCGGCGCCGCGGGCGTGCGCGGCGTCAGGCTGCTGCCGGGCGACCGCGTCGCTGCCGGCGTCGTGGTCGACGATCCCTCCAGGCCGGATCTGCTCACCATAGCGGACAAGGGCTACGGCAAGCGGACCTCGCTGGAGGACTACCGCTTGCAGACCCGCGGCGGCAAGGGCGTCATCAACATGAAAATCACCTCGAAAACCGGCAATGTCGTAGCGGTTGCCATGGTCAACGACGAGGATGAGTTCATGCTCCTCACTTCGGGCAACAAAATCATCCGTACCGGGGTCACGGATATCCGATCCATCGGCCGCAGCACCCAGGGCGTACGGGTTGTCAGTCTGGAAGAGGGCGGCAGCGTCGTGGCCTTCGATCTGGTTCGGGATTCGTCGCTGGAGCCCTGATAATGGCCCGAACCGGGCCAGGGACACCGACTATGCGCCTGCTGCTCCTGGGATTGCTGCTGCTGACCGTGATTGGGGCAGGTTGCGCGCAGGCGCCGGACACCGGGGAGGATCCCATCGTCCTGGCGCGGCAGGCCTACGGGCAAGGGCATTTTGCCGAGGCCGAAAAGCAGTATGAGCGCTATCTGCAGACCGTGCTCGAGGGCAAGGACCGCTGGGAGGCCTGGAACCGCCTGGTGGAAATCGCCACGTCCGTTGCCGGCGACAACGACAAAGGGGTGCAGCTGCTCGAGGCGATGAACCTCGAATTCGGCGACGATCCGGCCCGGGCCTGGGCCATCTACTCCCGCCTGGCCGAGGTGCAGGAAACCATGCGCCACTGGAACGAGGCGATCTACGCCCTGCAACGCGGGCTGGAACTTCCGGCGGACAAACGGCCCGTCAATGCCGTCATCCAGCTGCGCATGGGCAAGATTTTCCAGAAACAGAACGAATACAACCAGGCCCGGGACATCCTCACCACCTGCGCCGAACAGGCGCAGGACAGCCAGAACAAGGCCGACTGCCTGTACGAGCTTGCACTGACGCAGGACTGCCGCCACAAGCGGCGCATGGCCCAGACCCAGGTCGATACGCCCAGACCAGGACCCGACGTGCGCGAAAGCGTGCAGCTGATCAAGACGCCGCTGGAAACGTTGCTGGCCCTGAAGGACGTCACTCCCGAAACGCGGGCCATGGCCGCCCTGCTGCTCGCCGACGCCTGCTCCTCGCTCGGCGAAAACGAACGCGCGCTCGAGCTCTTGCGCACCATACGCGACACCTACCCCAACCCGCTCGTCGTGGAGGCGCGGATTCAAAGCCTGCAGGGCGCCAGACGGACTCGGACTCCTGAGCCGGGGGCTCCCTGAGCCAAAGCAGTCACCGCGTAGATCCGTCTCTTTACCCCTCCGCTCTTCCAGGCTATACCCCCGTTCAGAAGTTCAGCGCCTGCTTCACCTCTTACCATGAGTCGGGATTTGTCATGCTTCGCCGTACGCCCCCGTTCAGTCTGACCGGAAGTCGGGATAATTTTGCCCGGCGGGTCTGGTTTTCGAAACTGGATATTTCGCCCATACTCTACGCGGAAACCCTCGTGGCCACGGATGCGTTGCTCCAGACGGCGCGAAATGCCGGTGCGCCGGTGCTGGCCTTTTTGCTCAAGTCCACGGCCCGGGCACTGCACGCGGTTCCGCAATTGAACTACTATACCTTTGACGGGCGGCCTGTCTGGGCCGGGGAGACGGCCCGGATCAGCGCTTCCATCGAACTGGACGACGGGCGCGTGGAATTGACCACGTTCACCTCGCCCGAGACGAAGCGCATCGCGGCGTTGACGGCCGAGATCGTCGCCGAGGGAGAGCGCTTGCAGCGCGAGGCCGACTTGCCGCCCACGCTGTCGATGCGGCTGATGAACCGCTTTCCCCGGCTGCATTTTCTGCTGGCGCGCTGGCTGGGAAGGCATGAAACAGGCTACATGAAGGGCATGGGCCCCATCTATGTCGCCGCTGTCAACGCGCCGGGCGTCTATCGCTCCTTCAACCAGCCCTTTGCCTCGCCGACGCTTATCTTCAACCGCGCGCTGGAGGGGCGGGCTGTCCTGGGGCTCAGTTTCAATCACGGACTGGGCAATGTCCGGCAGATCGGCCCCTTTCTCGACGCCATCCGGCAGAGTCTCGAAACGCCGGACGCCTTGCTTTGAGCGCCCGGCACGACGCGCACACAGCAGCGCGCGCAGGATAAGGCTACGTCATGTTCTGGTTATCGAATCTGCTGGTGTTTCTGGCCGCCTCGCTCCTGTTTCAGATCGAGCTGGTCGCCTCCAAGGCCCTGCTGCCGCGGTTCGGGGGCAGTTATCTGGTCTGGAGCGTGAGCGTGGTCGTGTTTCAGGGGCTGCTGCTGGCCGGCTACGCCTGTGCCCGGAGTCTGCCGCTGGCCGGCCGGTGGCCGGTCCGGCTCCTGCCCTCGGCGCTCATGCTCTTGCCGCTGGCCGCTTTTCCTCTGGAGTATCTCACGCTGGCCCGACCTGGCGCGGACCTGCCATTTGTGCCCGACATCGCCTGGACCCTGCTGCGGACGGTCGGACCGGCCTTTTTTGTTCTGTCCATGGTCTCGATCCTGGCGCAGCGGCTGCTCGTGCTCTCCGGCTCGGCCCGCAGCGCCAATCCTTACGTGCTCTACGCGACCTCCAATCTGGGCTCCTTTGCCGGGCTGCTCAGTTATCCGTTCGCCGTGGAACCGCTCTGGGATTTGCCGACGCAGCTGATCTTCTGGCAGTGGGGCTACGTCGCCTGCGCGCTGCTGTTCATGGTCACGCAGATTGGCAGCCTCCGCGGGGTCTCAGACGCGCCCCGGCCGGTGGAGGGCGGCGCGTCCGCAACGCCGCCAGTGTCGCGCCCGCCGGGTACGCCGCTGTCCCTGCGCCTGCGCTGGCTGCTGCTCAGCGCCTCAGGCTCGGCCCTGTTTTTGGCCGTGACCAACGTGATCACCTTCGACCTCGCCGCTGTTCCCCTGCTCTGGATTCTGCCGCTGAGTCTCTATCTGCTCGGTTTCGTGCTCACCTTTCGCGAGCCGGGCTGGTATCCGCAATGGCTGCGCGAGCGGTTCCCGCTGGCCGTGGCGTTGGGCCTGTTTCTGTTTCTGCTGCTGCAGCAATCCTACCGGTTGCCGGTCACGGTCATGCTCGCCGTGCACCTGGGCTTGCTCTTTGCGCTCAGCGTCATCTCGAGCGGCGAATTGTACGCCAGCCGACCGGCTCGCACGGCTGAGCTGGGTGATTTCTATCTGTTGATTGGTCTGGGCGGGTTTTTGGGCGGGGCGCTCGTCAGCTGGTTCATGCCGCTGTTGAGCGATACGGTGCTCGAGTATCCGCTGGCCCTGCTGCTGCTGGCGCTGGCCTTTGCCTTTGGCCGGGAGCGGCAACGGCTGCGCCCGGGGTACGTGCTCGTCGCGCTGGGCATAGGGCCGCTCGTCGCGGCGTGGATGCTTGTGCTGGGCCGGTTGCAAGGACCGGAAACGAGTCTGGCCGCGGGTGCGGTCGGCCTGCTGGTGGCCATGCTCTTTTATCTGCTCAAAAAGCGGCCGGGTGAGCTGGCGCTGTGCCTGGGCGTGGCCATTTCCCTGACGCCGCTGGCCGACCACTTCCAGGTCAATCAGCACCTGGTGTGTACGTATCGGAATTATTATGGTATTTACCGCGTTCACGACGCCGGGGGAAAGCGCATCCTGCAGCACGGCACGACGCTGCACGGCAGCCAGTACCTGGACCCGGCGCGCCAACGCGAGGCCCTGGATTACTACCATGTCAGCGCGCCGCCGGGCGCGTTGCTGAGTTCGGGATTGTTCGACACCACGGCAGTGGGGCTGGTCGGGCTGGGCGCCGGCAGCCTGGCCACCTATGCCCGTCCGGGCGAGCGGTACGTCTTTTACGAGCTTGATCCCGACAACGAGGACGTCGCCAGGCGCTACTTCACGTTCCTGAGCCAGAGCCGGGGGACAATAGAGCTGGTGTTCGGTGACGCCAGGCTGACCCTGGCCCGGGCCCCGGCGGATGCGTACGGGGTGCTCATCGTGGACGCCTTCAACTCAGACGCCATTCCGATCCATCTGCTCACCGTGGAGGCCTTCCAGGAGTATCTGCGCTGCCTGCGGCCCGATGGGCTGCTGTTGCTGCACATCTCGAACAAATTTCTCAATCTCGCGCCGATCGTGGCGGCAAACGCGCGTGAGCTGGGACTGACGATCCGCTTCCTGCGCTTCGAGCGCAAGGTACCGGCGGATGCGAAATCCTGCCTGTGGGTGGCGTTGACGCGGAGCCCGGACCTGGCCGGGGTGCTGGAAACGCGCCTGGGCTGGAGCGCCTGGCTGTCCGAGGCCTCGCGTCCGGTCGCCGCCTGGACAGACCGCAGCGCCAATCTGCTCTCGGCCTTGCGCTGACCCGTTTCCCGCGTCGCTTGGGCTTCGAACACCGGATAGCCCGCCTCCGGAAACGGCGGAAGTGGGCGGTTTTCAATTCGGGAAAAACGTCGTACAGTCGCCTCTGTCGTCAACCTGCGCAATCTGGCCGAATGGTCACGGACTCTCCCTATGCACCGCCCCGACATTCTCGCTCCAGCCGGCGATCAGCTGGCCTTTCTCGCGGCCCTGGCCGCCGGCGCCGACGCCATCTACGTCGGTCTCAAACATTTTTCCGCCCGGATGCAGTCGAGCAATTTTTCGATCAAGGAGCTGGCCCGGCTCACCGAGCTGGCCGACAGGCACGAGTGCAAGGTCTACGTCGCGCTCAACAGCCTGCTCAAGCCGGACGAACTCGATGCAGCGGGACGTCTTCTGGTCCGCCTGGCCCGCGCCGTCCGCCCGGCCGGCATCATCGTTCAGGACCTCGGTGCCCTGGAGCTGGCCCGGCAGGCCGGATACGCGGGCGAGCTGCACCTCTCCACGCTCGCCGCCGTGACCCACCCGGCCGGGCTGGCAGAGGCGAAGCGTCTGGGCGCGGCGCGCGTCGTGCTGCCGCGGGAGCACAATCTGGATGAAATCAAGGCTATGGCCGCGGCCTGTCCCCCCGGACTCGACCTGGAGGTCTTTGTCCACGGCGCGCTGTGCTTCTGCGTCTCCGGCCGCTGCTACTGGAGCAGCTATCTGGGCGGAAAGAGCGGCCTGCGCGGTCGCTGCGTGCAGCCGTGTCGTCGTACGTACGCGCAGAAATCGTTCCGGCAACGTTTTTTTTCCTGTACCGATCTGAGCCTGGACGTGCTCGCGAAAACCCTGCTCGACGTCGAGCGCGTGCGCGCCTGGAAGATCGAGGGCCGGAAAAAAGGCCCTCACTACGTCTATTACACCACGACGGCCTATCGCATGATCCGCGACGCGCCGGACGACCCGTCGGCGCGCAAGGAGGCCATGGCCATTCTGGAACGGGCACTGGGACGCACGGCCACGCACGCAATCTTTCTGCCCCAGCGGCCGGTCTTGCCTGTCCCCGGACCGGGAGCGCCCGAGGTGGAAACCAGCTCCGGGATGCTCGCGGGGCGCGTAGCCGCAACGCCCGACAGGCATTTTTTCATCAAACCTCGCCTGCCGCTGCTGCCCGGCGATATGCTCCGCGTGGGTCACGAAGATGAGCCATGGCATCAGACCGTGCCGGTCCGCCGCGGGGTTCCCAAGTCCGGTCGATTCGATCTGCGTGCTGGCCGGGGCCAGGCGCCGAAGCCGGGTACGCCGGTTTTTCTCGTCGATCGCCGGGAGCCGGAACTCCGGAAGCGATTGTCCGCTCTGGAAGCGGAGTTCGCGGCGGTTCCGCCCGTGCCGCAGGCCTTGCAGGCGGTGGTGTTCGCGCCGACGCTGCCCGTGGCGTATACCTCGCGTCCGGGGCGGCCGCAGCACATGACCGTGCTACGGAGCCTGCCCCATGGAAAGGTCGATCACCCGGGCGACAGTCTGGGGCTGTGGCTCTGTCCGGCCACGTTCAAGGCCGTATCGCGTACGCTCTACAGCCGGATAGTCTGGTGGCTGCCGCCAATGCTCTGGCCGGACGAAGAGCCGGCGTATCGGGAGCTGGTGAGGCGGCTGGCGGAGCGCGGCGCGCGTCATTTTGTCTGCAACGCGCCCTGGCAGGTCGGATTGTTCGACCGGACGGGCGCGCTGCAACTGATTGCCGGTCCGTTCTGCAACAGCGCCAATGTGCTGGCCCTGGCGGCATTGCAGCGCCTCGGCTTCTGCGCCGCCATCGTCAGTCCGGAGCTGGGGCGCGACGATCTGCTGGGCCTGCCCGCGCGCAGCCCCCTGCCACTCGGCCTGGTCGTGCAGGGCGCCTGGCCTGTCGGTCTGTCGCGCTACAAGGACATCGCCCCCCGGACCGGGCAGCCGATCTCCAGTCCGAAGAACGAGCTTTTTTATACGCGCAGCTACGGTGCGAATCTCTGGATTTACGCCGGCTGGCCTTTGGATCTCGGCGAGCAAGAGCGGGAACTCGAGCAGGCCGGCTATACGCTCTTCATCACGCTGGAAGAGCCGCGACCGGAGGGTTTCCCGGCGCCGCGCCGCAGCAGCCTCTTCAACTGGGAGCAGAATCTGCTCTGAGCGGCCAGGTCCGGGGAGACAACCGG
>CAZGAH010000007.1:76805-84310 GCA_964523295.1 uncultured Desulfovibrionaceae bacterium | reverse complement strand
TCAGGAAAGGACGTGGCGTGGCGTTCCTCTCCTGCCGGAGAGGACGGGAAGGCCGTGTTGCCCCTTGGGATCACCGACCGGCAAGGTTGGTGACCACCGCCAGAAATCCCTTGAGTCCGTAAGGCTCGTCATAGAGATAGTTCCAGTCGACGCGGATGCACAGGTCGGCGCCGTTCCTGGTCAGGGCCTGCATTTCCAGGGGCTTTGGGGAGGGCCGGTGCTTGAGTATCCGGGAGAGGGCGAGAGCGGTTCGTCGTCGGTCTTCGGCCTTGACCAGCAGATCATAGAAGGATTTTCCCTGCAATGCTTCCCCGGCGTATTCGAAGAGGTGCTCGAAGGCACGATTCGTAAAGCGTATCTGTCCTTGAAGATCGGTCTCCAGCACGCCATAGGGCAGCGTATGGACCAGACAGCGGAAATACTGCTCGTTGCGGCGCGCCTGTTCGAGCAGGCGGATATGGTCGGTAATGTTGAGGGTGATTTCTATCACCCCGGTTATGTTGCCTGTACCGTCCCTTACTGGAACGCCCTTGATCCGCCAGATGCGTCCGTCGGGGCTGACCAGCTGGGATTCGTGGGCTATGCCGGTATGTCGGGCCAGGATGACCGGGCAGCCTTCGCACGGCGCATCCCGCCCGTACAGGACCCGATAACAGCGCCTGCCGATCAGTTGCTCCGGCTGAAGACGGAAATCCCGACACAGCGCGCGGTTGACCCAGATGAAACGACAGTCCAGATCCTGAAAGGCGATGTGTTGTGCGATATGATCGAGAATGAGTCGTTTTTCGACGAGGCCGCGTTGCGCTGTCACCTCGTCGCGTTGGCGGACGTTGTTCTCCTCGGGCGCGACGGCATTGCATCGCGTTGACCGCATTTGTAGCCCTTCGCTGACGGCAATCGCCCTTTGAGACATCGAACACGCCTCCCCTTGCTGGCGTGGCGAAACCAGCGCGCCACGCGATCACCACCCCTATCTTGCCGGGCGCAGGCCGGATGTACGGTCGGCGCGCAGCAGTACACACGTCAGGGATACCCTTCGTTCCTTCCTCCTGTTCGTCGCGCTCTGCATGATGGAAATGCCATGCGGAGGGGAAGAGGTCATTGCTGATCGGATTGACTATCATGGCGACTAGTGGAAATGGGGTCTGCTGTCAACAAAAACTTGCGTTCGAACCAAATTTGGAGCGCAGACTGTCCCGACGTCCGGGTGCCGTGTGAAAAATCGCTGACAGCCTTCCGTTTTCGACTTTTTTAGGGTATGCTCGGGCTGGCTTGATTCGTATCGGTGAGCAGTGTTCCGAACCGGGCAGGGTGTCGCCATGGACGAGTCCTCATCCGGCAGGGTCTTTTTCCGGCCAGCACGGCTGTTCCGTCGTGCGCGGCCGTCTGCTCGTTGCGCTGGGCACTGGGCGGCGATACTGCTGCTGCTCGGGCTCGGGGCCGCGCTCTTTTTTTTGCTCTGGCAATCGTATCAGCGTGATATCGACAGGCAACGCGCAGCGGCGCAAAATCTGGTCAGGACCTGCTCGCTGTCGATTCGTCTGTCGTTGGAGCGGGTTGACGCCGCGTTGCGTCAGGCCGGAGAGGCCGTCCTTGCGGGCCGGCGCTCGCCCGGGGAACTGCACGAGCTGCTGGCCCGATTGCAACAGCAGAGCTGGGGGGTCAGGACCTTTGCGCTCGTTGATCCCTCGGGGAGCGTGCTGGCCCTTTCCCTGCCCGGAAAGGCTCCCCTATGCATGGAGTTCGACCTGGCTGCCTTGTTGGCGGGTCATCGACAGCGACCGATTCCTTCCCTGCGGATTGGCAAGCCGATCCACTGCGCAGCCGACGGGCAATGGCTGATTCCGGTTTCCCGCGCCTTTGCCGCTGCCGGCGAGGAGCTCGGGTTGGTTGCGGTGGGATTGATTCCGGCCAGTTCGTTGAGCGCGCTGGTGGACACGGCGGTGGCCGGGCTCGATCAAAATGGGTATCTCATACTGCGATGACGGTCGGGACACGCTCGTGTTCTGGCAGTCCCTGGCACCCTGGCCTTTGGCGGTTCTGTCGACGGTGGACCGGCACGATGCCCTATGGCCGTGCATCCGGGATTTCATCGTGACGTCCGGACTGGCGGTCCTGTTGCTGCTCTGTTCCCTGATTCTTCCGATCCGGGGGCTGCGCTCGCGACACAGGGAACCCATGACCGGAGTCGAGGCCTCCGAGCAGTCGTCCGCTTTGCCGCCCGTCACTGCCCTGGGGCAAGCGTCTTCGTCGGGGCCGGACCGGCTGACCGGGATCGGAGAGCTGTTTGTGCAATGCTGCCCGACGGCAGTGGCTGCCTTCGACGCGCAGGCGCGCTGCCTGCTGGTCAGCCGCAGCTGGAGAACGCGGCGCGGAGAAGCGGGCGCAACGGCGGCTGGTCAGCCCTTCGAGCAATTTTTCCCGACTGCGCAGCGGGCGCGGTGGCAGGAAATCCTTGCCGTCTGTCTTGAAGGAACGCACGGCGGCCGCGTACGTGAGGCCTTTCCCCGCGACGACGGGAGCGTCGAGTGGCTGAAATGGGAGTGTACTCCCTGGCGCGACGCCCTGGGCGCCGTTGCCGGCTTTATTGTCTTTATCGAGGATACGACACGCTGGGAGGAGGCCAAGGCGCAGACTCTGGCCACCTTGCAGGAAAAGGATGTGCTGCTGCGGGAGATTCATCACCGCGTGAAAAATAATCTGCAGGTCATTTCCAGCCTCATCGGGCTTCAGGCCGCGTATATCAAGGATCCAGAGGCCTATGCGCTGTTCATGGAAAGCCGCAACCGGATCAATTCCATGGCGCTGGTCCATAAGGAGCTGTACCGCTCCAAGGATTTTTCCTGCGTGGATTTCAAGGAATACGCCGGCGGCCTGGTGGAAAAGCTCAACGCGTCGCTCAGCCGCGGCAAGGACATTACCCGGCGCATCGAAGTCGAGGATCTCCAGTTCAGCATAGACACAGCCATTCCCTGCGGTCTTATCCTCAACGAATTGGTCACCAATGTTTTAGTCCACGCCTTTCCAGACAGGACGCAGGGCGATCTGCGAGTGATGATGCAGCGGCTGGACGGCACCGTACGGCTGGCGGTCACGGACAACGGGGTCGGCCTGCCCGACGGCTTTGATCCGACGCAGGCCGAAAGCCTGGGTATGCAGATCGTGGTCACGCTGACGCAGCAGCTGCGCGGGACCTTGCGTGCCGAAAACGAGAACGGCGCGGGGTTCTATCTGGAATTCCAGGAAGCGGAATAACGGGGAGAGCGGACGCGAGCCGCGTATTACTGGGAGCGGATAATACTTAACGGCCCGCTCCCGCGGCATTCGCCGCTGGCCCCGCCGCTGGCGTGGCCGTCCTTATAACTCTGAGCATGAAAGTGATACAAATTTCCTGCTCCGAGTAATATCAGTGCAGTATCTCGACGCCGCGCGAGGTGAAGGAAATACCCTGGTTGTTGCTGGAGCCGATCATGATGGTTTCGATGAGCGGCGGACTGATCGGCTTGGCGGCGCGCCAGTGGACGACAAAGGCGGCGCCGGAACCGCCGGTCCGGTCGTACTGTTCCACGAAAAATTCTTTCGTTGTCAGTGGGGCTACCCGGAGTTCCTGTGTTGCGTAACGTCGGATGAGCTTCCCGTCGGTGTCGTAATAATCCACGCCCACCAGACTCAGCGCGGAGTCGAAGCTGGTATTGCGCACGCTCAGCGTGACGGTCAGGTCGAAAGGCTGGGCCTTCACGCCGTGGTAAATGTGCGAGTACACCGGGACATACATGGTCTGTTCGGTCAATGCGACGACCTCGGCCAGGCCGGCTCCGGTCGTGAACGACAGGGCGGCGGCAATGCACAGGATGAGTAACAGACGTTGCATGGCAGGCTCCCGCATCGACGCGCAAAGGGGCGTGCGTCTGTTCAGGTTGCGTATCGTCAAAGGCCTGGACTCGAAATACCTGTGCTTCGTATAGGCAGGACGGAGGGGAAAGGCAAGCGTCGGGTTCTGTGCTGCGTGCCTGATGCGGGAGACGGGGGGAGCGCAGGGAAGTGGTTGGAATTGCAATCCTGCGACCCGGGCAGAACGGCCGGACCGCCCTGGGGGCGGTCCGGCCGCTGTTGCTGTTGTTATTGAACCGGGAGATTAACCACCCATGAGCTGCATGGCCATCCTGGGCAGGGAGTTGGCCTGCGACAACATGGCGACCGAAGCCTGGGTCAGGATCTGCTGCCGTACGAACTCGGTCATTTCCAGCGAGACGTCAACGTCGGACATGCGCGATTCCGCGGCCTGCAAGTTCTGGCTCTGGATTTCCAGGTTGGTGATGGTGTTTCCCAGCCTGTTCTGCGTGGCGCCCAGATTGGCCCGGATGGTGTCCTTGGACACGATGGCGTTCTGCAGGGCAACGAGCGCGCGCTGCGCCAGGGCCTGGGTGGAAATGCTCCGGCCTTCGCGACCTTCGGCCGCGCTGATGCCGACGCCCAGTGCCGAGGAGGTGGAGGTCCCGATCTGGATGTAGTAGTAATCTTCGGCGCTGTCGTTCATGGGGCCGAAGTGGACCTTCATCTTGCCAGTCGAGGTCAGCGTTTCACCGTTGTGCGCCGAGCCCGAGAGGTTGCCGTTGAGCAGGTGGATGCCGTTGAAGTCCGTGGCGCTGGCGATTCGGGTGATTTCCGAGGCCATGGCCTGATATTCGTTATCGATGAGCAGGCGCTGGGTGGACGTATAGGTGCCCGTGGACGCCTGCTCGGCCAATTCCTTCATGCGGATCAGCTTTTCATCGATGACGCCCAGGGCGCCGTCAGCGGTCTGAATGAGCGAAATGGCGTCATTGGCATTGCGCACGCCCTGATTGAGCGCGGTGATGTCGGCGCGCATCAGTTCGCGGGCAGCCAGACCGGCCGCATCGTCAGCAGCGCTGTTGATTCGCAGACCAGAAGAGAGCCGGGAAACCGAGGTGCCGAGGTTGCCGTAAGCAGTACGCAGGTTGCGCGCCGCGTCCATGGCCATAAGGTTGTGGTTGATTACCAGAGACATGACTATTCCTCCTTGAATGTAACGTGTTAAGCATCCTTGCTTGTACCGGAGCCGGGCCTTTCCACTGTTCTCCTCTCACCTCCCCGCTGCCCCCATTCTCCGGCCGTTATACCCCCTATCGTCACCTTGGAAGTTTTACTTTACGGGCTGTCAGTAAAAAAAATCGGGATCCTCGCTGCATGCCCAAAGTCGCGCCCGGCGTCTTCAATCAGCTCGTCTTGGCGCTTCATGAGTCTGTTTTTGGCAGAGTTCCCGAACGTTTCCGATTTTCCAGAGCGGGCTGAATATTGGGAAACGCCTTTTGCACGATGTCGCGTTTCATAGTCAAAGCCGGCCTTTCGCATTCCACTCCCGCCCACAGACAACGCCAAACGACATCATGAAAGGGTCATATTCTGCCAGTGGCGAAATATGACCTCTATTCAGGCGCCTGCCGGGCAGGCAAACAGATTCACTCGTTGCAATACACCATATAAATCAGGAAGTTAACCACACGACACAGCGAAGTTGGGAAATGGCATGGAAATTGGATAACTAGAGTCATAGGCACAACAGTCAGTATCTTATGTCGAATTATCACATGCTGATAATCCCTTGTATTATTCCGTGCTAATTTACGCGACAAAATAGGTGGGTAAAGTTGAGGGGAAAGGGGTGTTCATCGACGACATGTGCATCGCAATTATTCAAGTTAACATGTTTGCATTTTTTGAGTTATTAATTTTGCGCCATGCTAGTAAGATTTGTGTAGACTGGGATTGTTCAGTATGCAAGCTTTCCGTGGGCATAGTCTTTTGTTGAGTTGTGGACGTAGCTTGAGAGATGTCTCCTGATTTTGATTTTAATTAAGCAAATAATTTGATGGTCAAAGACTATAATGATGGAAATAGTAATTATTGGTGTTGCGGTCATGGTCATTGTAGGAGCAATGCCAATCTGGTCAAATGGAAAGACATGGGGATATTCACCAAGTATTAGTTTTAAGTTGTTAGTTGCCATACTAATTGTTTTTTTGTTATATAAAAATATTTGGTAAGCAGTTTTTAATGTTTAAGATAGCAAATTGTAGGCACTGTAATTTCTCTACTTGATTATTTCGATGCCGGATATGTTTTTAAACTAGTCTCAAGTCTTTGTCAAAACGTCAACTATGTTTTAAAGGTGGCATCATGTTGTACTCGCTTGCTCTATTTTTATTAATACTTTGGGCTTTGGGAATGGTAGGCAGCTATACGATGGGAGGGTTTATTCATGTGTTTCTGGCTGTCGGCGTTATCATGGCTCTTGTGAACATCATCCATGGGCGCCGGGTTGTGTAGTGTGATTAACTGTTTAACAAAGATAAAAGACTTCTCGATGTCCATTCAAGCTGTCCTTTTGGTTGGAGTAGAAAGTTAATAAACCGTTATTAATTTAAAGGAGAGATTTATGTTATACGCAATCGCCGTGGTGCTGTTGATACTTTGGGCTTTGGGGCTGGTAAGCAGTTACACGATGGGCGGGTTTGTTCATGTGTTATTGGTCGTTGCCGTTATCATAATTGTTATGAACATCATTCAGGGGCGCAGGGCGCTATAAGGAAATAGCTTATTAAAACAAATAACTATTTTCAAGGAGTTCGCATTATGAAAACAAATACAATAGTAGCATTCATCCTGATTGTGTTGGGAATCGGAGCTTTGGCATACCAAGGGATAACCTACACAACCAGAGAGAAAGTCGTCGATCTCGGTCCTCTGCAAATGACGGCAGAACAAACGAAAACTTTTCCACTGCCGCCTGTAGTCGGAGCGGTTGCACTCGTAAGCGGCATAGCGTTGCTGGCCTTGGGAAGAAGGAAGAATTGAACACAACTGCTCTTCTCGTTGGAAATAATATAAAAAGTGAAAACATTGTATAGGTTAAATAAGTCTGTATCCAGTTTTAATTAGTTAATCTGTTCATAATTTTTTTCATTCCGCCGCCATGGTCGTAATGCCTTTAAATGGGAAGGATAAATATGCGCTGCTTCTTGAAATTTTGTCTTCATGGCAGTATGTTTGGCGCACTTTATGAAAAGTATTTTTTATTACAACACATTAAATGCCTTTTTGCGTCGCTTGTGCTTGCATTCTCAATTGTTTCCTATGCAAATACGGCAGGTGCAGCGGCAATTTTCACCCGACATGTCGACATCTCCAGCGATGGCTCCTCTCACCTCGTAACGCCAGAGCACGCGGCCTTGCGCAATCCTTCTTTACCCGGGTCCACTAGCGGATCTACTCCGCAGAGTCCGGAAGTAAGGTCTGGCCTTTTGTCTGCATCGTCAAACCCGGCAAGCGTATCTACATCATTAGAAATCTCGTCAGTCGCCCCCTCGTCGATGGCAGAAATTGACGACGCAAGCCTCATCGGAGCCATCCTTATTGCCTTGGGGTTGCTTGTCGGGGGTGTCGTAGCCTGTCTATCCGTTGGGACCGTGCTCCTGGCTTCGAAC
>CAZGAH010000007.1:56369-76795 GCA_964523295.1 uncultured Desulfovibrionaceae bacterium | reverse complement strand
CTCTATTGGGAAAAATATTGTCCACGATAGCTGCAAGAATGACGTTGGATCTATTTCTGAAGAACACGCCAATTAATAATAATACAGAACGTTGGCGAGCACAGCAGGGCATGGCTTATGATTGTTATTTGGGGCGAAATAAATTCTTTCCGAGTCGGACTTGCTGCATTCTTTTCACTGTATTATCTCAGCTCTGCTCATATATGTAGCACATATAAGTAGTTTTGGCACATTATCAGCATTATACCTTTGTTATAGCGACAAGGTATTTCGTGGCCTGCTCTTAACAATAGATGTTCTTCGTGTTATCTGGTGGAGGTTGATATGCCAATAACGCCGACCTGGCGACAAAACCATCTTCTGGCTGCCTTGCCAGCTGAGGTCCAGGATCGCCTGGTCCCTCATCTCGAGTTTGAGCAGATGCAGCTCGGCAAGGTCTTGTACGAATCCGGTGAACCCCTTCGTCACGTGTATTTTCCGACCGACTCGATCGTTTCGCTGCTCTACGTAATGGAAGACGGCGCCTCCGCGGAGATATCCGTAGTAGGCAACGAGGGGCTCATCGGACTCTCCGTATTTATGGGGGGAGAAAGCACGTCCAGTCGGGCACTCGTGCAGAGCGGAGGCGCTGCATACCGGCTGGAGGGACACCGACTCAAGAAGGAATTCAAAAATCATAGCCAAATGATGTTACTCTTACTGCGCTATACGCAGTCCCTGATCACACAAATAGCTCAGACAGCGGTCTGCAACCGCCATCACACGATTGACCAGCAGTTGTGTCGATGGCTCCTGCTTTCGTTGGATCGCTTGCCGAGCAACAAATTGATCATGACGCAAGAGTTAATCGCCAACATGCTTGGCGTACGGCGTGAAGGGGTTACTTTGGCCGCAGGGAAACTGCAGAAACTTAATGTAATAGAATACAAGCGTGGACACATAAAGGTGATAGACCGACCAAAGCTGGAGGCTCTGTGTTGCGAGTGCTACGCCGTCGTCAAGAAAGAAACGGACCGTTTGCTCCCCTACGTACCGCAGCGTCAGACACATCGGTGCGAATAGCGGCAGTCAGAGCCCTCTACGGCCGCTTCAAAATCACCTCCTGTCCATCCTGGACAGTTGTGCGTGCTCGTCTGCCCCTTGCGAGGGTTGCCCCAGTGTATACCACGGGGAATTGCATTTGTGAATTTTGTGCTACCTAATTCTAAGTCATGATATCGACGTCTACAACAATATAAAAGGAGAATGCTACAATGTATCGCAAAGTAAAGATACTCGTGTCGATTGTCCTGGTCGTGTTTCTTCTTTCCCTGTCTGGATGTTACTGGATGGGAAAAACCACGGGGAAGGCCGTGCACAATGTTGAGAGAGGAGGAGAAAATTTCGAGAGTGGCTACAACAACAACAGGTAGTCACGATTATATACAGACCTGTGCCCGGATCGCCAGATTGAGTTCGTATTACAGCAACAAGCGACGTCCATCTGTTTTTGCCTGTGCGCCAGACGATGTGTGGCTGTTGCATGTAAATACAAACGTGTATACCTGGAATTGTCTGTTCATGGGGAAGTCACGACCCGGCGCTCAGGAGCGTAACCGCCAAAAGCAACCCCGTATTCTCGGGGTTGCTTTTGGCGTGCTATACCATCCTTGAGTCGACGTTGGCAGCGAGAGGTTTCCCTTGGGGCACTGAGAGAGAAGGGCTTTGCGGCCACGGTGTTGTAGCCGATGGCAGACGCTCGAAGAGCAGGCGAAGATACGCGGACGTCTCAACGGTATTCGCTTTGGCCGTCTCGATCAGGCGCTCGATTTTAGCGCTGCTCAGGGCACTGTGAGGAGAGTCGGAAAACAGCCAATTCATGCGGCCTGCCGCAAACGAAGGGATCGGGTTATCCGTCAGGTTCGTGTCCGGCCGCGGTCGATCTTTCTTGAGATTGGCCAGAATTCTACCCCCATGATTGTGCGCGTAGCGCATGGCATTGGACCCCGGGCATGCGCATGCCCAGGGTCCAATGTTCGTCATTGCGCTTCACATCAGCGTCGGACCACGGTCCGTGCGTCCTGTCTGAATACCGAGCGCTCAATTTCCCCCGAACGGAAAGGAGAATAACGGCGGCTGAATCAGCACCGTCGGTGGTGTGGATGGATAGTATTTATAATCTCTGTTTTCATATCGTCGTCGGTTGTCTCTCTTCTCGTAATACCACCTGTTGTCGTAGTAATTTTGACGTCGTTGCTTGTCGCTCCAGCTATGTGAATTTCCATGATTATAGTAATGAGGCTTGCTATAGTTGCGATCACTGCGGTTACGATCATTGCGGTTACGATCACTGCGGTTACGATCACTGCGGTTGCGGTCACTGTTATTCTGGTCATTGTATTGGTTATTGCTTTTTGCCTGAACTGTTGTTATACCTGTCACAAGTGACAGCATAAGGATAATCAGTGAAAGAGTCAGAACACTTTTCGTTGTCGTCACGATACTTCTCCTTTGAGCGGGCCACTGAGTGACCAGTGGCTTCATGCTCGGTACATCGGATGTTTACTTTTTCCCTTCATGCCTGCGGCCTTCATGCTTTGCGAAAACCAGGTCGGCGATGGTTTTCTGTTCCGGAGACATCATGGAATAGAGCGCTTCAAACGCTGGGATGAGATTCCGCTGCCCCTTGGCGTGTTCCTCGGCCATCTCTCCTTGCATTCGCATGCTTTCGAGCGCGGACATCTTGTCGGCCTGCTTGCCCCACTGATCATACAACGCTTTCATGGACTTGGCGTTTTCTCGCATCGCCGTGTCGACTTTTTTCCAGGCAGGTTCCTGGTCAGGGGTGATATGGAGTTGATCGTGGAGCTTGGTGATCCGCATTTCAATCCACTCCACGGAATGCCTGGCGGGTTTGGGCTGCTTCACTGCGGCCGGCGTAGCACTCTCCTGCGCTCCGGAGAGGGGCAAAACGAAGGCAATCAACAGCGCCATTGCAATTACACAGACACGAGTCATGTGCTGGATCGAGTTGCTGGTCATACGTTTTCTCCGTTGGATGTTTTATACGACCTGTTATAAAAGATTGCCTGAACAAGAATCCTTTTTTGTGTCTTCACGCCATGCAAGCAGGCAGGGGTTACATACGGTTTCAATTCGACAGTACGGATGCATCCCCTGGCTCATCGGCATTGTGCAAGCAGATGTCCTGTACGTTGCCCATGCAGAGCGTGACGTCGCAATCAGTTTCTTCGATAATACCTTTGCTCTTGCTCTTGTTCTTGCTGATTGCCATAAATGCCTCCTGCAACGCCGCCCAATGCGCCGCCAATCAAGGCGCCCGCCCCGAGAGACCCGCCAGTCAACGCGCTGATCCCCAGGCCTGCTCCAGCGCCGATCGCTCCGCCAGATAACGCGCCTTGTTGCGTGCGAGACATATTTGTACAAGCCGGAAAACACAGAATGAAAAGCATCAGGATGAAAAGAATAGTTGTGCGCATGATGCCTCACTTGTTTTTAAGGTTCGGTTTGATCATTTCATGCCACATGACTTCAAATACATGCTTTTGCATTTTATCTGGATTATTTTTGTAATACATGTCGACCTTGTTGACCAGTTGCGACCAGCTAACATCCTTGAAAACATCAACCCAGCCCTTCACAAACCGGGATGGCTCTTCTGAATGCTTTTCCCTGATATGATATTCGAGCGCGATAGCGCTCCCGGCTCCAAACAGAAATGCCTTCTTTTCCTGGTCAGTTGACTTCATCCACACGACACCGTCGACGTCGGGTGCGGGATGCTCAGGCGCTTTTTGCGCAAAACACACGTGCGCGCCCACTAAAAGAATTCCTGCGAGGAGAACGACGGATATGTTGCATAATTGTTTCATGGTCCCTCTCGTTGTTATATGGTCTTGGTACTCGGAGCAGAAAATTGTCAGCCATATCGTGCTCCGAGTAATACGGACGGCAACGCCAAGGGCGAGGCCAGCAGCGAATGCCGCAAGCGAACCATTACGCATTTCCGCTTCCGGTAATCCGGGCCAATCAACACCTCGCCTGGATTGTCAGGCGTTCCGACTCGAGACTCGAAACAATGTGAAACGCGACGTTCGTCCTGGGACGTCGCGAAATCGGTTTTACGGTCAAGAGTCGGGTATTGCTTACAACGAATACAAGTATTGTGCCTGGCGTCCAGCGAGCAGCGTAACGCACCGTACCAGGCCAGGATACATGACAATCCCGTCACACTGGCCTGGCGAGAGTGAAGGGAAAATAGCCCACGATACGGTCATATGTAACCGATGGTCGAATATGACCGTCAGGGACGAGGGGGCGGTGACAATCCGGACGTTACTGCAGGCAAATTGAAAAGGGCATTGAGTCGAGGTTTTTCGTCCCCATGCATTGAGGAGCCCGGGTGACTTTACGCGGGGCAGGTGCTGCAGGCGTGGCAAACAAAACCGGAGGTTACGCGGAAACGTATGCCCTGCAGCAGCGTTGCGCAGGGGGGTGATGCGTATACTCCGCATCGGTGTAGCACGTTGCTTGAATGATGGTCAGTGTTTTTCGATATTGAGCTTGCGCATGCGGGCACGCAATGTGCTTCGGTTGAGACCAAGAATTTCTGCGGCACTATTCTTCCCCCCGACTTTCCATTCGACAAGCTCAAGCGTCTTAATGATATGCGCGCGCTCAACAGCTTCCAGCGTGTTTGGGCTATACTCGCCCTTGAAGGGGGGCTTGAGTTCGTCCGCCAGACGCAGTTTCGGACCAGAGGAAATGATAACACCCCGCTCGAGAACGTTCTCCAACTCCCGAACGTTTCCCGGCCACGTATAGCGTTGCAGGGCGTCCATTATGCCCGCGGGAATGATCTCAATGGTCTTGCCCAGCCGCTTGGCGATTATCTTGACGTAAAAAGCGACAAGAAGCGGTATGTCTTCCCTGCGATCGCGAAGGGGTGGCATGGTAATTGAGAAAACATTCAACCGGTACCAGAGATCGTCACGGAATCGGCCTTTCTGAACTTCCTCCTCCAGATTGCGATTGGTAGCGGCGATAATGCGAACGTCGACCTTTCTCGTTTCAGAACTGCCAACGCGCTCAAACTCCCCATCCTGTATCACCTGAAGCAGCTTGGCTTGCAACTCCAACGGCAGTTCGCCAATTTCATCCAGAAACAGGGTGGCGCCGTTGGCGATCTCAAATCGTCCCAACCGTCGTGAAAGAGCCCCAGTGAAGGCGCCTTTCTCATGGCCGAACAGTTCGCTTTCAATCAGGTTCGTCGGTAGCGCGGCGCAATTCATTTTAACCAGCGCCCGATCCTTACGCTGACTCATGCCGTGAATCGCTCGCGCTACAAGTTCTTTACCCGTTCCAGTTTCGCCAAGAACTAAAACGTTTGTATCGGCACCGGCGATTTGCTGAATTTTGTAAAACACGTCATTGATGGCTTTACTTTGGCCGATAATATTTTCATGGTTGTATTCAAGTTTAATTTCTTCCTGAAGGTATTCCCTTTCTTCCTCCAGTTGGTCTTTTAACATTTTCACATCATAAAGCGCTGCCTCAGCAACCTTTTTCCTTTGTTCAGCTTCTTCTTTCGCGATGACAAGCTCTGCTGTTCGAATTTTAACCGTTTCTTCAAGCATTCTTCTGTAGTACTCGCGGTCTGTTACATCTTCAATGGCCAAAATGATAAGTTTTCTATCGTGTAGTGTTTTGCGAATCTGTCTTGCGTTAAGATGCATTATTTTTTGGCCGATGGAATCGAAATAGTGTTCCACTTCAAAGTCATTGAATGTGGAGTTATTATGAATGACATCTTCAAGCAATTTTTTAAGCTTTGGAATGTTCCATTGTCCGTTGCCCAAATCAAATAACACCACACCTTCTATCTCTGTTTGCTCGACGTTGAAGGTCTTGTAAAATGAACGATTGGCTTTTACAACCTTCAAATCGGAATCGAGCACAACCAGAGGCCCTGATATCAGCCCTACAATGTCCTCAAAAAACTGTAAAAACATTTGCGCCCTTCGCTCTTGAGGCATGATTATTTAAAATGAAGAGTGATGTAGATGTCGCTGCTTTATAAAATTCATTATTATTAAGTTAAATTCATAGTTTAAAGTGAAAAAAGCCAAATGGCCGTAGCATTTCCAATCCATTTCGGGATCAATCGTTCTCGCGAGGGCGTTTCATCCGGCGCAAGCAGCCCTGCACTTCATGATGAACCCGGTCATGGGGAAGACGAGACGTCGTCTGAACCCTTTTGCCTTCCCAGTATAGACTTAGTCCCGTATACGCTGTTTTTGGATTTTTTGGCAAGACTTTTGTGTCCGTTAAAACAACCACGCCTTCCCAGGGAGTGGTGGCATGCTCTGACCCGCTTGATCCGGCATCTGGTGCGTCAGGAAAACTGTCGAGATGTTGAGAATGCAGGAGTTTTACGGTGAAGGCACAGCGCCCCACACCGACCCCGAGTCATCCTCTTTCGGGCGCAAGGTCGGAATTGAAGCGTTGGCAAAGGCACGAACGGACCCGGCTTCGAGTTACCATGACCGTCTGGCACCCTGAGGCATGAACTGTGTGATTATCTTACTCGTATACCCCCCGGCGCAGCAGCCAGGCTCCGGGAAATGGCGTTACCCTCGGCGTTCCGGTCAGCGGGTTGGTGTCGACGTGCATTTCCCAGTCGTACGTACGGGCGAGATTGTCGGCGGTCAGGACTGAGGCTGGCGTGCCCCGGGCGACAAGGTGGCCGTCTTTGAGCAGCAGCATCCGGTCCGCGCACGTGGCCGCCAGGTTCAGGTCGTGGACCACGACCACGAGCGTGAGCGAGCGTTCGGAGCGGGCGGCCTCGAGCATGTTCATGATGCGCTGCGTATGCCCGGGATCGAGGCTGGCTGTCGGTTCGTCGAGGAGCAGCACGCGCGGTTCGCGGCACAGCGCCTGGGCCAGCAGCGCCCTTTTCAGCTCGCCCCCGCTCAGGCTCGCCAGCGTGCGGTCTTTCAAATGCGTCACGCCGGTCAGGGACATGGCCTTGTCTACGGCCTCGTGGTCGCGTGCTGTTGCCCAGCCCAGGAGATTCTGACAGGGCGCACGGCCGAGCATCACGGCCATCGCCACGGTCAGGTGCAGCCCGGCCTCGGGAAACTGGGGCAGATGGGATACGAGCGAGGCCAGTCTGGCCGGACACAATGTCCTCAAATCCTCCCCGAACAGACGGATACGGCCGGCGTAGTCCGTATTCTGCCGGGCCAGGGCGCGCAGCAGGGTCGTCTTGCCCGAGCCGTTGGGGCCCACGATCGCGACGCAGTGCCCCCACCGGCATGACCCCTTGCCGGGACAGCAGCCTTGCCGCGACGTCGCAGGCGATCAGAAAGAGCGCGCCGAAAAGCATGGCACCTGGCACAAGACGACGGTGGTCCTGCCCGAGCACGAGGCGGACGATATGCGGACACACCAGGCCGACGAAACCGAGCGTTCCGGTCCGGCTGACAACCGCAGCGGTCATGACCACGGCTGCCAGCACGAGCAGTCCCACGATCAGGTCGACGCGCATGCCGAGATTGGCGGCTGTTTCGCGGCCTAGCAGCAGCAGATTCATCCGGTACGACAGCACCCAGACCAGCGCAGCGCAGGGCGCCGCGCACAGCACGAGCGTGGAGACGGAATGCAGGCTGGCCCCGGAGACGTCCCCCATGAGCCAGACGAGCGCCGAGCGCAGCATCCGGTCAGGGGCAATCGCCAGAAACAGCGTAATCGCGGCCGAGCATACGGTGTTGATCATCACGCCGGCGAGAATCATCGTCGTGCTCGACACGCGCCCCTGTTGCCGCGAAAGCAGCAGCACGACGCCAAATGCGCCGAATGCTCCCAGAAAGCTCAAAACACCCGTGCTCCAGGCAGCGCCGAGCCCGACAAGCATCCCGCTCACGGCCCCCAGCGCCGCGCCTCCGGAAACACCCAGAATATACGGCTCGGCCAGCGGATTGCGCAACACGGCCTGAAACACCAGGCCTCCCAGCGAGAGGAACGCACCGGCTGCCGCTGCCAGAAGCGTCTGCGGAAATCGCAGATGCCAGACCACGGCCCGGACGGTCGGATCCGCGGTATCGGGCGAGAGAATGGCCTCCAGCGCCGAGCGCAGGGGCAGGTCGCTCGATCCCGCGACCAGCCCGGCCCCGAGGCCGCCGGCCAACACGAGGGCCAATGCGGACCACATGCCAGCCGCCCTGAGCACGGCGCCGAGGGTTCCCCTCATGGCGAGGGCTCCCCAGGCAGCGACAAGCCGGGATGCAGCAGCCGGGCCATCCCCTCCAGAGCGAGAGGAATCCGGGGCCCCGGGCGGTCGAAGACGTCGGAATCGAGCATGTGGATCCGTCCTTCGCGCACGGCCGGCAGCTCCGGCCATTGCGACCAGGAGTCCCGCGCAGCGGCGAACTCGTCCTTGCCCATGGTCGGGATGAGGATGACCTCCGGCGCGTACGCCACCGCCTGCTCACGAGTCAGGAGCGGATACCCGCGCAGCGCGTTGCATACGTTCGTTCCCCCTGCACGCTCGATCAGCTCGTTGGTGAAGGTGTCCGCGCAGGCCGTATGCATCGGCTGGTGTCCGATCTGATAGAGAACCCGCGGCCGGTCGACGTCGCGTACCGCCTGACGGATCAGGCGCATCCATTCGTTCATCCGCTGCGTCAGCATCAGGGCGTAGTCCTCGACATGCAGCACGGCGCCGATCCGTACGATGGACTCCAGCACGGCGTCGATGCTGCTGGTGTCCAGGCAATAGACCGGAATGCCCAGGTTCTGAATCGTCTCGATCGCGAAGAGCGGCGTCATATCGACAACGGCCAGACACAGATCCGGCCGCAGGGCAAGGACACGCTCCACATCCGGCCGGGCATAGGAGCCCACGCGCGGCAGACCTTGCGCCGCCGCGGGGTGCTCGCTGTACAGGGTGGCGCCCGCCAGACGCTCGCCGCAGCCGAGCGCGTAGACGATTTCAACCAGGCTCGGCGCAAGGGCCACGATGCGTGCCGGCGTATCGGGAACCAGAACCTGCCGGCCAGCCTGATCGACGCGCGCGCCCGCGTCGGCCAGCCCAGGACCTGGCCCTGCGAGGCGACACAGCAGCAGCGCGACGAGCAGCGGCAGCAAACGACGAATCCTATCCATACCACTCCAGTGAGGCGTCCAATGCGTCCATGACCGCCCGGGCAAACAGTTCGCCGGGCACGACATGCTTTCCGCACCAGCGCACCCGCGGACCTTCACCGCAGACCAGCGCGATGCTGTCCGTGCCTGTTCCCGTTGCCACGAGCCCGCTGACCGGGCTCATGACCGCGCGGCGTTGCAAGACGGCCGCCTTCGCCTCGGTCATTACCATAATGGCCTCCACCATGGCGGCATCGGCCAGATTGGCGTTGGTCACGGCGACGATATTGATGGTCCCCGGCGGAATCGTCGCAATTCCCGTGAGCCCCGGGTCGGCCTTGTCTCCGGCGCGACGGGCGTTGGTCAGACCGGCCGTCAGGACCACGAATACGGCCATGCCCTCGTGCCCGCGTTGCGCCGTGCGACAGGATTGCATCGAGGCGGCGGTCATCATGCCCATCGAGGGACCGCTCCAGCGACGACGCCGGCAGTAGCCTTCCAGCGTCGTCTCTGGAGACGGCATATCCACGTCACCATCTGGCCCATGGCTCTCCACGTTCAGGATGACGACGCGCCGGGTCAGCACCAGCCCCCCGCGCAGCGGCGTAGAGCCGCACGCCCGCCACAGGCCCGGCAACTCCACGCGGACGTGCCGCTGCGTCCGCTCGAAGCACACGGCGCCCAAGGCCTGGACAGGCGCACGACACGCGGCCTCGTTGTCCGAAGACGGATCAGAAGGTGTAGCGGAGCCCAAGTCCGACGGTCCGCCCGGGCATGGGATAGCCATCGACATAGCTGTACCTCTCGTCGCTCACGTTGTTGACGTATACATAGGTTTCGAGGTTCTCGACGGGGTGAACGCTCAGCCTGGCATTGAAAATGAAAAAGGGATCTTTGTCTTTTGTCTGCATATACGTCGCTGACGCAGGGTCCCAGTCCATGACTGTCTGAGGCCCCTGCCATTGTCCGTTCAGGTCAAGACGCACGAGATTGTCCCAGCCGAGTTGAATGCCGGGAGTGACGGCGTACTGCGAGAGATTGAGCACGGTGTCCGTCTTGCGCTGTGCGGCAAGTGTTTCATCCGCAAGATGCCGGTCAAGGTAGCAGACCAGATTCACGTACGGATCGATGCTCACGGACCGTTTTCCCACGCTCCACTCCCAGGGGCGCCGGATGGAAGCCTCGATGCCGGAAAGCTGCCAGCCTTTGGCGTTCACCCAGGTCTGGCCGAAGGGGTCGATATCGGGCGAGGCGGGAGCGGCAGTAATGGCGTCGTCATAGGTGGTGTAGAAGTATCCTCCCGATATTGCCAGCCCCTCCCAGGCGACATCGACGCCGCCTTCCCAGGTCACGCCGGATTCGGGCTTCAGATTCGGATTGCCATAATAGGTAACGCCCCAGAGCTGATACTCGCCGCTGTATTTGTACGCATCCGGCGGCGTGAACGCGGAGCCGGCCGAGGCTCTGAAGGAAAGCCAGTCCAGGGCACGCCAGTTCAGGCCCAGTCGCCAGCTCAGCTGGCTGAGTTCTTTGCCTTGGGCGTCAACGTCGGCGATTACGTCGTTGCTTTCGATCGCGAGCTGGTAGCGATCGTAGCGCAATCCCCCGAGCACGGTGACATCGCCCAGCTCGACCTTCTCCTCGGTGTACAGCGACCAGGCGTCGTAGCGATTGTCCGGCGCGTAGACGCCGTCGCCGCCGCGCAGCTCCTGGATGCTCTGATACCGCCCCCCGACGCTAAGCCGGCCGAAGGAGCCCGTCGGTACGGTTATCCGCCCGTCGGCGCCGAGCTGGTGGGTCGTGAGGTCGGCCCTCTCGTAGTACGAGGTACTGCGGTTCGTGTAGTCGTGCCGCCCCGCCCAGCAGGCCAGGCGCCAATCGATGTCCCAGTCCGATACGCCGCCGGTGTAGGTGGCGGCGAAATTTTTCATGGAATCGTTGACCCGGGCCTGCGGCGTAAGCTGGTAGACAGGTCCCGGATCGCCCATATCCCAGGCGTCGAAGTAGTTCAGCCACAGGTGTACGTCGTGACCCTCCGCGGGCCGCAGGGTCAGCGTGGCCGAGGCGGCGCCGTCGTGGCTGTCGGTATTGCGGTAGGTCTTGTCACCGCCCATGGCATACGCCTGCGTGGTATTCATGCGGCTGGCCAGGGCGAAACCGAAGGCACCCTCGCCAAGCCCGCCCTGCAGCGATGCCGACGGGGAGAAGTGGTCGAAACTGCCGTATCCGGCTTCGACGGCCCCAGAGACCGGCCCCGTGCCCCGCCGGGTGATGACATTGATCACCCCGCCCATTGCCGAGGCGCCGTAGAGCACGGAGCCTGGCCCGGACATCACCTCCACGCGCTCGACAGTATCCAGCGGCACCAGGGACAGATTCCCGGAGCCGAGGGGGTTGCCGTCGACGAGAACCAGCGTTTTGGCGTCGATGTTCGCCCCGGGCGAGACATAGCTGTCGAAGCCGCGTAACCGGATGCTCGTATACGCGCCCGGGTACTTGATTATCGTTCCGGGGGTCTTTACGGTCAGCAGATCGTCCAGCGTGGCCAGGCCCGAGTCGGCTATCTCCCGGCGCTCGATGACCTGGACAAATACGGGCAATTCACGCCGTGCAGCAGGCTCCGCCGTGGCGGTAACGACCTGCTCGGGCAGGAGAAAGGACGTTTCGCTGCCGTCGGCAGCAAGGATCAGACAGGGAAACAGCAGACACGCCAGAAGGGACGCCAAAAGACGATACATGAAAAAACCTCCTGCTTCATAGTGACGAAGAGGAGGCCCCGAGGAAGATACAAGGGCGGCTGTCGCGACGAACGCAACACCGCACCGGCAGCTTTGGCTTTGCCTCGAAGCCTGTTCCAATACACTTCGCAGGCTGGTCTCCCGGCTCGAGGATCACTCTACTTGCCGCACCTTCCCATCCGCAGTTACGCGGACAGTGGTATACGCGGCTTTCGTCCCCTCTCACGGTTGCGGGCCAGCGCCGGTTTCAAACCGGACTTCCCACTTAGCCTCATGGTTGCATGAGGACCTGCAAACAAAGGTGTGCCTAGCGCAGGGCGTTCCGCGTTGTCAACACGTTGTTTTTCGGGTCGGTGTCGGACATTGGGTATGGCGCGGTGGGACCTGCGATAGCAATGGCTCGCGATACAGATGGCTTCTTGCCCAGATTCTCAATACGATACCGAAACGGACCGCCTACCAGGAAACAAAATTCTACGCTCTGCAGATCGGGAATTGCCGACCAACGAAAAGATCAGCATATGGCCGTTTCATGCAGCAGGGTGTCCGCCGGTCATGGCGACTTAGAGCAACTCACGCCGCAGCATCGGGGATACCGAGCTGCTGGCAAAGGCAGATGAAATGTCCCTGCCCCCCGCACAAAACCCATTGACATCCCCCCACACATCGCCTAATCAGACCGCTGTCGGGATGTAGCGCAGTTTGGTAGCGCACCTGAATGGGGTTCAGGGGGTCGGAGGTTCAAATCCTCTCATCCCGACCAGGAATTTCAAGGGGTTAAGTCTGATGGACTTAGCCCCTTTTTGCGTTTTGGGGCGCTTGGCCCCGCTTTGGCCCCGCGGATGTTCCTCTCTGTCTCTTCTCGGTTTTCTCGCACGCCATTTTCCTCGACTTTTCTTGCTCATTGCGCATGTCAAATATTTATGATAATAAATCATCAGCGGAAAAATTGATAACAACGATTGAGTTTTCTTTGTGACCTTTTGGGAGAAACCAATTGAAAAAGGAAAAGATTGGGCATGATTTTACACACTCATAATCCCGATCAATAAATGGCGAGCCTAAGGCAAATTATTGCACAAGGAAGAAAGCGTATCGGCTTGCTTGTTGGCGCTGGCGCACCTGCGGGAATTTATTCTCCAGGAACAAATGAGCCTCTAATTCCAGCTGTCGCTGGTTTGACAGCAACAGTACGCGATGTACTGTCGACAAAATATGGACCAGTGTTTAATGCAATTGAAAAAACATTGCCAACCCCAACATTGAAAGTATCTTGTCGCGAGTTCGGAGTCTTGCAAGCGTAATAGGAGGCACTCAGATACATGGACTGGACGGGACCGGCTACAAGGATTTCGGCGATGCAATTTGCGATGAGATCGGAAAGATTGTTGGCAAAAGGCTTCCAGCAGAATATGGGCCTTACTCGGAGCTGGTAACATGGATTAGCGGAACAGCCAGAGAAGACTATGGTCGGATTGCTGCCTCGTGGCGTTCCCAAAATCCCAGGTGGGCTGCTACTCGTCCAGAACGCGAGCGACTTTCAGAAAAGGAGATTGAACATATGGAACGTGAGCCTGTAGCATCCTCGAATATTGTGTCAATTGGTTATGATGCGTCTTCTGAAACACTCGAAATAGAATTCAAGAATGGTGTCTATCAGTATTATAATGTTCCGCTAGTGATCTATGAGAGCGTAGTGGCGTCGCCTTCAAAGGGGCAATTTTTTCACCAATATATTAAGAATAGTTATGCATTCTCGCAAGTTTAAATAATTCGTGCGTTTGTTCTTGATAAATAGCTCGCAAGATACTTTGATTATTACTGTGGCACGCCACATGCTGCAACAAACATCATTTTTATATACATCTGGTCTTCTTTCTGAAATAAAACATTACGAGCTGCAAATTCAGTCCTGTCTTGTGCTGCGCTCCACCATTTGACTTTGCTTAGCGGCGTATTAGAAACGATGAATGAACTCATCCGAATACTTGGATCGGAGAGTTGTTTCTCTAGCTCTTTGACTGTCTTGTAAAATTCGATCTTCGGGTCGCTGAGGCCTTCGAGTCTAGTAATTCCTTTGGGATCAACAAAGATGATGTGCTGAATGCCGCGATGAAGAAGCCAGATGATGAAATCGGGATAGAAATTATGTGCTTCAAAGAAGCCGAGCCCCCGCCCCTTACTCTGGTTGCGCAAGAGGTATAGCTCCCGTCCATCGGCAAAGAAGTCTGGGTTGTTGTTGCAGAAGGTACGAAGATCAAGAACGAAATCCCGTTCACCCTCGTTAAGAGCGACCGGAGAGACCTTAATCACGTCGCTGGCGCAGTAGACAAGTGGTCGATAGAGATGTCGATCAAACACAAAGGATTTAAAAGTATTGAACTCCATGTCCGATACGTCGCCCTTTACGATTTTTTTGATTATCTGTGTAAGTCCTTCAATAATGTCTGTCCGCGACTTCTCGATCATAATTCGGTATCCTTCACCTATGAAATTTTTGTCTTCCTCCGAGAGAAGGCGAAGCTCCATGTTCGGTCTTTCGTATTCATCTTTCTTGTACCTGTAAAACCGATCACAATATTTTTTAAGCAGCGATGTTGCGATTTCCTGCCACCTGTTGACGGCATCAAAGGAATAAAAATCAAGCTCGTGTTTCGGAATAAAGAGCGTATACCATGAGTTGTTTGCGAGAAGCACTAGTATCATGGACCTCGGTATGTTGATATTCTGCCAGCTGCGTTCGTTTTTATAGTTCACCAGCTCGAAGAAAAGAGCGTCAATGTCGAGGAATGCGACGTGAGTTTCTGTTAACGCGTTCTTCTCTTTAACTGCATTATCGCTCGTTGTTCGCAATCCCCTGCTCACTTCCGCCTGAACCTTGGGGTACCAATCAAGGATGACGGGGTGACGCTGTAAATAGTCAGGAGGCAGGTCCAGCGTCGGCTTTGGTCCTGTTCTCTTGAAGTCGATACCCTCTTTCACCGCCGGGACTTTGAGGCGTTTTCCGCCGAGATTGGCGACAACGGGCAGAATGAGGGTCTCCATGTCGTCATTTGTCGGTAATCCTTCGTCTTCTAAGTATTCCTTGAACTGACGCATATAGTCGGCGCGCACGCCAAAAATATTCAAGGTCTCGACGACGTCTATATGCTCAGGAGGCGTGACGCCGTCCATCTCGCGGCTGCGTTTGAGGCAAAAGTTGAAGCCCTTGAGCCGGACGCCGCGGCCGAAAAGCTGGATGATCTCCGAGCCCTCGGTTCGGCCGATGTTCATCAACCCCATGGTCGAGACGCGCCAACTGTTCCAGCCTTCTGTAAATTTCTTCGAGCCAATGAGCACCTTGAGCGGAGAATCGGCGTTGTTGATCTCTTTGAAAAGAGACCCGGAAAACGAGCGCTCAGAGACTACGAGCGAGTCATGCGCGTTGCATAGCCTGGAGAGCGCGGTGGTGTCGCCAACGTTGATGACGCCGAATGGAGCCTCGCTTGTTCCGATGGAAAGCGCGATTTCGCCGTCGGCTCCCTTGAGGTTTTCTACATGCAGCTTGCCTGACGCTGTCGCATTGAACACCGTTTTGAGCATGTCGTCGTACAGCGCGTCGGCGTCAAGGTCGAGGCGTAAAATATAGGGAAAGGCGTTGTCGAAGATGTTATGCCCCTGCGCATTCCGAAGAACAGCCTCACCGCGCAGCAGCCGCTCCAGTCGGGCGACGGCCTTTGCCTTGTTGGAGGCGAAAGCGGCGAGAAAGAGGAGTATGTCTACGACGTCCGACACCTGACGTCTGTTTTCCGTGCGTACGGCGTTCACGCTACCACCGACAAAGACGCACAAAGGCTCGTGGAGCAGAAAGC
The DNA here is from genome assembly GCA_964523295.1 of uncultured Desulfovibrionaceae bacterium. Classification (GTDB taxonomy): domain Bacteria; phylum Desulfobacterota; class Desulfovibrionia; order Desulfovibrionales; family Desulfovibrionaceae; genus CAZGAH01. The sequence continues at coordinate 61,062 of CAZGAH010000007.1, read as the reverse complement.
GAGCGAAGGGGGCCTTACGGTCCTGAAAGAGCCTGAGCTGCTGGTAAAACGCCAGCAGGCAGGCAGTGAGATACAAATCGCGGCTAACGTCGTCATGGTCGTCCGCGAGGTTGAGGATGCGGTATTCCTTGCCGAATCCGTCGCTGTAGAAATATTTGTAAGAATAATCGAACAGAATGCATTTCAGATAGATGTGGGTCAGCGCGGCGTTTCCCGCCGCCTTCATGGCTTGCCCGAAGGTCGCCGAGTATTCGAAAGAAAAGCCGCCCTCGCACAGGCGATTGCGCTTGTCCATCCATTCAACGCCCCCGGCCCCGCGGTGCCCCTCGTCTACGAGCACGAGGTTGTCGCCCTCGAACGAATCGACGGCGACGGTTTTTTCCTTGGCCTCCTCGCGGAGCTTGTGGACGTCGATGATTTCCACGGCCTTGCCGCGAAACGCGCTGGGCTTGTCCTTGTCGAAAAGATCGGCCTCGACGCCGGACAAGCGAAATTCTTCAAGATGCTGGTAGGACAGCCCCTCGTTGGGCGTCAGCAGGATGACGCGGTTGAAGGCGTTCTGCGCCCCGCTCTTGGCCTGGTAATGCCTGAATTGGAGAATATTGACGTGCATGAGCAGGGTCTTGCCCGACCCTGTGGCCGCCCAAAACGCGAGCTTGTTCAAGCCGTCCAGCGTGAACGGCGCAACCTTGTCCTGGGCTTCGACCGCGTTGTTGAAAACCTCGCAATGGGCGTTGAGCGACGCCAGCAGGCCGGCCCGGTCCCTGAAGTACCGGTCCAGATAAATTTCCACAAAGAGCAGGGAAAGATATTGGTAATACTTGGGGTACAAGGGCGCGCCGTGCGCGTTGCGCGCCGCAGTGATGCGCAGCCAGTGGCGCACGATGTTTTGATCGTAGGCCAGCAGCTCGTCGCGAGTCAGCAGCGAGTCCTCGGGGAGCTGCAAGGCCAGAACGTGCTGGAATTTGCTGATATTGTCGGGATCAAGCCCGAGCAGGGCCTCGTCCTTGAGCCCGCGGGCCAGGTCGATGAATCCTTTTGCGCCGAAAAGGGAGAGGAGCCATTGATTGAGGACCAGGCGGGCGTGAAACGGAAGCGGCGGGCGCTGGGGCGTTTGATTTTTTCGTGGTCTGGCCATGTCAGGTCTTTCTGTAGTAGTAGGTTGTTGTTATTCGCCTGGTTGTCTGCGGCCGTGTGCTCGTTGCGTTTGCTGTGAGTAAACTCACATCACGTGTCTTTGTTGAGAGCAAAACGCCGTTTCACTATCAACAAGCTCCATTGTCGCGAGTATGCTCTTCTCAAAACGCCTGTTAGCCTTCCACGATATTAAGCAGCGCTGAAAAGGTTAAGATGGCCGGCCATGAACGTGCTTTCAGGTCGATTCACTGTCATGAGAGACTCTCCTCGGCGAACATCAAGCGCTTGAACTCCTGCTCGATCAGGCGCACTTTCCAGGTTTCGTCCTCGCGGCGGAGGTTTTCGAGATTGTTGTCGCCGTTGACGTAGATGAGGTCGAACTCCGCGTCGCGGGGGCGGTAGTCCTGGCGGCGGAAGAAGGCGTCCAGGGTCGCGTTGTCCATTTCCTTGACCTTGCGCCAGATGACCAGCGCGCGCTCGCTCCGGGGCGTCAGCCCCGTGACCACGCAGACGCCGCGGATGACGTCCATGGTCTTGACGCGCAACCCGATCAGGTAGTTGAAAGTCTCGATCAGGTCCACGCACACGGTTTTGGTCTCGCCGGCGCTGCCCATGGCGATTTTCATTTTGTAGGCAAAGGGGTCGTCGAAGCCGTCCAGGTTCAGGAGCGAGGCACTGCCCGCGGCCTCGAGGTCGAGCATGTAGCCGAGCAGGTAGTCCTCGCGGAACTGCTGGAATAGGGGATTTTCGAGCTGGCGCTGCTTGAGCGCGTCGCGCGTCAGCTCCAGGTTATTGAGCGCGTCCTCGTAGGATTCGAGGGTGAAATATTTGAACATATGCGATGAGCCCTTGCGCGAGACGGGCTTGCCGTCCTTCCAGGCGTCCGAGTAGACGACCTTCTGAATGCGCGGCTTGAGCACGGTGTTGAAGTGCTCGCCGACCTCGACGAGGATGTACTTACGCGTGCCCCCGTCCTCACGGTTGAGATTGATGACCGCGTGCGCGGTGGTGCCGGAGCCGGCGAAGAAGTCGAGAACTTGGGTCGCAGTATCCTCAATTTGATCAATCAGTTTTTGGATTAGTGTACTAGGCTTAGGAAAAATAAACACATGAGACGCTAAAATGGAGTTGATTTCTTTGGTTCCGTCAGCAGTTATTATATCTAATATTACAGAAGAAAAGCTTTTGTAAGTACTGTCCATTTCATTTTGAAAGAGCTTGTGCCGAGGTCTTTTGGCTGGGTCATTGGGAAAAAGAATTCTACCTTCCGTAACTTTCTTCCTCATTGTGGTGGGGTCATACCTCCACCCCTTTTGAGGACAGGAATAGGTTATAGAAGTCATTGGATCAGTTAAATCATAGTGCAAATTTGGGCGTTGTTCTTTTGTTGCTAGTCCAGTCAAGTCTGCACTTCGCCATGGACCTCGTCCATCATTGTCCGGGTTTGAGAATTTTGTGAGGTCTTTGGGTACACCCTTAAGGCATCCAGCGCTGCTGTTGCGATAGCAAATTATATATTCATGATCATTTGATAACCCGGTAAGAGCCCTTGCGTCTTCCATTTGCCTTGATTTCCAAACTATCATACCGACAAAATTTGATTTTCCTTGCATCTGGCTTAGTATGACATTCATCATTGCTTGCTCAATTTCATCAATAGAAAAAAATGATAGCGATTTTTCGTGTAAAAAATTTATTGTTTGGCTGAGGCGCCCTTCTATGAAGGACATCCAAGACGACTCTATATATCCGTCCTTATACATAAAGTCGTCTCCGCCTGTGTTATATGGGGGATCAGCGTAAATACATTTTATTTTTTCTCGATACCGTTCTTGCAGTATGTTCAGCGCCCCAAAATTCTCCCCATGCACAAGCACGCCGTCGCATTGCGCGTCTATGTCGTCGACGGAGGCTAACACCGCGTGCTTAAACTCCGTGCTGAAAAACTTCGTATCCAGCACGAGAAAGGGGTTGGCCTTGAGGAACTCGACGGTCAGGGGGACGCTGTACGCAGGCGCGGTCGGCGAGCCGCCCAGGGGGATTTGCTGCCCGTGTTGCAGCGCCGCAGGTTTGAGTTCGTCGATGGCAAAGAGCCGCACCCACTCCTCGCGCTGCGTGGCGTTGGCGCAGATGTCCGGGTAAAGCGCTTCGGGAACGCGGTCGAGGGTCAGGCACCAGTGCGTCTCGACTACGAATTTTTTCTTGAGCCAGAGTTTTTTCTGGAAATTTTCCAGTTGCTCCAGGAAGCGGATGATCTTGCGCGCGACGCCACGCAGGGCCTTGATCTTGGACAGGTACTGTTCCACGCGCGGGGCGGTGTCGCTCTCGATGTCGTCGAGATGCATGATCTCGTTTTTGATGAAGAAATCGAGTTCGCGCCGCAGAAAGCCGCCCAGGTCCTTGTGGATGAAGTAGTCGAAGGTGTTGCGGCTGGTGTAGTCGTTGAGGTGCTTTTCGAGCAGCGTGCGATTCGGGTTCTTTTCGGTCGGCCGCTTCTGCGACAAACCGCCCAGCCAGTTGCGAAGTCCGATGTCGCCAAGCAGGCGCTGCGCCGCGGCCTGGTTCAACTCGGCCTGTTTGCGCTTCTGCTCGTCGGGCCGGTACTCGAAGCGCAGGAGCAACTCGTCCCCGTCCTCGATGCAGGGGGGGGCGTCGCAAAGGATAAAACGCCGCTCGCCGCCGGCCCGGGGCTTGTTGTCGCCCAACTCCGTGTCCGCTTCGACCAGTTTGAAATGCGTGCGTCGCCCGTCGGGCAGCTTGAAAACATAGTCACGAAATTGCTCGCCACTTTTGATGTAGTACTGGTCTGCGTTGGCCCAATGCAACTTGACCTCTTCGCCCTCGTAGGGAATGGCGTAGACGCCCTCCTTGTAGCGCCGGAGCGAGAGGAAGTCGCCGTCCTTGTAGTAGCGACGGAAGAAGGTGTAGAGGTGCGAGTAGACCTCGTCCTCCAAGGCGGCGAAGTCCATGACGTGATCCAACTCGTTTTCAAGTACAACCTTGTCCGCGGACTTGAATGAGGACAACCCGGCTTTCACCTGAGGCAAGAGGTCGCGTTCCAGAAAACGCGTCACCTCGTCGCGTTTCTGGTTCAGGATGCGGTAAATGCCGAAATCAAGCTCGGCCTGGTCGAGTTGAAAGAGTTCCTTGAGCAACTCGACGAGCTTTTGGAAATTGGGGGTCGATGTATTGTGCATGATTTGTCCTGATAACCCGGGGCGATGCCCCGGTCTATAATCCGCCGCGCCTTCAGCGCTTAAATCCACGGCCGAGCACGAGCCCCGAAGGGGCGATATGTGTATAGGCCGGGGCATCGCCCCGGATGTATTTACGCCCGACGCCCACCGGGGCGATGCCTCGCCCACCACCCCACCCGGGGCGATGCCCCGCCCACCACCCCACCCGGGGCGATGCCCCGGTCTATAATCCGCCGCGCCTTCAGCGCTCAAATCCACGGCCGAGCACGAGCATCGCCCCGGATGTATTTACGCCCGACGCACCCCGGGGCGATGCCTCGCCCACCACCCCACCCGGGGCGATGCCCCGCCCACCACCC
>CAZGAH010000007.1:42891-56269 GCA_964523295.1 uncultured Desulfovibrionaceae bacterium | reverse complement strand
GCCGCGCCTTCAGCGCTCAAATCCACGGCCGAGCACGAGCCCCGAAGGGGCGATATGTGTATAGGCCGGGGCATCGCCCCGGATGTATTTACGCCCGACGCCCACCGGGGCGATGCCTCGCCCACCACCCCACCCGGGGCGATGCCCCGCCCACCACCCCACCCGGGGCGATGCCCCGGTCTATAATCCGCCGCGCCTTCAGCGCTCAAATCCACGGCCGAGCACGAGCCCCGAAGGGGCGATACGAGTATAGGCCGGGGCATCGCCCCGGATTGCCACCCCCGGATTGCCCCCCCTAATTTGCTTCAACATTCCGCCTCAGCAACCCTACCCGTCAATCCCATACGTATCTCTCATCGTGCATCAGACCATGCTTTTTCAAAATAATACGATACTCTTCCTGAAAATCATTTTCTCTATGGTGTTCTTTTTGGCGTTCTATATACGCAATAAGTTTTCCGAGTTGTGATTGACTTACAGAAAAGGCTCCATAACCAATTTGCCATGCGAACTGTTCATAGTGTTGGCTAATCGTTTTTATCCACCTTGAACTTGCTATTTTGATTTTTTCTACTACTTTGCTGACAGCTAGCGTTCTATGCAGTATGCAAGCGATATGCACATGATTCGCCGTGCCTCCAATTTTTAACGCATTGCAGCCAAGGCCTTGCAAAACTCCAACGATATACAAATACAACCGCTCCTCGTCTTCAACACGAATTGAGTCCTCTCTGTTTTTTGTACTGAACACAATATGAACAATTATATTTGACAATGACTGTGGCATCTAGACAACACTCCATTCAATGCGAAACAAGGGGGAGGCATTCGCGTGCTGGCGCATTCGCCTCTCCAGCACCCCGATCAACGCGTCGCGTTTCTCGATAATCTCGTCTTCAACGTCAAAAATGCGTTGTCGCTGCCGCCGTTGCTTTTTTTGCAGCTCTTGAATCTGCGTCTGAAGCCGATGCGCGTCTTCTGCGGTTGGCGCTTGTCGCGCCTGACGGTTCAAGGTCTTGATCTGGTTTTTTGTGTCTAAAAGTTCAATTTCCGCCGCCTGGACCATGTCCTCGGCCCACTTTTCGAGTTTTTCTCGTTCTTCCTGGAAGTAACGGTTATTTTGCTCCAAGGACCGCGACACGGTCGCCGCGGCGTACTGCTGCGCGTCTGCGCCGAGCTTTCGCGTGACATCCTCAGGGAGTGCAGCGCAATGTTCGACGCTGCCAGGGCAGGAAAAAAGTTTTTCGCAGGTTTCCTGGTCGAGCGGTGCCCCGTCCTCAGTGAAGCCAGAGAAAAGCAGGTATTCTTCGGTCTGAAACGAGTCGATGCGCAATACTTGCAGCAGAAGCCAACCCCGTTTGCCGCGCAACGCGTCCACGACGGAGATTTTCGTGCGTTTCGCGCTGCTGTGAAAAACGAGCGTCGCGTCCGGCGTATCGTAGGCGCGTCCCCGATCCAGGACATACTCGCCGAGCGGGTGCGTCAGGCGGTACAGAAAATCGCCTGTGACATTCTCGCGCTCCTTCGAAACCAGGTGGTAGCGCCCAAGGCGAAGACTTTCTATTGGGGCATACAAAAGTTCTAAGGAGTAGTTCGCGTCGTCAAAACGGGCATGGTTGGCGAGGACGAAGCGCGACAACTCCCAAAAACGAGCGCCTACTTTGTCGAGTTGCGCGCGCGTGGCGTCCAGCCTGACCTTAAGGCGCGCGTGCACGTCCTCGTCAAAAGTTTCCAATAGTTGGCGTTTGGCCCACTCCATACGCAATTCGATCATGCTTTCCAATTCATGACGCAAGGCGACGAAGGCAGCGTCGATCTCTTCGGGCGTCCGGCAGGTCTGGTATATGGCGAGAATACGGTTTTCGAAGTCCACTCCGGATTCGATGCCGCCAAGCACGTCGTCAGAGGAACCGAACACGCCGCTAAAAAGCTGAAATTTTTCGGTAAGCAACTCGAAAACACGCCGATCAGCTTCATTGCGTTCGTTGAGAAAATTGATGACGACAACGTCATGCGTCTGCCCGTACCTGTGGCACCTGCCGATGCGTTGCTCGATGCGTTGCGGATTCCAGGGCAGGTCGTAATTGATCACCAGGGAGCAGAATTGAAGGTTGACGCCCTCGGCGGCGGCTTCAGTCGCGATCATGATTTCCGCGCTGTCGCGAAAATGGTCAATAATCGCTGTGCGCGTGTCGATGTCGCGCGAGCCCGTAGCGCGGCCAGTGTCTTTGTTCGTAAGCAACCAGGCGTCATATACGCGTTTTGCGTGGGGGCTGGAATTCGTCCCGTTAAAGAGGACGACGCGATCAGCGTATCCATTGGCCTCAAGAAAGGCAAACAGGTAGTCTTGTGTCTTACGTGATTCGGTGAAGATCAGTGCCTTACGCGCTGCTCGCATTTCCTGCATGGCATCGAAGCCGGTTTCAAGCGCCTTGAGCAGAGTCCTTGTCTTCGTGTCGACGCCGATGGACGAGGCCCAGGCGATAAAGCGGTTTAATTCGTCGAGTTCGGCGTCCAGCGCAACCGGGTCAATGTTTTCCGCGGTGGCGTCCCCGTTTTCGCACTCTTCTGCAATCTGCTCGGCCTCGTCGATGATTTCGGATTCGATTTCTTCACCTTGCACCAACGTGTCCGCCAGGTCGCTCGCCTCTTGCAGGCCTGCCCTGAGGCGTAAAAGACGATTTCGAAGGGTCTCCAACGCGCCGGCGAGCGCTGACGAGGAAGAAGCCAACAGTTTTCGCAGCACCAGTGCGACAAGCTGACGTTGACTTTGTGGGAGAGAATATGCCTGGTCTCGTTGCAGAAATGCAGATATCGCGCTGTATAGTCTATGTTCCTCGTCGCTTGCCCGGAACTGGAAAGCAATGGGTTTGCGCTCGGTATAGCGGATATATTCCAAGACGTCTTTTCGAAGCGTTCTTTTACAAACACGTTTCAGACGTTCTCGAAGCTCAGAAAGATCGCCGTTCTGATTGGCATATCTGTTACGAAAAGCAGCGATCTCGCCAAAAATATGAGCGTCGAGCAAGGTTGAAAGGCCATAGAGTTCCAACAGGGAGTTCTGAAGCGGAGTAGCTGTTAGCAACAGCTTGAAACGATCATTTAGAGCCCAACGCAGTGCTTGTCCCATTCTGTTGCCTGGTCGATATGCGTTACGCAGCTTGTGCGCCTCGTCGATGATGACCACGTCCCAAGGAACAGAGCGAACCTCTTCTCGCATCTTGCTCGCAAAATGCATGGAGGTTATGATAAGCGCGTTTTGTAGAAAAGGGGAAGGATTGCCTGCTCGTTTAACTTCACGGCATGAGGCTGCGTCGAGGATGACGCATTGGAGGTTGAATTTCTCTGACAACTCCAACGCCCATTGCTTTCGGATAGAAGCTGGACAGACAATAAGAAGTCTGCGTTTCCTTTCCGCCCAAAATTGACACAAGACAAGGCCTGCCTCAATGGTCTTGCCGAGCCCGACTTCATCGGCAAGTATCGCGCCCTTTGAAAGAGGCGATCGAAGGGCAAACAAAGCTGCGTCTATTTGATGCGGATTCAGGTCAACGCTTGCGTCAAAAAGGGACAACGACAGCCGTTCCTCGTCGTTCGCCGGGGCTTGGCGTCTCAATTCATGAGCAAAGTAGCGCGCGTGGTAGGGCGTAGTCACATGTAATCGCTTTGTCTATGCTTCAACGTCAAGATGAAGTCATTCGCTAGCGGAAAATGACGTTGATGGCAAACGCTGCAGCTCCCTCCCCGAGCATGATGGAGCCGTCGGAGCCACGTCTTGCAAGCGGCCTCTATGGAGAAGAAAATGAAATTATAAGCATGTCGAGGTGTTCATATTTATATTATGAAAAATATAAATCAAGAGTGCCGTTCTCATTCGAAATAAAGCGGAAAAGAAAACCAAGTTGAACACTGTCAGCGAAATAGATCGCCAAAGTCAACCAACGAATACCGGGTACTCCGCCCCCCCCCCAGCCGCCTCCCTCATGAGGATGTTTCGCTTCACGAGGCTATCGATATCCCTCCCCGCAGTATCTTGCGAGCACTTTGCTATCTTGGCCCATTTCGATGTAGTCAAATGGCCCTCAAACCCTTCGAGTAATAGATTGAGCATCTTTTGTTGACGCTCATTGAAAGATTCTCCGGCGTAGCGCTCCCAAAATTTGGCTTTGATTACGAACTCCGCCAGTATGGTCTCGGCGCCGTTCAGGGCGCTGTCCATGCAGTCTAGGAACCAGTCAAGATAGTCTGTGATGTCGAGGTCGCCGTTTTGCGCGTCATCGAGGCGCGCGTAGTAGGTGTCTCGATCTTTGCGTATTTGCGTCGACATGCTGTAAAAGCGCTGCGGGCTATTCTCCGAGCGCGCGAGGAGCATGTCCGCAATTGCTCGGCCGATGCGGCCGTTCCCGTCTTCAAAGCGGTGGGTGGTCTCGAACCACAGATGCGCACGCGCTACGCCATCACGGGGTATGCAGCCGGACAAGAACGATGCAGCTCCGGGCGCGCCATCCTGGCGCCAGTGACAGGCGTAACGACACAAGGATTGAACGGCGGAAGAGGAAGGCCCGGTTGTCACGGCGCTTGCACCGCGGCATGCGTGTAGGGCTGCCACTCGCAAGCGCCGCGCCAACCGGGCCGACATGAGAGCATAACGGCCACGGCGTCGCCAGCGCCGAATGTGCCGGCTGGGGCACGTAAATTTTTGGCAACGCGAAAGGGGTATTTGCTGGTGTCGTCTGACATCGCTGAAACATGGAAGGGCAAAATCCATTGCTGCCACTGGCTCGATTAAGGCGCCCAGGGGTGGCTCCATTAGGGTGCCCATTGACAGGTCAAGCCTCCCTGCTGACTTTCAGGGAGAATCACACCTAAAAGCAAGGACTATTTCTGTCCGAAAATCTCCACACACCATAATGAATGGAATCAAACGGCAAGAAAACGATTTGACAAACGGATTGCGTGCAAGCACGCAAATGGATGTGTGGTGGAGGGGAATGTTGTTGGCTGAGCAGAAGAGGATTTACAGCACTTTTAGAATTTGAATCATGGCAACAGTATGACTTGACATGCTGAAGACACAGAGGACGGTGGCGAGAGGGATTTTATTTCTAGTCTTTAAATCAAATAGATACGTTTTCACAGTATAAACAAAAAAAGCGGGAATTGCCCGCAAATTTCGTCTTATGGGCGCCTTCCCACCTTTTCCAAGGGTTTGTATCTGTCTATCTTATTCAGCTATTTTAGTTGGTTAGGTGGCGGAGAGGGTGGGATTCGAACCCACGTGCAGGGGATTAGCCCGCAACCCGATTTCGAGTCGGGCCCGTTACGGCCACTTCGGTACCTCTCCGCGATGGTCGCCAGCTTCGTATGCAAGCCCTGTATCTTGAATGGCCCGCCAAGGCAAGGAAAACGTGGGGCCGGCTCTCCGTATATGCTGGCTGGCCGCGTTTGCCCCTGGACGAGACGGTCTGCCTGGCGTTATGACCATGAACAGGTGTCCTGCGCTCGGGGGAAGCACGGCAGGGTACCCTGGCGGTGATGCCGCTTATGCGCCCCCCGCACCAAGGAGACGCGACGGATGCAGCCCGAGATGATCAAGGCCGCCTACCGGCAGTTCAAGACCACGGTCCAAGGTCTCTTTACCCGCTTGCACGAGTTAGGCCTGGAGATATCCGGTGCCGACTTCAAGGACCTGACCGGTGATTTGCTGGCGAACATTCACCAGCCCTATCTGTTTGTTGTGGTCGGTGAGGTCAAGTCCGGGAAAAGTAGCTTTGTCAACGCCCTGCTCGGCGCGCCCGTGTGCAAGGTCGCTCCCGATCCCTGTACCGACACCATCCAGAAGATCGTCTACGCGGCGCAACCCTACGAGCGCTCCCTCGGCGAGCATTGCCGGGAGCTTGGCCGCGAAATCCCCATTTTGCAGGAAATCGGCATTGTCGATACGCCGGGCACGAACAGCATTGTTGCCGGGCATCAGGAGATCACCGAAAAGTTCATTCCGGAATGCGATCTGGCCATTTTCGTTTTCCCCGCTGTCAATCCCTACGCCAAAACCTCCTGGGACCTGTTCTCGCTCGTACATCGACAGTGGCACAAGAAGATCGTGTTCGTGCTCCAGCAGGCCGACAGGGCCACTCCCGACGAACTCGACACCAACCGCACGCGGGTCATCGAATTGGCCCGGGAGCGCGGTGTGGAGTCGCCGACCGTTTTTTGCGTCTCGGCTAAGCTGGCCGAAACTGGAAGCGAAGGCAGCGGTTTTCCGGAGATGTGCGACTTTATCAAAAAGACCGTCACCGGCGGCCGGCATTATTATCTGAAAATGGAGTCCTTGTTGGACACGGCCGGGACCGTGCTCGAGCGCTTCGAGGATGCCCTGCAACTCCAGGCCCGTGCCGTTGACGACGACCGCGAAAACCGCGACCGCATCGCGGACTTCGTCATCAGGACAAAGGCCCAGGCCCTGCGCGACGCCGAGGCCCTGACCGAACGACTCGTGCGCGCCTATCAGGACGAGACCCGTACGATCGTGGATGAATTTGCCGAAGGACTGGCCGTGACCCAGTTGGTCAAGTCCACGATCAAGAGTCTGTTCGGTCGTACGAATCAACTCAAAGGGTGGACCGAAGAGCTCAACCAACGCTTTAACGATCGATTCGGCCGTGAGGTCAAACGGCTTTCCGACGAAGGTGTCGGGCGACTTTCCGCCAACATCGCCGCCCAGACGGAGCTGTTGCTCGCCGGGCTGGAGAGCAAAAAGGCCGCATTCACGCTCGAGACGCAGGCCTCTATGTCCGCATTCACAGCGCAGCGTTTGCAGACCATTGACGAGGTCATTGCCCGCCTGTTCACGCTCATCAACGAATCCGCCCTGGGCGAATGCATCCGGCCCGCCGGACTGCGCCGCCTTGGCGACCACGCCGTGACCGGCGGGCTGCTCACTGCCGTGGGCGCCGTCCTGGCCACCACCACGCATATCCTCATCTTCGATATCACCGGCGGCGTCTTTGCTACCGTAGGCGCCCTGCTGGCCGCAACGCTGCTCGTCAAACGCGGCAGCATCATCAAAAAATTTCAGCAGGGGTTCGAACAGGCCGGACTGGCCTTTGACGCCCAGCTTCGTGAAAAACTCGCCTCCCAGCTCGAGGAGGTTTTTTCCAATCTCGAACTATCCTTTCAGCCCTACGTGCAGCAGACGTACGCCAATGAGCAGCGCCTGGCCGATCTTGTCGCCGCGGCGCAGGCCCTGCGCGCGGCACTGACTGCCGAGCGCGACACGCTCGCCAGACTGGCATCCTGAGCGTCGGTCCGGGCAGGCTGGCCGGGCCAGGCGCACGGCTGGCGCACACGCCGCAGGAGCCGGACTACAGCGACCGGACCGCGATCTGGCGCCGCCGCCGGCCCTCGGCGTCGGCTGCCTTGAGCGCCGACATCACCAGCTCGGGAGCTATTTCCGCGGGCTCGTTGTGGATGCTTTCTCCCGGTGCGCAGGCCTTTTCCGCCACGCGGCGCAGCTCCGGATCCGTAATCCCGTCCAGCCCCAGTTCGGCAAAGGTGGTCGGCAGATGCAGGGACCGGCACAGTTCGTAGACCTCGTCCACCAGGGGCAATGGCTTGTCGACGAGAAACAACGAAGCCAATACGCCGAAGGCTACCTTTTCGCCGTGAAACAGGCCCCTGACGCCGGGAAGCGCGGTCAGTCCGTTGTGGATGGAGTGCGCCGCGCCCAGTCCGCCGCTCTCGAAGCCGAGACCGCTCAGCAGCGTATTCGCCTCCACGATGCGCTCCAGGGCCGGAGTGACCACGCTGGCGGAACAGGCCGTGAGCGCGGATACTCCCCAATCGCGTACGGTTTCGTAGCAAAGCCGGGCCAGGGCATGGACGGTCATCGAGCCTACGGCACCGGCGATATTCCGTCCCCGACTGATACGGCACGATTCGGCCTCGAACCAGGTCGCCAGCGCGTCCCCCATGCCTGAGGCCAGAAATCTGCCCGGAGCGCGCGCTATCACATCCGTATCCATGAGGACCAGCTCAGGATTACGGGGCAGAAGCTCGACACGCTGAAAGACGCCGTCCGGCGTATAAAACACGCAGACCGAGCTGCACGGCGCGTCCGTGGAGGCGATGGTCGGGACCATGGCCACCGGCAGGCCGGCACGCGAGGCCACGGCCTTGGCCGTGTCCAGCGCCTTGCCTCCGCCGAGCGCGGTCACGGCCTGGGCGCCGAAGCCCTGGGCTGCGGCCAGCAGCCTCGCGACCTCGCCGTCCGTACACTCCCGACCGAAACGTTCGACATGCACGGCCCCCGCCTGCCCCAAAGCGGTCTGCAAGGAGGGCAGCAGGTGCTCCATAGCGTGCGGCGAGCAAAGCAAAAAATGCCGTGCGCCCAGCCGTGCCAGTTCCTCACCCAGGCAGGACAGCGCACCGCGGCCCTGAACATAGCGCCCCGGAAACAATGAAATGCTGATCATGGGGTTTTCCTTGTTTTGCAACGTTGCGTGGAAAATACTCCATTGAGGCCATACACCCAAATTTTCAGTGAAATACCGCCCTCCATTGCCCTGGCGTCACGAGCCACCGGCCTGGACGACGTCCGCGCCATTTGGGAATTGCCTTTTCGCGCCCATGTGCCAGACAGAAATTTCTGGATTCAGACCGGGCAGATGGATTCACAATCAAGCAGACGGATAGTATCCTTGTTTTGTGAAAAATGCAATGACACCGCTGAGTTGCCAAGCAATTCTTCAAAGAACAACTGATTTAGATGGTCGATTTTCTTTCTTTAAATCAGCGATTTTCATCATATAATAAAGGTCAATATATTATTTAAAAAATGTTTTTATTAACAAAAAATTTTCGTCAAACTTCAGCATCCTCCATGATCTGAGCACTCGTAAAGGAACAGATCATCTCGGGATGTGTGCGGTTTAGGGTGCGTATGATCGCTGAGAAAGGATAAAATATCGAGGTCAAGGGTTCTTGCCTGTTGCGATTTCACCGATGTTATCGTACTGAAGGGGAAGCTATCAAGCGCTGTGGTAAGCTTGCCCATGCGTCACAGCAATCCTGCCTCGGAGGCCGACATGCGACTTTTCCCTGCTATTTTATTTTCTATGTTATGTCTGGTACTTATATCCTGTTCCCATCTGACCACCGATCAATCGGCCGGGACAGATCCTGCGCAGAGTCAAAGCGAGACCATGCCGGCCACGAGCGGGCCTTCCGATTACTATTATGATTTTGACGACATCCTTGTCCCCAAGGAAATGGAGTTGCTGACGCAGGATTCATTCATCCTCGAAACCCCGTCGTCAAAATCCGGTGTGATGGTTTTTACCGGCCGCGTCGAGCTGACGTCATTGAGCACGTTTTTCATCAATAATATGGCCAAGGACGGATGGTCGCCCTGCAGCATGTTCAAGTCCAGCCGGACCATTCTGGTGTTCGAGAAAAACGAGCGGTATTGCATCATCAATATCACCGACGGTAAACTTCGCACATTACTTGAAATATGGGTCTCCCCGCGCGTAGGGTCCGGTGGGACGTCACAGATACTTGCCCCGGAGACAACGACGCATACGCGCGGAACCCGAGGCGGCGCCTCTGTCAAAGAAGGCAGGCTGACGCAGTAGTGCACCCCTATCTTAGATTTACGGGCTTTCGAGGCAAGCGGCTGCATCTCGGTATTTGCGGCAGCGTCGCTGCGTATAAAATTGCCGATGTGGTACGCCAGTTCTCTTCCACGCATATGGACGTCGGCGTAACCCTGACTTCGGCTGCCTGTGAGTTCGTCTCGCCGCAACTTTTTGCCGCACTTGGAGCGGACCCGGTCTACGCTACGCTTTTTTCCGGCACTGCCAACAGGGAAATCCACGGTCATCTTTATCCCGGCCAGTTCGCCGATGCCCTGCTCATCGCCCCGGCGACGGCGAATATTCTTGCCAAGGCGGCGCATGGCCTGGCCGACGATATGCTTTCCTGTCAGCTTCTTTCCTATCCGCGGCCTATGGTATTCGCCCCGGCCATGAATCCCCGCCTTTGGCATGCCGTCGCCACGCAGGCAAATTGTGCGCTTCTGCGCGAGCGCGGGCATGTCATCCTTGAGCCCGAAGAGGGCGTGATGGCCTGCGGTGAGCACGGAAAGGGGCGTCTGCCGGAGAGTGATGTCATTTTTCTTTCTGGTTTGAGAGCTCTTGCGCCGCAAGATCTTGCCGGGAAGCGGATACTGATCACGCTGGGGCCGACTCAGGAGTATTGGGACGCCGTCAGGTTTCTCAGCAATCCGTCGTCTGGCGTGATGGGACTGTCGCTGGCCTGTGCTGCATGGATACGCGGTGCGCACGTCCATGTTGTCAGCGGGCCTGTTGCGCTGGACTTCCCCCCCCTGTTTACGGTAACGCACGTGACCGGCGCCGAGGAGATGTACGAGGCCTGCCGGTCCGTTTGGGGCGATTACGATGTTGCCTGTTTTTGTGCGGCTGTAGCGGATTATCGTCCGCCGCGTCTGAGCGGTAAGAAGCTTTCCAAAACGGCACCCGACTTTCCGATGACGCTCCCCTTAACGGTCAATACCGACATTTTGCGCAGTTTTTGCGCAGTAAAGACTCCCGGGCAGCGTGCAATCGGTTTCTGCGCTGAGACAGCGGATCTGCCCCCGCGTGCATGGCAGAAATTACAGGCCAAGGGAGCGGATTTGCTGGTCGCCAATCGCGTGGACCTTCCGGACAGCGGGTTTGGTTCGCCAACCAACCAGGTCCTGGTGGTGGACCGAAGCGGGCGGCAGGAACAGTGGCCCATGCTGAGCAAGCCCGAAGTCGCCTGGAGGATTTGGGATTGGTTGCCTCTCTTGTAAACGTAAAGGAATTTTTCCGTATTTGCCATTATGCCGGGTTGCGGGTGCACCTCCAGACAGAGGACCAACGGCATTGGCAGACTCTGTTTCGCAATTTGCCCTCCGTCGCGACGACCGTAATCAGCTACTGGGAGCTTGGTTTCGATTTATGTGGGCAACCGGATGCCAGGCGGCGTGGACTTCTGCAGCGCATCATCCAGGATCTTCGACGTCCGCGCGGCAGCATCGCTTTCTGGCCGTATGCCACGCTCGACGCCGGCGCGCTTGTGCCATCGCAGGAATTTTTCTGGCGCGGCGTGCACGCTGTTCAGGCAAGCGTAGTACTGAGTTTCGGCGATACGCTGTTCCGGGCACTCTTTCCGCATCTGGACGTCAACTGCGACGTGCATCAGGCCGGTACGGTACAGGTGCATCGACTGCCATCATTGGAGTGCATCGCTTCCGACGACGAAGAGACGTATAATCGGACCATCGCCATGATGACTGCCTTGCTGCAAACAGACGGGCCATCGAATTGACACAACAACCCTATTGCTAAGGAAATCGCTCATGCATGTTCTCGTGACCGGAGCGGCCGGCTTCATCGGATTCCATCTTTGCCGGCGTCTGCTTAACGAAGGCCACACCGTAGTCGGCCTGGATATCGTCAACGATTATTACAGCGTCAACCTGAAAAGAGACCGGTTGAAAATACTCCATACGCAGAGCAATTTTCTTCATGAGAAGGTGGACCTCACCGACATGCAAGGAATGAGCGACATTTTCCGGCGCGAACAGTTCACGCATGTCGTCAACCTCGCTGCGCAGGCAGGCGTACGATATAGCCTGGAGAATCCACGAGCCTATGTCGACGCGAACATCGTTGGTTTTTTCAACGTGCTCGAATGCTGCCGGCAGTACCCTGTCGAACATCTTGTGTACGCGTCGTCCAGCTCGGTCTACGGTTTGAATACGCGGATGCCTTTCAGCGTGCATGATAATGTCGATCATCCGCTGAGCCTCTACGCTGCCTCGAAGAAGTCGAATGAGCTCCTGGCACATTCGTATAGCCATCTGTACCGTATTCCGAGCACCGGGCTCAGATTTTTCACTGTCTACGGACCGTGGGGACGTCCGGACATGGCGCTTTTCATTTTTACGAAGGCCATGCTCGAAAACAGGCCAATCCAGGTGTTCAACAACGGCAAGATGCAACGTGATTTTACATATATCGATGACATTTTGACGGCTGTGGTCAAAATCATGGGGAAACCTGCGACGCCCAACCCGGGCTGGGACTCGGACCGCCCTGATCCGGGAAGCAGCAAGGCACCGTACCGTCTCTATAATATTGGCAACAATCAATCCGTCGAATTGAGCACGTATATCGAAGTCATCGAGGACTGTCTGAAGACAAAAGCGATCGTTGAATACCTGCCCATTCAGCCAGGTGACGTCCCGGCTACCTATGCCGACATCGACGATCTGGCCCAGGATTTCGACTTCCGCCCGGAGACACCGGTGTCTGAGGGCATCCCCCGCTTCATTGACTGGTATCTCGAATATTACGGGCGCACATAAGCTGTACGGGTTGACAGTCCGGCCTGATTTGCACTAGCAGACAGGCAGGACTGTTTGTCATTTCATCAACTGCAGAGAGGTTCATTTCACATGCCCGCCAATGTGAAAAAGGAAATGCAGGCCCTCTTCGATGTCATCCTTGAAAAATCTGAAATGGGTGAACTTCCCTCAGATAACGAGGTGGCCTCCTTCGAACGTCTGGCTCGACGATTTCTGTCTTTTGCCAAAGAGGAGTGGATCGAGGAATGCGAGGATCTCGTTCATCTCTCTGTCCAACTCGTCCGAGCCGTCAAGAAAGGGCAGACACAGGATGCCATTCAACTGGTCGAATCCTTGAATGACGCCAGAAATTTCTGTCATCGAACCCATAATCCCTGACGGTTTCATGTTTCACGTGAAACATTTGCCGCAACAATGAATTGTTTCCTCGCAGGGTGACTGCGTGACGAGAATCCTGGCTATCGCCAATCAGAAAGGTGGCGTCGGAAAGACGACGACCGCGGTCAATCTGGCCGCGTCGCTTGCCGTTATGGAGAAGCGTGTTCTGCTGGTGGATTGCGACCCGCAAGCCAATTCGACCAGCGGTATCGGAATGGACCAGGTGGATTTCAAGGAGCACCTCTATTCGGTTTTTTTTCAGCCCGAACATGCGGCCTCCGCGATTTATGAGACGACGTCTCCGTATGTCAGCATCATGCCGGCTTCGCAGGATCTTGTCGGTATCGAGGTGGAACTGGTCGACAAAATCGGTCGAGAGTTCTATCTGGCTGATCTGCTAAAGCCGGTCGCCCAGGATTTCGAGTATGTTATTATCGACTGTCCTCCTTCGCTGGGATTGTTGACGCTGAATGCCCTCTGTGCTGCGCGGGAGCTCCTCATTCCCTTGCAATGTGAATATTTCGCGCTTGAGGGTATCGTCAAACTGCTGCAAACGTACGAGCTGGTCAAAAAGCGGTTGAACCC
>CAZGAH010000007.1:42168-42881 GCA_964523295.1 uncultured Desulfovibrionaceae bacterium | reverse complement strand
ACCAAGAACGACGTACGCAACAAACTCGCCCGGCAGGTAAAAAACGAAGTGCGCAAATGTTTCCCGGATCAACTCTTTGAAACCATTGTCCCGCGTAATGTCCGTCTTTCCGAAGCGCCAAGCTATGGAAAAACCATCATCAAATACGATATCAAATCCAAAGGCGCCGAGGCCTATCTCGCGCTGGCCAAGGAAGTGGTGCTTCGAAAGCCAAGGCCAGGCGCTTGAGTCGTTGACCTCTTGCCGAACGGCATCACCCTTGATGGTGGTTTTCGCTCCGGCAGGCCGGGCAGCATTCGGTTTGAATCTCATTCTTGAAATGCCGTTTAGTGATCCGGCTCCGGCAGCGAAGACATTCAAAACGCACCAGTCCACCCAGATTCGCGGCAAGCAAGCGAAACCGTCTCGGATCGTCTTCTTCCCAATTTTCAGTGCACTCCCCGCACTGCGGGCAGGCTACCGAAAAATTAATGGGATACTTGAAGTCCCAATAGCCCTTGAGATTTTCCCAATCTTCCAGCGGTTCCGGTATTTCTGGCTGGAGTTTTTTTGTCTCCGGCAGCATGGCCTCCACTCCGGATCGAATCCTTCCCCATAAGGGCGCAGGGATAAAAACACCGTATAACTCGCCGCGCTCGTTGAACAAGGTTGTGATTATGTCATTGGATACGGTCATCATGCTCTCCTTCCAATTTTTTAGCTTTTCGGTTACA
>CAZGAH010000007.1:31331-42158 GCA_964523295.1 uncultured Desulfovibrionaceae bacterium | reverse complement strand
CTTTGAGCACATCCGTATTGGTCAAACACGCAGGAGACCGGCATGAGCATGCAGCAACGCGGGCTGGGCAGGGGACTGGACGCCCTTTTGGGCGGTGCAGGCCCTCACACGGCAGCTACGCCGGACGACGTCGTCATGGTTCCGCTTGATGCCATACAACCGAATCGGCATCAACCCAGAAAATCATTCCGCGAAGACACGCTCAAGGATCTTGCTGATTCCATCCGGGCCCAGGGCGTTCTTCAACCTATACTCCTGCGCCCCTTGTCGAACGGAAACACAGGCTACGAACTGATCGCCGGCGAGCGTCGCTGGCGCGCCGCCCAACTGGCGAAGCTGCGTACCATCCCCGCGTTGATCAAGAACGTATCCGATGAGATCAGCCTTACGTTGGCCATTATCGAAAATTTGCAACGTGAAGACTTGAATCCACTCGAAGAGGCGCTCGGATTTTCGCAGCTGCAACAGCTGCTTGACCTCAGTCACGAGTCACTGGCCGAACGTGTCGGAAAGAGCCGTTCAACCGTGACGAATGCACTGCGTCTGCTGCAATTGCCGGACTCGGCGCAACAGGCCCTTCGGGACGGGCACATTACCGCCGGACATGCCCGCGCGCTTCTCTCGTTGAAGGATTCTGATCGCATAGACGAATTGCAGGCTCTTATTCTCGCTCAGGGGCTCTCCGTTCGCGAAGCCGAAAATTGTGTGGCACATTTTCACGAGCACGGCGCTTTTCCATCGAAATCGACCGGATCATCCGACGCGCCCGCGTCGCGCACCGGCCGCCATCGTCCTGCGGAGCGCTCCGATGAGGTCCTGGCGATTGAAACGGAGCTTTCGGAATTGCTCGGCAGCCAGGTTCGGCTTAACGGATCGGTCCGCCGGGGCAAGCTGCTCATCCCGTACACGTCGCCGGAACAATTACTGCGGATACGGGAGCTGCTGAGCGGCAGCCGGTAAGCGGCATCGTCGCGTCAGGTTCGGGTGCAAACCATAGCAACAGGGTCAATATGCATTCAGGCGATGATACAAAAACAGGTTCGCTCAAGGAAGCCCTGACACATTTCAGCGGGCAGCAGGTTGTCATTCTGGGAGACATCATGCTCGATCGCTACCTTTTCGGGAATGTCGATCGCATTTCTCCCGAGGCCCCGGTTCCTGTCGTCAACCTGACAGACGAGCGGCTGACACTGGGCGGTGCCGGCAATGTTGCCAAAAACATACGCGCGCTTGGTGGCTTACCGATTCTTTTCGGTTTGTCCGGACAGGATGGCGAAGGGGACAGGCTGCGGGATCTGCTTCAGGAAGAAGGCATCGAGGCACATCTCGTCGAAGACCCCGAGCGGCCGACCATTATCAAGACCCGGGTCATTGCCCATAATCAGCAGGTGGTACGTCTGGATAAGGAGTCAACGGCGCCTGCCTCGCCTGGCGTTATCGACTCCATCCTTCAGCGCCTCGAACCAGTCCTGCGCAAGGCCTCCGTATTGATCATATCCGACTACGCCAAAGGTCTGATCAACGTACACCTCATGGATGGCCTGCGCGAGCTGCTCGCCGGGCAGCCCCATCAACCAAGACTTCTCGTTGACCCGAAGCCTAAGAACATCGCCCTGTATCGCAATGTCTTTCTGTTGACGCCGAACGCTAAGGAGGCGGCCCAATGCGCCGGCATGAGTACTCTGACCCATCAGGCCGACATCATCCGCAGTGGTCGCACTATCCTCGACAGCCTGTCATGCGAAAACGTATTGATCACGCTTGGCGCCCGGGGCATGGTTCTTTTTGAACAAAATTCCCCCCCGATACACATCCCTACGGTAGCACAAAATGTCTACGACGTGACCGGTGCCGGCGACACTGTTATCGCAACACTCGGGCTGGCCCTGGCTGCGGGTCAGAGCCTGCCTCGGGCCAGTCTGCTTGCCAACTACGCGGCAGGCTATGTTGTCGGCGAGCTAGGCTCTGCCACAGCCACAACGCAGGATCTGGAGCGGGCTATCTTGCAGCTCCCTACTCCGGAGATTTCACAATGGGCTGCTTGACCGACACGACCGCGCCCCACCCGGCATCCGCGTCGGGCGGAGCTGCAGCACTGCGCCTGAAAAAACTCATCGAGACCAATCAGGCTCTGGCTCAGGTGGAATCCCTTCCAGCCCTGCTTCCCTTGCTTCTTCAGAATGCAAAAGATGTCACCAACGCCGTAGGCGCCTCGATCCTGCTCTATAAACCCGAATCCGATACCCTCGAATTTACGCTGGCCATCAATGAAGAGGCCCAGGCAGCGCAAAATCTCATTCAGCAAAAATTCGAGCTGAAAATTGGCGAGGGCATTGCCGGACATGTTGCCGCCGCGCGCGAGCCGGTTATTGTTGAAGACGCGCAGCAGGACCGCCGTTTTTTTAAGAAGGCCGACAAGGCTTCAGGTTTTATAACCCGCTCCATTCTCTGCGTCCCCATTCTCTATCGTGACGAGCTGCTCGGCGTTGTTCAGGTGCTCAATGCCAAGGATAAGGATTTCTTTGATGTAGAAGATCTCGATATCCTGGTCAGCTTTTCGCATCTGGCCGCAGTGGCCATGGTTCGCTCGCGGATGCTCGAAGCCATGCTCGAACAGGAGCGCATGCAGGCCCAACTGGATGCAGCCGCACGGATCCAGGCCAATTTTTTGCCAAAAATACCCGATATCGGGCCTGGGGCCGGTATTTATGCCATTACACAACAATCCGCATTTGTCGGAGGGGATTTTTTCGATATCATTCCTATGCCCGACAACAGCTTGCTTGTGCTTGTCGCCGATGTCTCGGGCAAGGGACTTCCAGCTGCCCTGGTCGGCGCATCGCTCTGGACAAAGACCAGAAGTCTGGTGACACCGGATATTGACCCTGTTACCCTGCTGACCGGACTCAACGCCGCCATGTTCGATGTTCTTGCGCAGCAGTTGTTCGCAACGCTGGTCATTTGCCGCTATTGGCCATGCAGCGGTCGTACGTCCATCGCTCTGGCCGGACACGTGCCGCCCATGTTGGTCACCCGGAACGAATTTTCCTATGTGAATGAATTACAAGGACAGCCCATAGGAATTGATCCGGTTGCCGAGTTTACGCAACTTGAGTGTATTTTGCAGCCTGGTCAGTCCTTGCTCCTGATTACTGATGGCGTAACCGACGCGCGAAACCAGCAACGGCGTTTTTTTGGAGAGGCAGGGGTGGAAGCCTTTGTCTGTACCCATGCAGGACCACCGTGGGGAGCAGCGCTCGTTGATCGGATCGAGGCATGGAAGGAAGGCGCTCCGGCCACCGATGATCTCACGGTCGTCGAAATCTGGCGGGAACCGGAATGCTAAGGAATTGTTTCACGTGAAACATCGCCTCGGCTCCCCTTCGCCGAGGCCGAAGGCGTTACACACCGCAACGTGCCCAAAGGGGGTATCGGATGGACCAGGCCGGAAAGGACATATGGTCAATAAAAGTGGACAAAAGCGGCGTCGTGAAGATGGCTGGCGAAATTGACTATACCGTAACTCCGAAAATCAGGGCCGGGCTACTCAACTACATCGAGAAGACCCAGGGCACGCTGAAACTTGATCTTGGGGAGTTGAAATACCTGGACAGTTCCGGACTCGCGGTGTTTATCGAGGCCCGCCGGCACCTGGTTGAAAAAGGTCGGGGGCTGGAGATTGTCGCCGTTACACCCGAGGTGCGCAAAATTTTTCAGTTGACCCAAGTCAATAAGCTTTTTGGACTCTAGGCAGAAGAGTCGTCCGCATTCCAGGCAAGGGGGGCAATACGTGACAACACGGGTTCACGTCGCGCTTCGAACTGCGGGCAAGGCGTGAGGCAGGGCGTATCATGAGGCAGCTCAGGCGTTTTATCCTTCTGGCCACGGTGGCCTATATCCTTGTGCCACGGCTGCTCTATCTCACGCTGGGCAAGGTCGTCTCCTTGCGCTACGGCCTGATTCTGTCTGCGCTGGCAGCGTCGTGCGCTTTCTTTCTCGTCATTCTTCTCTTACCCGGTAAGAACAAGGCCTCTCGCCGCAAATAAACTCCAGCATAAGCCGCTCACGCGCGGGCATACGCCTCAGGTTAGAGCCTGCCAATGAGGTAATACAATACTCCGAATTGAACGGCAGCAGCCCAGGCAGCAAATATCTTGACAGTCATGTCTGTTTCCTCCCGAGGTTGATAACATCTAAAAAACTCATGCATAAAAAGTGCCAGATGTTTCTGGTCCGGGGGGTAAGGCGATACTTTGAAATTTCAGGGCAATGTCGCGCTGAAGCGGGGGCTGTGTTTATTGCCCTGGCGCTGCAATCAGCGTATTGGGGATGAACGTGTGTCGATAGATTGACGCACGCGATGATTTTGCACGCAGGCGCAGGCCGGCCTGCGTTGCAGCAACGTGAGCATCAGGATGGTTTCTACCATGAACGAGCCGCGTACGAATCGCCTGGCCGGCGAACTCAGCCTCTATCTCCAGCAGCACGCACGAAACCCGGTTGATTGGCGGCCTTGGGGCACTGAAGCCTTTGCCGTTGCCGTCGCCGAAGACAAGCCGGTATTTTTGTCGATCGGCTATGCGGCTTGCCACTGGTGCCATGTCATGGAGCAGGAATGTTTTTCAGATTTGGCTGTTGCCCGAGCCCTCAATGAACACTGCATTTGCGTCAAAGTCGACAGGCAGGAGCGGCCCGACATCGATCTGGTGTATATGACCGCCAGTCAGCTCATGACCGGGCGAGGGGGCTGGCCACTTAATGCCCTGCTCACGCCGGCAGGTATTCCCTTTTTTATTGGTACCTATTTACCGCGAGATTCCAGGATCGGCGTCACTGGGTTACTCGAGCTGATTCCTCGCGTCGGAGACTTGTGGAAAACGCAGCGCCAGGAGATTCTGCAATCCGCCGAGCGCGTCGACAGTGCCCTGCGACAGGCCTGCCGCGAGGATGGCTCCGGTCCGACCGGCATTCATTTTGATATGAATCCGGTTGACGGTCCGCGTATCGGTCCGGATATGGCCCTGGCTGCCTATGAAGAATTTCTGGCGGAATTCGATTCCGTATGGGGTGGTTTTGGCGTGGCGCCGAAATTTCCCTCTGCCTGCGCCCTGCTGTTTCTCCTGGAGTGGCACGCGCGGACAGCGTCGTCCCATGCATTGAACATGGTCGAATTGACGCTGACGTCCATGCTCCGCGGCGGAATATTCGATCAGCTGGGCTACGGATTTCATCGATACGCCATTGACCAGTCCTGGCGGGTTCCTCATTTCGAGAAAATGCTCACCGATCAGGCCTTGCTGGCGCTGACGTATACGGAGGCCGCCGCATTGACCGGAAGGCCCGATTTTCGTCTCGCCGCTGCCAGGGTGCTCGAATACGTCCTTGAAAACCTGCGCGACGGCCAGGGCGGCTTCTATTCCGCCGAGGACGCGGACAGCGACGGGGAAGAGGGAAGGTATTATCTTTTCTCGATTGACGATTTTTATTCCATCCTCGGCGATGACGCTGAACTCGCTGCCGCCTGGTACGGGGTCGAGCGCGAAGGCAACATCTCCGACGTGACCTCAGGTACGAACAAGGGGGCTAACGTCCTGCTGCAGCCGAACCGAGCGGGTGATTTCGCCCGGGCCCGGGATCTGACGCGTGGCGCCCTGACCGAAAAGCTCGAGGCCATTCGTTTGACATTATTGAACGCACGCGCCACGCGCCCGCGTCCGCTTTTAGACGATACGCAACTCACGGATTGGAACGGCCTGATGGTGGCGGCCCTGGCGCGCACGGCGGTTGTGCTCGATCGACCGGATTTTCTTGACGCGGCAGACCGCTGCGCCGCGTTTTTGCTGACACGCATGCGTCATCAGGATGACCCCCGTGCCCTGCTGCATCGCGCGCGCAACAGCATGGCCGGCGTGCCGGCATTTCTCGACGACTACGCCTTTCTGATATGGGGCCTGTTCGAACTCCATGAGGCCGGCCGCACGTCGTATCTCAAGGACGCGGAGGCGCTCAATGACCTGCTCCACGAACGTTTCTGGGACCAGCAGAGCGCCGGCTATTATTTCACCGCATCAAACAGCCTCGATGTGCCTTTTCGTCCGAAAGTTTTGCGGGACAACGCCACGCCGTCGGGAAATGCCGTCTCTCTGCGTAACCAGTACAGACTGGCCCGTCTCCTCGGTCGTTCCGATCTGCACGACCGGGCGGAAAAGGTGCGCCGGGTGTTTCGCCCGGCTGTCGCGCTCCATCCCTCTGGTCATGCCGCGATGCTTCTGGCCACTCTTGAAGCCGAACGTCACGCAGACGGAGCATAGCGGCAGCGTGAATCATTTCCGCGTCACGCACAGGCTCTCGGTCTGAGCGGCGACGTCCGCGAGGCAGCACGCCTCAACCTCAGCAAATTGTATCCGATGCTCGTTTGATGACCGCCCCCCTGCGCAGTGGAAGGGCGATCGGGGCGTCGGGTTGTTGCCTGCCACCTTTTCCGTGCATCCCGCTCGCTGGCGCTGTCAACGGTCTGGCAGACCGGCAGCGCAGGGCCGTACGAAGAGCAGGACGAAGCAGAGAAAGCGCCTGAATCGTTGGCTGGCAAGCTTCCTGCATAGTATGCTGTGATCGTAAACGCTAGCAAGGAGAGGGATCGCCATGTTGTTTCTTCTGAACGGAATAGGCGGGGGCGAGAAAAAGTCCAAGAAAAAATCTTCGGCCGAGGTCGAGGATATGCAAAAAGTCAAAGACATTTTTCATTCCGGAAGGTTTCCGGTCGTGACTACCGAGGCCATCGAAGGGCGTCAAATCGAAAAAGTGCTCGGGCTGGTCGCCTGCCGTGGGTATGATTCCGAGGACGCGTTTTTCGGCATGGCTTCGCGCGCCATCAACAAGGGAGCGCAGGCAATCATCGGCTATCAGGAAAATATTGCCTTTCATCCGGACGGCAGCAAGTTTTTTTCCTGCTACGGAACGGCAGTGCTTCTGGAAAGTTCGAAGCGGGCGCTGGAACGAAAGCAGGCCGTGGCGGGTCAGGCAACCAGAAAAATTGTCTGAGCAGATGTGAAAGACAGCGTGATGCCGGCGTCTGCGTCTGTTGTACGACAGCTTGAAACCCTGCGCCTGCAAACCAGGCGCAGGGTCTGTCGGTTGCTCAAGTCAAGCTATCGTAACCGGGTTGCTTAAACTCATGAAGCTTATTCGGTGCCTGATTTCCGGGCCGGTGGCTGGGCCTGGTCATCGGTTTTCGCCGGGGCGACGGCAGGAACTGGCGTCGTCGTTGTTGCCTGAGCCTCGGTTGTCCTCTGCGCTGCGGTCTTTTCCAAGTGCTGGAAGACCATGCTCAGGGTACGATGCCAGTCCTCAGGGGGGACTGCGCCGGAAATGAGCACTCCGTTGACGAGAAACGAGGGTGTTCCGGGAATTCCCAAGGTGTCGGCCTCGCGTCTGTCCTGTTCCACGCGCTCGATAACCGCCGGGCTGGCGGCGTCGGCCTCCAGGCGCTGGGGGTCCAGTCCAAGCGCACGCGCTGTTTCCAACAGCCAGGGTTCGCCGAGGTCTGCCAGCTGCTTCTGACCGAAAAACATGGCGTCGTACAGGGCCCAGGCCAATTTCGGATTCTGAAGCGCAGCAGCCTCGAAATAGTGTGCCGCGAGTTTGGCGTTCTTATGCGAACTCAGGGGCATGTGCTTGAAGAAAAGGCGCACTTTCCCCTCGTACTGCTTCATGATCGCGTTGAGCGTGGCCGCAGCCTTAGAGCAGAACGGGCAGAGAAAATCGGAATATTCTACAATGGTCACCGGGGCGTCAGCTGCGCCGAGCATGGGTCGGGCTTCATCGATCGACGGTTTGAGCGGATCGAGAAGCTGCTGGTGCTGCTGGGCCTCGACAGCCTTGGCGCGTTTCACCTCCTGCCCGGCGAGGACAATTTCGAAGACCTGCTCGGCGTGTTGGTGCAAAAAGTCGAGCACGAGCTTGGGGTCGTTCTGGATGGCGATCTTGAAATCGTCCAATAACGCTTCCGTGGATACCGGAGGGGTTGTTTTCCGCGGCGAGAGAAGCATTCCCAGGCCGATACCCAAGGCAAAAAAGCCGATCAATATGGCGACGCGCCCGTAGGAAAGCCCTTTGGGTCGAGCACTGGAAGCGTCCGATTTACTGTGTCGTACGTCCGATTGGTGCTGCATGATGACCACCTTTTTGTCCAGAGCCTCGTACAAAGCCCCGGAATATGTGTTGCGTTCGTGCGTCAGTCGCGCTTGTTTGTATTGTTCATGTTCGGTGCCTTCGCATAGCGCATAAGCGCGTTGATCCCGTTAATCTACCCTGAGCATCCTTCGGTTGCAAGTCTGTTCGTCATCGTGTCCAAAGATTTTAGCTGCATTTTACTAAAATGGTCAGAATATGCTAGATAATGCGGGAATACAAATTACCGAAAAAAAGGACTTAGATCTTCTCTAAGCCCTTGATTGTCGGTGGCGTCCCCAAGGGGACTTGCACCACTGCTGCCGGCGTGAAAGGGGGACAAGACTTCCACATCATCCTAAAATTACAGGGGCTTTGGATGCATGAAAAGGCCTGAGAATACACCCGGGGTTGTAACCCGATTTGTACCCACGCCTCCGCGCTGGCGGCTTTCTCGGTAGACATGGCACGCTTTTTGATGCTCGCTCATCCCCCTGGCAACGAGCGGGGACGTCGGCTTATTCATCTGTCGGGCATGTTCAACTTGCCTTTATTTTGGTCTATGGTTATTTTAGCTTCATCCGTCAGGCTGAAATAACCGCTGTTCTTATTTTAGGTTCCATACCGCTATGCTTCGTCATCTTCAGGGCCACTACGTTACCATCTCGACCGTGGGCGAGGTCGCCCGGGCTTTTGTGCCTGCGCCGCTTCCGCCTGAGCCGCCTGTCGACTGGACAGCCAGCCTGCGAGGGCAGTTTGATAACGCCATGCATGCCCTCGGGCGTTTGGATGGCGTGGCAAGGTTGCTGCCGGATACGTCCCTTTTTCTGTATATGTACGTACGTAAGGAGGCTGTGCTTTCGTCCATGATCGAGGGTACGAAATCATCCCTTTCCGACCTCCTGCTCTTTGAGATGGCCGAGACGCCGGGGGTGCCGCTCGATGACGTGCTGGAGGTCAGCAGTTACGTTGCCGCGCTGGAGCATGGCCTGGCGCGGTTGGCCGAAGGGTTTCCGCTCTCCCTGCGGCTGATTAAGGAGATCCACGCCGTGCTGCTGGCCAAGGGACGGGGGAGCCGCCAGGCCCCGGGCGAGTTCCGGCGCAGCCAGAACTGGATCGGCGGGACGCGGCCAGGCAACGCTGCCTTTGTGCCGCCTCCGGCCGAATTGGTCCCCGAATGCATGCGGAGGCTGGAACTGTTTCTCCACGACCAGCCCGAGCCCACGCAGCCGCTGCTCAAGGCCGCCCTGGCCCACGTGCAGTTCGAAACCATTCACCCCTTCCTGGATGGCAATGGCCGGCTGGGACGGCTCCTGATCACATTGCTGCTCTGCACGCACAGCGTCTTGCAGGAGCCATTGCTCTACCTGAGTTTGTATTTCAAGGCTCATCGACATGCCTACTACAATCTCCTCAACCACGTACGGCTACAGGGAGATTGGGAGTCCTGGCTGAGTTTCTTTGCCGAGGCTGTCACATATACGGCAACGCAGGCCGAAGAGGCTGCAATGCAGATCGTGGCGCTCGCTGAACAGGATCGAAGGGCCATTCTGCGCCTCGGACGGGCCGCGTCGTCTACACTGCGCATCCACCGCGCCCTGCTGGAGCGCCCCCTCGCCACGGCAAGAGGGCTGACGCGGATCACCGGCCTCAGCCCAGCCACGGTGAATAAATCCCTGGCCCACCTGGAACGTCTCGACATCGTCCAGGAACTGACCCGCCAGCGGCGCAACCGAATCTTCAGCTACGTGCGCTACGTGGACATCCTGAACCGGGGCATGGAACTGCCGGCCTGAACGACCGCGCCGCGAATTCTTTTCTCCAAAACATGTCTGCCTTGGCTGACAAGTCTGCCAAGACGCGCTCCGCGCAGGCTCGGGAGGGCAGACTTCGGAAACTCGAAGTCTGTCTTGTCTGCCTGACAGCCCCTGGAAAACCGATGGATGACGCACTTCGCCGGATCGGCGAGGGAATCTTGAGGCGGGGCACCGGCTGGGGGGGGCTGACACGCCAACGCACTCGGCCGGATGTGCAGCCAGGTCTGACCGGGCTTACGCTCCACTGTCACCGCATCCTCGGCCGGGATGCTCCGGTAGGTCAGATAACAAAGGTCGCGAACGTTCGAGAGTCGTTCGGGCCGGAAGATCGCACCGTTTACCCCCTCGCAGCGCGCCGAATGCACCAGCACGCCATTCTGCCCCTGGCCCACGAGCCAGGAGCCCAGGCGTTGGCACAAGGCATAGCTCGTGCGCGAGCGCAACTCCGGAGGGGACGCGTCCTTGTCGCGCAGGTCGATGAGCAAGGCGTTGCAGGCCACGCGGAATACGGGTCGCTCGCCCACGATTTCCTGGTCATGGTTGGGGAACGAGTCCAGGAGGAAGCGGCGCCAATGGCACACGGTCTCGTACACCGTGGTCTCCAGATCGAGGCTGCCATACCAGAACGCGTGGCCTGCCATGGCGCTGTGTCGAAGCTGTAGGAGATGACCGTGCCGTAATCGAAGGGCCGCGTTATCGCGGGTGCCGCGGTCGGGACCTTGCCCGCGGCCGCGGCAGCGATAGCCACGGAGCGGTCGAACCCGTCGTCGGCCAGGTCGTCGAAGAGGTCCTGCGAGACGCGAATGGAGGCGATGTTGAGCAGCAGGTCCCCGTCGAACAA
>CAZGAH010000007.1:11072-31321 GCA_964523295.1 uncultured Desulfovibrionaceae bacterium | reverse complement strand
GTCGTGTTCGCGCAGAGCTCTGCAAAGGCGGGCTCCATCGCCTATCGCCCGCGCTCAATGTCCAGATAGCGTCGCACGGCCAGTAACCCCTCGAAGCCGCGTTCGCGGACGATATCCACGGGCCTGGTCTCCAGACGCCGGTTCGTGGCGCCCATCCATGCATAGGCCAGGTCCCGGTTGTGCGGGAAGAGGAGACGCAGGCTGGCATAGATGGCCAGCAGATGGCCGGCGCGTTCCAGGAGGTCGCGGCTGTCGGCCAGGGGTGCGCCCTTGCGATAGCGGGCGAGCGTGGAACGGAACTACGACGTGGAATAGCTAAATATTTTTCTTTTTATAACAGCCGTCGTTTTCATCAAGCTTTGGAGTACTTAACGCAGGATGAGGTTTATTATGAGGGAATGCGCCAAGCGGCTTAATCAGAAAGGTTGCTGTGTCGCACCGGCCGGCGTCAGTGGTTCAAGGACGCCAGCAAGCGCAGCCAGCGCGAGGCGATTCTGTGGGAGGAGCAGGCAAGGGCGAATCTGCAGGAACAGGCAACCCAGCCCACGCCCGAGGCGAAGCCGACCCCCACGATCTTCTTGCTTAGCCTGCTGGAATGGGCCACGCGGTACATGGACGACGGCAAAGGCCGCTGGGCCGAGAAGACCTACCAGGAGAAACGGCTCGTATTCCGGCGTTTTTTCCGATTTCACGATCCGAACACCCTGGTGGACGGCTACGAAATCGGGCAGGCCTCCAGTACTTCTCCAAGCAGCGCACGAAGCGGAGTGGCAATGCTTTGAATACAGACCGGAAAAACCTGGGTAAGGCCTGGAACTGGGGAGCGAAGTACCTGGGCGAAAGCGGCTTCCCCATCGGTCGGGCGAATCCTTTCCGGTCGGTGGAGAAATACCCCGAGGAGCGGCACGCACGTTACGTCCCCCAGGAAGAGGACTTCTGGGCGGTCTACGAAAAAAGCCAAGGCCAGGACCGCGTGCTCTTGATCGCCTTCCTGCATCTGGCGGCACGACGCGGCGAACTCTTCCGCCTCACGTGGGACCGTGGGACGACGTGGATTTTGCAACGGGCAAGATCAAACTGCGGACACGTAAGACACGCGGAGGATTCTGGAAGGAAAACTACCCGCCCATGACCAACGAGTTGCGCCAGGCGCTCCTGTGGCAATGGGAGAACAGACAGGGTCGGTCGAATAACGTGTTCACCTCGGAAACCACGGGCGAAGCGTACAAGTATCGGCAGCATTGGATGAAGGGACTTTGCGCTCTGGCCGATGTGAAGCTCTTTGGCATGCATGCCATCCGGCATCTCTCTGCGGTCATTCTTTACAAGGCGGGTCACCCCGTGGCCGTGATCCAGCAAATCCTCAGACACGAGAACGCGACCACCACGGCGCGCTACCTCAAAAGCCTCGGCTTCACCCCTGAAGCCGAGCAGGCACTGAACGTGTTCGAAAACCGAGGGCCAGGCAAAGTCCTGCCCCTCATAAAGACAATGCCCCCGGCATAGAGACGCAGAGGGCATTTTGTAACCAGGGTTTGTACCCACCCTGACCAGGCAAGGCGTATCTTACTATAACCTCTTAGAATCGTTTGGCGTCCCCAAGGGGATTTGAACCCCTGCTGCCGGCGTGAAAGGCCGGTGTCCTGGACCAGGCTAGACGATGGGGACGCAATGATATGTGGCTGGGGGACAAGGACTCGAACCTTGATTAACGGGGCCAGAACCCGTCGTCCTGCCATTAGACGATCCCCCACCCGGGAGATGAGACTTTAGTTGCCGTGAGTCCTCTTGTCAAGCAAAAAATAGCAAGTGTCCATAGCACGTGTATCTGACCGATCCAGGTAGCACATGACTTGACCGATGCGCTGCCTCTGCTCTTCAGATTGTTCGGGCTCCATCGATCCGTTAGGTACCGTCCGGAGGATAGGGCTCTGCTGGGGAGCAACCCGAGAGCCACGACGGTGCAGTCCCAGAGTGGAGGACCGGCAGCGTCTGTCGATCCTCGTCTGTTGTCCCGTCTTAGCGTGTTTCCAACCCCTTCCCTATTGCAAGGGTTTTGCCTTGCTCATCATAGTTACTCCTGCCAGGAAATAAAATTCTTCGCCCTGTCAATTGGGAATTCTTTTACCCTGCAGAAAGATCAGGATAAGGCCGTTTTATGAATCAGGGTGTTATCCGTTCATGGCGACTTAGAGAAACTATGACAACCTTTCAACGGGCCTGCTACAATGGCAAATTTTAATTTTTACAAATACAACTTGCTTTAACAATTGTTATTGTAGCATCATGTGAAAGAGGATAAAGCCGCAACTTTGTCGTAACGCGAGGGACTCATTGCGCACGATGTAACCGCCAAGGATATGTCGTTGTATGTTTTTGTGAGCCGTTACGCGGCGCAGGTGCGTATCTCGAAGAGGCGGAGAAGCAGCTCCTCAAGGCTTGCCTGGACATGATTCGGCGGTGATTCATACTCTTCTGGTGCTCGAACTTCCGGTTTTCATGGACAAACGGGTCTCCCCTGGCTAAGTTGTCTGTCTGTGGCACCGTTAATTTCCTCCCTCAACCGGCAAGCAGACAGGCTTCTCGCGAATATTTTCCGGGCAACCATGGTAAAGCGCCTTGACCTTCTCGATCTCGCCCTGGCCTTCATGGTCCTGTTTTTTGCGCCCATGTTCCTTTCCGCCTGTCTGTTCTTCGTGCGCGTGCCTGTTGGCGGGTACGCGGCCGGGCTGGGGCTGCTGCTGGCGCTGGGGTATCTCGGTGCGGTGCGGCGGAACGGGCCTGCGGTGCTCATCGTTCTGGCCGCAACGGCCGCGGCTCTGGGGATATCCAACGCGGTGCTCGATCTGTCCTGGGACGGGCTGGGCTACCACCAGCCGGCCATTGACGACCTGAGGCACGGGCTCAACCCGGTCTACGAGCGGTTTACGCGGATCTACAACGAGCACTATCCCAAGGCCACCTGGTATTTCGGGGCAACGGTGTACCACGCCCTGCACGACATTCAGTTTGCCAAGGTCTATCAGTTCGTGCTGCTGTTCGCCGCGCTGTGCTACGGGCAGCACGTCTTTCGCCGGCAGAGTCTGCCCGTGCGCCTGCTGGCGGCGCTGGCCTGCCTCAACCCCGTCGCGTTGTGTCAGCTGTTCACGTTCTATGTCGACGGCGCGCTGGCCAGTCTGAGCGCGATCTGCGTATTCTATGCCTGGCGGCAGTTCACCGCAGGGGCGGATGACGCGGACGGGCCAGGGTCCGCGGAGCACGCGCTGTTGCTCATGGCCCTGATCAGCCTGACGAATCTCAAGTTCACGGGCCTGGTCTACAGCCTTATCGTCCTGGGCTTTCTGTGGCTTTGGCTGTGGAGGCGTCGCTCGTTCCGGGCAGCCCGGCGCTTTGCGCTCGCCCTGGCCGTTCCGGCGCTGTGCGGGATGCTTGTCGTCGGCTACAGCCCCTATGTCACGAACCTGCTGCAGGGCAAGCATATCTTCCATCCGCTGGCCGGTCCGGAAAAGGAGGATATTCTCTCCTACCACTCCCCCAAGGGATTCACAAACATGGACAGATTCCGGAAGCTCGCCCTGGGGCTGGCGGCACGCTCCGGCCATTACAACTTCAAGCGGGCCGTTGAACTGAAGCCGCCTTTTTTCGTGACCGCGGAGGAGTGGGCCGCGTACGAGAGCCCGGATCTTCGCATCGGCGGTTTCGGGCCTCTGTTCAGCGGTATCCTGCTCGTGGCGTTGCTTGTTGCCATACGCTATCCGGCGGGGTTGAGCTGGTGGACCATCGCCCTGCTGCTCGGTCTGACCCTGGTCAATCCGGAATCCTGGTGGGCGCGTTACGTGCCGTTTTTCTGGCTGCTGCCGTTTTTTCTTCAGATGGGCCGCCGGGTTCCGTCCTGGATTCGCTACGTCCTGTTCGGCATCATGCTGATAAACGTCTGCGGCCTGGCCTGGGTGAACGCGACGGGCGCCGTGCGCGACAGCGCGGACGTCGGAAATAAGCTCGGCGCCCTGACCGGCCAGCTCTGCTGCGTGCCGGAACACTATTTCTATTTCAAGCCCACGCTGGACCGCTTCGGCGTCATCGAGCTGGCCGACGAGCGCCTTTTCGACGAGACCTTCGCCGCCTGCCAACAACTGCATCACGACGCCAGTATCTGCTGCATGGTCAAATAGCACCCCGAACAATGCGTTCTTCCTGCCGCCGCCGCGAAGCGCGTCCTTCTCCGCAATCCGCTCGCCAGTGCCCTGGCGTAACCCGGCTTCACAGCCGAGGTGAGGAAATCACCGGGCTCCGCTTATGAATTTCACCAGTGGTATTGCATTGAATTTTTAGGAACATATGGACATTTCGAGCCGGAGCGACGCCATCAAGCCAGTTGCCTCCGGAGCGTAACCAGGGTATTGACCATGCAGGAGCAGCCTGTGCCTGATCGAGTCGACATACTTATCGCCGATGACGAGCGCGTGAATCTCATTCTGGTCGAAGGGATTCTCAGGTCGCCGGACATCAATATTCTTCAGGCCTCGTCCGGACAGGAGACGCTGGAGCTTGTCGCAAAGCATGACATCGCGCTGCTGCTGCTCGACATCATGATGCCGGACATGGACGGTTTCAAGGTCGCCGAGAAACTGCGCGCCAACGAGGCCACGCAGCACATTCCCATCATCTTCATCACTGCGATCAGCAAGGATCAGCGCCAGGTATTCAAGGGCTACGAACTCGGGGCCGTGGACTATCTCTTCAAGCCGGTGGAGCCGGACATCCTCAAGAGCAAGGTCAGCGTGTTCGTGGAGCTGAAAAAACAGCGCCAGGCTTTGGAGGAGACGGCCAAGGAACTCGAAATAACCGTGGCCAGGCTGCGGAAGTCCGAGGAGGCGCTTCACTACCACGCCATGCACGACCAGGTCACCGGTATGTCCAACCGGTTGCTTTGCCTGGACCGTATCGGACGGGCCGTCGAGCGCTCACTACGCCGGGACGACTATTTCTTCGCCGTTGCCTTTCTTAACCTTGATCGGTTCAAAATGGTCAACGAAAGCATGGGCCATGCCTTCGGGGATCGCGTACTGA
The DNA here is from genome assembly GCA_964523295.1 of uncultured Desulfovibrionaceae bacterium. Taxonomy (GTDB): domain Bacteria; phylum Desulfobacterota; class Desulfovibrionia; order Desulfovibrionales; family Desulfovibrionaceae; genus CAZGAH01. The sequence goes on along the minus strand of CAZGAH010000007.1, from coordinate 26,251 downwards.
CGGCCGCGGGCCAGCGGCTGGCGGAAAGTACGCGCCGCCTGGACACGGTGTCCCGATTCGGCAGCGACGAGTTCGTCATTCTCATGGAAGAGTTGCAGTCGCCGCGCGAGGCCGTCCGCATTGCCAAGCGGTTTCGCGATGCCTTCAGCCGCCCCCTGAGCGTAGACAGCCGGGAAATCCCCATGACCGTATGCCTGGGCCTGGCGCTGGGCGGAAAGGGATATCCCGAGGCGGACGACTTGCTGCGCAATGCGGCCATCGCCATGCGCCGGGCCAAGGTATCCGGAGGCGACCGGATCAAGATTTTCAACGAGACGATGCTGGAAGAAGCCGTCCAGCTGATGACCATCGAGAACGACCTGCGCCGCGCGCTCGCCAACAAGGAGTTGTTTCTCGTCTACCAGCCCATCGTCACGCTCGATGATTTCCGGCTGCGCGGCTTCGAGGCTCTGGTGCGCTGGCGGCATCCCGAAAAGGGGTTGATCCGCCCGAGCCAGTTCATTCCCGTGGCCGAGGATTCCGGTATCATCCACAAGCTCGGCCAATGGGTCCTGTACCAGGCCTGCGCGACCATGGCCGCGTGGACGGCCAGCATCCCTCATGCCAGGCGGTTGACCATCTCCGTGAACATCTCCGGTCGACAGTTTTCCCAGGGCGACATCGTGGACCTGATCCATCGTACCATAGAAACGACCCGGCTCGAACCGGAGAACCTCAAGCTCGAGATTACCGAAACCGCCATCATGGAAAAGGCCGAGGTCTCGGCCGAGCGGTTGCTGCGGCTGAAGAATCTCGGGATCAAGCTGAGCATCGACGACTTCGGGACCGGCTACTCCTCCATGAGCTATCTGCAGCGCTTTCCGCTCGATACCCTGAAAATCGACCTCAGCTTCGTCAAAATGCTCGAAACCTCGTCCGAAAACCGGGAAATCGTACGCGCCATCATCAATCTGGCCCATTCGCTACGGCTCAAAACCGTGGCCGAGGGCGTGGAGACCGAGGAGCAGAAGGAATTGCTGCGCGGGCTGGACTGCGATTATGCCCAGGGCTACCTCTTTTCACGGCCCATCAGCGAAGAAGCGGCGAAAGACTTCATCGAGGCTGCACACTGTTGACCCGAAGCTCAGCCGCTCCGCGGGCAGCCAGGCGGCAGCTTCCGGCCTGCCTCGCCACCCTGTCGGGGTTCGGCCAGAAATGATTGCCATGCCCGTGAGCACCCACCCTGTTGACCCGACGCCGACGATTCTCGTTGTGGCCGGCATCTTGCGTCGCCAGGGTCGCGTACTCGCCGTGCGGCGTCCGCCGGGAAAGCCCCTGGCCGGGTATTGGGAATTCCCCGGCGGCAAGGTCGAGACGGGGGAAACGCCCGGCGCGGCCCTGGAGCGCGAGCTCGAGGAAGAGTTGGGAATCCGTCCGAAGGAATATGCCTTCTGGCAGGCAAAATCCCACAGCTACGCACACGCCCGGGTCCACATCCATTTTTTTCGCATCTCCGTCGCCGAGGGCGAACCCGTGGCCCGTGAAGGGCAGCATATCGCCTGGATCAGCCCTGCCCGGGCCGGGGAGCTGAATTTTCTGGAGGCTGACGCCGACGTTGTCAATGATCTTATCGCAGAGGAGACGCCATGCGCATCGCAGACATGATCGCCCGTTGCGGTCAATTCGTTTCGTTGGAATTCTTCCCGCCCAAGGAGCCGGAAAAACTCCCCGATTTTTTCAAGACCGCCAGCCAGCTGAAGGCGCTTGCTCCCCTGTTCGTCTCCGTGACCTACGGCGCCGGCGGCAGCACCCGGGACGCCACGCTCGATATCGTCACCCGGTTGAAAAACGAGTTCTCCTTCGAGCCCATGGCGCACCTGACCTGCGTCGGCGCCAGCGCCCGGAGCATCAGGGAATTCATCCAGGCCCTGGAGGCGGCGGGCATCGACAACGTCCTGGCCCTGCGCGGCGACCCGCCAAAAGGGGACGCCTCCTTCAAGCCCACCAATACGAAATTTCGCCACGCCGCCGATCTGGTCCGCTTCATCCGCGCCAGCTACCCGGATTTCGGCCTGGCGGTCGCGGGCTATCCGGAAAAACACCCCGAGGCCGACAACCTGGACAGCGATTGCCTCCACCTCACGGAAAAGCTCGAGCAGGGCGGCGATTTCGTCATCACGCAGCTCTTTTTCGACAACAGGCATTACTTCGCCTATCTGGACCGGCTCCGGGCCATGGGCGTCACCTGCCCGGTCATCCCCGGCATCCTGCCCATCCTTTCGCTGGGCTCGGTCAAGCGCATCGTCGGACTCTGCGGCGCCAGCATCCCGGAGCAGTTCCTGCGCGCCCTCGAGGAGGCCGACGCGCGCGGTCCCGAGCACGTCAAACGTCTGGGCATCGAGCACGCCCGCTACCAGATCCAGGAGCTGCTGGCCCGCGGAGTTCCCGGCGTACACCTGTATACGCTCAACAAGGCCGATGCCTGCCTGGAGATTCTCGCCCGGTGAGCGGCCGGCCCCTCTTGCTTAATCGGGGGAGCAGGCAGCGGGAATACACATTTTCAGGGACACGTCAAAGTCAATCCGGCCCTGCGGCTTTTCATTATGCTGAACTCGTACTCGTTGAGAGAAAAAGCGACCGGATAAAGGACCAGATTGAGGGCAAAAGCAGTGTGACTATAGCCGCCGGAGAGGGTTCACCATCCTCTCCGGCGGCCATTTTGTTCATCATTTTCAATGAGGCGGATTTTCAAATGATTGAAGAACAGCCGATAGCAGTCTGGTCTACCCCCCGGCCTGACTGACGCCCGCCTCCTCAAATGTGGCCATCTCATTGAAAATATTCACCGCCGCGCGTAACAGGAACATCGCCAGGGCCGCACCGGTGCCCTCGCCCAGGCGCATGTCCAGGTGCAGCAGCGGCGCGCAGCCCAGGGCAGCCAGAATTTTCCGATGCCCGGGCTCGGCCGAGGCATGGCTGCACACCGCGTAGTCCAGAACAGCCGGGGCCAGCTTCCAGGCCGCCACAAAGGCCGCCGTGGCGATGAAGCCGTCCACGACGACGATAAGCCCCCTCTGCGCCGCTCCCAGGGTCAGACCGGCCAGGGTGGCTATTTCCAGGCCGCCCAGCGCGGCGAGGATGTCCAGGGCGTCGCCTTCCGCCACCACGCCCCGGTGTCGAGCGAGCGCCCGGGCTATCAGCGCAGTCTTACGCGCCACGCCCTCAGGCAGCAGCCCCGCGCCCGGACCTGTGATCTCCGACGGCGTAAGCCCCAGATAGGCACAATAGAGCGCCGTCGAGGGCGTGGTGTTCCCGATCCCCATCTCGCCCAAACCAACGCAGCGAATACCCTCCGCGTCCGCCTCCGCGGCCAGGTCCAGACCCAGGTTCAGCGCGGACAGGCACTGCTCGTGCGTCATGGCCGGTTCATCGAGCAGGTTGGCGGTGCCCGGCGCTATCTTGCGCCGGACGAGCCCGGGCGATTCCGGAAAGTCGTCGCCAGCGCTTCCGGCATCGACCACGCGGATATCCACCCCGGCCGTGCGGCAGAGCACATTCACCCCGGCCCCGCCGCCGACGAAGTTCAGCACCATCTGCCGCGTCACTTCCTGAGGATACGGGCTCACGCCCGCCGCAGCAATGCCGTGGTCGCCGGCAACCGTGTAGACGCGCGCCGGATCCACGGCCAAGGGCGCAACCGTCGACGCGACGTGGCTGCGCTGCACGCGATATATCTGCCGGGCCAGGGCCTCTAGACGTCCCAGACTCCCGGGCGGCTTGGTCAGACTGTCCAGCCGGCGTTGCGCCTCCGCCTCCAGGGCGGGGTCGGTTGGTCGTATGCCCGCGATAGCGGCCTGCAAACGAGCATCCATGAGCACTCCTTCGTGAATGGGTTGACGAAATCAACACGTCGCGTCGGCCTATAATCGACGCGTCACGCAAGGTAAAGGTGCGCTCCGTTCGCTGTTGTCAGTCCGACGACTGAAATTTTCAAAAAAATCGAAACATTACCTCTTAATGACATGATTTGAAAATTCGTAACAAAAAACACTTGATTTGTAAAAAATTATAGTTCATGTATTCCTTGCTTTTCATGAAAGGCAAGCTCCAGCTCAACAAAAAAATTGATTCGTCGCCCTTTTTTCGCCAGATATCTCGCTGGCTTCGCTTCTGTCGCGCGGTGCAGGCAGGCTGAGTTTAGTCCGTGCAATGGGCGAGGCGTTGCGGCGATTGTACCGAGGAGAAGTCGATCATGCCGCTGATGCAACGATGTCGTCGCGTTGGAATGCTGGTTGTGGCGGAAGGATACATCAAGGCCTACTATGACGACGGCCAGGGGCTGTGGTACAATCAGGTTCCTCCCGACGACGAGACCCTGACCGACTGGGACCTCTACGGCGTGCGCGCCAAGGAGGCCTTTCATCTCTGGCACGGGGGTGAAGTGCTGGTCGGCGCCGACCTGGACTGGATCAGCGGCTCGGCCAACTTTCTCTCACGGCGCGGCATCTATACCTCGTTCGACCGCATGACCTGGACCATGTTCTCCCCCTACGGCGCGCTTTCTCAGATTATCGGCGACAAGGACGGCTGGCATGTCATTCCCTCCGCAGGCCTGCGGGCGTACACGCACAGCCAGTTCGACAGCGAGCTGGCGCCTCAGGCCGGCATCGTGGCCGGCTACGGCCCCTTCGAGGTACATGGCAACTACGCTCGCGGCGTCAGCTATCCGGGCTTGAATGTGGCCGTGTTCTCCAGCAATGTCATTCCCTCGCTCGGCGACTCGTGGAAGAAGCTCAACCCCGAGACCGTCGATCACTTCGAGGCCGGCGCGTCGATGTCCTATGAAAAAATAGTCAGGATCGACGCCACGTATTTCTCGGATTACGGACACGACCGCTACGTCATGTATCCCGTTACCGGACGTCCCGAGGGCTTTCGGAACTACGAGTCTTTTCAGATTCAGGGCGTGGAAACCAGCCTCACAGTCAACCCGATCGAGCAACTCTCGCTGTTTACGGGCATGACCTACCTGGATCATAATCCCAAGGACTTACCCTACGCCCCGGACTGGACGCTGAGTTTTGGCGGCAACTGGCTCTTCCTGGAGCACTTCAAACTCAGCGCCGACGCGCAGTACGTTGACGAGATGGCGGTCCTTTCGCAGGCCCGGCGCCAAGGCACGTATAACACAGACATGGTCGACTCCTTCTGGCTGGTGAACGCCAAGCTTGCCTTTCTGTACTCCCTGGAGAAGTTCGGCCTCGAGGGTGAGCTGTTCGTCGCCGGTCAGAACCTGACCGACTCGGACTACGAGTACAGGCCGGATTACCCCATGCCCGGGATCAACTTTACCGTCGGGGCCTCGGTCGCGTTCTGAGCGAAGCCCTGGCGTCACGATGACGGCGGCGTTTTACTTGACGTGGGACCGGTCGTGGAGTCGGTCCCGCTGATTATTTTGAACGGAGCGAATATGAAGGACCAGACCATCGAGGCGGGATTCGACCGCAAGCGGGTCTTTGTGCAGGCGAAATCCCGCCAGTGCATGCACCACGGGGCTGCGTTCCGGGCCTTGGACTGCTGGTTGCGTGGCCGTCAACACCACGCTGTCCGCCTGCTGGATATCGGTTGCGGGACCTGCGAGGACATGGTCGGGTTGCTGCGCGCCACGCCGGTAGCGGGCTATGTCGGCGTGGATGTCGACGCAGAGGCGCTGGAGCGCGCGCGGACTTTTCTGGCGCCGCTGGCAACGCCGTGGCGACTCGAATACACGCGGTTCGAGGCGATCATGGCCAGCAAGACGCCTGAGTGCGACGTCATCTGGATGGGGTTGTTTCTCCACCACCTGCCGGCTGCGGCCAAGCAGGACTTTTTCGTACGGGCCGGACGAATTCTTCCTGCCGGCGGCGCCGTCATCGCCCATGATCCTATGCCCGGCGAGGGCGAGCGCAAGGAAGATTTCCAGCGTCGTCTGCTCCAGGGTGCGAGTTGGTCATTTCTGGATGCGGACGAGCGGGAAATCCTGTACGAGCACTTTTCCCGCGGACATCCCGAGCCGTATCCGGCTCTGAGCCGGTACGCCGCGGCAGGCGGGTTGACCGCCGCCCCCTTGTTTCGTGATCCGGATCAGGAGTACGCGGTTATCAGCTTCACGAAGAGCCCTTGCCCTTGAGGCCGGGAAAGACGAAGCGCAGTCGACCGGCTGCGAAATTGGAGCATCGCAAATGAAAGACCAACGACAGGCCTTTTTCGACGAGCGGGCGACTGGCTGGGAAAACGCCTGCTATCCGGAGCGTGTGCGCTCGCAACTGACGCCGCTGGTGCAGCGCTTCGCGCTGCACCCCGGGTCGGACGTGCTGGACATGGGGACCGGCCCCGGCACCCTGCTGCCGTATCTGCGCGCCGCGCTTGGTCCTGGCGGACGGCTTGTGGCCTTCGATCTGTCGCGGGAGATGGTGCGCATGGCCATGCACAAGTGCTCATCCTGCGGAGCCAGCGTGGTCCAGGCCACGGCTATGCATCTGCCCTTTGCAGACGCGCGGTTCGACGCCGTGATCTGCTTCGCCGCCTTTCCGCATTTCTCCGACAAGCTCCAGGTCCTGATGGAAATGCGCCGTGTAGCCCGGCCCGGAGCGCCGCTGTTCATCGCCCACCTGCTGGGCCGCAGGGAGCTTATGGAGCATCATGGCACGCACGCGGCAGTGAAGGACGACGCCTTGCCGGACGATTCCGTCATGCGTCGGCTGTTTCAGCAGGCCGGCATTCCCGATCCAGATATAGAGGACCGACCGGGCTGCTATCTGGCCTGGGCCAGGGTTCCATCCCGGTCGTCGGTGCCGGGGGCACGGTCATGATCCTCAGGGAGCGGTGGATACGTGTCGCGTTCGTTCTGTCGCTGTTTCTGGTCCTGACGCCGGCCGGCAGCGGTCTGGCGCTGGACATCGTGGCCGGCACGACGATGATCGAAGATATCGTCAAGGATATTGGTCAGGACGGGGTTACGGTGCGGACCATCATCCCCGCGGCAGCCTGCCCGGGGCACTACGATCTCAAGACCTCGGACGCCGCCTCCCTGGCCCGGGCGGACGCCGTGCTCCTGCACGACTGGCAGGCATCGCAAAGGGCCATGCGCGGGATGTTGGACGCCGTGTCCGGGGGGCGGGACAAGACCCGCGTCGTGGAGGTATCGGGAAACTGGATGGTTCCCGAGCGCCAGGCAGATGCGGTTCGCGCTATTGCAGCTCTGCTGGGCGAACTCGATCCGGCCCGAGGCGCCGTATACGCCGACCGCGCCACGGACAGACTGCAACGGGTCGCCGCGGCTGCGGAAGCGTTGCGGGCGCAGGCCCGACCGGTTCAGGGGACTCCGGTGCTTGCCGCTGACATGCAGGCGTCGTTTTTGTCCTGGCTGGGATTGCGCGTCGCCGCAACGTACAGTCGTTTCGAGGAAACCGGACCGGAGACGCTGGCCAGGGTGATGTCCGAGGCCAAGGATGCGCACGTGTTGCTCGTGGCGGACAATCTGCAGAGCACGGGCTCGGCCGGCAAGACGTTGGCCGATGAGCTGGGCGCTACGCACGTCACGTTGAGCAATTTCCCTGGAGGATACCCGGAGGAGGCGACCTGGGAGTCCGCCACGGAGGGAAATCTGCGGCGACTCGTCCAGGCGCTGGGGGAGCGATGACTTTGTCGTGCGCGTACGCCATCGACGCGGCAGGGGTGCAGGTACGCCGGCGCGGTCGCCTGACCCTGGACGTAGACGCCCTGAAAGTGGAACAGGGAAGCTTCGTCGGCGTGGCCGGTCCCAACGGCTCGGGGAAGAGTACTCTGCTGGCCTGCATCGCCGGCCTGTTGCGGCGTACGGCCGGTCGGCTGGCCATTCTGGGAGATGAGGCGTTGGCGCACCCGTCGCTGCGGATGCGGCAGAAGGTGGCGCTGGTGACGCAAATGGCCGCTGCGGATCCTCGCCTGCCGATCACGGTTCTGGAATCCGTGCTCGTCGGGACGTACTCCCGCCTGGGCCTTTTCCGGCGCCCCGGTCGCGAGGAAAGGCGGCTGGCCATGGAGACGTTGGAGCTGCTCGGCATCGTTGCGCTGGCCGACCGCCCCCTGGGACAGTGTTCAGGGGGCGAGATGCAGCGCACAGCCATAGCCCGTGCCCTGGTGCGTCAGCCGGCGCTGCTCTTGCTGGACGAACCCACCTCCGCCCTGGATTGGCTGGCCCAGCGTGAGATCATGGACTGCGTGCGCGATATTCATCGCCGCTTTTCCATGACCATCCTCATGGCTACGCACGACTTCGACGTGCTGGCGCGCTGTTGCGACCAGGCTGTGGCCCTGCGCCACGGGCAGCGCGTCTGGCAGGGCGAACCGGAGGCACTGACAGCGCCCTCGACCTTGCAGGCCGTGTTCGGGCGAACGATTCCCCGGGAGGAGGCAGATGGACGTCGGGCTGTTTGATCACGCCTTCATGCGCAACGCTCTGGCCGCGGGCGCGCTGGCTGGCATCTGCTGCGCCCTGGCCGGGGTTTTCGCCGTGCTCATGCGGCTGACCTTCATCGGCGTCTGCCTCGCCCATGCCGCCTTTGCCGGCGGCCTGGCCGCCCTGCTGGCCGGCATCGATCCCATGGCTGGCGCGTTCGCGGCCAGCCTGCTCGCGGCAGCGGGCATCGGCCCCCTGGCCGACCGCGGCGACGTCTCGCCGGATACGGCCATCGGCATCATGTTTTCAGCCATGCTCGGGCTGGCCATTCTCTGTCTGGGACTGCTCCCCGGGCCGAAATCCGAGGCCTTGAGTCTGTTCTGGGGCAACATTCTCACGGTCTCGCGCCGCGATGTTCTGGCACTGGCCGGGATCGCAGCGGCAGCCGTCCTGCTCGTCACGCTATTTTTCAAGGAAATCCAGGCGGTAGCCTGCCATCGGGAGGTCGCTCTGGCGGCCGGCCTGCCGGCCACGGCAATCTTTTACGCCATACTGCTCTTCACCGGATGTACGGTGACGGCCTGCCTTCCCAGCGTTGGAGGTCTCCTGGTCTACAGCCTGATCGTAAACCCCGCGGCGGCAGCGTATCAGTTGACATACCGATTACGCACCATGTTCTGGCTGGCGGCAGGATTCGGCGTCCTTTCCTGTGAATGCGGGCTGCTGGCTGCCTGGGTTTGGGATCTCCCGGCCGGGGCTGCGATTGTGCTGGCCTCGTCGCTGGTGTTTCTCATAGCCGCCGCCGTTTCCCCCAAACGGCGCAACGCACGCACAAGGTAGGCGACAATGAAATCATATTGGCGCTCAGGTCTGGGCTCGTTATTGCTGCATGGCTTCCTGCTCGTCCTGATCCTCGGCAGCGCAGGAGGGGGTGGCGGTGGCGGTGGATCGTTCGGAGGCGGCGGTGGTCCAGGATCTGGCGTGATGACTATCTACCGCGTTGACGGGCTGCCCGGTCCGTTGGCCTCGGCGCCTGTCGGGGAACCGGTCGGGGAGCGCGCCGACGAGGCGTCCTCGCCGGACGCTCATGTCGCAGAGCCTGAGGCCCCGGCGCCCGTGGCCGCAGCGGAGACCGCCCTTGAGGCCCCGGACAATGCCGTGCCGATCCTGGACGAAAAAAAGCTCCCTGAACCCGTTGAACCAAAGCTCACTCCGACGCCGGCGCAGCGCCCTGTCGCCACGCGGAAAAAGACCAGGCCCAAGCCATTATTCTCAGAACAGACGCCGAGGCCGGATCCAGCGCAACGAGCGCAGGCACCATCCCCGCCGCCCCGGACCGGGTCCGGATTGGAGCAGGCTGCCGGGCAAACGACGAGTCCGGCCAGGGAAGCGAGCCAGCACGTCGGGCTCGGCCCGGGCGAGGGCGTGGGCAATGGCCCAGGGCAGGAAAAGGGTGACGGCTCGGGGCAAGGCGCCGGCCGAGGTCCGGGGCAGGGCGTCGGCATTGGTCAAGGCCCGGGCTCGGGTCAGGGTGGCGCGCTTCCAGGGCTGGCTGCGCCAGATATCCCGCCGATGCTGACCCGCCGTCAGGAGCCGCCATTTCCCGCCAAGGCGCGCCAACTGGGGCTCTCCGGCAAGGTGACGGTGCGGCTGCTGGTGAACGTCGCCGGCCAGGTGGAGCGTCTGCACATCGTCGCGGCGGCGCCGGCGGGTCTGTTCGAAGACGTGGTCAAAGCCACGGTTCCGCATTGGCGATTCCGCCCGGCGCGCAAAGACGGGACTCCTGTCCCGGCCTGGGTTGTCGCACCTATCCGCTTCGATCTGCGCGAGCGCGACTGAATCGAGCGCACCGGCGGATTTGGTCGATGTCCTTCAGGTCGATCTGCGTACTTTTTATGTATCCCCTTAAAAACAAGCGCTATTTCTGTCCAAAAATCTTCAAGCACAATAATTATCGGGGATAGAACGTCTCATCTATCTGAAACCGCAGGGTTTGGCCTGCGCTCAATACCGAACAGAAGCGGCGGACAAATAACACCAAAATTTCTGCATTGTGAACTCAACTTCAACACGTGCCACATACCTGCTTGTCGTGCTGCTTACAATGAGATAAATATACCGTACCCTTGGCGAGTGTCTGGTTCAGGCATTCCGTCATGCTGGGACGGGTACTCGATGCGTACGCACCGGTGTCGATCGGTAGAATGACGTGTCGGCTTCGGCAAAGGCGAACGGTGGTGCTCATGGGCTGGTTCTCTGATCTGCGGTTGCGCGCCAAGCTCGTGCTGGCCTATGCCTCCGTGTTTCTGGTTTGCATGACCTGCGCTGCGCTGGTGGTTTACGCGCTGGCGCGGCAGACCATCGAGGAAAACATTGAGCGGGAGCTGGAAAATACTACCTCGACGATATTGAACATGGTTCGCGCCTCCGGCGACGCCTCTGTCCGCAATTACCTGCGCGCTGTGGCGGAAAAGAACCGGGATGTGGCCCGCGCATTCTATGAGCGCGCGCTCCGTAGCGAGTTTTCCATGGACGAGGCCAAAGCCAGGGCCGCGGACGTGCTGCTCAGCCAGCCCATAGGTCAGACCGGCTACATCTATTGTCTGAACAGCCAGGGGGTCATCGTCGTCCATCCGCGTGCCGCGTTGCTGGGCGCGGACTTGACCGAATTCGCCTTTATCCAGGAGCAGTTGCGCGCACGGGAGGGCTATCTCGAATACGACTGGAAAAACCCCGGCGAAACGCGTGAGCGGGCCAAGGCTCTGTACATGACCTGGTTCGAGCCCTGGGACTGGATCATCTCCGCCTCGTCCTACCGTAGCGAATTCGCCAGTCTGATCCGGGTCGAGGATTTCCAGGAGCGGATCCTGTCCCTGCGTTTCGGCGAAACGGGCTATCCCTACGTCATCGACGAAGCCGGTACGCTGATTATTCATCCCAAGCTGCAAGGCACGAATATTCTCGACGCGCGCGACGCTGCCGGACGCGCCTTCATCAGCGAACTCTGCGCCAAAAGAAATGGGAAAATCATCTACCCCTGGCAAAACCCGGGCGAAAGCGCCCCGCGCGAGAAGCTGGTCATCTTCAACTCCATTCCCGAGCTGGGCTGGATCGTCGCCTCGTCGAGCTATCTTGACGAATTCTACAGACCTCTGGTGATCACAAAACGCCTGTTCCTGACGGTCGGAGCACTGATCCTGATTCTGATCATGATGCTCAGTCTCTGGCTCGCCGCCACGTTTACCCGACCGCTATCCGAGCTGAACGAACGCTTCGCCCAGGGCGCATCCGGAAACTACGCGACGCGCATGCCTGCCGGTAATGCCGACGAATTCGGCCAACTCGGCCGCTGGTTCAACACCTTCATGGACAGCCTGCAACAATCCGACAGCCGGCGACGCGCCGCCGAGGCAGCCTTGCGCGCCTCCGAAGAAAAATTCCGCTCCATTGTCGATAACGCGCTCGAGGGTATTTTTCAGACCACGCCGGAGGGCCGATTTCTGAGCGCAAACCCGTCCATGGCCCGGATCGTTGGCTACGACAGCCCCGAGGCGCTCATCCGCGAGTGTTTCCCCATTCAGGAAAAACTGTACGTGGAACCCGAGGACCGCCTCGTTTTCATCCGCCTCATGCACGAGCGCGACATGCTGGTCGAACACCGGATACGCTTCCGTCGCAGGGACGGCAGCCTGCGCTGGGGCGTGATCAAGGCCAGGGCCGTGCGCGACGCATCCGGACGTATTGCCCTGTTTGAGGGTATTTTCGATGACATCACCACGCGCCAGGAACTCGAGGACCATTTGCGACGCGCGCGCGACGAAGCCGAGGCTGCCAGCCGGATGAAGTCCGATTTCCTGTCGATGATGTCGCACGAGCTGCGCACGCCGCTGACTTCGATCCTCGGCTTTGCCAAACTCATCCGCCGCAGGCTGGACAGCAAGGTGTTTCCTCTCGTTACGGCCAATGACCCCGAAAAAGAGCGCCTGGCGGATCAACTCCGCCACGACCTCGACGTGGTGGCCGACGAGGCCGGGCGCCTGACCGGATTACTTGCCACGGTACTGGATCTGTGCGACCTGGAAAGCGGCAAAGCCGGTTTGCCGGCAACGCTGGTGGACGTCGCGGGCCTGCTCAGCCGCGCGTCGGCACGCGCAGCCACCGAGGCCGGGCAGAAAGGCATCGGCCTGACCCTCGAAGTCGAACCGGATTTACCGCCCGTGCTCGCCGACGCGGACCGACTTCTTCAAGTATTGGATCAATTATTAACCAATGCGCTGAAGTTCACCCGTCAGGGTGTGATCACGCTTCGTGCCAAGCGGTCGGACGATTCCGGGACCGTAGCCATCAGCGTGTCAGATACCGGCATTGGCCTGGCGCCGGAACACTGCGAGAGCATTTTCGAGCCGTTCCGGCAGCTCGGTGACGGGCTGACGGACAAGCCCGCCGGCATTGGACTGGGTCTGACCCTCTGCCGACTGCTCGTGCAACGACACGGCGGCCGGATCACGGCATCGGGCGAACCGGGCCGGGGCAGCGTGTTCCGGATAACCCTTCCTGTAGCCACGGATCAGTCCTGATCATTGAGGAGGGGGCGCCTGGTACCGGCCTCCATGCACCAGCATTGTGTTGCCCCGAATCATCGAATGCGGGCATGTTCAAAGGAGCCCGTTTGCCGGTAAATTCTTCATGCAGTAAATGAAAGTATCATTTAAAGTATTTGTTGAAAAACTTCCGGCTCTTCGTCCACTGCCAGCAACGGGGGGAGAAGCAGTGTCAGGCGGGTTCCCCGGCCGCACTCGCTGTTGAGTTCGACCTTGCCTCCCAGTTCGTCCACGATTTTTTTAATCATGGGCAGCCCCAGGCCCGAGCCCTGAATTTTGGTGCTGAAAAAGGGATTGAATACCTTTTTTTGAATATCGTGGGGGATGCCCCGACCGCTGTCTTCGACCTCGAGGTAGACGTACTTCCGGCGCATGCCCGTGCGCACGATAAGCTGGCCGCCATTCGGCATGGCCTCAACGGAGTTCTTGATCATATTGATCAGGCACTGTTTGAGCAGCTCCGGATCGGCCTTGACCCTGGCGATGCCCGGTCTGGTGCGAATCTGTGGCTCGATACCCTGGCTCTCAAAGCCGATGCCCATGAGTTCCATGGTCTGAGCGACCACAACGTTGAGGTCCACCTGATCCAGCTCGCCGGTGGAGGAGCGTGCGAAGCTGAGCGTGCTCTTGAGGATACGGTCCAGGCGCCGCGATTCCTCGAGGATGATCGCCACCTTTTCCCGCGCGGGCTCGTCCAGCGAACTCGATCGCAGCAACGCGTTGGCGAATCCGCCGATGGCAAAGAGCGGGTTGCGGATCTCGTGTGCGATGTAGGTAGACAGTTCGCCGATTGCCGCCATTTTTTCGGCCTGCTGCAAGCGCTGCTCCATGTACGTGCGCTGCGTGATGTCGCGGCGCAGCTCCATGACATGGGTCAATTCCCTGGCAGCGTTGTAGATGGGGTAGGTATAGACGCGATAATAGAACATGCGACCATCGGCACCGACGGTCGTATGCACGCTCTCAGCCTTTTTCCCGGTGCGCAGCGTGCGCTGAAACGGGCAGGATCCTTCCTTGGGCTGGTAGCAGAAATCGGGGCTGTCGATATCGCCGCAGCGACGGCCGACGAGCTGTTGCTTCGGAATTCCGCGCCGCTGCCAGGCGTTGGTATTGGCGTCGATGATCCGCCCCTGACGGTCGAGCAGAATGATGTCCTCTTCGACCTCGTTGAACAGCGTCGTGAACAAGGTGCTGGCGTGATCGAGGGCTCGTTCGCAGCTCTGTGCGCCGGATTTGATCCTGACCGTCATCATGTCCCACAGGAGTAGTGCATTCGCGCGATCGATGAGGCCGACGCCCGGTGGCAGGGCGGCTCGCAAGTCGGCGTGCCGGGCTGCGTCAGCGCCAAGGTCGAAAATCAGGTTCAGGTCGGTATGGGCGGCAAGCAGGGCGTAGATATCGTCATACAGTGGCAACTGCTCAGGCAGTGCCTTGCCTGCTTTTCCGCTTCGGACAAGGCCGGCAAGCTGTACCCAGGGAAACGCCGTAGAAAACTCCGCGTCTGTCAGACGACGCACGGTGGTCGCCAGCAAGGCCCCCGATCCGACGACTCCTATTTTGCACTTCCGTTGTACGGATCGCTTTTTCTGCTGGTTCGGCATCCGGCTATCCTCTCTGGCCGCTGCGCTGCAACGCTGAAACAGTACCGGGCGCGCGGCTGATCGTCGATATCCACGGTTATTGGAAAACAACGCGGCCCGCAGCGCCATGATCGCGCCTGGCCGTTGCGTTCAGCCCCCGTGCCGCGCGACTGTACCCGTAAATCGCGCCAGGGGAAAGAGAGAAAAGCCCGTGGTGACAGGCAAAACGCTGTTGCGATCAGCGACAGCCCGATCCCGAGACCATGGCATGCTCAAGATGTATGAAACGTGATGCATGTAACGGAGCTGCTCTGTACTTCCTGGAGGCTGGCAATTTAGAGAATTTTTTATCGAAAAATTATGTTTAAAAAAGGTTTAATTTCGAAAGATTTTTATATAAAAGATTCTATGCCTTTTGTACCAACCATGTTATTTGGGCATATATTTTGTTTAATATTTGGTGATTATTTATGGGTGTTAATAGGATTAATATAAAAGGGCAAGCTTCTTTGGAATTTATTTTAATTATAATAATCGTTATTCTTTTTATTTATACTTATTTTTTCTGGTAACTCTATAAAAAATATATCAAGCTATTGT
>CAZGAH010000007.1:6116-11062 GCA_964523295.1 uncultured Desulfovibrionaceae bacterium | reverse complement strand
GTTTCTTTGTGTGCGCCAGTCGAGCTTGATGCAAGGCTAAATTGATGACCGACTAACAATAAAATATCAAATCAGGCAAGAAAAAGCCTGACTGAAACGCACGGTGTGCGCCTTTTGTCCTGCGTCGCGCAGGCAACTCTTACCATCGTCGCAGTTCGCCTATCAGACTACCAAGCTCGTCGGTCAGGGCGACGAGTTGGGAAATGGAGTCGAGAGACTGGCGCATGCGTCGCGCGGTATCCTGGGAGATGTCGCTCATCTCGCTGACAGCGCGCGTAATGGCGTCGGACGAGGCGGATTGCTGCTCGGCCGAGGTGGAGATGGAGCGGACCTGGTCCGAAGTCAGGTCCGCGTGTTTGAGAATTTCCTGCAGGGCCTGGCCCGACTCGTCTGACAAGGCGGTCGCCTGGCTGACTGCCGTGAAGGCGTCTTCCATGCCGGAGACGTTGCGCTTGGAGCTGTCCTGGATGGCGACGATGGCGGCGCTGACTTCCCGGGTGGCGACCATGGTCTTTTCTGCCAGCTTGCGCACCTCGAAGCCTCGCCCGGCCTCGCCCGCGCGCGCGGCCTCGATGGCGGCGTTGAGTGCCAGCAGATTGGTCTGGTCCGCGATGTCGTTGATGACCGTGATGATGCGGTCAATGGCGGCGGTCTGGTCGCCGAGTTCGATCGTGTTCGCCTTGAGCGTCGTGGCCAGTGATTGCACCCTGTCGATCGACTCGACCACGCGACAGACCACGCCGGCGCCGGATTGAGCGCGCTGCCTGGCCATTTCCGCCTCGTTGGCCGCCTGCGTGGCCCGCTCGGCAACCTCGAAAATCGCGGAATTCATCTGCTCCATGGCGGTTATGGTCTCAGATACGCGCTCCCTCTGGGTCTGGCTGCCGCGGTCGGCCTGACCGGCCTGCTCTGACAGGTTCTCCGCCGTCGTCTTCAGGACCGTGGCGATGTGGTCGAGCTGATTCGCCGCCTTCACCATGCCCTCGTGGCGCGCGTTGGCCTCCTGCAGGGCCTGTTCCGCCTGGAGCGAGGCCTCATGCGCGCGTCGCGCCTCCTGCTCCGCCTCGCTGCTCTTGGCCTGAGCCTCGTGCATTTTGGACTTCAGATTGCTGACCATGGCGCCGATATCCCGCCGCAGATCGCCCAGCTCGGCGCTGAATGTGCCTTCGGAAACGGCCTCGAGATCGCCGCCGGCCACCTTCTTGGCGAACAGACCGATGCGCTTGACAGGTGAAATGATCGACCGCCCGATCAATCCGCCCAGCACGAGCAGGCCAATGGCCACGGCCGTGGCCAGGGCCCAGCCCAGCCGCTCGATCCGCGAAGCCGCCTGCTGCGAGGCCTCGTCCAGCTCGTTCAGCAACGTCTGACTTTTCTCGACCAGCACGCCCCCTGCCGCGTCCATCTCGCCCTTCAGCGCCTGCCCCGACGCATGCATGACGTTGAGCCTGGCCTCCTTTGCCTCCAGATCGGCGACGAGCTTCTTCAGCTCGGGCAGCGACTTCTTGAATGTCGCATCCGCGCTGAGCATGATGGCCTGGCCGAGATTTTTCAGATATCCGTTCATCTCCTTGACCAGCGCGGCCCGAATGGTCTTGTATTCGTCGAGTTTGTCAAACAATATCAAAGCCTGAACATTGCTTTTCAAGCGCACGAAGATCCCTGAAAGATTTTTTGCGTTGTCGAGCACGCCCTTTCGTGCGGCCGATATGGTTGCGCCATTGAAATTTGCCTCGATGACCTCTTGCTCAAGCTTTAAAATATACGTCTTTTCCAGATACTCTACGACCGACCGGTCGGCGGCGCCATATTCGTCGAGCTGTGTCCGCAAGGCGCGGACGTTGTCATACATCTTGGGGAGAAACCCTTCGTAGCCGGCCCAGGCGGTATCGATATCCTGGATATGGTCCACGTGGCTGCCGTCGTCGCGCGCGGCAGCAGAAAGAAATGCCCTCGCCCGGCGCACGTTGTCCTGGAGACGCGTCCATGCGGTTTCACTGGCCGTGTCGATAAACTCCTTCTCGCTCAACCGCGCCTGCATGACGCTTTTCGCGTTGCCGTCGATACTCTCCCGAACCACTCCGAGCGCCGACGTCAGCGACGACGACCAGGTATTGAGCACGGCGATGGCGATGCAGGCGGCAGCCCCAAGGGCGACAAGGAGCAGGATTTTCGAGCGTATGGACATGGTATCTCCCTTTGAGAACGAAGGAAGGGCTTCCGCCCTCCCTTCGCGTGTGCTCTGTGCGATTCTATTTTTTATTCAGCTCGTCGGCCGTCAGCGTGTCATGATAGATGCCCGCCCCAACCGTATAGGGCTGGCCCGGGACCTTGAGCATGTAGGATATCTTGCGCGAGGGGGTGTCCTGGCCGGGCTTGGGCCAGAAGTACTCGGCCCAGCCGGAGTCCGCGTCCTGTACGGCGCCGCAGAGGTCGATGCTGATGAAGGAGCCCTTGGCGTCCTTCAGCTTGTCCGGCTCCAGACCAATCAGCGAAGCCTTGGGATGACCGACCAGCTTCATGGCCGCGCAATCGTAGACGAAGACGTAGGTGTCTTTCCAGGCCCATGGCCCCTTGGGATCGTTGAATTGCGCCAGCCCGGCCTCGCCCTCCTTGGCAAGAAATGCCGCGGCGTCCTTGGATTTCTGGACCACCTCCTCAGGCGTGGCCGAATCCTGGGCGATAGCCGACGAAGTAAACAGGAATACACAGACAGCCATGCCAATCAACGATCGCAACAACACGCTCATGTGCTCCTCCCGCAAGGTTGATGGTGACAACAACAAGGTCTTTCCCCGCACGCGATACCCTGCACGCAGGCTGCGTACACCCATAGCACCACGTGAAAGGCAGGATGATGTCCTGTCTTCGACGAATAGTCGCCATTCTCGTGGCGCAAAAAAAAGATTTTCGAATCGATCCGATCGATTCGTAAGGAGTTGAACGATCATAAACTACAGCATCTGCCGCAAACGACAACGATTACGCATACGTCCCGTCCCGGTCCTGAACACTGCCACCCCAGAGCGCACAGGCACGGCAAATCGACGTTAAAGTTCTATAGCAGACTTTTCCCAGGTTGCAAGGGGGGGGGATGCGATACGCGCGCGGCAGGACGCGCCGGAATACAGTCCGAGAGAATATGAAAAGATGTTGAATATTGGTGCGTTGTGGTCGGCGCGTTGTTGGTGGGGGACTGGATGGAGAAAATTTTTTTTCGGCGAGGATAGTACCAGCCTCAAGACGTTGTCGAACGCAGGAAAAGGCTGCGGAAGGGCTTCGGACACAAGGCGGGAATGATCGGAGGTGCGTGCTTGCGGTGGAATCAGGGACGAATCGTGCGCAGCAGCAGGGTAAAGACCTGCTCCAGGTTCATGTCCGTCGTATCGATCACGCGGGCGTCCGGGGCGGGGGCGAGCGGGGCAACCGGGCGATTCCTGTCCTGGGCGTCGCGCTGGCGGATCTGTTCGACCAGGGTCGCGAAATCGGCCGGCAGATTCAGTTCCTGCAACTGCAGAAAGCGGCGTCTGGCCCGGACTTCCGCGGCGGCGTCGAGAAAAAATTTGAAGCGGGCCTGCGGAAAGACCACCGAGCCCATATCACGCCCCTCTGCAGTCAGCGAACGCTGCACGCCGATGGCCTGCTGCGCCCGCTTCAGCTGCTCGCGGACAACAGGAAGCGTGGCCAGGCGCGAGGCCCAGGCCCCTACGGTCTCCGTGCGGATGTCCTCGGTGAGAGGCTGGCCGTTGCACAGCAGCTGCGACGACTCGCCGCTCCCGATCAGCGTGAACTCGAGCTGCACCAGCCGCTCGTGCAGCCGGGCCTCGTCAAGGGTCTGGCCCGCGGCTCCCAGACTCCAGGCCAGGGCGCGGAACATGGCTCCCGTATCCAGGTAGGCGATATCCAGGGCCTCGGCCAGGCGCCGGGCAACGCTGGTCTTGCCCACGCCGGCTGGCCCGTCCAGCGTCACCAGCAAGGGAGAAGCGTCCGTCATCCCTGATCCAGAACGTCGTTGAGCGCCGTCAGGAAGGCCTGATTCTCCTCGGGCAGCCCGACACTGACGCGGATGCAATCCGGCAGGCCGAAGCTCTTGACGTGGCGCACGATGACCCCCTTTTCCAGCAGCCGGACGAACATGGCGCCCGCGTCCAGCCCGGCCTCGGGGCCCACGCGGAAGAGCAGGAAATTGGCCTGCGAGGGAAATACCGCGAAGCCGAGGGCCGAAAGCTCGCGCGTCAGCCAGTCCCGGCCGGTCAGCACGGTGTCGAGCGTTGCCTGGTAGTGGACTTCGTCTTCCAGCGC
The DNA here is from genome assembly GCA_964523295.1 of uncultured Desulfovibrionaceae bacterium. GTDB lineage: Bacteria > Desulfobacterota > Desulfovibrionia > Desulfovibrionales > Desulfovibrionaceae > CAZGAH01. The sequence continues at coordinate 6,760 of CAZGAH010000007.1, read as the reverse complement.
GGCGATGCCCGCCGCCTCGGCAAGGATGTTTACGCTGAACGGCAGGCGCACGCGCCAGAGATAATCCGCCAGCCAGGGCTCCATCACGCCGAAGCCTAGCCGCAAGCCGGCCAGCCCGTACATTTTCGAAAAGGTCCGCAACGTGACCACGTTGTCCAGGGGCCGGCCCTCGCGCACGCGCCGGGCCAGCAGGGAGTAGCGCTCTACCGGCCGGGCGAAATCGACGTAGGCCTCGTCCACGACGAGCAGGCAGCCCGGCGGCAGAGCCCGGGCCAGTGAGTCCAGCTCGTCGGCCAGGGCAGTCGTGCCCGTGGGGTTGTCCGGCGTGGGCACGAAGACCAGGGCCGTATGCTCGTCGGCCGTAGCGACCAGGGCCTGAAAATCGAAGCCAAAGTCGGACCTGAGCGGCACGGCCCGGAATTCCACGCCGTGGAATCTGGCCTGCAACTCGTACATGGCAAAGGTCGGCGCGAAGCCGAGCACATGGTCGCGTCCCGGCTGTGCGCGAACGCGTATCAGAAGGTCAATAAGCTCGTCAGACCCGTTGCCGGTGACCACGGCCTCCGGCGCTACGCCGAGCCTCTCGGCGATTGCCAGCCGCAGACGCGGATTCCCGGACTGTGGATAGCGGAAGGCGAGGTCGG
>CAZGAH010000007.1:0-6106 GCA_964523295.1 uncultured Desulfovibrionaceae bacterium | reverse complement strand
CTTGTGTTGCAGCACCTTGCGCACGACGGGCGACGTGCCCAGCGGATTCTCGTTGCTGGCCATCTTGATGACCTGGGACAAACCGTAGCGTTCTTTGATGGCATCGACGGACAAACCGGCGACATAGGGCTCAAAGGCCTGAACCTCGGGACGCAAATCCCGGGCCGAGACCTTGGCCCCGGACATGGGCGCGGACAGGGGGGGGATTGACATGGCGTAGCAGCTCCTTGCGCGTGTGCGGCATTTCATAGCCATAACCCAGCGCAAAGGCAAGCGCATCGTCAGGGCACCCTTAGGTTGACCCTGACCGGAAGCACCACCGGATGAATCGGGAACCCTCACGAGGCGGAGCATGCGCTGCGTCGTGTATCCGGAACGGATCGTGAGGATCGAACGTTTCGATGAGAGGCAGCCATTATCGAAAAGTTGGCGAATTGTAAGCGCAAGAACAACCCCATCTTCCCAGGGCTGTTTCAGGCTGTTATGAATCGGACGAATTGACGTTTCAGGCGAGGAGCTTTCGGTCCAGGTATTCCGGAAGAAGGGCTTTGCGCGCCTCGGTGGTGTGTGCAGAGGGCAGGCGCTCGAAGATCAGGCGCAGGTACGCGTAAGGCTCGATGCCGTTGGATTTGCACGTCTCGATTATGCTATAGAACGCGGCGCTGCCCTCGGCCCCGCGCGGCGAACCGGGAAACAGCCAGTTCTTACGGTCAGTCGCAAACGGACGAATCGTGTTCTCGATCCGGTTGTTATCCGGACGCAGGCGACTGTCCTTAAGGTACGCAATGATGCGATCTCATAGATTACGCGCGTAACGCACGGCCAGCCCGAAAAAGGAAGTGCGTCGATGAATTTGGCAACATAGACATGCGCCAGAAGGCCAGGCGTTACGATGCCCTGAGGAATGATCTGCGGAGGCAGCGGCGCAATCTTGACCTCGCCGACCAAACCCCGGGCCTGACTCTCGACGCCCTCGCAGCCCGGCAGGCGTACTTGTCGCGGACGTTGCGCTCGAACTGGATGTGCGCAGGCACAATGTCAAGCTTTTCGCTGACTTCTTCGCCGATCCTGGTCAAGGCGCAGCCGCACACGCAAACCTTCTCGGCTTCGGGCAGGTCATGAATTTTGGTCATGCGCGGCAACTCGGCCGGTAGTGGCCGACGGCCAGGCCTTTTCGCTTGTGCTCAGGCGAGACGCTCGGCGACAAGAATGGAAAGCCCGTCGATGGCCTTGCGCAAGTCGGTAGCCCCCGTGGTCAGAGAGACGCGGGTGTTGCCGGGGAAGGGGTTCATAGCCGTTCGAGCGTGCGGATGAGTTTTTCCAGGACCAGCGCGTAAAAATCGTAACAAATACCAAACTGATAGCAGTCGGCAATCATGAGCGTACGTGGCGCTGGATCAGACGCCGACCGCACGGCTTGAACAACTGTCTCGGTCGAAATCTTGACAAGGTTGGGCAGCGGCAAGGGCGTTGCGGGTGTCTTGACGCGGCGAATCCAGTAGCTGAGATCAGTTTTCCTGATACCCTGTTCACGACTATACCGCGACTGACTCACGCCGCTTGTCCGCCACGCTTCGACCTGTGCGGGCCAAAATGCGACCCGCTCATCCTTGTTGACTATCTGCCTGCTCTCCATAGCTCACGTCCTGCGATCCTGACGTACAATGACATAAGCAATTGGAAAGATGAAAGAAGTGCGCTAGTCAACGATTACGAAGCAGTAAGTATCGGCCCGTGACCTCTTGCCGGAGTAGACAATACGGGCGGATTCGTGCTAGTGTCGTGATGTAATCGGGACGACTTGCAGGTCGGTTCCCCGGATATCCCCTGGGAGGCGAGGCGTTGCCGCGGCGAAGGGGGACGGCGAATGGACGGCCGGGGACTGCTATCCCACCACAGGGAAGCGTACGGCATAACGAAGAGCGACGTCAGCCATGGAAATTGCCAGAGACGGTTCTTTGCTCACGTTTTACGTGGATGTCAAAGACCAGGCCACCATCATCTGTCCGGCCTGCCGTAATAAGAAGAGTATCGACGCGGGGAAATTCCGCGACGTCAAGGCCGCGCTCAAGATCAAGTGCCCGTGCGGCGAAGAATTCCGGTGTGTTTTTGAATTTCGGAAGTATTACCGCAAGCAGGTCCGGCTGGAAGGGAGCTACGCCAATCTGAAGACCAAAACCCGCGGCGATGTCATTGTTGATAGTCTGTCGCTCGAAGGCGTCGGCTTTACTACCCTGGACGACAACCGCATTGAGCCGGGCGATACGCTCACCATCCGCTTCACCCTCGACAACGCGGTGCATACGGAGGTCGAACGGGCCATCAAGGTCACCTCGGTGCGGGACCGTTCGGTCGGAGCCATGTTTTTCGGCGGCGCGCGCAACAAGACCGTCGGATTCTATCTCATGCCGTGAGCGGTCAGCTGCGCGTGGACCATGCCGGGAGCGTCCTCCAGGCCTGGTTCAAGGCCTTGTCCAGCTGTCGGCTGGCCGGCTCGAGTCTGGTCAGGAGTTCCCAGAATGCCGGCCCGTGGTGCATGTGCCGCGTGTGGCTGAGTTCATGGAGCAGGACATAGCGGACCATCTCCGGCGAAAGAAACAGCAGCCGGGCATTCAGACTCAGCCCCGACCTGACCGAACAGCTTCCCCAGCGGCTGCGCTGTAACCGGATCTGCACCGCGCTGCACTGCAAGCCGGTTTCTTGAGCGATACGCCGGACCCAGGGTATCAGCTCCTGCCGGGCGCGGCCTTTCAGCCACTCACGCAACAGGTCCAGACAGGCCTGTTCGTCGCTGCAATCGCCGAAAAACTGCAACCGTACGTCGCCATTCTGCACGAGCGAAACAGGGCCGCGACCGGAGCCGTAGCGTACGTCGTAGGCGCGGTCCACGGAGGGCAGGACTATGCGTTCGGGCAATCCTGAACCGGACTCGATGGCATAGCCGCGGCGCTCGAGTTCATCCCGGGCCTGCAGGATCCAGTCCTGCTTCCGGGCTACGATCTCCGGGACGTAGCTGGGGTCGAAGTCGCGCGGCACCACGACCTCCAGTCCCAGCCGCGGCGTAACCCGCAGGATGACCCGCTTGGCCCGGCGGCTGACCCGCACGGTATATTCCGGCAGACGACTGCCCCCGCCATTATCCTTCATTTCTGTCGCCTTGCGTTACGCCCGTTGCCCCGTTGTCGGGAATCCCGCTCAGCGGAGCTTGTCCAGCTCTGCCGCGGGAATGTCGAACGCGTGCTCCGGGCCGGGAAAACGTCCGGCCTCCACGTCTTCGCGATAGGCCGTCACGGCCTTGAGTATCTCCTCGGAGAGCCTGGCGTATTGCTTCACGAATCGCGGTGTGAACCGCTCGAACAGGCCGAGAACGTCGTGCAGCACCAGCACCTGACCGTCGCACCCGGAGCCCGCCCCGATGCCGATGGTGGGAATCGGCACGGCAGCGGTAATTATGTCGGCAATGGGCGCGGGCACCATTTCCAGCACCAGACTGAAGCAGCCGGCCTGCGCCAGGGCCTGGGCGTCGTCGATGAGCGTTTTTGCCGCCTCGGCAGTCTTGCCCTGAACCAGGTACCCCCCCAGTTCGGCCAGGCGTTGCGGCGTAAGACCCAGATGCCCCTGCACCGGAATGCCGGACTGGACCAGGGCCTTTATCTGCGGCAACACCGCCGCGCCCTCCAGCTTGACCGCGCGTACGCCGCCATGCTTGAGCAACAGGCCCGCGTTGGCTACCGCCTGCTCTACGCTTGTTTCGTAACTCAGAAACGGCATGTCCGCAACGACAAGGGCCTGCTTGACCCCGGCGGATACGGCCCGGCAGTGGTGGAGCATCTCCTCCATGGTCAATGACAGGGTATCGTCGCGACCGAGCACGACCATGTTCAGCGAATCCCCGACCAGCACCATATCCACGCCGCCACGATCCACCAACGACGCCGTCGGATAGTCGTAGGCCGTGAGCACGCTCAGCTTGCGTTTGCCTTTGAGCGCCTTGATTGATTGCGCTGTCTGTCTGGGCATGCGTTTACCCCTCCTTGAGCGTCCGCGTGCGACACCATCGGATCGGAAGGCTACCCTCTTTTACGGGTCATAGCAAACCCCGGGCACGAGGTATTATCCCTCTCTGTGTGGTGCAATGCCAGGTCCGCGGGTGCGCTCCCGCGCCGCTCAAACCTGCGGCGCGGCGCTGTCCGCCTGCGGCGCCAGCAGGGCCAGCCCCTCTTCGGGCGTGGCAACGATCGGCAGGATACCGATCAATCCGGACGCCTCGATGACTTTCCGGACCAGCCCTTCCGGAACGGCCAGGACCAGCGCGCACGCCTCGGCCTGCAACGAACGCGCGCTCTTCAGCAGCATCCGCACACCCAGGGAGGAGAGAAAATCGACGGCGCTCAGGTCGACCAGCGCCGGCTTGTGACGCCCGGCTGTCAGGGAATAGAAACGTAAATCCGCACCCGGCATCTGGGCACTGTCCAATCGCCCTGAGAGGGCGATATGGGTGTACTGGTCATTCATCGCCACAATCTGGATTTCCATGCCATGCTCCTTGTCGAGGACTCGCCGCGCCCGCGGGACGTCTCCACGGTGTCTCCGCTGCATACGCCAGGGACAACCCGGCTTCAAGCCCTTCGCTGCGGACGGATCGATTTTTGTCGGATAGGGCTGGCTTTCTGGCAGATCGGAGAGAGGCGACCGCGCAGGGCAGGCCGGTACGCGGGCAGGCGGGCGTAGCGGACGCTATGGCCGCGTTATTGCGTACGCTGCTGCCAGCGTAGCGCCGTTTCGATTATCGCCTGGATATCCGTATAGTCGGGATGCCATCCCAGGGTGCTGGCCGCAAGGCTTGAATCGGCCACGAGCACGGGTGGGTCGCCCGGGCGCCGCGGCCCATAGGCCACGCGGACATCCCTGCCGGTGACGGCGCGGGTCGCCTCGATGATCTGCCGGACAGAAAAGCCCGTGCCCGTGCCCAGATTCAACGCCCCGCCCGGATCGCCGGCAAGAAGCCGCTCCAGCGCCTTGATGTGCGCCCCGGCCAGGTCGGCTACGTGGATATAATCACGGATACAGGTGCCGTCAGGCGTATCGTAATCGGTGCCGAAGACCGTGAGCGTGGAATCATCGCGCAACGCAGCCTGGAGCACCAGGGGAATGAGATGCGTCTCGGGATCGTGCGTCTCGCCGATCTCGGCCTGCGGATCCGCTCCCGCGGCATTGAAGTACCTGAGGCTGAACGCGTTGATGCCATACGCCTGCCCGAAATCCTGCAGCGCGTATTCGATGCTCAGCTTGGTGCGTCCGTACGGATTGATCGGATTCCTGGGGTGATTCTCGCGCAAAGGTAATGTTTCCGGATAGCCATACACCGCGCACGAGCTGCTGAAAACAATGTTCCTGCAGCCATGCGTGCGCATCGCCTCAAGCAGGCAAAGCGAGCCATAGACATTGTTCAAATAATACTTCGCCGGATCTGTGACCGACTCGCCGACATAGGCAAAGGCCGCGAAGTGCATCACCGCCGCAGGCGCATAACGCTCCATGGCCGCACTCAACACTGCGCCATCGCGGATGTCGCCTTTGACCAATGGCCCCCACTGTACAGCCCGCTCGTGGCCGTTGATCAGGCTGTCGTAGGCGACAGGCGTATATCCCGCCGCTGCAAGCGCCTTGCACGCGTGACTTCCGATGTATCCCGCTCCGCCAGTAACCAGTATATTCATGGAATCAGACCACCCGCGCCCTGAAGCGTCCACCATGGACGCCATTTACGATGCGTACATTTACCCCAAGCCCCGCCTTTGAATTGATCCGAAGCACGAACGATCAAATCCGTAGCCGGCAAAAGGTTTCGCTGTCAACGACTTCCATTACCGCCTGAGATTCGGAGGACGTTTTTTCGGGACAACTCCGCTAGTCTGCAAAAAAATGCTGAACACATTTTCGTGCTGCGTGTAAGGTCGCGCAATGTCACGGACGGTTACCAATAAGGACGATTTCCAGACTCGCCTGACGGGGGTGGGCGTTGTCGTGCGAGACGATTGCGGACAACATCGTGAAGGTGGGTCCAGACAGGCACGCGGCCATCTTCAACGGGGTGATGCGTTGT
>CAZGAH010000006.1:68747-98988 GCA_964523295.1 uncultured Desulfovibrionaceae bacterium | reverse complement strand
CGAAGAGGCAGTTGCCGATGACCAGGTAGTCCATCTCCGTGCGCATGAAGCAGCGGTAGGCATCGTCGGGGGTACAGACGATGGGCTCGCCGCGGACGTTGAAGCTCGTATTCACGACCAGGCCGCATCCCGTGAGTTCGCGGAAGGCGCTGATGAGCGCGTGGTAGCGGGGATTGGTGTCGCGGTGTACGGTCTGGATGCGGGCCGAGTAGTCCACGTGCGTAACGGCCGGGATGTCGGAGCGCTGATGGTAGAGTCGCTGCCACATGTCCATGGCGTTATAACCCTCGGGCAACGGTTTGCGGCGGGATTCCCGAACAGGGGCGACCAGGAGCATGTACGGGGAGGGTACGCCGTCGAGGTCGAAATACTCGTCGGCGTGTTCGGCGAGCACCGACGGGGCAAAGGGACGGAAGCCCTCGCGGTACTTGATCTTCAGATTGAGCTTTTTCTGCATTTCCGGGTCGCGCGGGTCGCCCAGAATGGAGCGGTTGCCAAGAGCGCGCGGACCCCATTCCATGCGGTCCTGAAACCAGCCCACGGCAGCGCCGGTAGCAAGCTTCGAGGCCGTTGTCTTGCAAAGCTCCGAAAAGTCTTCAAAGCGATGAACCGGGGCACGGTGTCGGCGGATACAGCGCTGTATGGCCGCCTCGCCGAAGAGCGGGCCAAGGTAGGAGCCCTGCATGTCGTCCTTGCCGGTGCGCGGACTGCGCTCGCGGCCCAGGGTGATATGCTGCACGGCCAGGGCTGCGCCAAGCGCGCCGCCGGCATCGCCGGCCGCGGGCTGGATCCAGATTTCCTTGAACGGTCCGCGTTTGAGCAATTTGCCGTTGGCCACGCAGTTCAGCGCCACGCCGCCGGCCATGACCAGCCGGTCGCAGCCGGTGAGGCTGTGCGCCGTGTCGGCCATGCGAAAGACGATATCCTCGGTGACCTGCTGAATGGCCAGGGCCATATTCATGTAATCCTGGGAGATTTCCGATTCCGGCAGGCGTCGGGGCACCCCGAACAGGGCCTCGAACCGCGCGTCGTTGCACATGGTCAGGCCGGTGGCGTAATCGAAATAATCCATGTTCATCAGCAGGGAGCCATCGGGGCGCAGGTCGACGAGTTCGTCGAGGATGCGCTCCTTCCAGGTCCTGGTCTGCTCGCTGTCGGGATTGCCGTAGGGGGCCAGGCCCATGAGCTTGTATTCGCCGGAATTGACCTTGAAGCCCGTATAATAGGTAAAGGCCGAATAGAGCAGTCCCAGCGAATGCGGAAAATCGAGCTGCCGGAGCAGGGTAATGTCCTTGCCCTGGCCCAGCGCGATGGTCGAGGTAGCCCATTCGCCCACGCCGTCCACGGTCAGAATGGCGGCGTCCTGAAAGGGCGAGGGATAGAAGGCGCTGGCCACGTGCGACAGGTGGTGCTCCGGGAAGTAGAGGCGCGGCTTGCCCTGGCCGATTTTGGCAAGCTCCTCCTTGAGCGTGTTTTTCATGAACAGCTTCTCCTTGATCCAGACCGGCATTGCCGAGAGGAAGCTGATCAGGCCCTTGGGAGCGAAGGCGTGATAGGTTTCGAGCAGGCGCTCGAACTTGAGATAGGGCTTGTCGTAGAACGCGACCGCCGCCAAATCTTTGGGTTGCAGCCCGGCCTCGCCCAGGACGAAGGCCGTGGCCTTGGCCGGGAACGAGGCATCGTGCTTTTTCCGGGTGAAGCGTTCCTCGTGGGCCGCGGCCACGATCTGCCCGTCGATGAGCAGGGCTGCGGCGCTGTCGTGATAGAAGGCGGAAATGCCCAGAATGGCGTCAGCCATGAACGGCTCCCTGTGATTACGGTTTGCCCGGACCCGGGGACCGGGTGCGCAGGCGTTCGCGCGAGCGTTGCAACCCGCGGCTGCGGCTGTCAGGGCCGTTTGCGGGTCCGTCTTGACGCACACGTCGCGTCCGGAGCCCGGGCTCCGGACGCGACGGAAGGTTTTCACGGCGCCATGCGGCAGCGCGGATCGCGAAGCGGGTGAGCGCCGTTGGCGTGGACTGCGCGCATACCCCGGAGACGCATAGGATTAAAACAAGGTATAGATGAACGGGGCCACCGCCGTGCCGCTGGTCAGCACGATCAGCGCGCCGAAGAGCAGCAGGGTCAGTATGATCGGCAAGAGCCAGAATTTTTTTCTGACCCTGAGAAATCCCCACAGATCGCTAAGAAAATCCATTGAAAACCTCCATGCTGCCTGGCACGCGTCCGTCAGGCGTGTTTATCGAAGCCCGACGGCGGCTGGACAGCAGATTTTGCCATACGGCTCGATGGCGCGTTATCATCCCGGACGACATGCCCCCTCCCGCAGTCTGCCGTCCCGGGAGCAACGGCCGCGGAAATGCCCTGACGCAGGGCGTGTCAGAACATCTGTTCAAGATCTTTTGCCGTCAGCCGCGTGTCGCAGACGCGATATACGGAGTCCGAGCCGGCCTTCCACTGCCTGAGCCGGAGCGCATCGGCGCTGCCCAGCCGGCGCAGCAGGGCAATGGGCGTGACCACGAGGAAAAAGGCCAGGCTCAGGATGATCTTGGACATGAACGTGCCCATGAACTCGGAAAAACCGAACCAGAGCGCGGTCCAGGGCCGAAACAACTGCGGCCGGATCATAAGCAGCAGGGTCAGGGCAATGGCCCAGGGCACCGGCCGCAGGGACTTGGTCAGGAGCATGACCAGGAGCAGAAGCAGGATCAACGCCATGCCGGCGTCTTTGCACTGGTTCACGCTGGGGCGCCGGAAAAAGCTCTTTTTGGGACGTTTGGCGTGCGACATGTTCGACTCGCTTTCAGGCCACGGACGCGCCGGTCAGGACAGCCGGCTGCGCAGCAGCTCGTTGACCAGTTTCGGGTTGGCCTGGCCTTTGGTTTTTTTCATCACCTGGCCCACAAAGAAGCCGATGAGTTTGGCATTGCCGGCCTTGAACGAGGCGATCTCGTCCGGGCAGGCCGAGAGGACTTCGTCGACCGCGGCCTCGAGCGCGGACGTATCCGAAATCTGCACCAGGCCGCGTTCCTTGATGTAGGCCTCGGGGTCCTGGCCCGTGGCGAACAGATCGGGAAAAATGTCCTTGCCCATCTTGCCGCTGATACGGCCCTCCTCCACCAGCCGGACCAGCCCGGCCAGGGCCTCGGCCCGCAGCGGCGCCTCGGCCGCGCGTTTGCCGCTCTGATTCAGCTCCCGGACGAACTCGGTCATGATCCAGTTGCTCAGCTTTTTCGGCTGATCGTACGCAGCGACGGCGCGCTCGTAATACTCGGCCAGGTCGCGCTCCGCGGTCAGCACGTCGGCATCGTAGGCCGGGAGTCCGTATTCGCTCTGGAACCGTCCGCAGCGCGCCTGCGGCAATTCGGGCAGGCTGGCCTTCCATTCCGCGATCCAGTCCTCTTCGAGCATCACGGGCATCAGGTCCGGATCCGGGAAATAGCGGTAGTCATGGGCCTCTTCCTTGCCGCGCATGGACAGGGTTATCCCCTTGGCCGCATCCCAGAGCCGGGTTTCCTGGATCACGGGTTCCCCGTCGTCGAGCAGGTCGCGCTGGCGGATGATCTCGTATTCCAGGGCGCGCTGGACGTTGCGAAAGGAGTTGACGTTCTTGATCTCCGTGCGCGTGCCGAGTGCCTCCTGACCCGCGGGCCGCAAGGACACGTTGGCGTCGCAGCGAAAACTGCCCTCTTCCATGTTGCCGTCGCAGATGCCAAGATAGACGAGAATCGAACGCAAGGCCTTGAGATAGGCCACGGCCTCGTCGGGGCTGCGGATATCGGGCTGACTGACGATTTCGATCAGGGGAACGCCGGAGCGGTTCAGGTCCACGAAGCTGACATTGTCGGTCGGCGAGTGGATGTTCTTGCCGGCGTCATCCTCCATATGAATGCGCAGAATGCGGATGACGCGGGGCTGGTCGTGTACGCTGATCGCGAGTTCGCCGTGCTCGGCGAGCGGCGATTCGTATTGAGAAATCTGGTACCCTTTGGGCAGATCGGGATAGAAATAGTTTTTTCTGGCCAGTACGGAGCGACGGTTGACCGTGCAGTTCACCGCCAGGGCCATTTTGGTCGCGTACTCCACGGCCCGGCGGTTGAGGACGGGCAACATGCCGGGCATTCCGGCGCAGATCGGGCAGACATTGGCATTGGGCTCGTCGCCGAAAGCAGTGGGGCAACCGCAGAAGAGCTTTGACTGCGTGAGCAGCTGGGCATGCACCTCGAGGCCGATTACGGTTTCGTAGCGGGCCATGAACGCTCCTGAGGGGTAGAGCCGTACAGCTCGGGATTGGTAGACGGATCGTTGTACATCTTGAACTGTCGGTAAATGTTGGGTCGTTTTCGTCCGGCGGCGTAGTCGTCGAGCAGATCGAGCACGGCCTGTTCGAGCTGTTGCCGCTGTTCACGCAAGGTGTCGAGCTTGCGCCGGCAGGCAGTACAGTGGGCTTCTCCGGCTTCAGCGCGGTTCGCCTCGATGTCCATGTGATAGATTTTCAGCGCCGAGATCGAGAGCCTGTCCAGCGCGGCGCCCATGGTCTCGGTATTGTACTTGTGCTGCGCGTCCTCTGGAGCGAACGTATTTATCACCTGCGCAAGGCGCAGGTCAAGGGCTTCGATAGCATCGTTGCGCTGCTGGTTCATCCGGTCGATGGCGCGCTTGCAGGATGCGACATCGGCGACGCTCACGTCCTGGCGCCTGGCCTGATCCTCCAGATGCCAGAGCTGAAAATTGGTCAGATGCATTCTGACAGCCAGCGCTTCCAGCGTGTCGTCGTCCTCGCGGACGGCGGGCGTACCGTCGTGCCACCGGGCAACGTTGCCGAGCTGCTGCGCGAAAAGGCGACGCAGAAACCGTTCCAGTCCTTGCTTGTCCATCGTTTCCCTGCCTGCATGATCCCAACGCCGGCACAGGCGTACGTCCGGCGACGCAGCGCAGTTACTGGAAATCGATGCCCGCGTCAAAGTACTTTCCGACCCCGTATTCCCGACGCCGCAAAAATTTTTCCGGGCTGGGGCCGATGATCTGCAACTCCGGCTGCCGTTTCTGCATATCCAGGGCGATTTTCATCTCCTTGGTGCAGCCGGTTGAATAGGTGGCGTCCTTGCCGGCCCAGAGCGGGGGCACGGGCTCGCCCAGGAGTTCGAAACCTTTTTCGATATCCTCCACGGTCTGAAAGCGCCACACGTTCAACAATCCGCTCCGCTGCACGCGCTCCCACATGAACATCAGGTCGTCTCCGTCCATCCCGGGCACAAAGTGCTCGGCGGGATTGATGACGAAGGTGCCGGGCAGGCGGCCGCGCAGGTAGGAGACAAAGACGTGGAGCAGACGAATCGCCGTCTTGACCTGCCCGGGGATGCTGCCCACCACGGCGCTGTAGAACATGACGCTCCGGCCCGCGGCCTTGGCCTCGCGCATGGTCTGAATGATCCGCTCGGCCAGTTCCTTGAGGTCCTGCTCCGTAAAGCGCCTGGTCTGCGTGGATCTGGGCCGGTAGTACAGCTGAAAGCAGCCCTGTTCGTCGCGCGAGAAACAAAGGATGTCCCGGGTGAACTCATGCTCCGTCTGGATCAGACGCCGGACATGCGCCGGGCCTTTGGCCATGATCACGTCGGCCTCTTTCCAGGCCCTGGCGAAGGTGACGCTGGTGCGGTACAGGTTCAGACGCTCGGACGTGCCGTCGGAAATGATCACGAACTGGTGCTCGTGCAGAGCCTGGAGCAGGGCGTTTTTGGTACTCCGCCGCTCCCGGATGACATGGGCGCCGGAAACCGCCTGCGCCAGGCAGGGGTCGGACTCGATATCCCAGAGGGTCGGGGCCTGAAAATAAAAATTTTCCTTGAGCGCCAGGATGACCTGATGCCCCTGCCGCAACAGCGAACGGATGATCTGGATGTCGAAAATGATGCCGCCGCTGGATTTCGGGAGATAGAGTATCTTTTGCGCCGGCCGGGAGTCGGGACCCAGGGTCTTGGTGAGGTGTTCCATGCCGATGCACGGGCGTTGCAGCTCTTTCTGCAGCGCCTCCATGCACGGCGCGCCCTCGCCCCCGTGCCAGATGCCCTGAAACGAGGACAGGATGAGCAGGCGTTTGAGTTCGTGCAGGTCCAGTTCCCAGCGCAGGTCCTGCAGACGCCCACACGCCGGTTTGCCGGTTTCGCAAAAGTAGATGAGCTTGTCGAAGGTCGGGCTGCACGTCAACTCCAGGGCCCGACGGTTGTGCATCTTCTTGCGCTCGATATAGGGATCGTCGAGGCCGCTCTGGGTCAGGAAAATGCTCGTCAAGCGCTTCATGAGTCGCGAAGGGATGATGATGTGCGAGCACATGGCCTGCTTGTAGCGATGCTGGCAGAAGTCCAGAATCTTGGTGCGGGTGTAGCCGTCTTTGACGTTGCCGGCGATCAGCCGCTCGAGCACGCGCCAGGTGGTCACGTAGGCATGACGAAGCTCCGGTGGCGGCTCAGGCAGCAGCAGGCTGCGGAACATCTGGTCCGAGCAGGGCGCGTAGACCTGATCCTCTTCCAGCTGCACCATGAACCGCAACTGCTCGGGCGAGGCGTTGTAGAGCGGAGTCAGCAAATATTCCAGATTGTTTTCGGTCATGAAATGGAGAATCCAGGCATCCAGCCGGGGATCCTGCCCCAGGCGCACCTCGCGGGCCGAGGCGATGGCCGTGCCCGTGAACAGCTGTCGCCGGGTGGGAGGCGTTTTCGGGCCGGCAGCGACAACGTCGGATGCTTCCATTTCCGTCGTCGTCTCTGCCTCCTGAAACTGCGCTGTGGAGGCCGGAATGTCCATGCACTCTGTTCCGTCTGCTCGTTTCAGAGCCGCCAGACCCCGGGCCTGGCCCTTTTCAGTCCTGCTCCGGGCCTGTCCTTTCCCCTGACACTACGTCCTGTCCATCGATCGGGGATCCGTCCTTACTCTCCTGCCCGGACGCGCCCGCCTGCCCGTCCGACGTCTCGCCGACCGGGACCCCGGACGCCGCGCTCTTCGCTCCGTCTGCATCGGCGGGTTTCGCTTCAGCCGACGCTGCGCTCCCTGTTTCACCAGCGGAATTCGTGTCCGTATCCGAAGCGGCCTTCGTCGCCTCCTGTCCGGACGCAAACGATTTCCAGGAGTACGGCTTTAACGGAGGCCAGTTATATTTGGGCCTGGACGCTTCAGCCTCGGTCTCGGGATCGCGGATAAATCCCTTGCGACGCAATTTCCCGAAGTACGAGGATTCCTTCAGTTCGACCATGGGCACGGCCGATTGAGCCCTGGTCACTACCACGCGGTCGCCGACCTGCAACGGCAGGCAATCCTGTCCGTCGATGGTCGCGTAGACGTCGGACGACGTTTCCAGCACTTCAATTTCGGCCACCGATTCGCGCCAGAGCACCAGCGGATGAAAATCATAGAGAAATGGGCAGATCGGCGTGATGCAGAAACAGCGCGCGTCCGGGTGGATCAGCGGCCCGCGGGCCGAGCCCGAATATCCGGTCGTCCCCATGGGCGTGGACACGATCAGACCATCGGCGCGCAAATGGACAACCTTCTCGCCGTCCACGTGCAGGGCCAGATCCACCAGACGGGCCAGCGTACCGCGCGTTATGACCAGATCATTGACCAGTACCCCCTCGTGCAGCGTTTTCTTGGCGCGCTTGATCTTGTAGGTCAGGGCGAGGTGCAGGGAATAGCTGAAGCTGAAGACTTTCAGGGTGAGCAGCTTGTCTTGCCAGTCCTCCGGAGTCAGCTCCGTGAGAAAGCCTACCTGCCCGAGATTCAAACCGAGCAGCGGGACCGCCATGCCGAGTATCTTGCGGGCCACGCTGATCAGCGTGCCGTCGCCGCCCAGCACAAGAAGCAATCCGGTATACGGCTCGATCATGGAGGCTGCCTTGCGGAGTTCGACGCCTTCGGGGTCGTTCTCCCGCGGATTCTCCATGACGATCGTTCTCACGAAATACTTCTGCAACCACGCCGAGATCTCGTACCCCAGAGACCTGGCGGCCGCACTCCCGCTCTTGGTGACAATCAGTACCCTATGGACATGCCATCCTGTTCGCATGGCGGAAACCTAACCGAAAAACGTTTCAGGGACAATACACAACGAAACTCCACCTCGAGCTTGCCCACAGCAGGCCAGGGCGGTCCGTACGATTCCCGAGAGAGGGGCCTGGCGAAGAAAACGAAACCCTGATCGCTCAGGGCCGGTTGTCAGACAGGGGGCGCGCTGCCGCGGGCACGAGAAAGCACTCCCAGTAGAGCAGCCGATCGGACCGCCCCTGGACCGGCGTGGCGCTGAAATCGGCCTGAAAGGAACTGGCGTCGCTCCGCTGGACGTTCACCGCGCACTGAAAAATCCCCCCCTGCGCGTCCAGCCGCTCGCGGATGTCCTCCGCCTGAGCGGCATCGACAAACAGTCCGCCGAGCACGCCGACCGTGTTCAGCACTTCGCGACCGGTGATGTAGCCGAGCAGCCGGACCAGCTCGGGATTGACCCGCAGCAGCCGGCCATGCACATCCGCGTGGAACATGGCCACCGGGGCGTTCTCGAAGAGGTTGTTGTAGCGCTGTTCCTTTTCCTCGAGACGCAGGCGCAGATATTCCACGTATTGGCCTTCCAGCCCCTTGACGATGTCCGATTGGGTAATGAGCCCCTGCATGGCGCCCTGCTCGTCGACGACGACAAGGCGCCGTATGCGTTCCCGCCGCATGATCGCCCGCGCCTCCAGCGGCGTGGTGCCCGAAATGACCTGCCGGACCGGCCGGCTCATGACCTCGGCGGCCGATGTCCGGCTCAAATCCCGCTGCTCCAGAAAAAGCCGGGCCATGTCCCTTTCCGTCACGATGCCCACAGGCCTGTTGTCCTCGGCGAAAACAACGCAGCTCAACGGCACGCTGACCATTTTATAAAACACCTCGGACAGCGGCGTTTCCTTGGGCAATGTCAGCCCGAAACGGGTCATGATCGAAGAGACGCTGTTCAACCGGAGAAAATACTCCTCGTCCAGACTGCCGAGAATATCCGTAAACGTGGCCATGCCCTGCGCCTGGCCGGCCTCGTCCACAACCACGAGGTGCCGTACGCCCTTGTGGCGAAGGAGGTGATACGCCTCGACAACCCGGGTGTCGGCCCGGGCGGAGATAACCGGAAAACTCATCATCGAGCGCACCGGCTTGTCCATGAACCCCATGCCCACTTTCAACGCCGTGGGCAGAATATTGCGTTCGGTGAATATCCCGGCGGGCTCGCCCTGCTCCAGCACCAGAATGGAGGAGATGTTCGCCTCGTGCATGACCGCCAGTGCCTCCGCTATCGAAGTCTCCGGCGCAACGTGAACCACCGAGGTCGAACAGACGTCGGCAAGGGTGTCATTTCGGGTCTTCATACACACTGCTCCAGCGATACCATACCTTTTATATCCTATTCAAAAGCGCCAGCCCGAGCAAGCCCTTTCTTCGCCACTGTCCGTTCCGCGCCGGACCATGCCTGCGCGTACGCAGCGTGTCAACGCACCGGAACGAACGCAGCCGGACAGTGGATATCCACGCTTCCCCACCCGACGACGCAAGAACACGGACGTGTCACACGATTCAAACAACACCGTAACCTGACGTTCATCTGCGCGGTGTAGTCACATTCACGACGTGCAACAGCAGTCATCCTCGCGACCCTTTCACGACGGAGGTAACTATGCACCAGGCGGACATCGACGACTTCACGACCAGGCTTCTGAACTTGCTCTCCCTGACTATGGAAAACTCCCGTCTGACGCTCTCGGGCATGGCCAGGGCCGATTTCTTCCACCCGGACGAAGCCGACAGGGCGGCTCTGGAAACGGATCGCAACATCGCCCTGCTGATGGGCGAGCGCGACAGACGACTCATCGAGGACATCCACGCCGCGCTCTCCCGGATCGAAGACGGTGATTACGGCGTGTGCCTGGAATGCGGCGAGGACATCAGCCTGGCCCGACTGCGCGCGCAGCCGACCGCCAGGCTGTGCATGACGTGCATGGAAGAGGTAGAGCGCGGCCGCTTCCCCTACCACGTCCTGCCTTCGCGCTCGCCCATGCACGCCTGACAGGCCATCGCCGGGGACCGGGCAGACGACAGAGTCATGCCCTGCGCACGCTTTTCACATAGCGGTCGCATTGCTGTAACATAAGCGGGCGATATCGATACCGTCCGCAACGCACGATCACTCCGCGCGGAATACCGTCTGCGCAACCCGGCCGGGACAGGCTGGCGGGTCGATCACTGCGGGAGAAAGACCATGCGCATCAAAGGCATTCTGTTCGACATTAACGGCACGCTCATCGACATATACACCGATGAAAACTACAAACGTATTTACAAGTCCATAAGCAACTTTCTGTCGTATTACGGCGTTTTCCTGCACCACGCCGATGTCCGCAGGGAATACTTCGCGATTTTGCGGGAACAGCGGCGACACACGAGCGAGCCGTTTCCCGAGTTCGACGCCAATGCCGTCTGGCGCGAATTCCTTTCCCGACGCTGGAACCACGGCTCCGGGCTGTGTCCGTCGCGGCTCGACGGACTGCCCGGTTTTCTCACGGAAATGTTCCGCAGCATTTCCCGACGAAAGTTGAAGCTATACCCGGGCGTGCGCGAAGTGCTCGAAGAACAGCGGCACTGGCGGCGCCTGGCAGCGCTCACCGACGGGCAGCGAGCCTGGGCCGTACCGGAAATGCGCGCCGTGGGTATCGAAGGCTTCTTCGATCCCATCGTGGTCTCCGGCGATTACGGATACCGCAAGCCGGACCGGCGCCTGTTCGAGGCAGCCCTGCATCGGCTGGGCCTTGCGCCCTGGGAAGTATTGTTCGTTGGCAACGACATGTACCGCGATGTCTACGGCCCGAAGCAGCTGGGCATCAGGACGGTCTTTTTCGACTCCAACCAGGGCCGGAAATCAATGGACGGCGTCGAGCCTGACTACATCATCCGCTCCTTCCCCGAACTGAGAAACGCGGTGGACTACTTTGAACGAACCCATTGACATTGTTGAACACCAGCTTGGCAACCACAGCACACGAACCGCAGCACATCCGGAATCCGGAGGAACCATGTCCGAGAGCAAACGCTTCGAATACGAGTCGTACCAGACGCCCGCTGAAGCCAAGGAGCAGTTTCTGTCCATCCTGGACGGACTGGAAAACGGGAGAATCTTTCTCGCCACGGAAGGCCAGGACATCGTCCTGATCCCGCAATCCCTGTTGCGCGTGTCCATCAAGGCCAAGCGCAAGGATGACGAAAGCCGCCTGGTCTTCAAAATCACCTGGAAGGACGCGAAGCCGGACACCGCCGCAACCGGACAGAGCATCCTGATCCGGTCCTGACGATGAACACCTTCGACAGCATTGATGAAAACTACCGTTTCCTCGTCCTGGAGGTCGGCAATCAGGCTTCGGCCATGGGCCGCTTTCTGGAGAATCCGTCGCCCGCGCTGTTCGACAAGATCGTCACCCGCGACGACTACATCGACAATCTGAAAAACGTGATCGAGAACAAATGTTTCTCGAAAATTCACGAGGCAACGCAGATCACACGGCGTACCATAGATCGCCTGCGCGCCATTCAGATCATTGCCGTGAACCTCGAACGCATCGCCGACTTTTGCGTGAACATTGTCAAGCAGTTGCAGTATCTGAACGACCCGGCCTTTATCGACCGCTTCGAGTACAAGCCCATGCTCGAAGAGATATTCCGCAGCATCGAGATGGTGCAGGGCGCGCGCGAAAAAGAGGACCTGTCCGCCGCTCTGGCCATCTGCCGGAGCGAAAACATCCTGGACACGCTCTACAAGGACAACTTCGACCGGATCATGTCCATGTTGCGCACCGGCTTGCAGGTCGAAAACCTCATCACCGTGCTCTTCATCTTCCGCTATCTCGAACGCATCGGCGACTCGCTGCTGAACATCGGCGAGGCCTTGATTTTTTGCATCATCGGGGAAAAAATCAAGATCGAGCAATTCCAGGCTTTGCAGCAGACCCTGCACAAGACCGGTTTTTCCGGATCCATTTCCGAACTCGACTTCCAGTCTATCTGGGGTACGCGCTCCGGCTGCCGCATCAGCCGCGTCGGCAGCAAACAGTTGCCCGGAGACCCGGCCCGGGGCAGTATTTTCAAGGAGGGCGCGCTGGTCAAGATGCGCAAAGAGCGCGAAAACATCGAAAGCTGGGAGAGTATTTTTCCGAGCCTGGGGCCAAAGGTCTTCAGTTACCACGAGGAAGGCGACAAGGCATCTATGCTGGTGCAGTTCCTTCCCGGCTGCACGCTGGAAGAACTCGCGCTCACGACGGACTATCAGGAGCTTCAGGCCGTTTACTCCCTGTTCGAGCAAACGCTCGTGGACATCTGGGACGAGACCGCCTTGCCCGGACCCGCGCCGACGGACTACATGACCCAGCTCAGCCGCCGCATGGACAGCGTGCTGCAGATACACAGGCAGTTCCTCCGGCCGACTTTCCAGCTCAACGAGACGCGCGTCCCCTCGACCCGGCAGCTCCTCAAGGCCTGCGCCGACGCCGAGCAGCAGTTGCCTGCGCCGCGCACGGTGTTCATTCACGGCGACTTCAATGCCAACAACATCGTCTACGACCACGCTGCCGAGCGCATCCACTTCATCGATTTTCACCGCTCCTGCCGGGCCGACGCCGTGCAGGACATCTCCGTGTTCCTGGTCTCGCACTACCGGCTGCCCGTATTCGACCGTCAGTTGCGGGAGCGACTCAACACGGTTATGCTTTCCTTTTATCGTTTCGCCTCGGAATACGCGCACGAGCGTGGCGACCGTACCTTTCAGGCCCGGCTAACCCTGGCCCTGGCGCGCTCCTTTTTCACCTCGACCCGCTTCGAATTGAACAGGGATTTTTCCCGGGACATGTTTCTACGCTCCCAGTACCTTTTGGAAAAAGTGGCCGCCTACACAGGCGCCTGGGAGGAGTTCGCCCTGCCGGAATGCGTTTTTACCGGTTGAGCCCTTCGCCCGCGGCCATGGCGGACCCGATTGCCGTTCGACAACAACCTGGTCCGGCCCCCCTTGCGCGGCCGGCATACCCCCCTGGAGGGTGCGCATGTTCGTCAGTCTGCATGATTTCATTACCCACGTCCGATTCCACTATCCGGCGCAGCACGCCTTTCTGCTCCGCCTTGGCGATTGTGTCATTGAGGTCCGCGTCAATTCCACCCTCCTGAAGCAGACGCTGTGCGAGTATTTTCATTCCTTCCTCACTGACGCCGGACCGGTCGACATTCTCATCACCGCGCACGAGGCCCCGACTCCCGAGCTGGACGTTACGTTCAGCGTCAAGCCCCCGGAAGCGGGCAAGTCCAAGATCAAGGAGGAATGGGTCGATATCGATGGCGGCCGGATCGTGCGCAAGCGTCTCACCGGCATGGTCATGGCCTTCGGCTCGGGCGAGCATCTGGCCGTAGGACCCTGTCTGGAGAACCCCAATCAGGTCATCAATTTCATCAACAACCGCTTCATCGAGCGCATGCTCGTCCAGGGCTGCATCCTGGGGCACGCGGCCGGCGTGGCGCTGGGGGAACGCGGGCTGGCCCTGGCCGGGTTCTCGGGCATGGGCAAGTCGACGCTGGCCCTGCACGTCATGTCGCTGGGCGCCGACTTCATCAGCAACGACCGCGTGCTCATCCGGAACGGCGCCGACAACCTCTGGCTCTACGGCGTGGCCAAGCACCCGCGCATCAACCCCGGCACCGCCTTGCACAACCCGGACCTCATGAACGTGCTTACACAGGAAGAACGCGAAAAATTTCAGGATTTACCGCCGGGCGAACTCTGGACCCTGGAACATAAATACGACGCGCTCATTGAGGAGTGCTTCGGCGCCGGGCGCTTCCGGCTCAAGGCCATGCTGGCCGGTGTCGTCTTGCTGAACTGGCGTCGCGAGGCCGGACCCTTGCGCGTAACGCGCATCAACGCGGCGCAGCGCACCGACCTGCTCCCGGCGATCATGAAATCCCCGGGCCTTTTCTATCCGTCCGCAGAGCTGCGCGAGGTCGAGGAACTGCCTGTCCGGCCCTTGATCGAGGCCCTGGCCCGCTGCCCGGTGTTCGAGTTCTCCGGTGGCGTCGATTTCGAGGCCGCGGCCAGAGCCTGCCAGGAAATCCTGCACACCGGCCGCACGGCTGCTGAGGACGCGCGCTAAGCCGATGAGCAGCATCCGTTTTCTCAGTCAGCGAACCCTGCCGGAGCCCCTGCTCACGGCGCGGTGCAAACGCAGTCCGGAACTCGGGCCGCGCCTGCTCTTCTTCAGCGGCGGCTCGGCCTTGAAGGCCTTGTCCTCATCCCTTACGGCCTATACGCATAATTCCATCCACTGCATTACGCCCTTCGACTCGGGCGGCAGTTCGGCGGTCTTGCGACAGGCCTTTCGCATGCCCGCCGTGGGCGATATCCGCAACCGGCTCATGGCCCTGGCTGATCAGAGTCTGCTCGGAAACCCCGAAATCGTCGCGCTCTTCGCCAGCCGGTTGCCCAAGGATGCCGACGCCGACGCGCTGCGCCGCGAGCTTGCCAATCTGGCACACGGCCGCCATCCGCTCGTCGCCGCCATTCCCAACCCCATGCGCAAGATCATCCGCACCTCGTTCTACGCGCTGCGCGAGCAGCTCCCGCCCTCGTTCGATCTGCGGGGCGCCAGTCTGGGAAACCTCGTGCTCGCCAGCGGCTATCTCTCCAACCGCCGGCACCTGGATCCCGTCATCTATCTCTTTTCCATGCTCGTCCGCGTGCTCGGCGTAGTGCGACCGATCCTGAACCGGGATCTGCATCTGGCAGCCCGACTGTCCGACGGGCGCGTGCTCGTGGGACAGCACCTGCTCACCGGCAAGGAAACGCCGCCGCTCACGGCCGCCATCGAATCGATCTGGCTGACGCAACGTCTCGACACCACGACCCCGGCCGCGGCCAGTATCCGCCCGAAGACCGCCCGGCTCATCGACTCGGCCGACTGCATCAGCTACCCCATGGGCAGCTTTTTCACCAGCCTCATCGCCACGCTGCTGCCTCGCGGCGTGGGCCTGGCCGTCAGTCGCGCTGCCTGCCCCAAGGTGTTCATCCCGAACACCGGCAACGACCCCGAATTGCTGGACTATGACCTGGACCGCCAGGTCGAAACCCTGCTCGGCGTCCTGCGCCGGGACAATCCGGAAACCATCGAGCCGGCCGCTGTGCTCAGCGTCATCCTTGTGGACAAACGCTCCGCTGCGCCCCTGGACCGCGAGCGCTGGGCCCGGCTGGGCATCCAGGTTCTCGAATGCGACCTGGTCTCCGAGCGCAGCGCGCCGTACCTGGACGCTGAGAAGCTGGCGCAGGTTCTCGTTTCCTTGAGCTGAAGCACTGCCGCGAGCGCGCCCCATCGACGGACCGCTGACGGGGCAACCGCGAACGAACGCGCTCCGCGTTCGTTGTTCTCAACCTGAAGAACGGATGGCACATCGGTACGGCCGGACGTAAAACCTCAACCGATAAGGAGTACGGACATGGAAGATCAGAAGCTGGAATACCATCGCTACATGACGCTCGACGAAGTCGTCGGCTACCTGGAAGGACTGATCACGGGCTTCAAGGCCGGAGCCATTGTGCTGGCCCAGGGACAGGAAAGCCTGGCCTTGACGCCGCGGCCGGATGTCGAGGTCGAAGTGGAGGCCAGACGGAAAAAGGACAAGGAAAAGTTTGCACTCGAACTGTCCTGGCGGATTCAGGAATGCCCGTGCGAGGCGGAAAAACTGTACGTCGGCGACGCACTGCCCCCGCTGCACCCGGCAGCGAAGCCCGCACCCGATTGCACGCCCTGCGCCGCTGACTCGGCAACTGCTCAGCTGATCGTAGCGCCCTCCGCCCAGAATATGCCTGTGTCGACGCTGGACACCGCCGCGGGCGGGTCGAAAATCCAGTGCAAGACAAAGGTCTCGGGCAAGGAATAACCGCGTTCGTTTCCCTCCCTCTCCCTGCCGTACCGGCCAGCGCCCGCAACGCACCGGGGCGCTGGCCGCTCCCCGACGCAATGCAGAGGGGCGCTGGCCCTGAACCCGGCACACACGGAGCTGCCCCCGAACCCGCGCGCACGGCGGCACGGGGCGGACCGGAGTCTTTTTGACGCTATTTATGGATGAAGGCTAACGGTAGACAAAACGCCACTCGCTACGGGCCTGCTCCTTGATCAGGAGCGCACCCGCGCCCAGGAGCAGTTCACGCAGCAGCGGAACATCTTCCTTCGGGCCTTCGAGAATGGGCAGGTCTTTGGAAACGTTGCAGTACTTTTTGAGCAGATCGAAGGCGTCTTCCTGGCCACCGATCCCGTCGATGAGGCCTTCGGCCAGGGCCTGTCTGCCCGTGAGCACGCGGCCGTCGGCGATTTCGCGGATTTTTTTCTGATCGAGCTTGCGCGTCTGCGCGACGTCGGTGATGAACTGGTCGAACATGTCGGCGATGATGCCCTTGAAATACTCGCGCTCCTCCGGCGAAAGCTCGCGGAACGGCGTGCCCGTGTCCTTGAATTTCCCGCTGGTTATCGACTCGTGGCCGACGCCGATCTTGTCCATCAGTCCCATGAAATTGGCCAGTTCCATGCGCACGCCGATGCTGCCGGTGATGGTGGACGGGTTGGCCAGGATGGTCTTGGCCGGGCAGGCCACGTAATAGCCGCCCGAGGCGGCGACCGCGCCCATGGAGACCACCACGGGCTTTTCCTTGTTCAGCCGCCGGACGGCACGGAAAATTTCCTGCGACGGCCCGACAGCGCCGCCAGGGGAATTGATGCGGATAACCACGCCGCGCACGTGCTTGTCGTCACGCAGCTCGGCGATCCACTCGGTGATGTCGCGCGATTCGTTGATCATGCCCTCGACGTTGACCAGGCCGAAGGATTCGCGGCCCAGGCCCGTGGCCTGTTTGCCGGCGAAAAAATAGATAAAGGCGGCTATGGCCCCCACCAGGAGGACCATAGCCGCGGTCAATATCGTCATCCCGAACAGAAAGGGATGTCGCTGGCTGAAGCCGGGTTTACTCGTCTGCATCCTCTTCCAGTTTCTGCTTGAGGATGTCGCCCAGGTTCTGGCCGCCCTCGGAAGCGCCTGCCGTGCGGAACTCCTTGGGCTGCTTGCGCTCCTCGTCTTCCTTGAGCTGCTTGATGGACAGCCCCAGGCGGCGCTCCTCGGCGCTGACGTGGATGACCTTGGCCTGGATGGTCACGCCCTCTTTGAACAGCTCGGACGGGCTTTTCACCTTCTTGGAGCTGATTTCGGACACATGCACCAGGCCCTCGATGCCTTCCTCGACCTCGACGAACAGCCCGAAGTCGGTGATGTTGGTCACCAGACCCGAGACCAGACTGCCCACAGGATAGCGGTCCGGCACCTGCGACCACGGGTCGTCATTGAGCTGCTTGATGCCCAGGGTGAACTTCTCGTTCGCCTTGTCCACGGTGAGGACCTTGGCCTGAATGATGTCGCTGACCTTGTACATCTCCTCCGGATGCCGGATTTTCTTCGTCCAGGAGATGTCGGAGACGTGGATGAGCCCGTCGATGCCGTCCTCGATGCCGATGAACAGCCCGAACTCGGTGATGTTCTTGATGGAGCCCTCGAGCACCGTGCCCTCGGGATACTTCTCGGCCACGACGTCCCAGGGATTGGGCCGGACCTGCTTCATGCCCAGCGAGATGCGCTTCTTGTCCTGATCCACGCCGAGGATGACCACGTCAACCTCTTCCCCGGCCTTGACCATCTGCGACGGATGCCGCAGTTTGCGCGTCCAGGACATTTCGGAGATGTGTACCAGACCCTCGACGCCGGGCTCCAGCTCGACAAAGGCGCCGTAGTCAACCAGATTGGTAACCTTGCCGGACAGTTTCTTGCCGGCCGGATATTTATCGGTAATGCCCTCCCAGGGATCGGGTACGAGCTGCTTGAGCCCCAGGGAGACTTTCTTGCTTTCCTTGTCGAACGACAGGACCTTGAGCCTGATCTCCTGCCCCAGCTTCACCATTTCCTTGGGATGCTTCACGCGCTTCCAGGACATGTCGGTGATGTGCAGCAGGCCGTCCAGACCGCCAAGGTCCACGAACACGCCGTATTCGGTGATGTTCTTGACCTTGCCGTCGACTTCCTGTCCCTCGGCCAGCGTGCTGAGCAACTCCGTACGCTTGCTCTCGCGCTCCTCTTCAAGCAGCACGCGCCGCGAAACAATGACATTGCTGCGGCGGCGGTTGATCTTGAGAACGCGGAACTCGTACTCCTGGCCAACCAGCGCGTCCATGTCCGGAACCGGCCGCAGATCGACATGCGACCCGGGCAAAAAGGCCTCCAGACCGCCGATGTCAACGGTATAGCCGCCCTTGATCCGGCGCACGATGCGCCCCGTGATGACACTGTCCTTCTCCTGGATGTCCTCCAGTTTGTCGAACAGCTGCATCCGCTTGGCCTTGTCGCGGGAGAGGATGATCGTGCCTTCGATCTCGTCCTTACGTACGACAAACACGTCGATCTGATCCCCGACCTTGACAGTGACGTTGCCTTCGCTGTCGCGAAACTCACTGATGGGAATCTGACCTTCGGATTTGAAATTGACGTCCACGAGGACATTGTCATTGCTGACCTTGACCACGTGTCCGCTGATGATGGTACCCTCGTCCAGATCGCCAAAATCCGGATTCAGATAGTCTTCCAGAGCCGATTCGAACGTCATTTCGACATCTTGCGGCGGGACCCCTGCACGACTGTTTTCGGGGGTTGCTTCCATAGTTACCTCCAGACCTGGGACTTTCTTTCCCTAAAAAGTGATCGGATCTTTTAGCAAACCCTGAAACAAATGACAACAAAAAAATGAATTTTTTTTCGCTAGTCGTTACAACCAGTTGACCAACCCCTTACACCATATGCGCCCCCTGCCCCCCCCTTCCCCCGCACAGGGTATTTCATCTGCGAAGGCATGATTCATAATCCTGATCAAGCATAACCATTCTTAAACAATAATATTTAGTTATGTTCAGCGGGACATGAACACCCCGCGATATCAGAACGAGGATAAGGTTCTGTGGGAAATAACAGTTCGGCTTATCAACGACGAAGAGATCGAGCGATTTTGAGTTCGTCCGGCATGAGGGTTGCAAAAGGTCTAGATTTTATCTGAACTGTCACCATGAATACAATACTTGATTTCAGAGCACTTGCTGACGAATTGTGGGAAAAATCGCACCAGTCCTTGAACCTTTCAAGTGAAAAAGCTCTGGGGTAGTCCCTCGACATGTTTTAGAAAAATACCCGACGCCATTATCCATCGCCTCAAGACATGTTGGCAACGGGGTATGATTCCACGCGTGTATGGTTCAAAAAGCGTTATCCATGAGCACTACAGGCGTTGGTCAAGAAGTGCAGCCTTCGAACAATCGCCTGACTGAAAGGCTTCCGCGGCATCCGCACTCGTTATTGCTGTTACTTGGAAAGCTTTTTGTCCTTAGTAAAATTCGCATGTGCATTTATCGTTTTTCGCAAACATATCTAGAAGCAAAATTTATGCCGGCCTAACTCTAAAGTTGCACAGAACGCCGGCATTGATGCATTCGCCGCGTCCGTAGCCTCAATCTCCCCTCAAACGTGTTCTGAAGAGTCTATGGCAGCATGACAACAGCGCTTCGGCGGACCTGTGCCCGGCCTGTGTATAACGGCGGTCAGGTCCGCCGCCCCGGGCGAAGATCAACCCACAAGCGACAGCACCCAGACATAGCCCGCGGCCATGACCATCTGGCACAGGGTGGCGGGTACGCCATAGCGCAGGAAGGTGACGAAGCGCACCGACCGGCCATGCGCGGCGCACACCCCGACGGCCACGAGGTTCGACGAGGCCCCGATCAGGGTGGCGTTGCCGCCGAGCGTACCGCCGACATCATGGCCGCGAAGACCGGAAACGCTGTCTGCTGCCATTCCGTGAAGCCCGTCCCCAGGGCCTCCTCCGGCACCAGTTGCAGCAGCACCAGATAGCCCTTGACCATGATAATCGTCGCCGCCACCACCGGGATGTTGGCCAGATATCCCGATATCAGCCCCACCGCGCCCAGCAGCGCGAACGCTGCGAGCAGGATATCGTCCCCGGCCCCGGCATGAAGCGCGCCCGGGAGGCCAAGGGCAGGAAAGACACCTTGTCGGGACGCTCCAGCACGGCCGCGGCCATTGCCCGGCAGAAGTCGACGTCCATGCCGGACCATGCGCCGGACTCGTCGCGTAGGGGGAATCCCGGCATCCAGTCGCTGACGCCGCAGCGAAGCTGGTCATAACGCTTGATCCGGTTCAACGTCTCACCCGCCAGCGCAGGCCCGAAAGGCAGATGACGAGAAAAAACGTAAATAAGTAGCGCATATCGGTCTCCCCGGCAGGCATGGAGTCGAGCCTGTCGTTCATATGGCCCGGACAGGGCATCCGGTCCGGGTCATCCCTTGCCGGACGCGATGGACCATACCACGACTCCGCGGCTGCCTACAACCAACGACGAGGGCCTGGTCATGGCGTCGTATTGCCCGTGCGTTGCAAATCAGGAAGATCAGCTGCGCTGTCGGCAACGCAGCCCTAGCGCAGATGCCCGGCAGGGTAACGACCACCATTCGACCGCCGCAGACCATGCAAGAGCCCCTGGTTTCTTCCGCGCGCAGGCTTTTCTTTTTTGCCGGGCCAGGGTACTAGAAGCGCGAGGGTTGGTCCGTGCCGGTTTCAACGCCACTATGGGAAGGTGATGACCATGTCGATTTTCCGCCACGCACTGCTGTACACGGTTACGTTTCCGCTGCTGCTCCTGCTGGCTCTGGTTCAGGCTCAGGCCGGAGCGCCGACAGCGGAGGAGCAGCTCAAGCAAGCCGGGCTCGTTGAGCTGGTTACCCTGGATCCCTCCTTTATCCTGGACATACGCTACGCGACGACCGACAACTTCACTAACCAGGTCGTCTATCCGTCCGCACGCTGTTACTTGCTCGAACCCATTGCCAAAAAGCTTCTGGCCGTACAGCAGGATTTGCGGGCCAAGGGGCTGGGACTCAAGATATTTGACGGCTACAGGCCGTTCTCGGTGCAAAAGCGGTTCTGGGAGATACTGCCGGACAGCCGCTACGTGGCCGAGGTCAAGGAACAGGACGGGAAGCCCGTGCAGGGGTCCAAACATAACCGCGGCGCCGCGGTCGATGTCACGCTCGTGGACGATAAAGGCCAGGAGCTGCCCATGCCTACGCCCTTCGACGACTTCACCGAGAAGGCCGCGCCCTCGTACGCGGGCAGCGATCCGCAGGCCCGGGCGAACATGCTCCTGCTGCAACAGGCCATGATGCGGCACGGCTTTGCCCCGATTACCACCGAATGGTGGCACTTCGACGGCGAAGGATGGGAGAACCATCCGCTGCTCGACGTGCCGCTGCCCTGACCCGCGTTGCCCGACAACGCCGACGACGCCTGAATGCCTGGCATTGGCCAGAGAGAGAGTTCGCCATGAAACGAAGAGATTTTTTGAAAATGCAGGCCCAGGGAGCCATGATGCTGGCCGCAGCCGGCGCCGGACTGGCGCTGCCGCAGGACACGTCCGCCGCCGGCGCGCCCGACCTCGTCCTCGTCAAGGGCGCACCGGGACCGGCGACGCGTCTGGCCGTGGAAAAACTGGGCGGCATGGCCGCTTTCGTCAAGCCCGGCCAGCAGGTGGTCATCAAGCCGAACATCAGTTTCGCCAACGGCCCGGGCTCGGGAACGAACACCCACCCGGACGTGGTGCGCGAGCTGGCCCTGCTCTGCCGCGAGGCCGGTGCCAAACGGATCCTGGTGCTGGACCACCCCTTTCGCAACGTGGACATCTGCCTGGACCAGTCCGGCATCCGCCCTGCCTGCAAGGACATCCCCGAGGTGTCGGTGCAGGGCCTCGTCGACGCAGCCTTTTATGCCGACTGCGACTTCCCCCAGGCCAAAAGCATGAAGAAAAATCAGGTCATGAAAGACGTGCTCGCCGCAGACGTGCTCATCGCCGCGCCTGTGGCCAAATCCCACGCCGACACCGGCGTGAGCCTGTCCATGAAGGGCATGATGGGCCTGGTCTGGGATCGGCCGGTCATGCACCGGGACCATCCGCTGGATCAGGCCATCGTCGACCTCAATACGCGGGTCAAGGCGCACCTGACCGTCATCGACGGCACCTTCGTGCTCAGCACCAACGGCCCGGCCGGACCGGGAACGGTGAACCGTTGCGACACCATCATCGCCTCGGCTGATCCGGTGGCCGCGGACGCCATGGCCGTGGTCGAGTTCCAATGGTGGGGACGCCAGATGCGCCCGGATCAGGTAGGACATATCCGCCTGGCCCACGAGCAGGGCCTGGGTCGCATGGACGTTCAACGGCAGCGCCTGGAGCGGCTCACCGTAGGATAAGCCCGGTGGGACCGACGCTTACAGCCAGGCGATACGGAGAGGTATGTTCCGCAGCCTCCTTGCTCTTCTTCTGACCGCGGCGCTCCTGCTTGCGCTTTCGCCAGCCCATGCCACTGACAAGGAAGAACTTCGGCGCCAGCTGGCTGAACATTCCATACGCGCGCTGGGATATTGGGGGGAGGCCTGGAACAAAAACGAGCTGACGGCGAGGTTGGGCGCAGCGCCATTGGCCTTGCTGGATTATCTGCGCACGGACAACGAACTGAACGGATTTCCAGGGATCCCGGAGGCAGCGGCGCCGACGCCGGAATTCACGACAGCGCTGCATCAGACCTTCGCCGCCTTGCCTGCCCCGGTGCAACGCCTGTTCACTACGCGACTTATCGGCATTTTTCTGGTCACGAAACTGGGCAGCACGGGGTTTTGCGAGTCCGTGCGCGACGCGTCCGGACAGGAGCGCTTCGCCTTCATCGTGCTGGACCGTGACGAACTGATCTCGCGTACTGCCAACAGCTGGGCGACCTGGAAGGAAAATACCGTCTTCGCACCGGACACGCCCGGCCCGGCCGTGCGCGTGCTTATCGAGTCCGGGCCCGACGACACCACGGTCAACGCCATCCGCTTCATCCTGTTGCACGAGTTCGGCCATGCGGCCGGATTGCTGAGCAAGGCCGTGCCTCCGTGGTCCGTGGACCTGAACGCCATCTCGCTGCTCGCCTACCCCTTCACGCTGCTGTCCTGGAGCCAGGCCGTCGGCGTGGTGCAGAGCCGTTTCGAGGAGATGTTCCCGGAGCGCGGCATTATCACCTTTTATCAGCCCGAACGCGGGCTGGCCAGGGAGCGGGCCCTGGCCGTGTATGCCGGATTGCAGCGCACGAACTATCCCAGTCTGCAGGCGGCGGTAAACCTGCAGGAGGACTTTGCCGAGAGCTTCGCCACCTATATCCACGTCGTGCGCGAAAAACGCCCCTGGCAGGTGCTGCTCGAGCCGGAGGACGCCGCCCCCATTCCCGTCACCTCGTGCTGGCGCACCAACCGCTGCCGGGAAAAGGCCCGGTACATGGAGAAATGGTTCGCCAACCCGATGGCGCCGCGCTACCAGTCCCGCCTGCTGCCCCTGGACGGCCCGGAGGATTGATCCGCCTCATCTGACCGAAACCGACTCCCTGCCGCGCTCCGTTTCCGCTGCGGCCGGGCACGCTTCCGCGGCCCGGGCTTCTGCGGTCACCGACGATTCAATGTCGCGCAACACCTCGTTCACCTGCCGGTCTTCCAGGTGCTCCAGAAAGGGCGCTGCCATGCGCTTGGCCAGCTCGGTCCGGAAGCGCGGCGAGGGCACCAGTTCGCGTACGGTCAGGGCATTGGCCAGGTCGCTGCTCAGGTCGTCCACCTCGTAGGACTTCGGCCGCTCGATGCGGACCTCCGCGTACAGGCGCTCCTGGCCCTGCCAGCGCAGCCAGTACCAGATCAGCGCGCGCTCGGCCTCGGCCAGGTTGGCGCCCTTGGCCGCCAGCTTCGAGTTGAGCAGCTGAAACCGGGTCTTGAGCGCCACGCCGCTCTGGGCCTGGGTTCCGGCCTCGGTCATGCTCTGGCCCCCGGAATTGGCGGCCCGGTATATCTCCTGCACCTTGAAGCCGATCCAGCTGCGTATGGCCTCGACCGTATCCCGCACCTCGGCCTTGAGCCAGTCGGGCTTGCCGGCCTCGCCGTGCTCGGGGTTGAATTCGAGCACGGCCGAGACGCCGGCCAGGTCCGGACCGGTCTGATACGCCTCGCGCATGGGTTTGCGCATCATTGGGAATCCGGCCAGCCCGATGACCTCCTCGCACTGCGACAGATTGCGGACAATAGACAGGTCGATGTCGGCGATGTCGGCGATGTCCGAATGCCCCAGACCCCGGGCCTCGAGCGAGCGCAGATTGTAGACCGGAACAAAGGGGATAGCCCCGAGCGGGTTGTTTCCCTGGCCGAGAAGCTCGGGCTCGGCCCTGCCGCCCTGGGGGGCACGCCAGCGCTCCCAGCGATCGAGACGCCATATCCGGTATTCCCCGTCGCCGTCGTCGAGCTTGAGATAGTCCAGCTGGGGCCGGCCCACGGCGTCGCGACCGTACGACCAGTCCAGAATGGACAGCGGCGTATACGGAACGAGATAGGGATAGAGCCCGCGCTCGAGTTCGTCGGCGCGTGTGGCTGCCGAGGTCACCGGCTTGTCCACCAGAACGCCGACATGGCCGAAAATGGCGGCCAGGCGCTGTAATTCCACCAGAAAAACCTCGAAATCCGTGCCCCAGAGGTCGCAATCGTCCCGGAACAGCTGCCAGAGCGCATCCTCTCCCAGGGAACCGAGTTCGCGGCGGCAGGGCTTGCGGAACAGGTAATGGTTGAAGAGATCGACCACGGCCTTGGAATAGTTGAGGTCGTAGATTTCCCTGATCCGGCGGCGGAAGTTGCGCTCGCTCTCGCGTTCGTGCCTGGAGACCAGTCCCGAGGCGACCAGGGCCCTCGCGCCGAGATAGGCGGCCTGCAGCAGAATCCAGCGCTCGCGCCAGGCGACGTGGAGCGGGTGCGTACGTTCGAGTTCGGTGCGTTCCATTGTTGTGTGCTCCGTATGCAGGTTCGTACAGGGTGTTCCGGCCGGTACGTGCGGCCCGGCCTCCGTCAATTCCAGAACTGCTTGCCCGAGGGCTCGTAGCGGCGGCCGCTGCTGAGCCAGCGCAGGGCCTGGGCAGCCGAGTCGACCTGGTCCGCAAAGGCGGCGTTGGGGAAACGGCTGGCCTCGTCGAGAAAATCGGCCAGCCACTCCGCCTGCTCGGGCAGAAACACCCGACCGGACTCGACCAGCGGCGAGATCAGATGCGCGCGCAACAGCTTGTCGCCGTCCTTGACCGGCAGCGGCATCAGGGGCAGCCTGGTATTGCGCTTAAGCTCCTGAACCAGACTCTGACCGCTGGCCTTGTCCTCGACGAGCACCAGCTCGGGCTTGTGTTTTTCATAACAGGCCACGACCGCGCGCCGCAGTTCCGGGTATTCCAGGCGCTCGCGCAACTGGTCGATGAGGTAGTAGCCGTCCTCCGCCAGACCCCAGGTCTGACCGACGCTATAGGCATTGGTCTCGCCGGACTTGAAGCCCGTGTCCCAGGATTGAATCAGGCGCGAGAATACCGGTGGATGTCGGAAAAAGCGCCACCAGGAACGCTTGAACACGCCGCCGCCCGCGGGCGCCGGCCGCTGCTGCAACTGGCCGGCCGTTCCCCAGGTCCCCAGGGCCAGGCGCAGTCTGTCCAGGGCCGCCGGGTCGAAGCGTTCGGGCCAGAGCGGTTCGTCCGGCTCGTGGCGCAGGTCCTCCGTGCGCAGGCCCAGCCCGGGCGACGCCGTGGAAATGATGCGCTCGCCCTCGTAGGCGGCCGGGAGCTTGAGGTGTACCCAGCCGCCCCGGGCCAGAACATGACCGCTGAGGTCGCGTTCGTGCAGCCGTTGCATGACAATGACCACGGCGCCCGTCGCCGGGGTATTCAGACGCGTTGACATGGCCTGGTCCCACCACTCGAGCACGGCCTCGCGTCGTTTGGGCGAGAGGACGTCGCGTGCGTTGTGCGGATCGTCGGCCACGATGCGGTCGCCGCCCTCGCCGGTGACCGCACTGCCGACCGACACGGCCAGACGAAGCCCGGAGCGGTCGTTTTCAAAGCGGCCCTTGCTGTTCTGGTCGCCGGCCAGGCGGAAGACATGACCCCAGTTGCGGCGATACCACGGACTCTGCAACAGCCGCCGGCATTTCAGGTTGTCGCGCACGCTCAACCCCAGGGCATAGCTGGCGAAGAGGTAGCGCAGGCCGGGGTTGCGTATCCATTCCCAGCAGGGCCAGAACACGCTCACGGCCAGACTTTTCATGTGCCGTGGTGGCATGTTCAACACCAGCCTGCTTATCTCGCCGCGACTCACCGCCTCGAGGTGCTCGGCGATGACGTCGAGGTGCCAGCCGTGGACATAGGGCGTGCCCGGTTCGACGACCGGCCAGGCCTGACGGATGAAATCCGCCAGGCTGGCCTCAGCCCTCGCGGGAAGGGTCTTGCGCGTCTGCTGCCGCAGCAGGGGGAGTGACAATGCATTTTTCAAGCAGTCCATCCAGTTGCATGAGTTCTTCGGTCGAGAGCCGCGAGACATCCACGGTCTGAGCGAAACGGAGTTCGTCCTGTTCCCAGCCGATGACCTCGAGTTTGCGGTCCTTGTATTCCGGGGAGACATTCTCCAGCCACCAGCGCGCCGCGTGCCACTGCGGACGGGCGATCTTCTTCCGGGCCGTCTTCTTGATCGGTTTTCCGTCCTGACCGAGCACCACCACGGTTTCGACCAGCTCCTTGCCGCCCTGGGCCGCTTCGTCGATGACCCGAAGATGCCTGGCCTCGGCCTCGGCCATGGACAGATCCACGGCGGACCAGAAGCGGACGCAAGGCGTCTCGCTGCGCCGCGGGCTGGCGGAGGGGTCCGCCTCGAGCCGGTCGAGTTCGCGCCGCCCGCGCTTCATCCAGACGTAGAAGCTCGCCAGACTGATGCCGGCCATAGCCGCGGCGGCGCGCAGCGAATTGCCCTGGCGGATGTATTCGCAGAGCTTTTTCTGTCGTTCGGGCGTCAGCTTGGGCGTGCGCCCGCTTGCCTTGACCTCACTCATGATTGTTCTCCAGGATATGCGTTCGTACGTGTCGGGCAATCGCGCGCATGAACAGCGGCGGTACGCTGTTTCCGATCCGGTTGTAGGCGAAATTCCAGGCCCCGGCGAAGACAAAGGGGTCCGGAAACGA
This sequence comes from uncultured Desulfovibrionaceae bacterium, assembly GCA_964523295.1. Lineage (GTDB taxonomy): Bacteria > Desulfobacterota > Desulfovibrionia > Desulfovibrionales > Desulfovibrionaceae > CAZGAH01. The sequence goes on along the minus strand of CAZGAH010000006.1, from coordinate 71,755 downwards.
GGCGATGCGTTTGTACTCCAGCAGGGACAGGGTCCGCGTATACAGCGGATGACAGCCGATGGAGCGCAGATACGGCGGCATGGCCTGGTATTCCGCCGACGGCGTGAGCAGCGTGCCGCAGGGCCCATCCCAGACAAAGCGTCGCTGCTGTCCCGCGTAGCGCTGCCCCTGCCGTGCGCGCCGGGCCAGATGCCAGGTCTTGGTGTTGCGCCCGGCCGGCGATTCGTCCAGCCAGATGTGCCCGGTTTCCGGCACCTGCTCCGATGGCAGATCACCTATGGCCTGGCGCATGGTCACCGGCCTGCTCAGTGCCCCGGGATGCCCGGGCTCGATGCCCAGGTCCTCGCGCACGCCGATAAAGATCATGCGTGCGCGCGACTGGGGCACGTGGAAGTACATGGCGTTCAGGAGCCTCGCCGACACGCGGTATCCTGCCGCCTTGAGCGAGGACAACACCTCGGCGAACACCAGCCGCATCGCCCCTTTGACCATGCCGCTGACATTCTCCATGACAAAGGCGCGCGGTCGGAATCCTTGCAGCAGCCGCACGAACTCACGGAACAGCTGGTTGCGCGGGTCGCCGGCCTGGCGCCGTCCCGCCGTGCTGAAGCCCTGACAGGGCGGCGAACCGTCCAGCAGGTCCAGGGCTCCAGGCGCCAGACCGGTCAGTTCGAATGCCTGCGCCTCGGTCAACTGCGTGATGTCCCCGTGAAACACGGGCACTTCCGGGAAGTTGCACCGAAAGGTGGCGACGGCGTTGTCGTTCTTCTCCACGGCCAGGCATTCGCGGAATCCGGCCATGGAGTATCCGAGCGAGGAACCACCGGCGCCGGCAAAGGTGGAAACCACGGTCGGCGCATCCGCGGCGCGCGGTGCCAGATGCTCCGCCCAGGCGGCGGCAAGCAGCTGCGGGTACTCAGGCAGCAAAGCTTTTCCCACAGTGCGGACAGGTGATCTGTTTCACATCCCGGGCCACGGACTCGTCGTAGGCCTTGAATTCGACTGCCGGGGGCTCGTCGTCGGGCAGCAGCCTGGCGAGTTCGTCCGCGTCGAACCCGGTCAGGCCAAGGTCGTAGTCCTGTTCCTGCAGGGCAAGCAGCTCGTCCTGCAACACGTCCTCCAGCCACGCGCTTTCGGCCACGCGGTTGTCCGCGATGCGCAGGGCCTTCTTGCGCGCCTCGCTCAAATCGCCGCGCACGAGCACGGGGACCTTGTCCAGCCCCAGACGTATGGCTGCCTCGCGCCGGCCATGCCCCTTGATGATCACACCCTGCTCGTCGACCACCAGCGGCTGGTCGAAGTTGAACTCGGCAATGGACGCGGCGATCTTGTCGATCTGTTCCGTGGGGTGGGCCTTGGCGTTGGCATGGTAGGGCGTCAGGTCGCGGGGGTCGCGCCAGACGATCTGCAGATCCTGTGCGTTCATGTGTGGTCTCCCTCCGGGGAATGTACCGGGGTGAAACGATCCGGCCGGACCCTGGAACGGTCCGGCAGACGCTTGCGTCGGTAGGGGCAGGGCAATTCCTGGCCCTGCAGGTCGTGCTCGAGGTCCAGATCGATCTGACAATCGGCCAGGACCTCGTCGAGCGTAACATCGTTCATGGTTGTGTCCTCCTGTATCGGCGTGATGACGCGGTACCGCCTGGCTGACCCGGAGAACCGGTGACAGCCAGGCGGCTTGTCTCGTCCGCTCAGCGCTGCGGCGGCCAGTCGCCGCCCAGCACCTCCAGCACCTTGGCTGCGTAGCGGGGAACGGCTTTGCCGTTGCGCCAGCCGGTCAGGCCGGCGTTATAGGCCAGGGCCACGGCCTCCCAGCCGTCGCTGGCGAGGACCTGGTCCGCCAGCCAGCGCAGATAGCGGCAGCCGTATTCGAGCCCGGTGCGCGGGTCGCACAGTTCGGTCACAAAGGCGCCGTTCCAGCCGAAAAAGCGCGCGGTGTCCGGTTTGAGCTGCATGAGCCCGTACGAGGCGTCTGACAGCTGCTCGCCGCGTACGGCCCAGGGAATGCCCCGACTTTCGACGTGCGCCATGGCAGCCACGAGCGAGCACGGCAGACCGTGCTGCACGGCCAGCTCGATGAGCAGGGGCAGGTGCTGCAGCAGCCGCCGATCAAGCCGGGCGACGAGCGCCGGCGCCATGGACGGCGCGCCGGGCGTGGTCGTTCCCTCCGGGGGCGTGGACGGGGTATGCGTCTGCGGCGGACCGGGCCTGGCGCTTTCCGACCAGCCACCCGCGCGCAGGGCGTAGAGCAGTGCCTCGCCGATGATGCCGGCTGCGCGCGTCGGGTCGGTCGCGAGAATCCGGCCGTCCTCGCGTGCGTCGATAAACCCGCACTCGATGAGCAGGGCCGGCATCCGGGTCAGCCGGAGCACGGCCAGGTCGCCCCGCTCCTTGATCCCGCGACAGCGACCGGGAACCAGACGTTCGAGCGTCGGCAGCATCTCCCGGGCCAGGGCCTTGGCGGTATCGCTGTTCGGATGAACGAGGATTTCTTCTCCGCTGGCCTCGCTCATGCCCGGGCTGTCAGGGTCGGCATCGGCATTGCAGTGCAACGAGACGAACAGATCGACCCGGGCCGAGTTCGCAATCTCAGCCCGCTTGCCGAGCGGAATGAAGATGTCGGTACTGCGCGTGTAGCAGACCTCGATCCCGCGGGCTTCGAGGTATTCGCCCAGGGCCAGGGCAATGGCCAGGACGACCACGCTCTCCTTCCCGCCCGGACCGACAGCGCCGGGATCGTGGCCGCCATGGCCGGGGTCAATGCAGATTTTCATGATGCATTCTCCTTAAACGGTCGCCAACCCGGTCCGCAACGCCATGGCTTTGGTTTCGAGCTGGGCCAGCTTGTCCGTATCGAATTGCGTGGCCGTGCCGGCAGCGACAGCCCGCAGAGAGCGCAGGCTGGACGCGCCCAGCATCGACAATTCGGCGATGAGTTCAAAACGTCGGATAGGGAACGCAGACGGCGCTGTCAGCGAGGTGTATTCTTCTGCTGTCACCTCTCGTTC
>CAZGAH010000006.1:55322-68737 GCA_964523295.1 uncultured Desulfovibrionaceae bacterium | reverse complement strand
ATTATAATCTGCTGCAATAGCTTTTTTTATGAGCATTCCCTGTGTCTCTTTGAATTGCATTTCAAGCTGTTTCCAATCAGACTCGCATCTCTTTGAATTTTTACCTATTCCGACGAAACAAGCCCGATTATGACTACCCCATCGCCAGCCAGACGCCGTTAACAGTGGTATTTGTTGTTCCGCATTTTTCCCACGTTAAAGTAATTCCGTCCGCGCCGAACGCTTTTACAACCGCCCGATTATAGTTATCAACGTCAATGAACAGATCAATAATTCTGCCCATAGTTGTTTCGTAATAATCATTTGTGCTTGACCATTTACACAAAACAGCATTTGTATAAGCAGACCCATCATATCCAGCAAGTCCAAAACCATTTCGAGGGTCGTTGCATAATCCAATAGTCCAGAACAGGACGAATGCTTTCGGCGTAAATCCGCCAACGGAAATGAATTGATCACCGGAGCCGTTGGTGTTCAGGTCGCGCGACAGAGTTCCGACCTTTGATTTGGCGTAGCAGTTAAGGAGTTCAACTGTCTCCGCTACGGAGGCAGCCTTGATGTCGCCCGTCGCCAGCCTGGCCAGGATAGTACGTGGGCTCATTTCCAGGGCTGCCGGCGTGTCATCGGTGTCCGCCTTGAGGATGGAGTGGGCGCCGAAGAGCGACGTCTGGACATACTGCGGATGGGCGTCGGCCTCGTCGCGTCCGGCCAGGGCGCTGTGCTGGAGCTGCGTGGTATCGTTGATTACGATCCAGTTCTGGCCGACTTGTTCCTGGGACCCTTCATCAGAGTCATGGTGGCAGAGAATCAGGGCGTTCTTCGTAACGCTGACGCCGTTCGTTCCGCCGATTTTCCCCGGAAAGGACACCCGACGGGTTTCGCCTGCCCTGGCGGCCGGATAGTCCGGATCACTCTGGCAATCGATCTCCTCGCCGAACCAGATTGCCTTGTCCTGCAGTACGATGTAATCATTACATGCAGTCGCCACGGCCAGGGCATTTTCATCCGTAATGAGCCAGGGCTCGCCGATCAGGAGCATCCCTTGAGCGGTCTTTTCGTCCAGATCACTCCGTTTTCCGCGTTGAATGTCAAAAATACAGTTCATGTTCGTTTCTCCCGGATCAGAGTTTTGCAGAATCCGCGCGCCAGACAGAGCGCCAGCGCGCATATCGGCCCGCCAGAACCAACGCCGTTGGCGTCAGGATCATCCGTCCCGGCATCGCGACAGTTTTCAGGATGTCCTGCTACAAGGCCGCCAGCTCAGCCCGCAGCGCTGCCGCTTTGGTTTCAAACTGGGCCAGTTTGTCCGTGTCAAATTGCGTGGCCGTACCCGCCGCAACAGCTCGCAATGGCCGCAGGCTGGCCGTGTCGATTGCCGCTAACTCGGCGACGATTTCTGCCCGGAGAATCTCTGACGCAGACGGAGTGGTCATGGCGGCGTATTCTGCTTCGGTCATTTCGACTACTGTGACAGCGCGTATATCGCCGCCGTCGCAGGCAAAGTCATTCAACAACGATACTGCGTCTACGCAATCGCGAGACCGTAATATTGTTCCGTCACTATTTTTTAAGATGAACATGGCTAATACCCTAACGCTAGATAGTTTATGTAAATAGTTGTTGTGGGAATTGTGCCGGCCAACTCTCGCCATGTGACTACAAAACCGTCACTTGTTGGCGAAGCGCTTGCCCTTAGACGTATGTTATTTCCATCAAAATAAAGTATAATGGACCGATCCCTGGAAGCAAGCCAGTTAATAAAACTGCCTGTTAATGTATTGAACGGTCCCAGGCTTACATTTACTGTACTTGTGAAAAACCCGACACTTGCCGCGGGCTGTACAGTGCTCTCACAGCCGCACCACAAGAACACTATCGTAGGTTGAAATGACAACCCAGAAACTGTTACCGTACCGCTGACCGCAGGCTGGACACTGGCCGTGACTGCTACTGAGGTGTACCCAGCGTTTTGTAATCCGCTCCCTTTCGGTGCGGTATTCAACAGCGTCAGCATCTCAGCTACCGACGCGGCCTTGATATTCCCGCTCGCCAGCCTGGCCAGGATGCTACTCGCGCCCATCTCCAGGGCTGCCGGGGTGTTATCGCTGTCGGCCTTGAGGATGGTGTTGGCGTCGAAGAGCGACTTCTGCACATACTGCGGATGGGCGTCGGCCTCGTCGCGTCCGCTCAGGGCGCTGTGCTGAAGCTGGCCGCCCGTTTCCGCGTCGGCGTGCGTATGCTGCGTGATTTGCGTGGTGTCGTTAATGATGGTCCAGTACTGACCGACCTGTTCATGATCCCCGGCGATGGTATCCTGGCGGCAGATGAGCAGGGCGTTTTTGGCGACCTCAACGCCATTATCTCCCCCAATTTTCCCCGGAAAGGACACCCGGTGGACTTCACCGGCCCTGGCGGCCGGGTACGGCGGATAAAACTCGCAATCGATGTCAGCGCCAAACCAGATCGCTTTGTCCGGCAGCACGATATATTCATTGTACGCGACGGCCACAGCCAGGGCTCTTTCATCCTCAATGAGCCAGGGCTCGCCAACCAACAAATGTCCTGCATCGGCCTTTGCATCCAGATCCTGGCGCGTACCGCTTTGCAGTGTCAGTAACATTGCCATGTTCTTCTCCCGGGTTTAAGTGCGACGCGAAGCGCGCTGGAGAGGTCGGAATGACCGTCGCCTTCGCTTGCGTCGATGCAGAATTGCATAGTCAGCTTCGCGACGCGCTTGGGTACTGCTGCCGGATCGCCTGAAAATCCGCCTGCATCCGGTCCCACTTCGTGGTGTTGCCGGCGTCCCTGTCCTGCATGGCTTCGAGCTGTTCAGAAACAGGCCAGGCCTTCAGAAATGCCTCCCGTCGCAACCGTTTGTAGCTTTTTTCCATGACTTATCCCCAATTCAGCGCAACGGCACGTACGCGCTGCTCTTTTGTATTGTACGTAGAGATTTCCCACTGCAACGACGTGCCTCCCGGCAGGCTGGACAGATCGAAATCCGCGCGCCAGAGCTTGTAATCGCTGTTGTAATCCGCCAGTTCCGTTGGCATACCATAGTCGCTCCAGTTGCTTCCGCCGTCACTGGACACCCTGACCTTCAAATCGGTGCCCATGGTCACGGGGTCCACGGCCTTGTGCAGGAAATAGAGCGTGGCGTCGGACGGCGCCAAAGCGACAGTGACCGCAGCTGGCTTGAGGGTCACATTTGTAACGCTTGTCGACTCTTCAATGAGCTCAAACAGCATATCAAATGAATTTCTTCCGTTCCATGTAGATCCGTCATCGCAATACGCCTCGTTTCCGTCGTGACTCGTTGTAACTGATGTTCTGCCAGGGCCATCAAAACTCCCTGAAGCGGACACCATACTAAAAACAACACAATAATTTCCGGCACTCAATGTACATGGAGAAGGCAGCGTAAAGGTTACCCATCCGGCGCTAGAGAAATTTGCGAGAGAAATTTCCCCGGAAGTTGCTAATGGGCTGCCAGTTGGCTTTGCGTCGGTCCCAACTGTGCCTGTAGCTTTATATAATTTTACAGTTGCGGACCCAGTAATAGACGTATTATTTCGCAAATATAATTTTATATATTCAATTGTTTTTTGAGATGAAAGGTTAAACGATTGCGACACTCCTGCATTTGCATTAGCTGGAACAATCTTATAGCTCTCTTCGCTGGCAGTGCAGCTGTCAACGATATTTGTACTTGTTGACAAATTGTGGTAATATTTCCCACTGCTATCCCACATCGCGTTCGTCTTGATCGCCAGTTCGTCCATGGTAAACGTCCACTGGTGCCCGTCCACCAGCTCACCGGAGGCCAGAGCGTCACCGATAGCCTGGCGAAAGCCAAGCAGGGCGAGCTGCCCGGCGAAGACGTCCACGCCGAGCAGCGCCAGTATCTCCGACACCGATGCAGCCTTGATATTGCCGTCAACCAGTCTGGCCAGGATGGTACTCGCGCTCATGGGCAGTGCCACAGGCGTGTCATCGCTGCTGGCCGCGAGAACGGTGTTGGCGTCGAAGAGCGACTTCTGGACATACTGCGAGTGGGCGTCAGCCACATCGCGTCCGCTCAGGGCGTTGTGCTGGAGCTGGCCGCCCGTTTCCGCGTCGGCGTGCGTATGCTGTGGAAGCTGCGTGGTGTCGTTGACCACGATCCAGTTCAAGCCGACTTGTTCCTGCGTTCCCTCGGCGGAATTCTGCTGACAGATAATCAGGGCGTTCTTCGTGGCGCTGATGCCATTGGGTCCGCCGATTCTGCCCGGATAGACCACCCGGCGGGTTTCGCCTGCCCTGGCGGCAGGATACAGCGGATCATACTGGCAATCGATGTCCTCGCCGAACCAGATCGCCTTGTCCTGCAGTACGATGTAATCATTGCACGAAGTCGCTACGGCCAGGGCATTTTCATCCGTAATGAGCCAGGGCTCGCCGGCCAGCAGAGCCCCTGCATCGGCCTTTGCATCCAGATCCAGACGCAGACCGCTTTGCAATGTCAGTAACAATGCCATGTTCTTCTCCCGGGTTTCAGTGCGACGCGAAGCGCGCTGGAGAGGTCGGAATGACCGTCGCCTTCGCTTGCGTCGATGCAGAATTGCATAGTCAGCTTCGCGACGCGCTTGGGTACTGCTGCCGGATCGCCTGAAAATCCGCCTGCATCCGGTCCCACTTCGTGGTGTTGCCGGCGTCCCTGTCCTGCATGGCTTCGAGCTGTTCAGAAACAGGCCAGGCCTTCAAAAACGCCTCCCGGCGCAACCGCTTGTAACTTTTTTCCATGGCTTATCCCCAATTCAGCGCAACGGCACGTACGCGCTGTTCTTTTGTGTTGTACGTAGTGATTTCCCACTGCAACGACGTGCCGCTTGCCAGCGCGGACAGATCGAAATCCGCGTGCCAGAGCTTATAGTCGCTGCTGTAGTCGGCCAGTTCCGTTGGTGTGACATAGTCGCTCCAGTTGCTGCCGCCGTCCCTGGATACCCTGACCTTCAAGTCGGTGCCCATGATCACGGGGTCCACGGCCTTGTGCAGGAAGTAGAGCGTGGCGTCGGACGGTGCCGTTGCGGCTGTGACGACAGACGGCGTGAGGGTCATATTCGTTGCCGCCGGTGCGGTCGTCTGCTTTTGCCCAAGCATCTCGATTTCGTGGATGCCGCAAAAATTGGAGTCACCGCCGTAATTCGTGATGTACAGCCGCCACCGTGTCGATGGTGTCGCAGTATTTGGGAATGCAAATGTCTTTGCCGTTCCTGCGGTCCATCCGGATATGCCAGTCTGACTATTTATATCCTGCCAGTTCGAGCCGTCGTAGTATTGTAATTTCCATGCTGTCGGCGTTCTGCTGACTTGCAGTGCTTCGGGCCATATTTTGTACTCGTCGACAATGACATGTTGAGGGAATTCATATTCTATCCATATCGGCATTGTCGGTGTTGCCAGCCACATAAATCCGTCGCCGGTCTTCACTCCATCAAAGGCTTTAACAGCCGAGTACGCAGGATGCGGAGCACTCGATGCAAACGCGGAACCACCAGTACACATGCTGTTCTCGCCCTGATCGGTGAATACCGGTTCAGACATATTTGTGTAATAGTTGGCGGTTACGAGATACTTTGCGTTCGTCTTCGTCGCCAGCTCGTCCGAGAGGAAGGTCCACTGATAGCCGTCGACCAGCTCTCCGGAGGCCAATGCGTCGGCAATGGCCTGACGGAAGCAGAGCAGGGCGAATTGATCGGCGAGCGCCTTGGATGCGAAGGTCTCCGCCGCGCCGGCCGGGGTAACGGCCCTGGTATCGTCGGTGCCGGACTGCGTCTCCGCCGTGGTGGCCAGCTCCACCGTGCCTGCGGTCGTCATGCTGGCCGCCGGAACCATGGCCTTCATCTCGACGTAGGTGGAGTCGCTCACGCCAATGGCCTGAATGTTTTCGCCGGTGATCAGATACGGCTCGCCCGCGGTGAGCTGCCCTGCCACGGCCGCGGCGTCGAGCTGGGCGCGGGTTCCGCGCTTGATTGTCAGTATGGCCATCAGAAGCTTCCTCCGTCGACAAGGGTTGAACCGGTGCCGGCCAGCCCGGACAGCCGGGCATAGCGGGCGTCGCCACGGGTCTCATTGAAGTACTGGCTATGATCGTCCAATTCCAGACCGCCGAGATTGACGTGTTGGATGATGCCGCCGCTCGAGGCGTCCGCGTGACTGTGCTGTGTCAGGCTGGAATTGCTACGGATGATCATCCAGTTTTGCCCGACCAGCTCGTGCGTGCCTTCGTTAAGCGAGTCCTGAATGCAGACGACGAGGTCGTTCCTGGCGACATCCACGCCCCCGCTCCCGCCGATTTTTCCGCCAACGGCGACACGCAGCACGGTTCCGACCCTGGCCGCGGGATACGGAGGATTGGTGTCGCATTCGATGGTCTGCCGGATAGAAAGCGCAGCATCCACCAGGGCGATGTACTCCGACGGCGATGTGACCACGGCCAGCGACGACTCGCTGGCAATGAGCCAGGGCTCGCCCACGGACAACGTCCCGGCAGCAGCCCTGGTGTCCAGTTCATCTTGGGAAATGTATTGAAGGGCAAAATGGGTCATGCTCTTCTCCTGGGTTAGAGTGTTTCAACGGAGCACGTTGGCCAGTCAGGCATCGTTTTCCCTGCTCGTTCCGCCGGCCCGATGGCGCCAGCGTCGGGGTGCCATGGCCGGGAAGTCACCGGGTATTGCCGGTGCAGTCACCGTGTTACAGCGCCTCCAGGCTGGCTTGCAGTTCCACAGCCAGTGAATTGCGCTTGACATGCTGGCTTATGCGTATGAGTCAATATCATCTTTATGCATTATTTTACTTTTTTTATTTTACTAGTTGGTTAGAGAAATTCATTTTATCTAGCAAAACTTTTTTACGACTCTATTATATATACGTATTAAGTTTGGTTATTTTACAGCAATCCAGGTTATGTCGGGAGCTCCCGTAGGCGATCCGTAATCCTCCCATTGCATGGTAAAGCCGTCTGAAACAACAGCGACAACTTTCCCGTAGTGTGCATTTCCGGATGACGTATGTAATTGGACAGAATAAATATTTCTGGGATACCATACGCCACCGTTAAAACCATGCCCTATGCTGCGGTTACTGCTGTTATTGGCATAAAACCCGATACTTGCTGCTGTAGTATTATCGATACATGCAGCAAAGATGACCAATCGGGGAGAGAATCCAACGTCAGATATGGTTTGCGATACACCGGACTTGATGAATGATCCGGCGGCAACATTGGCAACGCCAACGGTTGCCCCGCTTGCTACACTCAGCAGGTTCAGTATCTCTTCCACGGACGCAGCCTTGATACCCTCGCCCATCAGCCTGGCCAGGATGGTACTTTCGCCCATCGTCAGGGTTGCCGGCGTGTCATCGCTGTCCGCCGCAAGGATGGTGTTGGCGTTGAAGAGCGACTTCTGGACATATTGCGGGTGAGCGTCGGCCTCATCGCGGCCGCTCAGGGCGTTGTGCTGGAGCTGGCCGCCCGTCTCCGCGCTGTCGTGCGTATGCTGCGGGATTTGCGTGGTGTCGTTAATGACGGTCCAGTACTGGCCGACATCTTCATGTGTTCCTTGGCTGGTATCCTGACGGCAGATGAGCAGAGCGTTTTTCGTGACCTCAACGCCATTAGTTCCGCCGATTTTCCCCGGAAAGGACACCCGGTGGACTTCACCTGCCCTGGCGGCCGGGTACTGCTGAGGATACTCGCAATCGATGTCAGCGCCGAGCCAGAGCACCTTGTCCGGCAGTACGATGTAGTCATCGTTCGCGACCGCCACTGCCAGGGTTTTTTCACCCGTGAGGAGCCAGGGCTCGCCATCAACCAACTCACCTGAAGTAGCCTTTGCATCCAAAACCGCACGGGAGCAGCTTTGAAGGGCCAGTAACAATGCCATGTTCTTCTCCTGGGTTTGAGTGCGTTACGGAGCGGGGTGGAGAGGCCGGAATGGCTGTCCTCGTCTCCTACGCCGACGCAGTTTACTCTTGTCAGCTCCTCGACGCGCTCGAATACAGCTGTCGAATTACCTGAAAATCGCCTAAATCCGGTCCCACTTCGTGGCGTTGCCGGCGTCCCTGTCCTGCATGGCCGCAAGCGGCTTCGAGATTGGCCAGGCCTTTATGAATGCTTCCCGCCGCAACCGCTTGTGGTTTTTCTCAATGGTCTACTCCCAGCTCAGCTCGCAGCGCCTCGGCCCTTGCGCTCAGCTGCACCAGCTTGTCCGTATCGAATTGCGTGGCTGTGCCGGCAGCGACAGCCCGCAGCGGTCGCAGGCTGGCCGTATCGATCGACGCCAGTTCGGCAATGATTTCAGCCCGGCGAGTCTCAGACGCAGACGGCGCAGTCAGCGCGGCGTATTCTTCGGGCGTGATTTCGCGCTCTTCGACATCGTCGGCGTTGTACCCGGCTGTGACTGCGTTTTTAATGAGCGTCCCATGCGTCGCGTCGGACTGCATTTCAATCAGTTTGCCGTCTGATTTACGCGTGCAAATTTTCATAATCTCACACCATCGCCATGTACAAAAGATTAGCAGTCACTGATGGCGAGCCATACTTTACCCACGAAACCCTGAACCCGTCGGCAATAAACGACGTTGTTGCAAGTTGATTACCTCCGACAGCGGCTACATATACTGCGATAGAACTTCCAGTGAGTACATAATATGCTCCGGCAGTGTTGTACGAAAAGTCAAGCAAGCAGCTGTTTCTCGTACCATCTGCGAATCCTATTGATAAAACTCCGGCAGCTCCGTTAATCGTAGCCATTAGCAAAACAGCCTTCGGGGTAAATCCACAGGTCACGTCTTGCGTGCCGCTGGCTAACGAGAGGTCTCTGGTAAAATTACCCACATAGCAGCCGCTTAAACCAACAGTCGCCCCACTCGCGACACTCAACAGCGTCAGCATCTCAGCTACCGACGCGGCCTTGATATTCCCGCTCGCCAACCTGGCCAGGATGGTACTTGCGCCCATGGTCAACGCTGCCGGCGTATTATCGCTGTCCGCAGCGAGGATGGTGTTGGCGTTGAAAAGTGCCTTGGGTACGTACGCGCCCGCAGCACCCGCCGGAGTCACGGCCCTGGTATCGTCCGTACCGGTCTGCGTCTCCTCTGTAGTGGCCAGCTCGACAGTGCCCGCTGCCGTCGTGCTTGCTGGCGATATATCCCCGCCGACGTCGCCGTAGGTCGAGGCGCTCAGGCCGATGGCGACCACGCCCTCGTCGGTCACCAGATACGGTTCGCCCGCGGCAAGCTGTCCGGCAGTTGCCGCGGCATCGAGTTGGGCGCGGGTTCCGCGTTTGATCATGATTCGCGGCATCAGAAACTGCCTCCATCCACGATGTCCACGTTCAGCATCACGAAGCCGTTGCCGGCGTCCTTGGACCAGGCCATGCTCGCGCCCATGCGCATGACGCCGTCCGAGCCGTCCGTGCCGTAGAGGTAACCGGCGGTGCCGCCGCTCACGACCGCGACCTTTTCGTCGCTGCTGCCTGCGGGGATATTCAGGGCGGTCTTGAAGGCGTTGAAGGTCATCTTCTTTTCCTTCTGCCCGGCAGCCTCGTCAGCGTCGTGGATGAGCACGAGGTCGGAGTCGCCGGCCACAGCGGCCAGGGTAGACAGGTCGTCGATGGCCGGGACCACGGGCAGCTTCGTTGTGGCATCGGTCGCCACGTGCAGGGTGCCGCGGTCGGTCGTGACCATGGGTTCGCCGGCGAGCATCCCGGAGCTGGGCAGGTTGGCCTTGAGGCCGCGTTTGACTTGGATTCTGGGCATGGGTGTTCTCCTTGTGACAGGCTAAAGGTTAAAAGTTGCCGCCATCAATGTATTGCAGCTCCAGGTTGGCGCGTGCGTCGGCACGAGCCTGGGCGGTGTCCAGCTCGGCGAAGCGGTTGACGACGGCAAAGGCCCCGGCGCCAGCGACGATGTCCGCAAGCGAAGAGCCTGCATCCGTCAGGTTGCCCCGGGCGTCGAGAGCAGCCAGGTGGCCAGCCGTCGCGGCCGGGACACGGTCGGCCTTGGTCGACCAATACGCGGGCGGGAAGGCGTCGAGGTCGGCGATCTCGTGCAGGGTGCACTCGCGGTCGGGTACAACGGCTGTGTACGTCGCGGGCGCGACGCCGGGCGCGTGGATGCTGACGCGGTAGTGGCTGCCGCGGCTGCCGAGCTCGTTGGGGAACAGGGCGAGCACGGCGCTGCCGGCCGCGTCGGTCCGGGCAGACACATCGGAACGCACGACCTGCCCTGCATAGACTTCCTCGCAGGAAAGCCGGGCCACGACCTGCGCGTCGGCGACAGGCTGACCGCTGCTGCTCCAGACGCTTACCGTGACGTTGCGAACAGGGATCACGTCTTCCTCCTAGGAACTTGCCAGGATTTGCAAAACCCGGCGCCTGGTGAGACCATGCTCGGTCGCCAGGGCCGCGACCGTGGCACCGTTCCGACGCGCGGCCCGGATGGAGCGGCAGCGCAGCTGCCGAAGAATGGAATCCGCCTTAGGGACGTTGATCCGTTCGCCGCCGTAAACGCTGCCCAAGGCCTCGACGGCCTCCGGACCGAGCAGCGCGACCAGAGGATGCGCTTCGTTCACGCGGCGGGGAATGTACACGGAATGCCCGCCGTAACTGCGCGCGAGCGCTATCGCGGTCGGGGCGCCGGCAATGCGTCTGATGTCGGACAACCCTGAAGGCAGATTTTCCCAATCAATGACCTGTTCCACGTCCAGAGAGTCCATTGCGTGGGCTGTTGTTGCGACGTTCATCTCCTCCTCCTGCATGTGCTTGTGTTGCGCCGCAGGGTCCGGGACCCCGGCCAGGGCCCTTTCCGCTGCCGGATGCGCGAAGTATAGCCCCGGTTTTTCGACGTATCCGTCAGTAACCAGCCATACCCGCCCAGGCGCCGACATTTCCTCTTGACAGGGTTTTCAGGGGTCACTATCGAGCCCGCCGATCACTTTCTGCCCGGCATTCGCGCAACCAGCGCTCAACATCGCCCGGCAATGCGCGCCAGACGCCATCCATCTTGAAGGCCGGAAACGCCTTGTCCGTAATCCACTTGTACAGCGTCTTTTTCGAGCACCCGAGCGCTTCGGCAATGTTGTCCAGCCCCGCAAAAACCAGCCTCTCCGACGCCATCGTTGCTCCCTCTCCTTTGACCCGTGCGGTCGCTGGCTTGACAGTATTTCCCCTGCCGAGGTAGGAGGAAAAAGGTCCGCCCCTGACCGGGTCCGTTTGTCGTGCGCCGTTCGGACGCGGAGCGAAGAACGGCGGATAATTTCGCAAATAGACAAATACACTTTACGCTATTTGAGAAGAAAGTCAATGACATTCTCAACGGGCAGTGCTGTTTGCAAAGGGAGCCAATGGACAGGATAGACACTCCGCCCCTGGCGGACGATGTCCGGGACACCGAGGAGCCCTTCTTTCGGGCCGGCTTGCGGGACATTCTGGACACCCGGGGTCGGGACGCGCGCAGGCGCGTGGAAGAGGGCGCGCCCATCAGTCCGAGCTATCTGAGCGGTATACTGTCGGGGCAGCGACCGGGCAGCGTAAGAATGCTCAATGCCATAGCCCGCACCTTGGGGCTGACCCATTCGGAGATCGTGCTCCACGGCAAGCGGGTGCTTGGAACGGCGCCCGAGTCCTTGCCCGTGCAAGACATCACCGCCGGGGAATTCCAGGCCGTGCCCAAGGTCAAGGCCCGCCTGAGCGCCGGCGGCGGATCGTTCGAAACCGACTCCGAAGTGATCGGCTACTACGCCTTCCGCACCGATTTTCTGCGTCGCAAGGGAAATTTCCGGCGCATGGTGCTGTTCGACATCGCCGGCAACAGCATGAGCCCTGTGCTCGAGCACGGGGATACGGTCATGGTCGACCAGTCGCAGGACCAGCCCATTTCAGGGCACATCTACGCTATCGGAGTGGATGATTCGGTCATCGTCAAACGCCTCGAGGCCCGGCCGGGACTGCTTATCCTGCGCAGCGAAAATCCCGGGTCCGGAGATTTCGAGGTCCAGCTGCACGAAAACGTCAATATCCGTATTATTGGTCGCGTGGTCTGGTCCGCACGCGAATACTGATCCGCCCGCCTCGCAACAGCCCGCTCCCCCCACCTTTTCTGTCCAGCCCCTTCCATGCGAAGGCCAATCCCTTCCTTTGAGCGCAGCACGCCAGACCCGCGGCAGAAGCGTCGTGGGCGAGCCGTGAGCGGCCTGTTTGCTATTTGCGAAAAAAGTGCTTGACTAAATTCTCTATTTGCGTAGAATGCCTCTCATGGATGCGGCGCCAAACCCGCCTTGAATGGTCGGGGGCGCTGTACGAGGCAACGAACGGTTCACCTTCAACCAATCCTGTCAACGCAGGGAGTGCCCCGTCAGGGGTTACATAACACTCGCGGGGATTGCATACGCCTCCGGCGCAGGCTGACTGTGCGGGCGGCGTAGCCGTACGGGCGGACAGGCGGAGCGGGCTACCGGCCAGCCCGCTCCGTCGGTCCGGTCCGGGCAGGGATGGCAGGCAAGGCCGGGAAGCACCCTTTACGCAGGCGCGTAGACCACAGGAGAGAACTGCCATGTTCGAACGAGCAATTCGACGCAACATCACATTGCGGCTGGCGCTGTGCGGTCCGTCCGGCAGCGGCAAGACCTACTCGGCGTTGCTGATCGCCAGCGGTATAGGCGGCAGGATCGCCATGATCGACACCGAGAACGGCAGCGGCGAACTCTACGCCGGACTGTGCCCCTACGACATCCTCCGGCTCGATCCGCCCTATACGCCGCAGCGGTATATCGAGGCCATTGCAGCGGCCGAGCGCGCCGGATATCAGATAGTTATCGTGGACAGCCTTTCTCCGGCCTGGAGCGGACCGGGCGGAATCGTGGATCAGGCAAACACGGCGCGTGCCGCCGGTGCCCGGCGCGAAGACGCCTGGCGGGAGCCGTCCCGCGAGCACGCGCGGTTGCTGCGTACGCTGCTCCAGAGTCCGTGCCACGTCATCGTGACACTGCGCAGCCGGCCGCAGCGCGCCTTCCCCGCGTCCGACAGGGAGCACGGCGCCGGGCGTTCCGGCCGCACCGCCCGCCTGCCTCAGCAACGGCCGGGCATCGAATACGAATTCACCACAGTGCTCGAACTGTCCGAGACCGGTCACTTGGCCACCGCGACAAAGGACCGGACCGGGCTGTTCGACGGACGCGAGGGCATGCCCACGCGCAGCACCGGCGAGCGGCTGGCCGCGTGGCTGAACCTTGGTCAGGCCCGGCAGCCCGAGGCCTCGGCCCGGGCCTGAGCGTACGGGAGCGTTGACGAAGCGGCGAGGGATGGCAAGGGCGTGGTGTCGGGGGCCAGCGATCAGGGCCTACGCGGCAGAAAGGCGCCAGTGACCGAGGCCGG
>CAZGAH010000006.1:48171-55312 GCA_964523295.1 uncultured Desulfovibrionaceae bacterium | reverse complement strand
GCCAACTGATCCCGGAGGGTTTCCTTTCCCACCTCCATGATCGCCTCCGGCGTCCCATGGGCCACGATCCGGCCTCCGGACTCGCCGCCGCCCGGGCCGAGGTCGATGACCTGATCCGCGGCGAGAATGACGTCGGCGTTGTGTTCGATGACCACCACGGAAGCGCCCTTGTCGACGAGCTCATGCAGCACGTGGATGAGCTTGCCGACTTCGTGCATATGCAGGCCGGTGGTCGGCTCGTCGAGCACGTAAAGCGTACGCGGCAGACTGCGTTTGCCAAGCTCCCGGGACAGCTTGATGCGCTGGGCCTCGCCGCCCGAGAGCGTGGTTGCGGGCTGTCCCAGGGCCAGGTAGTCCAGGCCGACATCCTCGAGCACGCCGAGCCGGCGTTCCAGGACCGGGAAGTGGGTAAAGAACCGTCGGGCCTGAGCCACGCTCATCTGGAGCACCTCGGCGATGTTCAGGCCCTTGAAGCGCACCTCCAGGGTTTCCCGGTTGTAGCGCTGGCCCTTGCAGACCTCGCAGGTCACGTAGACGTCGGGCAGGAAGTGCATCTCCACGCGGATCTGGCCGTCGCCCTGGCAGGCCTCGCAGCGGCCGCCGCGGACGTTGAAACTGAAGCGGCCGGGTTTGTAGCCGCGCTGGCGGGCATCCGGGGTCTGCACGAAGATGTTGCGGATTTCGTCGAATATTTTCGTATAGGTGGCCGGATTGGAGCGGGGCGTGCGACCGATGGGCGTCTGGTCGATGGCGACGATCTTGTCCACCAGCTCCGCGCCCTCGATGCCGGCGATGGGACCCGGGAACTCCACCTTGATACCGCGGGCAAGGGCCAGGTGCTTGTAGAGCGAGTCGATGACCAGGGAGCTCTTGCCCGAACCCGACGGACCGGTGACGCAGGTCAGGCACCCCAGGGGGATGACGCAGTCGAGGTTCTGGAGGTTGTTGGCGCGCGCACCGTGGATGCGCAATGCTCCTGTTGCCTGGCGACGTTTTTCCGGCCGCTCGATGCGCAGCTCGCCACGCAGATAGCGCGCGGTGAGGGACTCGGGCGACTGGAGCAACTCCTGCACCGGCCCGCTGAAGACCAGCTCCCCGCCCTGCGCGCCCGAGCCCGGGCCAAGCTCGATGACATGATCGGCAGCGCGGATGGTCGCTTCGTCGTGTTCGACGACCAGCACGGTGTTGCTGCGCTCTTGCAGGCTGCGCAGCGTGCGCAGCAACCGTTCGTTATCCCGCGGGTGCAGACCGATGCTGGGTTCGTCGAGCACGTAGGTAACGCCGACCAGTCCCGAGCCGAGCTGCCCGGCCAGGCGGATGCGCTGCGACTCGCCGCCGGACAGCGTGGCCATGGTCCTGGTCAGGTTGAGGTAATCCAGGCCGACATTGACCAGAAAGCCCAGTCGGTGCGTCAGCTCCTTGAGCAGAGGCTCTGCGATGCGCGTGCGCGGTCCCTCGAAATGCAGGGCCTGCAACCAGGCGAGCGCGCGCGTGACCGACAGGGAGCAGAACTGGAAGATATTCAGATCGTGGACGCGCACGGCCAGGGCCTCGGGCTTGAGCCGGGCGCCGGCGCAGGCGGGACAGGGCCTGCTCTGGCGGAAGCGGGCGAGTTCGTCGCGCCAGATGTGGCCGTAGGTCATGCCGGTTTCGAGCAGATTGACCACGCCGGGCCAATCCAGGCCCGGGTCTCCGTGAAACAACCGCCCGAGCGCCTCGGCCGGAAATTCGGCCAGGGGCGTATCCAGGGTTTTTTCGGCACTGGCGGCCAGGCTGGCCAGCCGTTCGCGATGGCGGTCCATGAGCCGGGGATTTCGCCACGGCAGGACGGCGCCCTGGTTCAGGCTCAGCCCCTTGTTGGGTGCCAGAAGCTCGGGTTCGAAATACTCCACGCTGCCGATTCCCGAGCAGGCCGTGCAGGCGCCCTGGGGACTGTTGAAGGAGAACAGCTGCGGGCTGGGGGGCGGCAGGCTGATGCGGCACTGCGGACAGACCGCCTCCGTGGAAAGCAGACGCTCCTCGGCCCCATCGGCGTCCACGCGGGCCACGGCAATCCGCCCCTGGCCGTACTTGAGCGCCAGCTCCACGGAGTCGGCCAGACGCTTGCGCAGGCCGGACTTCTGCACCAGCCGGTCAACGACCAGCTCGATGGTGTGTTTCCGGTTTTTCTCCAGGTCAGGCAGGGGATCCAGGCCAACGACCTCGCCGTTGACGCGCACGCGCGCGAATCCCTGCGTGCGGAGCTTCTTCAGCCTGTCGGCGTGGGTTCCCTTCTGATGTTCCACGAGCGGCGCCAGGAGCAGGAAACGCGCCCCCTCGGGCAGGGACAGGATGTCGTCCACGATCTGATCGCTGGTCTGCGCCTGAATGGGCAGGCCGCACTGCGGGCAAAAGACCCGGCCCAGCCGGGCGAAAAAGACCCTCAGAAAATCGTAGACCTCGGTGACCGTGCCGACCGTGGAACGGGGATTGCGCGAGGCGGTCTGCTGCTCCAGGGAGATGGCCGGCGAAAGCCCCTCGATGCGGTCGACCAGGGGCTTGTCCATCTGCGGTAAAAATTGACGGGCATAGGCCGAGAGGGATTCGACGTAGCGTCGCTGCCCCTCGGCGTAAACAATGTCAAAGGCCAGGGTGGACTTTCCCGAGCCCGACGGTCCGCAGACCACCACCAGCCTGTCGCGCGGGATGTCCAGGGTCAGATTCTTGAGATTATGCTGCCTGGCCCCTTCGATGTGGATCGTGTCCATAGGTCCTGCCGACGCGCAGGGCCTTGCGCACGGTGTCCGGCCCCATGCCGGACGTCGCAACGGCCCTCAATGACAGTCTGCCCGTCCTGCAGGTTGCTGTCAAACGAAATTGCCGGCTCTTCCCGTTGAAAACACCGACATCAAGGCCGGGAAACCATTCCAGACTGCATCTTCAACCACCGGCTCACTGCGGACGCCATGGCAAGCCACTCCGTACCGACTGGCAAATCAGCACAACAGTGCTGTTGACTGCCTTTTCCAACTGCATAATGCCCGATACGCCCTTTCCGACGTCAAAAACGGGTACTGAAACTCCTGCGAAAGAGAGAGCCCTGCAACGTTGTCGTTCTGCCTTTCGCGAACCGTGGCCTCGGATTCGACTCCTGTTCTGACAGCCGGCACTGCGATTTTCGGTTTGACGCCCGCGGGCGGAAGGGCTAAACAGGCAGCATCGGAGAGGGTTCTCGCCAGGCGGCACGGCTGACGGATGTTCGCGACTCCGCGGATGGCTTCTTCAAGGGGAATGATCATGAAGTACATTGTTGCGTACCTGACAATCCTGTTCGGCATGTATTCGTCGTACGCCGTTGCGGAAAGCCCGCCCGTGCTGCGCGTCCTGAACTGGTCCGAATTCATCGACACGGACGCGCAGGTGGATGAATCCGAGCCGATGAGCCGGCGTTCTCCGAGTTTGCAGGCCTTTGCCCGGCGTTTCAACTGCACCGTGGAGTACGACGAGTACACCAACGAGAGCGAAATGCTCAACAAGATTGAAAATATGAAGTCGTATTACGACGTGTTGATCACCAGCCTGGAAAATGTGCCACCCCTTGTCGCCGCCGGCTTTCTTGCCCCGGTGCCGGACCAGGCCGTACCCAACCTGCGCCATATCCCTGAGCGGTATCGCAACCTGCTCGGGGATACGCCGGAGCGCTACGTCGTTCCGTATCTGGTGGGCACGACCGGTCTGATCTACCGCAAGGATATTGTCGGCAGGGCGGTCACGAGCTGGAAGGACTATTTTTCCCCCCCGGCGGCGCTGAAAGGCAGGATAGCAGCCTTGGACACGCCGCTGATGCTCTGCATGGGCCTGCACTCTCTGAGGCTGGACATCCATACGCGCGACGCCGGCGAGATCAAAGAGGCGGCCAGGCTTTTTTACGAATTGCGAAAAAATGGCTTTCTCCGGTTTATCAGTTCAAATGTCCCGGAACTGCGACAGGGGCTGCTCTCCGGAACCCTGGCGATGGCTGTGATGTACTCCGGCGACGCCCTGTCCACTCTGGCTGAAGCGCCCGACAAGCTTGCCTACGTGTTGCCTGAGGAGGGGTCCGAGTTTACCGTGGATGTGCTCTGCCTGATGCGCGGGGCGCAAAGCGCCCTGGCGCTACAGTTCATCAACTTCATGCTCGATCCCGAAATCCAGGCAGCCAACGCCTACAATCTGCACTACGCCGTCCCCAATTCCGCATCCGTGGAGTTGTTGCGCTCGAAGCACCCTGAGTATTTTCGGGACAATCTCATCTTTCCCACGCCGGAGACCATGCAGCGGCTGGCTCTGTACCGCGATCTGCACGACGCGGAGCTTCGGCGCTGGTGGCGCAAAATACTCGAATCCGCGCACCCGGACGTTCGTTCATGAGAATCCGTTCGCGGCTGCTGGCCGTCTGCATCCCTCTTGTCGTAGCCCCGGTCTTCCTGCTCGGGTACCTCAATTTTCTGCATACCCAGGCCATAACCAAGGACGCCGACGCGCTGTCCCGCGATATCACCTCGTTGCAGGACACGACCGACCGGACCGCCAACGAGGTGCTCAGCCTTCTGGAACGGCGCAGCCGCTCCGATTACGCCTTTTTCAGCCTGCAAATACAAAGCGGCATCCTGCTGACCATGACCTCGCTGACCCGGCTGGTCGAGACGCTTTCGGCCTCAACGCTGGTCGCCTCGTTCATGAATGCCTCGCCACAGGCCAGGCCGGTCGCCGTGCGGCAGGTGGAGGTGCTTTTTGCCGAAGCCCTGCGCAATTACGCCCTCTCCGAGCTGACGCTGGTCGATGCCGAGGGCCGGGAGTTGCTGCGCATGACCCAAGATGTCCCTCTGCCCGGCGGCGACGCCTTCGATGCCGTCCCCATGAACAATCAGACAGAGGACGAGTCCGCCGAGGCCTGGTTCCGGGCCCGGTTGAACGATCACTCCGGCATTGTCAGTTCGCTGGTATATCTTGACCGGGATTTCCCCTTTGCGCCGGAGCCTGTGCTGTGCCTGAGCGCCGCGCTGATCTATTCGGGCGAGCGCTATAATCCGTATCGCGGGCTCCGGTTGGGTTTTCTCAAGCTGACGATTCCGCTGCGGGAAATACTGGGGGCCGCGATGCCCCGCAATACGGACGTGCCTGCCACGATCGTCCTGACGGACGCGCAGGACAGCATTCTCGCCCATCCCGACCCGGGCGATGTCGGCAAGGCGTTCACGGCGGTCTATCCGGATACGGATTCGTTTTTCGTCTCCTCGCGCGTGGTCATGAGCGGCCAGGTCACGCTCAGGGTACTGGCGCCCAAGGCGGAACTCCGGCGCAATGTCGAGTTCGTCAACCGGCTGTCCAATTCGTTGCAGACGCAGGCCTCCTTTGCGCGCACGGTGGCCGAAACCATGCAGAAAAGCCTGCGAGTGCAGCGGCGGCAGGCCGTCCTCGTGGCCCTGATCACCCTGGGCGTGGCGGTGACCCTCGTCGTGCTCATGGCCCGCAAGCTCAGCGCGCCGCTGGCCGATCTGGCGCTGACCGCCCGACGCATCGCCCGCGGCGACCTCGCCGACACGGCCGCCATCCCCGCCGGACTGCCGCTGGAGATGGAACGGCTCTGGCGTCATCTGGAGCTGATGCGCGCGAATCTGAAAGACCACATCGACAACCTGGACCGCAAGGTGGCCGAGCGTACGCTGGAGCTGAGCGAAAGCAACCGCCAGCTGGTGGCGGCTAAGGACGAGGTCGAGCGCGCGTATGGCAAACTCAAGGACATCGATGCGCTTAAAACGGAATTTCTCTCCACGGTCTCGCACGAGCTGCGCACGCCGCTGACCTCCATTTCCGGGTTTGCCGTGATGATCCAGGCCAGGCTGAGCGAAAACGTGCTGCCGCACCTGGCGCCGGAACATGCGACCATGGAGCGCACCCTCCGACGCGTTGCCCGCGACGTGGGCATTATTATCGTGGAGGCTGACCGGCTGACCACGCTCATCGAGGACCTTCTGGACATCGCCCGGCTGGAATCCGGAAAGGCGATCTGGAAAGACGAGCCGCTGCGGGTGGACGAACTCGTTAAACGCGCAGTGGAGTCCATCTCCTCTCTGTTCGACAGCAAGGGACTGCGTCTGGAGACGGATATCGAGTCCGGGCTTCCGGTCATCGTCGCCGACCGGGCGCGTATCATCCAGGTGCTCATCAATCTGCTCGGGAATGCGCACAAGTTTACCAACGAGGGCACAGTGACGTGTACGGCCAGACGCCAGGGTGCGAACATTGCAATCAGCGTTCGCGATACCGGGCCGGGCATCGCCCCCGAGGATCAGGAAAACATTTTCGACCGCTTCCGACAGGTCGACAACTCCGAGACGGGCAAGCCCGCGGGAACCGGTCTCGGACTGGCCATCTGCCGCGAAATCGTGATGCATTACGGTGGCTCGCTGTGGGTGGAAAGCGAGCCTGGCCACGGCAGCCTGTTCATTTTTGCGCTCCCCTTCGCGCCGGATGCTTCGACAGGGGAACCACCGATCAGCGTTTGATCTTCCCGGTTTTCTCAGCTACAGGGGCATGAGCGCTCGGCGCTCGGGGGACGCGGGCACAATCTTGAACAGGGGATATACCGCCATGAGAAACGCCGCGTGTGTCGTGAATCCGAAAACCTACTCGATCGCAACTGGAGCGGCCTGCTGCCTGCTGCTCTTTGCGCTGCTGCCGCTGTGTCCCGGCCAGGCGCGCGCGCAGCAAAAGGGCGAGCAGATCGTCCTGCCGGCAATCGCCCCGGAAAAATTGCCCGCCGCGCCGACGGCTGACGTCCTTGCCACGCTCGTCGACGACCGCCTGCCCGGCATGGTCCGCTTGGGCAACATCCAGATACTCTACGGCGTCATGGCCGTGCCCTGCGACGCGCCGGTGGAAATCTGTCAGGTCACGGTCAAATTTCCCGCCCCGTTCGTCGAGCCCCCCGTGGTATCCTTCACCAATGTGGCGAATTATCAGACGCAGAAGGTTGCGAACGCCTGGCTGTACAAGGACCGCCTGTCCCCGACGCAATTCACCGCGCGGGTAGCCATGCAGGCCAATGTCAAGGACCTGCGCGCCATTCCCTGGATGGCCATAGGTCGTTGGCGCTGAGGCCTGGCCCGATGCACGAGCG
>CAZGAH010000006.1:39185-48149 GCA_964523295.1 uncultured Desulfovibrionaceae bacterium | reverse complement strand
TCGTTCGCCTCGATCAGTCTAGGGCAGGTCGGACGCTGCGGTAATGCGGATGTCGGTTATCAGCAGCGTTAAGTCGCCAAAACGGTAACCGATATCCAGTGCAGAACCGGTATTTCGGGATCGGCAACACAAAACCAGGCGCCGGGGCGGTTTGAGATCTGACTTGAGTAAAGCGCGAAGGCATCGCCGCCAAACGCTCCCGAATCCGTCGGCCAGTAGAAAAAACGTATTCCATTCCTGACCCATAGATTGCAAGCCCCCTTGCAGGTGATACTCATTGCGACGAAACCCGGTCGCCTGCGCCGGCTTTTCTTGCACCCTGCGCCTATTGCCGCTATGACAGGGAGGTATCCGGCGGGATTGGTGCCGGTGGCGTCTGTGTGTGAAATGTGTTTTCTCCGTCCAACAGGGGGGCTTGGTGTCTGGCCTTGAGTTCTTTGCTGCGCGTCATATCTGCGCCGGGCTGCTTCTGGCGCTCATCGTCTCCGGGTGTGTGCCGCGGCAGGCCCCGCAGGGGACGTATTATCATCCCCGTACGCCGGAATCGGGCTGGCACGCCGACTGGACGCATTGCCAGGACGCAACCGCGCAACTGCGCTATACGGACAAGTCGGCCACGGTCGAGGCCTGCATGAAGTCCAAGGGCTACGTCTTCGATCATTCCCCGCCGCCGGCCTTTGCCGAGGCTGATTTTTCCTACGAAAACGAGGCTCCCGCGGAGTTCTACCTGCTTGACAGCACGTGGCACGACGAGGCCATGGGCCAGGCCAGGCTCGATTATCTCAAGAAGACCGGCGTGGAGCAGGCCTCGCTCCGCAGCGAGACCTACGCCCGACACGGCGTCTGGTTTCGCCTGCTCATCGGCGCAGGCCGTTCCCATGCCGGGGCCGAGCGGCTGCGCGGAGAACTGGCCCGGGAGTACGGCCTGCGGCATCTGCTCCTGACCAAACAGGAATACGGTCCGAACAGCCTGGGGTCGCTCATCATCATTCCCTGATGCGGCGCCCGGGCGGGAAGTCGGGCCTGACGCACAAGGAGTCGGTGCGGACATGAAAATCGTATTGCCCGGTCTGCGTGCGCGGCTTCTGTTCCTCTATGCGTCCTTGCCCGGCATGATGCTTGTCGTTGGGCTGCTGGCGCTGTACCGGGCGGCAGTGCTTCAGGATGCGCTGATCGGTCAGGAACGGATACAGCGCGTTGCAGACGCAGCCCTTGATCTGCAGCGTTTGTTTGTCGAGCTGGAAGGACTTTCCGCCACCTACATGCTGACGAGCGAACCGGATATCCTGGAGCGCATCAGGGTGCAGCGTGGCGATGTGGAGCAGCTGCTGCAGGAGGCGCAGTCCTCGGTCGGCGCCGAGGAGAGCCGGCAGTTGCTGCGCCGGCTGGATCATGAATACGTGCGCTACGGCTTCGCCCTCGAACGGCGCCTGTACCTGACCGGCTCCGCCCGGAACGAATTCGAGACGCCGCTGCGTTTGGAGCAGCAGGAGCACTTCCGGGAACTGCTCGTCCTGTGCGAGGCCTATCGCCGGGACCGGCATCAACGGCTGAAGCCCCTGGAGCTGGAGACCCGCAGCGCGGCCCAAGGCCTCGCCGGGCTGGCCTGGATCGGTCTGGGTGGCGCGCTGCTGCTCGGGACGCTTTTCGGATTCTATGCCTTTCGCCGCGTGCTTCGCCCCTTGCGCCGGATGGCCTTGCGTCTGGGGCCGGAAGCGGCTGCGCGTCGGAATGAGCTGTCGCTGCTCGATGAGCGGCTGAAGACGCTGCTGGAGAGCGTTGACAAGGTGCAGCTCAAGCTCGACCAGAGCCGCGAGCACCTGCTCCAGGCCGAGAAACTGGCCATGGTCGGGCAGATGGCTGCCGGCGTCGCGCACAGCATCCGCAATCCGCTGACCTCGGTGAAGATGCGCCTGTTCACCCTGGAGCGCAGCCTGGCGCTGGATACGCTGCAAAAGGAGGACTTCGAGGTCATTGCCGAGGAGATACGGCATATTGACACGATCCTGCGCAGCTTTCTCGAGTTTTCGCGCCCGCCGAAACTGCGGATGCAGGCGGTGAGCCCTTCCATGGTCGTGGATATGACTTTGCAGCTGCTGCGCCACCGCTTCGAGACCGGGCACATCGAGGTGAGCCTGGAGCGCTCGGACCCGCTTCCCGATGCACACTGCGACCCGGATCAGCTCAAAGAGGAGCTGATCAACCTGCTGCTCAACGGCTGCGATGCCATGGTCTCGGGCGGCCGGATCCACGTGCGCGAGGGGGCGGGCATTGTGGAACCCGGGGGGCAGGTGGCCATTGTGCGCGTATCGGATGACGGGCCGGGAATACCGAATGCCGTCAAAGACAAAGTCTTCGAGCCGTTTTTCAGCACCAAGGAGGACGGCACGGGGCTCGGTCTGGCCATTGCGCGGCGGATCATGGAGGAACACGGCGGCTGGATTCATTTGCAGTCGGAGGAAGGGCGGGGCACGACCTTCGTGCTCGGCCTGCCCTGTCGGGAGCAGAGCAATTGGCTACGATCCTGATCGTCGATGACGACGCGCAGCTGCGCACGAGTTTCGAGCGCCTGCTGCGGGTGGAGGGGCACCGCGTGCTCGTGGCGCCGAGCGGTGAAGTCGGGCTGGAACTGGCGCGCCGCGAGGAACCGGACCTGATCATCCAGGATGTCCGGCTGCCCGGCATGAGCGGGCTGGAGACCTTTCGCCGGGTTCGCGAATTCGCCCCCAAGCTGCCTGTCATCGTCATGACCGCGTTCGGTACGACCGAAATTGCCATCGAGGCCACCAAGATGGGGGCCTACGACTACGTGCTCAAGCCCTTCGACATCCCGACGATTCTCAGTCTGATCGAACGCGCCGTCGAGGCCGGGCGGCTCATGCGCGCCCGTGTCGATCTGGAGGGCGAGGCCGGCGGAGCGGAAGGCGGCGAGGCCCTGGTCGGACGCTGTCCGGCCATGCAGGAGCTGTACAAGGCCATCGGCCGCGTGGCCGGCAGCGACGCCACGGTGCTGATTCTGGGCGAATCGGGCACGGGCAAGGAACTCGTGGCCCGCGCCATCTACCACCACAGCCACCGCGCGGATCAACCCTTCCTGGCCATCAACTGCGTGGCCATTCCCGAGACGCTTCTGGAAAGCGAGCTGTTCGGCTACGAAAAAGGCGCCTTTACCGGCGCGGTCAACCGGCGCATCGGCAAGATCGAGCAGGCCAACCGGGGCACGGTGCTGCTCGATGAAATCGGGGACATGCCCCTGAGCATCCAGGCCAAGCTGCTGCGCCTGCTGCAGGAGCGGCAGATCGAGCGCCTGGGCGGTAAGGGGCCTCAGGCCGTGGACGTGCGCATTCTGGCCGCCACGAACTGCGATCTCGAGGCAGCCGTGCGGGAAGGCCGGTTCCGGGAAGACCTCTATTACCGGCTGAACGTGGTCACCTTGCGCCTGCCGCCCCTGCGCGAGCGCAAGGACGACATAGGACTGCTGGCCGGATACTTCCTGCGCCGCTACGCACGCGAGGCCGGTTCCGCCAGCCCCGGCCTGACGCCCGATGCCGTGGCCCTGCTCCAGAACCGCCCCTGGCCCGGCAATGTCCGCGAACTGGCCAACGCCATGCACAAGGTGCTCATTTTCAACCGCGGGGCCCCGGTCGAGGCGGAGGAACTCCTCCGCGTGCTCGAACGCGAACCCGAGGCCCCGGCGGACAACTCAGACGCCGAGGCGACCATCAGGACCTGGCTGCGCGCCGAACTACTCGCCCCGCGCAGCCCGGATCTTTTTGAACGGCTCATGAACCACTTCGGCCGGCTTGTTCTGGACGAGACGCTGACCTTGACCCGGGACAATCGCAGTCAGGCCGCCCGCCTGCTCGGCCTCTCGCGCCCGACCTTGCTGGCGCGCATGGAAAAGTACGGGCTCAAGGGCGAATAAGCGGACAGGAGCGGATTCCGGGCAGGCCGGACGATGCGCTGCCCCCGGCGCCATGGCTTGACCGGCATCGGGACGACATATACAGGTGATGCATGCGCTGTAATGGATTCCTGCCATACCGTTTTTTGCGCCCCACGCATCCTGCATCGCCTGATGCGCCCATGGGGTCAGCCACGTCCTCACCGGCCCGGGAGCGGGCGACATGACCTCCGCGGCGCCGGTGCTTTCCGGGCAGGAGCTGCGCGCCGAGCGGCGCGTGGGCATCAACTCCATTGTCCTGCCGTTTCTTGGTTCACGCGAGGAGGACTTCGTTCCCTTTCAGTATCTGCTCGCCGATCTGAGCCTGAACGGCGCCAGAATTCTGCTCCCGCGCTGGCTGACCCGCAGGGAGTGGCTGCGCACGGGCGATGAGGTCGATTTCCATGCCCCGTTTCGCTTTGCCGGCGAGACCTACACCTCGGGCAATATCGTCTGGGTCCGTTGGGAAGAGGCGCTCGACGCCTGGTCCTGCGGCGTGAGCTTTGCCCGGCGGAAACCTGCCCTGTATCCGATAGCCATTTCCTTCGACACGCAGGGGCTGGACATTGACCTGACCGACTTCAAGACCCCCGCGGGACTCATGCTGCGCGTGCTCAAGGACGCGGTGCTGCTCAAGCGCGGCATCCGTATCTATCTCAAGCACCTGGCGCCGTATCTCTCGCGCATCAGCGGGGTGGACAAGGAAGACTATGCGCAGTTGCGGGCCTTTCTGCTCGACGACGCGGCACGACACGTGGAGCGCAACCAGCAGCGCCTGGAGGCAACGCTGGCGCGCGCATCCGACAGCGCCTGCTCGCTTGCCGACCTGGAGGCATGCCTGAACGTGGAAGACCTGCTCGACGCCTTTGAGCCGGAAATCCCGGCCGAGGTCTTCACCCTGGCCTTTGCCGACAAGGCCGTGGCCCCCTATCTGCGTTCGATCAAGATGCTTGAAAAAAAGTTGTATACCAATTACAATACACTTATGCTGCTCTACATTCAAACCTTTTGATCCCGTAGTGACTTCGGGGTCTGCGTGCAGCACAAGGAGGGGGGCAAGTTGCTGGAAGCGAAACAGGAAGGCGGAAGCATCATTCTGGTCATTCCCCACGAACGTCTGGAATATGACAACGTCAACGGGGTGAAGAATGAAATATTCGATCTCATCCGTCAGGGACACACCCGGATCGTTCTGGAGATGGACCAGGTCGAATTCATGGATTCCAAGGGACTGGGGGCCTTTCTGGCCCTGCATCGGGCGGTCGCTCCGGACGGCGCGATTGCCTTGACCGGCGTGACCGAACCCATTCGCCGTATGTTCGCCTTGACCCGGACGGACAGCGTTTTCGCCATGTACCCCACACAGGCCGAGGCTCTGGCGGCCCTGGCTGCCAGGACGGGACAGGCGAAGGCAGGTCACTGACGAAGCAGCCTGGAGGTCGGGCGTGATCGGTATCGAGCGTCGCCATTATCTGATCTATCTCGCGCTCATGCTCGCTGTGGCGCTGGGGACGCCGCAGGTCTACCGGATTGTGCGCCAGGCCCAGGTGCAGCGCTTTCAGGGCGACCGTTTCTTCGTGGCCGGCAACTTTCCCGAAGCCGCGCGCCACTACGCCCTGGCCCTGGACAAGGGCCTGGCAACCCCGGAGCTGCTCAGACGCCTGGGTGACGCCTGGCTGGCCAGCGGGAATTTTGCCGCGGCCGACTCCGCGTATACGCGCCTGATCCAGCTCGATGCCCTCGACCCGTTCCCCAGGCTCAAACTCGCCGAGCTTCAGGCCTTGCAGGGGCGTTACGACAGCGCCCTGGCCCTGACAGACAGCGTTCTGGCCCGGCGTCCGGACTGGCGGCCCGCCCGGATTGCCCGGGCCCGCGTGCTGACCATGGCCGGTCGCTTCGACGAGGCCATTGCCATCTATCGCACCCTGCTGCCCGATAGACCGGAGGAGGAACAATGACCATCCGCGCTCTCGTTTTCAGTCTGGCTCTGATTCTGATCTGGGGCTCGACCGTTTCTGCCGCATCGAATTTGCCCGAGCCCCCGGCGCCGCCCTCGGCGCCGCCGGCGGGCAAGGCGCCTCTGCCCAGCCTGGCGCCCATCGGCGAGGACATCGCCGACTGGCAGGCACGCTGGGAACTGGCCCGGTTGCTGAGCTATGTCAAACGCTACGACGAGTCTCTGGTGCAGTACCGTCTGTTGCTCAAGGAAAAGCCCGCGTTGCAGAAGGCGCGCGTGGAAATGGCGTCCGTGCTGTCCTGGGCCGGCAAGACCGGCGAGGCCCTGGACCTGCTGCGCAGCCTGCCGCAGCAGGATCTGGACGATGACGCCAGATTGGCTCTGGCCGACATCTTCATTGCCGCCAAGGACTATGTCGCGGCCGAGGCCCTGCTTTCCGAGCGCTTGCAGACCGCGCCGGACGACGACGCAGCGCGACTGAAGCTGGCCGAAGTCCTCAGCTGGACCAAACGCTACGAGGCCTCGCTCAAGGAGTACGAGGCCATCCTCAAACGCCGGCCCGACGACATGCAGATCCGGCGCAAGTATGCCTTCGTGCTCATCTGGGCCGGAAAACGCAACCAGGCGCTTGAGGAGCTGCGCAAGAGCCTGGCGCAATGAGCATGACGCCGGGAAGTTCCAGAGCGCATCGCCCGCGGGGCGTGTGTGCATCCGCCTGCCTGGCCGTGCTGCTGTCCACGATGGCCGCCCTCTGCCCGGGACTACCCTGCCCGGCGTTGGCCAGAGACAGTCTCGTCCCGCCCGCGAGCCGTATTTCTGACACGATGGCGCGTATCGCCCTGGCCGGGTTGCTGACCGAGGGCGACGATCCGGACGATCTGGCCGAGGCCGAGGCCCTGCTGGCGATGGTCCTGACCGAAGAGCCCTCCCTGAGCGAGGCGCGCGCCGTGCAGGTTTCCCTGCTGCTGCGCCAGGCCCGGATCCCCGAGGCCCTGGCCCTGGCCAGGGAGCTGCGCGACGCCGAGCCGGAGTCTCAGGCCCGGGCGCTCCTGCTTGCGGACACCTACGCCGCCGCCGGCCACTACGCACGCTGCCGCGACCTCTACCGCGAGGCCCGGGCTCAAGCCCCGCAGGATCCGGACCTGGACCTGCGCTACGCCGACCGCTGCATCCTGTGGGGGGATTATCTCGAGGCCGAGGCCAGATACCGGGCCTTGCTCCAGGCCAGCCCCGACGACCTGGCGCTGCGCCTGCGCCTGGGGCGCGTGCTCCTGAGCCAGCAGCGCAACGAGGAGACCGAAGGCCTGCTGCGCAGGCTGCTGCGCGAGCTGGAACCCGGCGCTGAGCTTTGGCGGGAGGCGACCCTGCTCCTGGTCCAGACCTGCGTGCAGGCCAAAGATTACGCAGCGGCCGTGGCCCTGACCCGCGAGGCCCTGAACCAGGCGCCGGATTTCGACGCGGCGCGTTTGGCGCAGGCCGAGGCGCTGCGGCTGCAGGATCCGACGGCGCAGCGTGATCGCCGACTGGCCCACGGCAAGGGCGCGCCGTCCGTGCCGACCGTTGCGTCGGATAGCGCCGCGCCGGCGCTGTTCGCCCGGGCCGAACGCCTGGCCTCCGAGGGCGCGACCGGGGCGGCCATTGCCGACTACGCGCGCGTCGTGGAGGCCGAGCCCGAACACTTCCCCGCCCGGTTGGGCCTGGCACGCGCGCTGGCGACCGCCAATCGCTACGAGGAAGCCCTCTCCCTGCTGCGCGACCTGTGCGCCGAGTTTCCGGAAAGTCGCAGCGCAAGCCTGACGCTGGCCCGGGTGCTGGCCTGGGACAAGCAGTACGAGGCCGGCCTGCGCGGCTACGACACGTTGATGCGGGCCGAGCCCGCGGATCCCGTGTCCCGCATCGAGGCCGCGAGGACCGCCTTTTGGGGCAAGATGCCCGGATTGGGCGGCGTCCTGTACCAGACCGTTTTTGCCCCGCCGGGCGATCCGTTTCTGGACCGGCTCCCGGGCGGGCGCGACAACCGACGCCTGGACAAGGCGCAGGCTCAGGAGGTCGCGGCGCGCCTGGGGCCGTGCCGTTTGGGACTGCCGCAGGAGCTGCCCCTCTTCCTGGCCTGGGAGGCCCTGCGCGACGAGCTTCCCCGACTCCAGGGCACGCTGCGCGAGCAGGCAGAAAGCGCCTTGCGCGATCTCGAGCCGGAATACCGTTTGCGCAAGGCAGCCTGGATCGAGCAGCAGGCCAAACAACACGCCTATGACCGTCATTTCATCCGCGCGATGCGCGGCACGCAGGAACTGCTGGTCCTGCAACCCGGCAACGAGGAGGCGCTATTCGACCTGGCGCAGAACCAGTGCGCTCTGGGGCTGTGCAAACGCGAGCGCGAGACCTGGGAGCGGCTGGTACGGATCGATCCGGCCCATAATCTGGCCGGTTACGCGCTGGAACGCGCCGTGCATCGCTCCCGTCCAACGCTCTCGGCCGGCTGGTCGCTGTGGGACGAGGAAGGCTACGGCGTTCTGGCCCAGATGACCCGGATTCAGGGCTTCACGCGCGCGGAACTGCCGCTGAACTGCCAGCACAGGCTCACTGTGGGCAGTCTGTATCTGCAGGAACGCCCCAAACAGGGCGGGACGATGCGCCAGGCCTACGGCCAGTCCTTCGGGCTGCGCAGCGTGTTCAATGAATATTTTTCCTTCTCGGCTGAACTGCTGGGCAAATGGTACGACCGCCGGCCCGACAACACCCTTACGGGCAATGCGGAGCTGGTCATCAGCCTGGAGGACCATGCCCGAGTGCTGCTGGGCTACCGGCGCAGCGACGAGTTCGCCAATCATTTCGCCATGAATCAGGACATCCAGGCCGACCGTCTCCGGGCCGGGATAGCGGCCGTGCCCTTGCGCTGGCTGGAGCTGGGCCTGGGCTACGAGCACGCATTCTATACCGATGGCAATGACCAGCGCATTGCACGGGCCGGAACGAAGATACTGCTCAGCGATCACCCACGCACGCTGTCCCTGGCCCTGGACGTGGAGCACCGGCACACTGCGCACAGCAACAGGTTTCTGTA
>CAZGAH010000006.1:33320-39135 GCA_964523295.1 uncultured Desulfovibrionaceae bacterium | reverse complement strand
TCACGCATCCCTACTGGGCGCCGCAGCACTACCTGACGGGCAGCGCCACGCTGGAATGGCGGCACGATCTCTCCGAATTCTTTTTCTGCGGCAGCCGGCCGCACTACTACGACATCAAACTGACCAGCGGATCCGACACCGATGGCAACCCCTTTTTCCGCAGCGCCGTGGCCTGGCATTGGGAGTTCGTGGAAAACTGGACCTGGGACCTGGAACTCATGGTCCACCACTCCGACCAGTGGAAGGCCCGGTCGGCAAGTATGGGGCTGAGTTGCCGGTTCTGAGCGCAGGCAACGCGTTGCGTCCGGAGCTCAACGCGGCAGCAAACAGCAAGGCCGGACAGGAAACGGGATGAACGCGACACCGCAACGCAGCGACTACAAGGCCCGGGCTTTCGCCCTGTTCAGCGTGGCGGCCATGGGCGCAGTCTTTCTCTACCTGAGCGCCCGGCTCTGGCTGTTCTATGTCGCCGCCTATGCCTGGCAGGACAAGCTGCTCGCCCTGCTGCTGCTCGCGGCCGAACTGTTCACCATGGTACACACCTTCGGATATTTTCAGAACATTTTTCGCGTATCCGTCAGCAAGAAGACCCCGCGACGTATCGATCAGAACAATGTGCCGCCGTTGGAGACCTATCCGCCGGTGGCGATTATCGTCTCTTCCTTCAAAGAGCCGATCGACGTGCTCGAGGATACGCTGATCTGTTTCCACAACCTCACATATCCCAACAAATACATCTATTTTCTGGACGACACGCGCTACGACCTCCCCGGCTGGGACCCCGAGGCCGTGGCGGCGTACCGGCGCGAGGTCGACTCGCTGTGCCAGCGCATCGGCGTCAACCAGTTCCGACGGCGCTGGCGAGGCGCCAAGGCGGGGATGATCAACGATTTCCTGGCTTTTTTGAACGGAACGCCGCCAGCGGGCTTTTCCTTCGTCTCCTTTGACGAGCGCAACCGCCAGCCAGGGGATGAGCACTATATTTTCGTCTTCGACGCGGACATGAACCCCTTTCCGGATTTCGTGGAACCCCTGGTGGCCTTCATGGAGCAGAACCCGGAACTGGCCTTTATTCAGACCCCGCAATACTATTCCAACTTCGAGTTCAACCGCGTGGCCCGGGCCTCGGGATTGCAGCAGGCCGTGTTCTACGAGTACATCTGCGAGGGAAAAAGCCTGGGAGACGCCATGTTCTGCTGCGGCACCAACGTCATCTTCCGCCGCGGGGCGCTTAACGACGTGGGCGGTTTCGACGAAACTTCGGTCACGGAGGATTTTGCCACGTCGCTCAAGTTTCATCTCAAGGGCTGGGGCTCGGCCTACCTGAACAAGGTTGCGGCCTTCGGCATGGGCCCGGAAGACCTGGGCGCGTACTTCAAGCAGCAGTTCCGCTGGGCTTTGGGCACGGTCGGACTGTTCCGGACCATCCTCGGCCAGTTTCTGCGCAATCCGTTCAGACTGCGGGCCACGAAATGGTGGGAGTACTTTCTCTCCGGCACGCACTACTTCGCCGGCTGGGTCCTGTTCATCATGATGCTCTGCCCGGCGCTGTACCTGCTGACGGACACGCCAAGTTATTTTGCCCGGCCGGAGCTGTATTTTCTCTTTTTCTTCCCCTACATCGTGCTCACGTTCACCCTGTTCGTGACCTCGATGCGCCAACGCAAGTATACCTTCATAGACCTTGCCGTGGGCGTGGTGCTCCAGGCGGTCTGCTTTCCCGTGTACATGCGCGCGTCGCTGCTGGCCATGCTCGGCGTGCGCGGAACCTTTGGCATCACGCCCAAGGGCCGCTCCCTGGCCCTTC
The DNA here is from genome assembly GCA_964523295.1 of uncultured Desulfovibrionaceae bacterium. Classification (GTDB taxonomy): domain Bacteria; phylum Desulfobacterota; class Desulfovibrionia; order Desulfovibrionales; family Desulfovibrionaceae; genus CAZGAH01. The sequence goes on along the minus strand of CAZGAH010000006.1, from coordinate 37,328 downwards.
CCTTGCGGGCGCTCTGGCCGCAAATCGGGCTGGCGCTGTTCTGCCTCACCGCCGCGGTCTGGGGCCTCTGCCGGCTCTACTACGAGTGGGAGCCGCCGCTGGCGCTGCTGGTCAACTCTGCCTGGTGCCTCTACCATTTTGCCATTCTTTCCTCCGTGCTCTACTTCAACCATCCCCTGGAAATCGGCCCGAAGGCGCCCGGAGGCGAGAATGCCGCCTGATCCGCGCGCCCCGCTCCGAGGTCCCGGCCTGCTCCTGGCCCGGATTCTGATCCTGGGGCTGACCTTGTCCGTACCCTGGGGCGCACCGCTCGCCGGGGCGCAGAGCCTGCGTTTCGGCCTGGCCCTGGAGGGACAGCCGGAGACGCCCGCAACGCTCGGACAGGAAACGGGCCTGCCGGTTTCGCTGGTGAATGTGTTCGTGCAGTGGCCGCAGTATCCGGAACAGCCGGGCCAAGGGGAATTTCCGCTCCAGACCGCGCGCGCGGTCGCCGCGATCGGCGCGACCCTGGTGCTGACCTGGGAACCCATGTATCTGGCCGAGGGCAAGGAGCACGCTATAGACGCCGCGGACATCGTGGCCGGCCGATACGATGCCTACATCGAGCGCTTCGCCCGCGCAGCGGCCGCCTGGGGCGGGGACGCCATGCTGCGCTTCGCCCACGAGATGAACCTGGAGCGCTATCACTGGGGAGGCCAGCGCGATGCCTACGGTCCGGCCAGTCCGGCCCGCTACCGGCTGATGTTCCGCCATGTGGTCACGCGCGTGCGCCAGGCCGGCGCGACGAAGCTCCGCTTCGCCTTCTGTCCGAACGTGGAGTCGGTGCCGGGTCCGGGCTCTGCGCCGCCTGCCGCCTGGAACACGGCCAGCGCCTGGTACCCTGGCGCCGCCGTCGTCGACGTGCTGGGCATGGATGGCTACAACTGGGGAACAACGCGCACGCGCGCGATACACGGCTGGCAGAGCCGCTGGCAGAGCTTCGCCGAGCTGTTCCAGCCGCTGCGTGCGGAGCTGCAAACGCTCGCGCCGGATAAACCGCTGTACGTTTTCGAAACGGCCAGCGCCACGCAGGGCGGGGATAAGGCCGGCTGGCTGCGCGAGATGATCGCCACGGCCAGGCAATGGGGACTTGCCGGCGTGATCTGGTTCCAGGTCTGCAAGGAAGTGGACTGGCGCCTGGCAACAGGCGTGCAGCAGCCGGATATCGACACCCTGCGCGCCGCGCTGACGGCACCGTAACCTCCGTCCTTTTCCGAGCGCCCTCGAGCGCTCGATCCACCCGCCAGAGGGCTCGTCCTGTCGCAAATCAGTCACGTATCGATAGGTTTCGATTGCCCATCAAATATGAATTATTTCTCTTCTCCGGTAACGCTTTAGGCGGCCTCGATTCTGAGCCCGGCAGAAGTCGCTCCCGCGATGGGGGCAGCTTTTTCCGGCGCGGACAGCGCTTGACCCCGGTGCATAAATCGCTTATCGGCAAGTTATCAATTTTTCACGGGAACTGCCATGCCCGAGCACACCTCCACGCTGACGCACAAGGATCTCGCCGCGCTCGTCGGCGTGTCCGAGACCACGATCAAAAGCTATCGCCGGAAATTCAGGCAATTCATTCCGGTACACAGCCAGGGCAAGCCGATCCGTTTTCAGGCCCGCGCCGCAGAGGTCTGCCAGCTGATCCGCTCCTGTTTTCTGGAAGACCGCTCTGTTGCGGAAATCCGTCAGCAGCTGGTCAGGGTCTTTCCGCCGGAGGAAAGGGCTGGCGGCGGCGAGCATATCGATACCTTATCGAGAAGTGTCGAACTCCCGAAAAATGGAGAATCCGCAGCGGATATCCGGCAGGGCCTCCTCGCCGTGCGCGCGGACTTTGAGCGCATGGCCCGACTACACGCCGAGACGAACGAGCGGTTGCAGCGGCTGCACGAACTCTTTGCCGATTACTTCACCCTGCAGCTCGGCCGGGACGACGCCTTGACCAGCCAGGTCCGGGACCTGCACCTGCGCCTGTGCGAGGCATTGGAAACGGGTGGCCTGGCCGAAGGGGCAACGCCGATCCCGGAGCCAGCTATCCCGGCTGCACCGGAAAGGCCGGAGGGGGAGTCGCCGGCCCGGGACATCCGCCCGCGCACCAAAGTGGTGACCGTGCGCAACATGTACGGCGACGAGAGCGTGTATCGGCTCGAAACCCGCGACGCGGAGGCCGCCGCGCCTGTCGGTGCAGAGCCTGAGCCAGTGCAGTCCACGACGCCGGCGCAGCCAGCGGAGGCGGAAACCGATTTCTGGCGCGCGGCCGAACCTCCCGGGCGTTTGTTGTCCCTGCCGCTGGTCGTGCGCTCCATGCAGGGGGAGTATCTCGGCATTGCGGGGCGCAGCGAGCGCAGCTTTTGTCTGAACGATTTCCTGGATCTGACAGAACGCTGCCATCCGCCTCCGCGGCATTTTTCCCATTGCTGGGAGCGTCGGGACGATGCCTGGCGTTTGTCTTTGGAGCAGGGCGAGGTCATCCGGCCGCTGCGCTACGTGCTTTTTGTCGAGACCGTGGAGACGCCGCGGGGCAACGCCGTGACCCTGCTGAGCCAGTTGCACGTCGACGGGCACGAGACCCCGGCGCCGAATCTCCACGCCTTTATCCGCCGGATGCGGGACAGTGCCTGCATGGCCGCGGACGTACTGGAACAGGTTTCTCGGGCCGGGACCTGGTCGGGCGCCTGTCAGCCACTGCTGCCGCCATTGTTCGATTCGGGCATACCCCTTGACAGGTGCGGGGGGGCTGTGCTGTTTTCAGCGGCGGCGTCGCCGTGTCCGACGCATGTTCCCGCCTTGTTCTGATGCCGCCCGTGCCGGCCTTTCGGAGCGATCGTGACCTTTTTTTCCCCTCTCTGGCGCCATCCGTGCGTGCTTGCGGTCTTGCTGATCGCGGCGACGACGCTGGTCAGGCTGTGGTTCGTGGCGAGCGGGCAGCTCGATCTGGTCCAGGACGAGGCGCAGTACTGGGACTGGAGCCGTCGTTTGCAGCTCTCGTACTATTCCAAGGGTCCGCTTATCGCCTGGCTCATCGCCGGCTGGACCGGGCTCTTCGGCGACGGCGGCCTGGGCGTGCGCGTTGGCGCCGTGGTCAACTCCTGTCTGGTGCAACTCATCGTCTACGTGGGTCTGGCCCGGGGGATGGGCCGGCCGCGCACTGCGCTCTGGACCCTGGTAGCGCTGAACGCCATGCCCCTGTTTCTGGCCTCGGCCGTGCTCATGACCACGGACAGTCCGCTGTTGGTCTGCTGGACCGGGGCCGTGTTTTGTCTGTATCGGGCCAGCCTGTCGCAACGTCGGTTCTGGCCGTTGTTCCTGCTGCTGCTGTGCGTGGCCCTGGGCGTGCTGGCCAAGTATATGATGCTGGCCTTTGCCGCCACGGCCCTGGCGTATGTGCTGGGACTGCGCCGGGCCGGGCTGTTGCCGGCGGGGCTGGTATCCGGCGTCGGTATTGCGCTGGTGCTGGGGGCGGTCCTGGGCATGGCGCCGATCGTGCTGTGGAACATGGACCACGGCTGGGTCGGGTTTCGGCATGTCGCGGGCCTGGCGGGCGTGGCCCAATTCAAACCAGCGCCGCTGATCCGTCTGGACAGCTTCCCGGAATTTCTGGGCGCGCAGATCGGTTTGTTGACCCCGTGGTGGTTCGCCTGTCTGGTCGGAGGGGCCTGGACTGCCCTGAAAATCGCACGGGGACGCGGTCCGGCCTCGCTCGGGGAGAACCCCCCCGCGTGCGCGGCGGCTCGTCCGGCGTTCAGCGAGGCCTTGGGGCCGCGCGAATCCTGGCTGCTGCTGGCGGGCTTCGCGCCGCTGTTCGTTTTTTTCGTGCTCTGGAGTTTTCATGTCCGCATTTATCCCAACTGGCCGGGCATGGCCTACGTCACCGGGGCGATGCTGGCGGGCAGCGGACTGACGGGTTTTCTTGAGCGTGCGCGCCTGCGGGGGGACGCGCCGTCGTGGTTCCGGCGGCCGGCCCTGTGGCTGGGGCTG
>CAZGAH010000006.1:28422-33310 GCA_964523295.1 uncultured Desulfovibrionaceae bacterium | reverse complement strand
CTGGCAGGGCTGACCTTCGTGCTGCTGCACGGGCAGAACTGGCTGCCGCTGCCCGCGTCGATCAATCCGACGATGCGATTGAAGGGCTTTTCCGATCTGGGTGCGGAGCTGGCCCGGCTGCGGGATACCGGGTTTATTGCCCCCGAAAGGGTGTTTTATTTTTCCGACAGCTACGATATGACGGCCGAGCTGGCCTACTACGGGCCGGGGCGTCCGCGCGCCTTTTGCGGATATTTTGACAGCCGGCGCATGAACCAATACGATTTGTGGCCCGGCCCGGACGACAGACTCGGCTGGGATGCGCTGTACGTCGAGAAGGGGTTTGCGAAGTCGCTGCCCGCGCCGTTGCAGACCATGTTTGCGGACGTCCGGATGCAGCACTATCGCAGTCGTCATCGCGGCCAGGCGGCGCGACCGTTCACGATCGTGATCTGCCGGCATTTTCTCGGCCCCTGGCCTCGCGCCGAAAGGAAGGTGTTCTGACATGACTGTTTCGCCGGAATCTCCCGAAGGAGCCGATCCGCATGTCTGCAAGCGGTGCATCGACCGGGGACCGACGTGCTGCCGCATGAAGCCTGGCGAGGAGGAGTGCTGTTTTCCGCTGTCCGTGATCGAGCGGGACAGGATTCTGGAGGCGGCCGGCGACAAAGGGGCGTTCGAGCAGCAGGTCAACACGCAGCCCTTCGTGGAGCACCTGAAGCGACTGCTCCCCCGCGACAAGGAGAGCATTGACCAGCTTTTTCCCCCGCACGGCTCGCACCTGCGACTGGCGACCCGGGCGGACGGCGCCTGCACCTTTCTGGGACCAGCCGGGTGTACGCTGCCACGGGAGGCCCGGCCGCATTACTGTCTGATCTTTCCGTTCTGGCTGGCATCCGACCGGCTGACTGCATTTTCCCCGCCCAGGTGTCTGGCCGTGGAGGAGGGGCGAAACCTCCTCCGGATGCTGGACCTGTTCGGCATGTCGGAGGCGGAAGTACGTACGCTGCACGGCCGGATTCGCCTGGCCTGGGGGCTGCCCCCCAAGGAAGGGATGCCGCTTCCCGAAGCCCGCGGCAGGCGTAAGGAACGATGAGAAAACTGCTGCTTGTCTTCATGATGCTGCTGGTGATCATTTCCATGCTGGCGGCTGCCGGGGCGGTGTCCGTGTACCTGTGGGCCGCGCGCGATCTGCCCAGTTTCAAGAAGATCGCCGACTACCGGCCGCCGCTGGTGACCACCGTGTACGCCAGGGACGGCAGCGTCATGGGCTATCTCTACCGGGAAAAGCGATTTCTGGCCCGGCTACAGGACATGCCGGCCTGGCTTCCCCGGGCCTTTCTGGCCGCGGAGGACAAGTCCTTCTACGCGCACGAGGGTATTGACCTCGGGGCCATTTTCCGCGCCTTTCTCAAGAATCTTCAGGCCGGAAGCACGGTGCAGGGCGGCAGCACCATCACCCAGCAGATTATCAAACGGCTGCTGCTCACCTCCGAAAAGAGCTACGAGCGCAAGCTCAAGGAGGCCATTCTGGCCTATCGGCTGGAAAATTACCTGAGCAAAGACGAGATACTGACGATCTATTTGAACCAGATCTACCTCGGCTCGCGGGCGTACGGCGTGGAGGCCGCGGCCAGGACCTATTTCGGCAAGCACGCCGGCGGGCTGACGCTTGCCGAGTGCGCGCTGCTGGCCGGCCTGCCCCAGGCGCCCTCGCGCTACGATCCGTATCATGACCCTCAGGCCGCCAAGGCTCGCCAGCGTTACGTTCTTGGTCGCATGTACGAGGAAGGCTGGATATCCAAGGCCGAATACGACGCCGCGATGAACGAGCCGCTCGTTTTCAGGAGCATGCCCGACAATTCCTGGAAGCAGGGCGCCTATTACCTCGACGAGGTGCGGCGCTGGCTGGTGGAAAATCTGAGTCGGGAAAACATGGAGGCGCGCGGCGTCGAACTGGAGCGCTACGGCGAGGACGCTGCCTACGAGTCCGGGCTGCACGTCTACACCGGTATGGAGCTCGCCCACCAGTTGCCGGCTGAGTCTGCTTTGCGCAAGGGGCTGGAGGCTTCGACCAGGCGCAGAGGTTGGCGAGGCCCTATCGAACATCTCGAGCCCGAGGCCTGGGAAGGGTTCATGCAGCAGCATCCCGTGGCAGCGGAAGAGTTGCAGCCCGGCGCCTGGTTCAGGGTGCTGGTCACGGCCGTGAAGCGCGAGGGCGCTCACGTACGCCTCGGCGGCTACACCGGGTTCATACCGGTCAAGACCATGGGCTGGTGCCGTACGCCGAATCCTGAGCGGGCACCTGAATCCGTCCCGGCCGTGACCGAGGCCACCAAGGTACTGAATCCGGGCGACGTGGTCTGGGCCACGCTGGACCAGCCCGAAGAGAAGAGTACGGCGCAACCGCGCAGCTCGGTGCTGCGGCTTGCGCTGGCGCAACGGCCCGTTGTCCAGGGCGCGCTGGTCTCCGTGGAGCCTCCCACGGGCGAGGTCCGGGCCCTTGTCGGCGGCTACGACTACGCCGACAGCCAGTTCAACCGCGCGACCCAGGCCTTTCGCCAGCCGGGCTCGGCCTTCAAGCCCGTGGTATACTCCGCGGCCCTTGACTGCGGTTTCACACCCGCCACCCAGGTCATGGACGCGCCCATGACAATACGCGTCGGCGATAAAATCTGGAAGCCGGAAAATTATACCCAAAAATTCTATGGTCCTACGCCGTTGCGTTCGGCCCTGGCCAAGTCGCGCAATCTGGTCACCATCCGCCTGGCCCAGCGCATCGGGATCCGCAAGGTCATCAAGCGCGCCAAGGCGCTGGGTCTGGAGCCGGACTTTCCGCCCTACCTGCCCATCTCGCTCGGCGCCGTGGCTGTCCGGCCCATCAACCTCTGCCAGGCCTATACCGCCTTTGCCAGGAACGGATCCACGGTAGAGCCGCGCGTGGTCAACGAAGTCAGGGGTCCGTGGGGTGAAAGCATCATCCGCAACGAGCCGAAAGTCACCGAGGCCATTTCTCCGCAAAATGCCTTTGTCATGGCCTGGATGCTCAAGGAAGTGGTCAACGCGGGCACGGCTACCCGGGCCAGAGCCCTGGGCCGGCCCGTGGCCGGAAAAACCGGCACCACCAACGAAGAGCGCGATGCCTGGTTCATGGGCTTCACGCCCTACCTGCTGTCCTGCGTCTATATCGGCTTCGACCAGAGCGCGCCCATGGGCAAGCTGGAGACGGGCGGACGCGCGGCCCTGCCGGTGTGGATCGACTACCGCAAGGCCGTTGAGGAAAGCTATCCGGTCGAGGATTTTCCCCAGCCACCGGGCGTACATTTCATGAAGCAGGTGCTTGTCGATTACGCCGAGGACGGAACCCCGCGCGAGGGGACTTTCAACATCCCCTATTTTACGCCCGTCAGCGCCGGGGCAGCGCCCGCCGAGCCCGGCGAAGAGGCCTTGCCGCCGGGCGAACAGCCGGCCGGCGAGGAACCGCTTGTTCTCGACGACCCGACCCAGTCCGGTCAGGGCGGCAAGCCCGAAGACCTGTTCAAGCAGATGTTCTGAGTATGAAAGCCGACAGCTGCTCGGTACAACCGCATCGCGACCAGTGCGACGGAGACGACCATGCCCATTTTGACCATTGAAACCAACGTGCCGCTCGATGCGGTCCGCAGTCAGGAACTCGCCCGCAAGGCCTCTGCCCTGTGCGCGCGTCTGTGCGGCAAACCCGAGCAATGGGTGCTGGCCAGCGTCAACGCGGTGCAGGCGATCGTCTTTGCCGGCAGCGACGCGCCGGCAGCCCGCGTGGCGTTGAAGAGCATCGGCCTGAATACGAACGATTGCGCCGGACTCTCGAAAGAGCTGGCAGGCTTTCTGGAGGCCGAGCTGGGCGTGGCGCCCGGACGCGCCTACATCGAGTTCGTCCGCCTGGAGGGCGGGCTGGTGGGCTGGAACGGCGGCACATTTTGAGCTTTTACCCTGAGCTTTCAACCCGCCCGGCGCGACGTGCATCGATTACGCTTCAGCCCTGTCGACGCGCTCGAAACGCCAGACGTTTTTCCCGTACACCAGGGCGCGAGGAGGATTTCGAGATGGGCAACGCAGGCGAAAAAATCCTGCCCGGGCTGCTGGTCGCAGCGCTGTTGCTGACGCTGCTGACCTGGTCCGGAACGATCCGGGCCGAGGAGCCGGCCAGGCCGGCCACGGCTGGCAAGCGGACCGGAAAAACGAGCACAGAGCCGGCGCCGACCGCCGAGGGGCCGCTGAAGAAATACGTCCCGCTGGCGCCACCGGGCGAGCATCCGGCAAGACAAAAACCGTCGAAGGCCAAGGCCGAGCCCGGCTATAAGCCTTGCAGCCTGGCCAACGTCACCGACGCCGCCTGCGCCAGCCAGCTCGGCAGCGAAATCGAGGCCCTGCTGCTGGCCCAGGGCGAAGACAAGACCATGGCCAAAGAGGCCGGCGAAAGCATCGCCCAGGCCCTGCCCAACGCGCCGGCGGAGAACCGGACCGGACTGCGGCTGCAAAGTCCGGCCAGCGGCAAGGAATATCTGTTCATGTTCAACAACGAAAACGGGGGCTGCGTGCTGCAACTCGTCGAGCTGGAGTCCGAGGGGGCCAAGGCGATACGCATTCTGGCCGCGCGTCCGCTTCCCGCCTGCGGCTGCGCGCCCTGATCCGGGCGAGGGCAACGGGACTGCTGCCGCCGCCCTCACCTGCCAGGCACGTGTTCGCCGCGCTCGCGCTCCTGTGCGGCCCGGGCAAGCGCCTCTTCCAGGGCGGCCCTGGTCTCCGGTTCGGCGCCGCGCTTCCGGCAGCGTTCAAGCGCCGCCTGCAACGCCGCCTTCGCCGCCTCGCCGCCCAGGAAACCCAAGGCCTGAGCCGCCGCGCGCTGCATATACGCGGGTGCGGCCGGGTC
>CAZGAH010000006.1:25685-28412 GCA_964523295.1 uncultured Desulfovibrionaceae bacterium | reverse complement strand
TTTCCCCAAGCGCCCAGAGCGCCTGATAGACGACCACGTCGCGGTGCGGATCCGCCTGCGCATTGCCGAGCGCAGCCATGAGGCTGGAATGCACGGCCTCCGCGTCGACACCCTCAGGGCAGCCTCCCTGACAGATACGGCCCAGGGCATTGGCCGCGCTTGCCCGGTTTTCCCGCGGCTCCGCTTCGTTGGCAAGCACGGCGCATAAGAGCGGCGCGGCCGTTGTCACCTGGCGCACGCCGAGTTCGATCAGCGCGTAGTCGCGGCCTGACGCATCGGTTCGCTGCGCCAGGGCCAGGACCTCCAAGTCGGACCGCGTGCTCATGTCCTGGGAACGGATAGTCCGGCTGGCGTGCACGTAGACCAGGCCCATGCCCAGGCTGGCCGCCAGCAGCAGCCCTGCGGCCAGCATTCGCCAGGCTCGACGACGCGCGCGCCAGCTCAGCCAGACGCCCGCGGCAAAGACCACCAGCCAGAGCCCCAGGGCCAGAACGCCCCCGAAATCTTCATAAAAGCGCACCACGCCGCAGTGCTCAGCCGTCCAGGGAAACCAGGCCAGGGCAAAACCGAGCGCAGCCAGGACGCCCGGCGACCCGGTCAGCAACACGATCAAGAACGCGCCTGGTCCCGGTGCCTCCTGCGACTGCGGACTCATCGGCCAGCGTGCCTTTTCTGTTTGCCCGGAGCCCGGCCCGAGGCGCCAGCCTGACAAACCGGACAGCCACCCCGACGCGACGCCCACGCCCACGCCTGCGCGCCCGCGCACACGCAGCGCAAGGACTCGTCGACCGGGGCGTCCGTCAACGACGCGTCGCCCACAAGGAGACAGACCTGACGCCATACCCGCTCGAATTGCTCGCTCCGTCGCCGCAAGGCCGTATCCGCCAACAGGCGCAAAAATGCCGGCACAGTGAGCCCGCGCGACCGGGCCTCCGGGCTCAGTGCCTCAAGCACGCGCATTCGCGTCGCCAGACACACGGCAGATGGGCGTCTTCTTCGGATCATGCATCCTTTATTACACCCCTGGTCCGGGAAGCGCAACTGCTGTTTCGGGCTGTGCCGGTCCGGGCTGCTGCCCGATGTGATGCTTTGCGGATCACAACAGAAAACCAGCCTTGAGATTCCCGATCGGGAAACATACGACTGGTAATCTCCCTTCAAGGCGAAATACATCCCGATCGGGAAATTCTGCTTGCTTTTGGGCGTAATTCATCCCATTATTTCCCGAAAGGGAATTGTATCATGCCAGTTTCCATTGGAGATGCTGCTGCGCTTGGCAACGCCGTTCGCGCTGCGCGCAAGGCCCTGGGTCTGACACAGCCGCAGCTTGCGCTGGCGGCCGGCGTGGGTGTTCGGTTCATCGTGGAGTTGGAGGCCGGAAAGCCTTCGGTGCGCTTTGAAACCATGCTGCGCGTGGTACACGCCCTTGGCGGCGACCTGATGATCGACGGCCTGCCCGCGGGCGAGGCAAAGGCCGGGCCTGGAACGCAGCCATGACGCCGCGGGAGTTGCATGTCTGGTGGGATGGCCGGCTTGTGGGGAGGCTTTCGCAACAGGACGGGCGACTGGGATTTGCCTATGCGGCGCAGTGGCTGGAGTCTGCCACGGCGCGCCCGTTGTCGATGTCGTTGCCTTTGCGCGTGGAAGCCTTTGACGACAGAGCCAGCCGGCCCTGCCGAAGCCAGGGCGGATCATCGCCCGGCATCCCAGGTTCTGCGTGAACTCATGCTCGAATACGTAACAAACCAAAGGAAGGCCCGCGAGTATGACGAGTTCGTGCAGCGCAAGGTGGCCGCTGGCCGCGCGTCCGTGCACTCCGGGCTGGGCATCGCGAATGACGAAGTCGAAGCCGGGTTTGCAGCACAGCGCTCTGTCGCAAAGAAGCGGGTATGACTTTTTTTGGGACTCCCGAGGCAGTGCAGGTGTGCGGGCGGTTACGTTCACCAGCATGGTGGTTCGAAATTCTCTTCTTTCATAGCGTGTGAGCCGGAAAAAAGACCATCTCGTCCCTCCCCTCGAACGAGTCGGCACAAACCGACGCAAGAGCGCTTTTGGCCAGAACCTGGTCTGGACTCGGGCAGCGGATTGGCATATTCCCTGAGTATAATCGCGTGACTCAGATTTCATGACCGGCAAAGGGGGACAAGGACATGCCCGAACGCAAGGCAGCCAGGGCGCTCTGGCGCAGAAAGCGGCTCGGCGAGATGCTCGTCAATGCCGGCGTGCTGGACGAGGCGACCGTGACCAAGGCTCTGGCGGAGGCGGTAGCGCAACGGACCAGGCTCGGCCAGTACCTGCTCGGCGCCGGGATAGTGAGCGAAGAGCAGTTGATCGCTACGCTCAGCCAGCAGCTGGGCATCGAGGTCTACGACCCGCGCCGCCATCAGGCCGACCCCGCGCTCAAGTCCGTCGTCCCGTATGAGCTGGCCTCGGAGCATACGGTCGTTCCCTTGCAACGGAGCGGCTCGCTGCTCTATGTGGCCATTCTCGATCATACCGATCTCGACGCCCTGGACGCCGTGACCGAGGCCTCCCGCCTGGACGTGGAGCCGCTGCTGTGCCGGGAGCGCGAACTCGACGGCCTGGCCATCCTGGTCTACGGCAAACCCCTCGATTCCGGGAGCGGGACCTTCAATCTCGACGAAGATATGGGAGGCGAGCAGATCGACGCCACCCAGGCCCAGCCCGAGGTGGTCAGTGTACACACGCTGCAAAGCCTGGCCGAGG
>CAZGAH010000006.1:11867-25675 GCA_964523295.1 uncultured Desulfovibrionaceae bacterium | reverse complement strand
ATGGTCGACAGCATCCTTGCCGCGGCTGTTCAACGCGGCGCCAGCGACATCCACCTCTGCCCGCATCAGCACGATATCCAGCTGCGATACCGCGTGGATGGGGTCTTGCAACGGGCACCGGCGCCGCAAAAGCAATTTCATCTGGCCCTGGTATCCCGTTTAAAAATTCTTGCCGGCATGGACATTTCCCAGGCCCGCATCCCCCAGGACGGGCGCTTCACCGTGCGCTATGGCGCCCGGGAGATGAGCCTGCGCGCGTCCACGATTCCGACCATCTATGGAGAAAAAGTTGTGCTCCGGTTGCTGCAACAGCACAACCGCCAGTTGCGCCTGGATGAACTTGGACTCGACGAGTATGGCCGCAAGGTCATCGAGGCTGCCCTGGGCAAGTCCTACGGCATGATTCTGGCGACCGGGCCGACCGGCAGCGGCAAGACCACCCTGTTGCATACGCTGCTGCAGCGCCTGAACACTCCGGAGGTCAATATCGTCACCCTGGAGGATCCGGTGGAGATGCGCATCGACGGGGTGGCCCAGATTCAGCTCAATCCCAAGGCCGGCATGACCTTTGCGAGCGGGCTCAGGGCCATTTTGCGGCAGGATCCGGATATCATCATGGTCGGCGAGATTCGGGACGGAGAGACCGCGGACATCGCCGTCAAGTGCGCCCTGACCGGTCACCGCATGTTGTCCACGCTACACACCAACGACGCCGCGGGCGCGGTGACCCGGCTGGCGGAAATGGGCGTGGAGCCGTATCTGATCGCCTCAACCCTGCTCGTTGTCATCGCGCAGCGCCTGCTGCGCCGAGTCTGCCCGGAGTGCCGCGAACTCTATGCGCCGACGCCGGAAATGCTCAAGCTGCTCGGCTCGCCCTCCGGCGATATCCGCCTGGCCCGGGGCAAAGGGTGTCCTTCCTGCGGCCAGACAGGATACCGCGGCCGGGTCGGCATTTACGAGGTGCTCCCTGTCAACGCCCTGGTCCGGGACATGATTCTTAAGGGCAACGATGCCGGAGAAATCAAAAAGAAGGCCCTGGAGCAACGGTTCCTGCGCACGCTGACCATGGACGCCGCGGCAAAGACGGTGAACGGAGTGACGAGCTTTGAGGAATTCGTGCGACTGGGAACCTTCTGAGCGCCACAGACGAGGTGCCGAAACGGCTGTCTTGAAACCGCTTTCGCGGCATCGGAGCAGAGAGAGGAAATATCTCACAGCCATCTCAACCCGTTGATATTCTGTAAAAAATCGCTTCCGAGCCATTCGGCCAGTTTATAGGAAGAGCGTTTTAATTTTTTTTCGTTTTTCTCCGCATTCCTTCTTGACACGAAGAGGATAAAACGGGTAACTGAATTATGAGATAATGTTAACCTTCATTGCCGTTGCAACGTTACCAAGGGGGCTGATCGTGCGGCGACGGAGCCAAGGAAAACGCCATGAAGCTTTCGAGCAGAACCCGGTACGGTCTCAGAATCCTGCTTGACATCGCCGCCTATCAGTTCGACGGGCCGGTGCGGGTAATGGATATTGCCGCCAGACTGGGCATTTCTATCAAATACATCGAAAAACTCATCCGAAGGCTCAAAGCCGCCGGCTTCACCAACAGCAAGCCCGGCCCCCATGGCGGTCACACGCTGACACGCGAACCCGCGTCCATCAATTTGGCGGATGTCGTCCGTACCATGGAAGGGTCTGTGGTCATCGAGTGCATCACCAATCCCGAAGTCTGCGAAATCTCCGCCACCTGCCCTGCCCGGAAGATATGGCTCACGGCCCTGGATGGGTTTTATACGGCCCTGAAGGCCTATACGCTCGCCGATCTGCAAGCTGACCCCTCGCTGCAACTGCCGGCCCGCTCGCTGCCCTGCATGCAGGGCGAATAGTCATCTCCAGCCGTTTCTTTCGTCATTCAACTTCAGACAAAAAAAGCGACCTCCGGGCGTCAGTGCGCAGGAGGCCGCTCTCAGTCTTGCCTGCCGCAGGGGCAGGCAACGACGGATCAGTTCACGCAGAACTTGATCGAGTCCATGATCTGGCGCAAGGTAGGCTTGGCCGCGGCAAAGTCCTCGTTCGTGCTGTGGGCCATAAAGTTCATGTAATAATTTTCGCCATCGTAGCACTGCCAGATGATGCGCTGAAAGCTGTTCTTCTGCGGGGCTTCCACCTGTTCCCAGCCGATGACACCGCACTTCTTCTTGGCATCGCCATCGTCACGACGGCGCGCCTCGAGCACCTGATTGATGGACATCCGCTCGGTATCCTGCTTCAAACCGGCCTTGACGGCGTCCTTGCGCGGAAAACTGGGCACCATCTGGGTTATATGGATAATGAAGCCCAGGGTTCCCCCTTCTTTCATAAAGCTGACGGACTCCGAATCGGGCTCTCCATCGACTTTGTACCAGCCAGCCGGGATGGTGTACTGAAAATTGCGGGCAAGGTTCTTGAACGTCATGGGGGTCTTGAAGGCCTTGGATTCCGGCGCAGCCGACTGTTGAGCCGGAGCGGAGCCGGACGGGGCCGAACCGACCGTGGAGATGACGCCACCGGGCGTCACGCAGGACCAACAGAACAGACCGATGAAGGCAACCAGCAACAGATTTTTTTTCATAATACGCTCCTGACGTTGTACAGTAAGTAAAATACGCCATTCCTTCTCCCTGACACGCTGCCTTGAACCAGGGCCGAAGTTCGAGGCAGATTCAAACCGCTCGGATCGTCGCTTCCATCCCTTTTCAGGTCTAGAGAGCCTTCGAGGTCGCCATGAGATAAATCTCATGAGGATCCAGGATCAGGACCACGCTGCCGTCGCCCATGATCGTAGCGCCGGAAAGGCCTTTCAGATCGCCCAGGTATTTACCGAGCGACTTGATGACGACCTCCTGTCGTTCCAGGAGCCGGTCCACGACAATGCCCAGCCGGCGGTTGTTGTCGTGAATGACCAGCACGGAGAGAAAATCCGATTCTGTCTCTGGCGGCGGCATACCCAACAGCTCGCGCAGGTCGATGATGCCCAGTACCTCGCCACGCAAGGTGACCGCCTTGCGGTTGTTGATGTCCGTAAGCCGGGATGCTTCGATCTTGGTGGTTTCCGAGACCGCATCCAGCGGAATGGCAAAGGTCTGGTCGGCGAGCCGGACCATCAGCGCGTCGATAATGGCCAGGGTCAGGGGCAGGGTCAGCGTGAACCTGGTGCCTTTGCCGATTTCGGAGGCGATGCTGACGCTGCCTTTGAGGTTTTTGATGTTGGTTCGCACGACATCCATGCCGACACCGCGGCCGGAGATGTCGGTGACCTTGTCGGCCGCGGAAAAGCCTGGGGCGAAAATGAGTTCGATGGCCTCGCGGTCGTCGAGGTTGCGGGCCTCCTCGGTGGTGACGATGCCCTTTTTGACACCGACTTCACGCATTTTTTCCGGATCAATCCCCTTGCCGTCGTCTTCGATCTCAATGGCCACCGAGTTGCCGCGATGGTATGCCCGCAGCCAGACCCTGCCGCCGGGCTGCTTTCCGGCCCGGAGGCGGTCGTCTTCGGATTCGATGCCGTGATCGACGGAGTTGCGGATCAGGTGTACCAGCGGATCGCCGATGACCTCAACAACGCTTTTATCGAGTTCGGTTTCCTCGCCCTCGGTAATCAGCTCGACCTGCTTGTTCACCTTGCGGCTCAGGTCGCGCACCAGTCGCGGGAAGCGGGAGAAGACCGTCTGAACCGGGACCATGCGCACCTTCATGATGGTGTCTTGCAGGTCGTCGGATATACGCGCCATGGCGTAGGTCGTCTCGGTCAGGTGCTGGGCTACTGTGGCTACGTCGCCCCCTTCGTCCAGCGTTCTGGCCAGCATGGCAAAGCGGTTGCGGTTGATGATAAGCTCGCCGATAAGGTTCATGAGATGATCGAGCTTTTCGTGATCAACGCGTATCGTTGACGAGACTTTCGGCTTCTGCTGCGCAGCCGCCGTCGTGGCCACGGAAGGCGCAGCGCCGGGCCTGGGCTTCGCCCCTGCGTCATCGTCATCGCTGCGCGGCGCCGCCGGGCGAGGCGCGGGCTTTGGTGCCGCCGGTGCAGCGGGCTTTGGCGCGACCGGTGCAGCGGGTTTTGGCGTTGCCGGTGCTGCCGGTTTCGGCGCCGCCGGTGCAGGGGGCTTCGGCGCTGCCGGTGCTGCTGGCGCTGCTGGCGCTGCCGGTGCTGCCGGAGCCGCTGGTTTCGGCGCTGCGGGCGCCGGCGCCGGGGGAGCGGGCGTAGAGGGTGGAGAGGGAGCCGCCTTCGGTGCCGCGGGCGTGGGCTCTGCCGGCGGGGCACCTTTCTTCGCTCCGGGGCCGGACTTGAAGGCAGTGACGGCATTGCCGATCATGTCGCCGAGAATGGCGCACTCCTGGCGCAGAATGTCGAGCATGGGATCGAAATCGATGCCGGATTTACGGGCCTGATCAACGAGTTTCGCCGTTCTCTCGGCATACTGCTTCGCTTCCTCGAATCCCATGTAGCCGGAGGAGTTCTGCAACGTGACCAGCGAACGGTACAGCGCGTCGATAAGGTCTTTCTGGTCGCTGGATTGGGCCAGGCCTTTCAATGCCAGCTGAATGGTTTCCTGCTGTTGGGCGACAGTGGATTCGAAAATATCGATGTCCTCGGGATCGAGGGACTCTTTTCCGGGGGAAGCGGCCTCGGCGGGCGGGGCTACGGTCGCCGCCGACGGTTCCTCCGGGACGGGCGTGGTCTCGGGCTCAGGGGGTGGGGCCGGCTCCGGTGCGTCGGCTATACCCTCGCTCACCGCCCGTTCGAGCCGGGTCAACAGGGCGCTGCAATCCACCGGAGTCACCAGCCCGGAATTGGGATCGACCCGTTGCACCAGATTTTCAATGAGATCCACGACCGAGAGCAACAGATCGATGAGCGCATGGGAGGCCTGCATTTCGCCCTTGCGCACGCGGTTGAGCAGTGTCTCGGCCTCGTGGGTGAGCATGTTGAGTTCTTTGAAGCCGATAATGCCGCTGTTGCCCTTGAGGTTGTGAAAGAAGCGAAAAATATTGTTGACCAGTTCTCCGCCGGCGAAGGGGTCCTTTTCCAGCTCCAGCAACGAAGAGTTCATGTTTTCGATAATTTCGGTCGCCTCTTCCATGAAATCGTTGAGGTGACCTTCCCCGAACGTAGTCAGGGCGTAAGGCGCCAGCTCGACCAGGACCTCCTTGGCCGCTGGTTTCGGGGCCGAAGGAACGGGAGCAGGCTCAGGCGCAGGCTCGGGCTCGGGCGCAGGCTCGGGCTCAGGCTCAGGCTCAGGCTCGGGCTCAGGCACTGGTTCTGGTTCCGGCGCAGGGGCAGTTTCCGGAGGGGGGGGCGCGCTTTGCACGGCTGGGGGCGCTTTTTGCCCGGCCAGCAAGGCCTCAATGGTGGCGACGATGGAATTGATTTCCACCTCGCCTTCGGCCCCGGTTGCAGCGAGATTGTCGACCAACTGGCGCAAGGCGTCCGTGGAGGTGAGGATGACGTCCATAATTTCGGGCGTCACCTTCATGGCCCCTTTCCGGAGCTCCTCCATGATGTTTTCCGCTTTATGAGCCAGTCTGTTGATTGTATTCAGGCCAAGAAACCCCGAGGCACCCTTGAGCGAGTGCATCGGACGGAATATCTCGTTGAGCAGTGCCAGATTGTCCGGACTGCGCTCCAGTTCGAGCAGGTTAGGCTCGATGGTTTCGAGATGCTCTTTGGCCTCTACAATAAAATCGGAAAAGATTTCAGGATCTTGAAAATCCTGGCTCATCGGTCCACCCCTCTCGCGCTATTACCCGAGCAGCATCTTGACGTTACGCAACAATTTCTCCGGTTGCGCGGGCTTGACCATGTACATGTTTGCTCCAAGGTTCAAACCGGTTTGGATGTCCTTCTCCTGACCCTCGGTGGAGAGCACCACGACCGGAATGTCTCTGTACATTTCCTGCTCGCGCAAGGTGCGGATGAAGGTAAAGCCATCCATACGCGGCATATTGACGTCTGAAATGATAAGGTCAACTTTTTCCATGGAGTACAATCGCTCAAGACCATCAAGACCGTCTTCGGCCATGGTGACTTTGAATCCTTCCTTTTTGAGGATGAAGGCGACCAGATTGCGCACCGTTTTGGAATCATCGACAATAAGGATATGTTTTGCCATCCACTCTTCCTCTCTCTCATAAGCAACCCGGGCCTTGACGTTGACCTGGGTTCTGCGCCCGGACGTCAGGACACACAACACTTCTATGCCGTCCTGAAAAATCCCGCAATGCCTGTGCCGTGGGGCCTGGAGCGTCGGGAAAGCGGATTCAGTTCCCCGGACGCATGTCTGAGCCACGGCGCCGTCGTTTGCTCCTGTGTGTGCAGCCAGGCCCGGGCCTGACGAACGGGTGCGTACCTGCTCCTGTTGCCGGCCGTGACTAACGCTCGTCAGCGTTTCATCACCTGATCGAAGAGTTTATCGGCAGAGAAGATGCCGACCAGACTCCCGCTGGTTTTCATCAAGCCGGCGACGACGTCCGCACCGGCTCCGACCTTCGATTCGATGTTCCACTCAATGCGCTCCTGCGGCACACGGTAGATCGTAGCCACGTTACGGACGATAAGCCCGATCTGCAAATCCTTGCGATGGCAGACAACGATAAATCCTTGTTGCTCGTCCGCATCGTCCTCGAAATCGAGGAGTTTGTGCAGCCGGAAGAGCGGCGTTACCCGACCGCGCAGGTTGATGACGCCGGCGAAAGCCTCCGACGTGCCGGGAAGTCTGGTCGGCTGCACGTAGCGTATGACTTCCTTAACCGATTGAATGGGCAACGTAAACTCTTGATTTCCGACAAAAAAACTCACCAGTTGCAGCTCCGGGGCCGTGAGCGCCAGCTTGTCGACGCTCAGTTCTTCCGGCTCGACAGCTGCCGAGAGCTCCGCTTCGGGCTCTGCCTGGTCGGTTTCGGCAGGGGCTGGCGATTCCTCCCGGAGCTGCTTCTCCGGCAGAACCACTTCCTCCGCCGGCGCGAGTTCTGCGGTTTCGAATCCGGTCTCTTCAATCTCTCCGGCAGGCAGTTCCCCGCTCGCGTCGAACTCTTCAGCGCGAAATACCTGTTCGTCGTCGAGTTCTTCCAAGGCATCGATGTCGGTCCAGACGATCGCTTCGTCGCCGGCTTCGTCGCTGGCTATGGGCAAATCCTCTGCCAGAAATTCCGGTTCCGGCAGGGGCTCCGACTCGGCCAGGGCGGGCTCTTCCGGAGCGTGCCCGACGTCCTCGACCTCCCCGGCTTCCGGGACTTCCAGTGCCTGGAGCCAGGCCTCTGCCTCGGCTTGCTCTGCGGCCAGCGCATCGGCGTCCTGCCCGACCCATTCGGGCTCCGGAACCTCCGGCTCGGGCTCGGCAGGGGCCGCTTCGGTCGGCGCCGTTGGCCAGGTTTGCGGCGGAGCATGTTCTTCCGGCAGATCGGTCAGGGTCAAGGGGACGGAGCGGACCTCTGCCGGCGCCTCCATTCCCAGACGATCGAGAATATCGTCTTCTTTAAGACCTAGATATTTTTCAAGAAAAGCTTTTTCCGCGGACGTCAGCTCTCCGGTTGCCGTCTGTTCCTCGGGGAGCAGCTCCTTTTCATGAAAATAGGCTTCCGGAGTCTTGTTCATCGGGCTTCAATCTCTTTTGCGAGTGACAAATATTCTTTGGCGCCTCTGCTTTCCGGGGCGATGTCGTAGATGACCTTACCCAAGGCGCAGGCATCGCGAAATTTGGTATCAACCTGAATCACTGTTTCAAACATCCGCTCGCCCATTTTGCGCCGTAACAGCTCCATCACTTTTCTGCAAGCGCCGACCCGGCGGTCATACATGGTTGCCAGTACCCGGTAGTCCAGGGATCGGGGCAGAACCCGATTGAGCGTACGCATGGTGTCAAAGAGCAGCCGCAGCCCATTGAGGGCCAGAAAGTCGGTCTGGATGGGAATCACCACCATCGACGCGGCGACCAGCGCGTTGACCAGAACGACGCCGACGTTCGGCGGACAGTCCAGAATGATGTAATCGTATTCCGACTGAACGAGCCGGAGCGCATTGGCCAGGATGTCTCCCTTGCCGGGGCGATGTTGCAAATCCATGTCCAGTTCGGAAAGCCGGATGTGTCCGGGAACGAAATCGAAGCGCAGTCCCTGGGAACAGCGGATGGCCGACCAGATTGCCGGCCAGTTCTCCTCGGCGCCGAGGAACAGGTCGTGGACCGTGTTGACCAGGTGTTCCGGGTAGAACTGCAAATGCACCGAGGCGCTGATGTGCGGATCGAGGTCCAGCACCAGCACGCGTTTTCCGGTCAGGGAAAATGCCGCCGCAAGAGAGAGCGCCGTGGTGGTCTTGCCCACGCCGCCTTTCTGATTGGCGACAGGAAGAATCGCTGCGTTCATGCGTGTACGCTCCCTGGCACAGCGCCACGTATCAATTGTTGCGCTGGCCTGGTCCCCCACCGGACTGTTGTCGCTGCGCTGGAATGGCCCAAACCTCCGGGGCCGGCGTTCGGGCAGCGCCGCGGCTGCACGCTTCGTTTTCCGACGTCTCTGTTCATGGCCGACAATCCGCTATCTTCCTGAAACCCTCGGCTGCGACGCGGGAGCGCAGACATAGCATTACTCTCGCAGATAGACGATCGCTCCGGGATGATGCACGGGTTTGAAGGTTCGGGTTATATTGTGCAAAGACTCGGAATGGCCGATAAACATATAGCCGCCAGACAACAGGTTGTCATAAAAGGAAGAAATGACCCGCTTTTTCATGTCGTCGTCAAAATAAATGATGACGTTACGACAGAATACGATATGCGAGCGGGGCAGGTTCTTTATGGCCAGCCGGTCGTTAAGGTTGATCTGGCCAAAAGAAATGAGATTTTTTACTTCCGGCTTTATTTTGTAATTGCTTTCTTCCTTGCTGAAATAGCGGCCGATAATCTCGCGTGGCGTGGTCCTCAGGGTATAATCCGAGTAAACGCCGCGCCGGGCTGACATGAGCACGGCCTCGGAGAGATCGTTGGCCGTTATCCGAATGCTCCAGGATCGGATTTCCGCCTTGAGCACTTCGTGGAGAATGATAGCCAGCGTATAGGGCTCTTCGCCTGTGGAGCAACCGGCGGACCAGATGTTCAACTTGCGGTATGGACGCTGTTTTTCGATGATCGCAGGGAGAATCTTGTCCTGAAAGACCTTGAGCTGCGGCGGATTGCGGTAAAAACTGGTTTCGTTGGTGGTAACCGATTCGAAAAGTCTGTTCAGCTCCTGCCGCTTTCGGGGATCATAGCGCAGATAGTAGTAATACTCGCCGTAATTCTTGAGATTCAGTTCCTTGAGCCGGTTGTTCAGCCGGTTTTCAATGAGATATTTCCTGTTGTCGGCAACGTAGATGCCACTCTGTTCGTAGATGAAATCGCGCAATTGCTTGAATTCGTCATCCGTTATCTTGACGTCTTTGCGCAGGGTGATGGTTTCGGAGAATAACGATCCCATTTATTCTTGTTCCCCCTGGGCTTCTCTGATGCGGGTGACGGCCTCTTCGGCTGCTGCCTGCACCTCGTAATCTTCGTGGTTGAGCAGCTCGAGCAGCGCACGGAAGGAAGCCTGTCCTCCCATGCTGCCCAGGGCGTCGATGACCTTGAGCACGATGAGTTTATTGGGGTACTCGAGCAGCGGAATGAGCTTGCGGACTGCTTCCTTGCAGTTCCGCCCGGCCAGGGCCTCGATCGCCCGGATCCGGACCCAGTCGTCGGCGTCGTCCAGGGCTTGCAGAAGAAAGCTGTCGACCTGTTCCTCCCGGCACGCTCCCAGCAGTTCGACCACTGCCAGCCGGACCTCGTTGTTTTCGTCCGTCAAGCGGGGGCTGACCAGGGCGATAAAATCCTTGATGTCCAGACGGACATCCGCCAGGGCCTTGATCGCGACCTTGCGGATATCGGGCACTTCATCTTCCAGGGCCAGCCTGATTTCCTCCAGGTTGTCCTGCACGCCGAGCTTGCCCAGCGCGTACGTGGCCATGAGCCGGTCGAGCGGCTCCGTGCTCTGGAAGAGGTGTTTGAAGCGGCTGCTCATGTGCTCCCCGCCTATGGCCACGCAGGCTTCCAGGGCCGCTTCCTTGACGTCGTTGAAGGGATGTTCCAGCAGATGGAAGAGTCGTTCGCCATCCTCCCTGCTCTTCATAACGATGCCCAAAAAGTAGACTGCCGCCTTGATCACGTCGCCGTCGCTGTGCCGGTCCAGCACGTCGTTGAAAAAGTCCCGGTGCTTCGGCTCCGCCAGCATCGCCAGCGTCGTGATGATCTCGCGCTGCATCTCCCTGTCCTTGTCCCAGAACAGCTCCATCAGCAGCGGCACGGCCCGACGCTCCTTCATCAGCGAAATGGTCTTGACGACGATCATGGCCGATTTCCAGGACCCGGACCGGAATTCCTGTTCAAAGCCCCCATTGAACTTCATCGAGGCCAGCGCGGCGATAATGTGCTCGATGCGCTCCTGGTCGGAAACGGGATCGAGGGTCGCGGCCATGTCGATGACCGCCTTGGCCGCATGTTCCCCGCCAATGGAGCACAGGCCCTGGATGGCCGCATCCTGGATATCCTCTTCTTCGTCCTGCAGTGCCCCCAGCGCGTATTCGCGGAAATTGGCGCGCTCGTGCTCCGAGAGCAGGGCCAGCGACCTGGCCCCCAGAATGCGGACCACCGCCTTGACAATCTTGTTGCGCAGCGCCGCCGGCGAGCTGTCCATACGCTTGAGCAGCAGGGTCACGGCCTTGATGTTGCCCATTTCGCCGAGCGCGTCGATGATCATGGAACAGACCAGGTCGGAGCTGGTGCTCATGGCCTTGATCAGGGCATTGACCGAGGATTCGGCCCGGACCTTGGTCAACGACTCGATGACCGCGAACTGGACCCACTCTTCATCGGCAATGGCCTTGTTCAAGGCGGGCGCCGATTCAGGGTAGGCCAGATTGCCCAGACTCACGGCCGCCTGATAGCGAACGTTCACTTCAGGGTCCTTGAGCAGCGCGTCGCACAAAGGCTCCACGGCGAGCATGTTGCCCGTGGCCCCCAGAATGTCGGCGGCGAAAATGCGGATGTCGGGATCCTGGTCGCGCAGCAGCTTCGAAAGCGAGGGAAAATCTTCCTTGCCGATTTCGCGCAGAATATCCATGGACAGGTTGCGGACCGGTGCTTCTTCCGAGCGCAACAATGGCGTCAGGATGCGCACGGTTTCCGTCCCGCCGATGCGCCGCAGGGCCTGATCCACGGCCTCCTGCACGCCGAGGTTGTGGCTGCTCAGGTGCTTCGCCAGATACGGCGCCAGGGCCGGGTCGCCGGAGTGGCCGGCGGCGAAGGCTGCTTCGCGAATGACTTCAGGATCGTCACTCTGAAACTGTTTGATGAGATCGTCGAAATCGGTCATGTATTCGATTCCTGCGTTGACTCTGTCTGGTCCGTGTCCCGCATCCGACGGCAATTCCGATCGGAGGGCTGATCAGGGCACGTAAAGGTTGGCGATCACCGCGTCCGCCATGTCATCCAGATCCACGATTTCATCCGCCAGCCCGGCATCGACAATCGCCTTGGGCATGCCATAGACGACGCACGTCGAATCGCTCTGGGCCAGGGCGCGGCCCCCGGCGCGCTTGAGAGCCCGGATACCCTCCAGGCCATCGCTGCCCATGCCGGTAAGAATGACCCCCAATGCCCTGCGACCGACGCCTCGGGCAACCGACTCGCCCAGAACGTTCGCGGACGGCTTGTACAGCGCCTCCTTGGGCTCCGGAGAAACGAGAATTTCGATGCGGCTGATTTTCTGCTCGATGAGCAGGTGTTTTCCACCCGGCGACACGTACGCCGTCCCGGGAACAAGCCGCTCTCCCGACTCCGCCTCCTTTACCGTAATTTGGCAAACGCTGTCGAGTCGTTTGGCGAACGGTCCCGTAAAGGCCTCCGGCATGTGCTGCGCAATGAGAATGCCGGCCGGAAAATCTTTGGGCAGGCTGGAGAGTATCTTTTGCACCGCGGGCGGACCACCGGTGGATACGCCAATCGCGACAACGTCGCGCAGCGGCTTTCCTCCGATGTTCGCGCCCGGACGTTTCCTCTCCGGCGCAGACGCTGACGCCAGGCCAGACTGGGCCGCAGAAGTCGTCCTGCCGATCTGCCCGGATTGCGCCCTCGCGAACGATGGCGGACGAAACCGCCGTCGGGCAATCTCCTTGACCTTGGCCCGTAAATTTTCTTCAATACGTATGATGTCCAGCGAAACCTTGGCCAACTGCTTGGGAATGAAGTCGACAGCCCCAAGATCCAGGGCCTTGAGCGTGGACTCTGCCCCTTCTGTCGTGAGCGAGCTGACCATGAGCACGGGCCGCGGCATTTCCATCATGATGCGCCGCAAGGCAGTCAGACCGTCCATGCGCGGCATCTCGATGTCCAGGGTGACAACCTGCGGATCATGACGGCGGATCATGTCGAGGCCTTCCTCTCCGTCACGCGCCGTCGCCACTACCCGGATTTCCGGATCCTTTTCGAGCATCGTGCTCAAAGCCTTGCGCATGAAGGCCGAATCATCGATGACCACCACATTGATCACAACCTGCTCCTTGTCCACGTCCTTTGCTTCATCGCCGGCGCCCGGTCATCATTTTACCGCAGCCCGGACAACGGCAATGTAAGCGGATGGCACCCGCAGTACCGGAGGCAGGAAGACGATTCCTGCATCTCCTTGAAAGCGCATTGCATATTTTCGGGAAAAAGTCCAACGCACGGGCAAGGGAAACCGGAAATCCCGCCTCCGGCCAATAAGCAGGCCCCTGAGGAACAAAGCCGGAGCTTCCGGAACGTTCGCCCCGCCCCGCGGCATCGTGCGTCGACAACCAAAAAACATGCCTCTGACCGTGATCCGATGCATCCCGGGCTCACCGTCGTATCCCCTCGCCCTCAATGAACAGCGCTCGGGAACAACCTCCCCGCCACGTACGATCCAGGGGAAACCATCGGTCACGAACAACTCAGACCACAGAAAAGAAAAATGGGGCAGCATTGCTACCCCATTTTTCTTTGCCAGTATTCTGGTGAATAACTGGCGGAGCCGACGAGACTCGAACTCGCGCCCTCCGACGTGACAGGCCGGCGTTATAACCAGCTTAACTACGGCTCCGCAATATGTAATCGGCATTCAAGCCGCGCCCTTGTCTGGTGGGCGGAACAGGGCTCGAACCTGCGACCCCCGGCTTGTAAGGCCGATGCTCTCCCAGCTGAGCTATCCGCCCCTGAGAGAGAAAACCTAATCCATCCGGCATGCCCATGTCAACATTTTTTTCTCGCTGCGTACATTTTCTTTCCTGCAGATCATCATGGCGCCGCCGCCCCCGATGCAAACGCTTGGCATCAGCGGAAATACATTGCTTTAACTCTTTATATTTATTGTTTATAATATGTTTGTGCATGCTCTTGCCGGAGAAATCCCCGAGCGGCGCAGGGGCTGCGCTGTCCGTATCTCAGGGGCTGTAGCTTTCGTGTACGTGCCCGGGCGCGTCGCCAAGGGGATGGGCATGGATATGCTGATGCGGGACGAAGGCCGGATCCGTGACCAGCCGGCCGTCTTTGATGGTCAGGTATTCCGATGTCGTTGCGTGCAGGAAATGCCAGTCGTGCGAGATGATGATCATCCCGGCGTCCAGGGCATTCAGGATAGCGATGATCCGGCTTCGGGTCCCGGGATCGAGCCCGTTGGTGGGCTCGTCCAGCAGCAGGGCCGCCGGGCGCATGGCCAGCACCGCGGCCAGGGACACCAGTTTTTTTTCCCCT
>CAZGAH010000006.1:0-11857 GCA_964523295.1 uncultured Desulfovibrionaceae bacterium | reverse complement strand
GACAGCTTGTGGATGAGCCGGTTTTCGAAGCCGGACAGGCCGAGCGCATCCAGGGTCTGCGCGGCGCGTTCGCGGGCTCGGGCCGGGCTCAGCCCCAGGTTGAGCGGACCAAAGGCCACGTCTTCCAGCACCGTGGGATTGAAGAGCTGGTCGTCGGCGTTCTGGAGCAGCAGTCCCACGGCCGCGCGCAGGGGCCGGAATTCCTGTTCGCGGGCCGCCACCGCGCCGCGGAAGCGGACCTCCCCGGCGTCCGGCTTCAACAGGCCCATGATGATGTGCAGCAGCGTGGTCTTGCCCGCGCCGTTGGGTCCGTAGAGCCCGATGCGGCGACTGGCGTCGAAGCGCAGGTCAGCATCGTGCAGTACATCCTCTGCAGCGCCGGGGTAGCGAAAGCGGATTCCCTTAAGCTCAAACAACGCGTGCTCAGCCACAGAAGCCTCCGGGGCGACATTCGAGCCAGATGAGCATCGCCACGAGCAGCAGCAGGGTGAACGAAAAAAGCAGGTCCTTCCGGGTCAGCCGGAACTCCCGCAACGAATGAAAGGTGCCGCAATACCCGCGCAGTAGCATGGCCTCGTAGACACGCTGCGAGCGGTCGAGGCTGCGGACGAGCACCATGCCCAGCAGATTGCCCGCCGTGCGATAGGTATGCAGGTTCGTGCGCGGGACAAAGCCACGAAGCCTGGCTGCGGTGGCCAGGCGCGTGTACTCCTGCTCGATGACGTGGACGTAGCGGTAGGTGAAAAGAAAGAGAAAGACAAGCCTGGGCGGCGCGCCCATGCTGAACAGCGCGTGGCCGAGCGTGGCCGCGTCGGTCGTGGAGATCAGGGCGATGAAGCCGAGCAGGATGGCGTTGGACTTGAGCGTGATGAGCAGCGCCAGTTCGAGGCCCGGGCGCGTGAGCACGACAGGGCCGAGCGTGGCGGCCGTTTCGCCCGGAAAGGTGAGCGGCAGCATGATCCAGAGAAACAGGACAAAGCAGTTCATCTGCACCAGACGCCGGGCCAGGGGCCTGACATCGGGCCTCGCGGCGAACACCAGGCCCAGGGCGACGAGCAGCCCGGCCGCGGCGGCGGAATACGATCCGGCGACAGCCACGACGCAACTGAAAACCAGGGCCGACGCGCATTTCACGCGCGGATCCAGGCTGTGGAGAAGGGAGTTGCCCTGGCTGAAGGGTTCGTCGAACATGATCAGCGTCGCTTGCTCATGAAAAAAGCGGCTATGCCCACCAGGCCGAAAATGTACCCGATGCCGCCCAGGATTTCCGTCAGCCCCGGGCCTTGCATGGTATGCTCCAGGAGCATTTGCCGCAACGGCGCGATCTTTCGCTCGACGGCCTGTTCTACGATCCCGGCCATGGCCTCCGCGTCGCAGCCCGTCGCGGTCGGCGCCGCGGCCTCCGCTCCGCCCGGCTCGACCGGCACCGGCGGCGCAGGCGCGCGGACCGGGGCGGACGACGACTCGCGCAGGAGCTCAGCCGGCACCGTCCATTCGTTCTGGTGCCCTTCGCCGGCTTTGAGCACAATCCGCAGCCCGGTACCGGCCTTGAGCGCCGCCTCCGGGATGGGAAAGGCGAACAGGCCGTTGTCATCGGTCCGACCCGTCAGGTAGACGGCACCCGACGCGGCGTCCTGGATGCTCAGTTCCCCCGCTTTGACGGGGTTCGACTTGCTGAACCCGCATTCCACCTTGACCATCCCGCCCTCTACGTAGGCGAAGACGTTGACCCGGTGCGCCTGTGCGCTCCCTGCGTATGCCATAAACCACGCGCACGCGGCGGCGCAGAGCATCAGACAGCGTAATATCTTCATGCGCGTTCTCCAGTTGTCATTTTCCGGATATACCGGCGAGCAGCTCCGGCCGGACCCGGGCCAGAAACGAAACAGCCATGGCGGTGACGACGCCCTCCACGACCATGATCGGCACATGGGCCAGCAGGATGAGTTGCGCGGCACGCAAAAAGCCTTCATCCGTGGCGGCCAGGGACAACGCCGTCAACAGCCCGGCGAGCAGGATGGCGAAAAAGCCGCAGCAGAAACCGCCCACGGCGCGCAGGGTGCCCGGACGACGCAGCATGGGCGTAAAAAAAAGATGGCAAAGCACGGCCGGGAAGGCCATGTTGAAGGTATTGACGCCCAGTATGGTCAGCCCGCCGTATTGGAACAGCAACGCTTGCAGCAGCAGGGCCACCAGGATGGCCGGGAAGGCCGACCAGCCCAGAAGCGCGCCCAGCAGGCCGTTGAGGACGAGGTGTACGTTGGACGGACCGACCGGCACGTGGATAAGCGATCCGACAAAAAAGGCCGCCGAGAGCATGGCCACGGTCATGAGCCGGTCATAGGCGATCCGGCGCAGGCCGATCGCCGTACCCACGCCGGCCAGGACTGCACCCGACAGCAGGATCGGTGCGGAGAGAACGCCTTCGGATATGTGCACACGGACTCCTTGCGAGCCTCGGGAACCGGCGGCCAGACAGCCGGTCCGTGGGGAGCGCCGGCCGGGGGCGGGCAGGCCCCCCCGGTCGGCCTTTACGCGGGTACGGCTATTTTCCGGCCTTTACCTTCGGAGACAGAAACTCCGTCCAGAGCACGGCGCCGAGTTCGATGTCCTTGTCCTTGCCGTCGTGCGCCTTCTTTTCGTCCGACGTGCTCAGGGCCGCGAATCCCCACCAGCCGGCCCAGGGCACGGCGTAGGTGAAGACACCGTTGGCGTCGGTCATGACCGCCTGCGTCGTGAAATACGCGTTCGGCGCCTCGCAGGCCTTGTCTTTGTTGAAATATTCCACTTCAACAACAACGCCGGGCGCGGGCTTGCCATTGAACAACACCCGGCCCTGAAAGACGTTGCCGGCGTAATTGGCAAAGGGGCGGGTCAAGGGCACGATCTCCGCCTTGAGCCCCAGCGGCTTGTCCCAGCCCTCTTCCTCGCCGAACGCGGGCACGACGGTCTTGACGATATGCTGGATAAAGCAATCCTCGGCAGGCTCCCAGTACGGTTCGGGGATGACATAGAACTGGGCGAGGCCCGGGCGCTTGAACGAAAAGCTCCCCTCCCAGGCCTGGTGCTCCATGGCCTTGATCTGCTTGAGCCCGTCGAGCAGCGAGGTTTTGGCCCCGTCGGAAAACACGCCGAATTCTATCGGTCTGGCCATGTCCATGCCCTGCATTTCCATGGGATGCGCAAAGGCTACGAGCAGGGAGAGGCTGCTGTTTTTCTGATCGTCCACCGTAGATTGCGTGGGGATGACCATGCCGAAATGGGCCAGCGCCGTGGTGGCGCTGAACAGGACGGTAACCAGTGCCAGGAAAAGCGTTTTCAGCATCACGAGCGGACCTCCTCGCAACCGTCGCCTCCGCGACGCGCCCGGCCGTTCGTTGCGTGCCCGATGCGCTGGAAAAGCAGCGGTTGTCAGGTAAAATGTGAAAAGACACATGGGCTTCGTGCCATGAAAGGCAGAGAAGTAACACCGCTCATCGGGTAGCATGGCCGGTCGGAGCTGTCAACACGCTGTCGGGGGATCAGGCTATGGCGGAGAGGATTGGAAGGAAAGGGTCACCGGGCGAACAAGTGCCCTTGGACGCGCGCCGCCTCAATGCCGCGACGGTTGGCGGCCAACACCCGAATGTCCGGGACGGTGGCGAAATTATCCTCAGTCAGAGACAAAGGATGGAATGTCCCCCCCCCGGAGAGGCCGAGGGTGAAGACGGTAGGGCGAGGTCGTTCAGCCCCGATCGTCGGTGGTCCACAGCAGCGCAAAGGTCGCTTTGACAGCCTTCGCCGCCGCGCGCCGGGACGCAGGCCGTTTCGTTTTTACAACGCCATTTTCGCCGCGTCCAAAGCCTTTTGGTAGTCAGGCTCGTTCGTCACCTCGGGAACGAGCTCCTGATAGACCACGACCCCGCTCTTATCCACCACCAGCACGGCGCGCGCGAGCAGCCGCAGCTCCTTGATCAACAAACCGTAGGCCAGTCCGAAGGACGCGTCTTTGTGGTCCGAAAGCGTGACCACCTTGTCCACGCCCGCGGCGCCGCACCAGCGCGCCTGAGCGAACGGCAAATCCAGGCTCACGGTCAGGATGCGCACGTCCTCTCCCAAGGCAGCGGCCTCCTGGTTGAACCGCCGCGTCTGGAGATCGCAAACAGGTGTGTCCAGCGAGGGCACGCACGAGATGAGTAGCGTTTTGCCCGCAAAGTCGGAAAGACTGACAGGATTAAGCGCATTGCCTGACAGGATAAAACCGGGCGCCTTGGCCCCGACCGGAACCGGATCGCCCAATAATGTCAGCGGTCCGCCTTTGAAAGTAATGACGCCTGTTCGCTCGGTCATGATAACCCCCTGGATAGAATACAAAGCGAGCAGCCTGCCGGGCGCTGGCTGCGCTTTCGATAATGCCTCTGTTTGTACGACGTTCACGGCGAAAGCGCAAGACGGCGGCGAAAAAAACAGGCTATTCTGGTTATTTTTTGTTATATTCAAAAAATTCGGGGAAAGACTGGTCTTTGTCGGGATGCAACGTAAATCCAGATGAGTGTCATCGAAGTGTCTTTGTAAAATGGATCGGAGATAACACTGGACATCAGTTAAAGGATGTCTCTCATGAATGCGAGTTGTATGGAGTCGAAATCGACATTGGCGGCATTGTAAAGTCGATTAAATAGTTTGAAAACGAATCACTGCATTTCCCGACAGTGGTTTTCAAATGTCCAAAGGCCTCCCTGGAGCGTGAATCCCAGGGAGGCCTGTTAGTGGATTGTTTCGTCCATAAATTCTATATTTTTCATAGACTATAATATCCATTATTCAACATTTAGGCTCATTTGTTTTTATAATAAATATAAGAGGACGCACGTTGTTTTTCTGTCAACGCACAAGTCAAGGCAAAAACCAAATCATCTATGAGTATGGGTTTCGAAACATAGCCGTTCATGCCTGCATCCAGAAACTTCTCCTTGTCACCTGCCAAGGCATAAGCAGTCATGGCGATGATGGGGATATTTTGCTTGTCGCTGCCCACTTTACCACTTCGAATTGCCCGAGTAGCTTCAACTCCGTCCATGACAGGCATCTGCACATCCATCAGCACAAGGTCGAAATGATCTTGGCGCAATGCAGCCAACACCTGTTCTCCATCTTCAACAATCTTGAACGTTGCTCCGCCTCTATTTAGAACTTGTGAAGCCAAAATACCACTTATCTGGTCATCTTCGGCAACCAAAACCCGGAGACCTGCAATCGCTGAAGCTTGGGAGTCGAGCATTTTTACGTTGACTTCTGCCGTCACCTCATCAGCAACTGACTCAAGCCCGAACGGTATGCAGAAATAAAGAGATGTTCCAACTCCGAGTTCACTCTCGATGTTGATATTGCCACCCATAAGTTCTATGAGTCGCTTGCATATAGATAATCCCAGGCCTGCGCCTTGATATTGTTTCGTAAACCCTTGACTGACCTGAGAAAAAGGATGGAAAAGGGTATTCAGCTTGTCATCAGGGATGCCGATACCCGTGTCAGTAACGCAGAACAGCACCCTGTACTCTTCTGGGCGCCGTGACGGAAGAGGACTTGCCTCCAACGTCACACTTCCCGAGGATGTGAACTTCAGAGCATTCCCAACGAGGTTGATAAGGATTTGCTGAAGCCTTGTTGCGTCACCGGTTACTGTTGCAGGAATTTCGAGCGCAGCTATCAGATTCAGCGCAACACCGGACTTTTTGGCGATGGGGGCGAAGAGGTCTTGCAACTGCTTAAAAATATCGATCAGGCTGAAAGGTGCGCTTGCAAGATTCAATTTTCCGGCCTCGATACGGGAAAGGTCAAGGATGTCCGTAAGCAGGATGGTCAGTCGCCGGCAAGCCTGAAATGCACTATGTGTATAATCCTCCTGCTCAACGTTAAGGTCGGTTGTCTCGAGTAGTTGCAGCATGCCCATGATACCGTTAAGCGGGGTGCGTATCTCGTGGCTCATGTTGGCAAGGAACTCGGATTTGGCCCGATTTGCAGATTCAGCCTGGACTTTTGCATGGTAGAGAGCATCTTGAGCAACTCTCGCTTCGGTGATGTCAGCAGTGATAGTGGCAAAGCTGTTTCTCTCATAAGAAACTGCTGAAATCTTAAAGTATTTATTCATTTTTTCATAATAAGAGTCAAAAACATACGACTCTCCTGTTAGAGCCACATGTGTGTAAACGTCGAGGTAGGGTGCTGGTTTTACCCCGTAGACTTCACTGGCAAGCCTTCCGATCACGTCCTGATGCGTAAGGCCCGTACTGGATGTAAATGCCGGGTTGCAATCTAATATTCGATAATCAATTGCCTCGCCAAGTTCATTGAAGACGATTTCGTGCAGCACAACCAATTCAACCATTGCGTTAAAGAGGGAGTGCAACTTTTTTTCACTGGCAACGAGTTCTATTTCTGCTCGTCTACGCTCGGTAATGTCTTCGAACGTGGCATAGACTTGATGGGGCGTTGTCCATTTCGACTGAAACAGGGGAATGGCCGTGATGGATAGCCAGATATGTGTGTTCTTGTCCGGATGAAATACTCCCCGGACGACAGGGCCAACTGTCTCGCCTGTCCTCAGTGCGATCATGGCCGGGTGGTCCGTACCTGGGACCTCTGTTCCGTCTTCCTTGATCATTTCCCAGCGCGGGTCCATGGAGGTCTTGCCGTGCATCTGATCAAAGGATAGACCCAGAATCCGCTCCGCCGCAGGGTTAGCAGAAATAATGGTTCCATCGGCAGCATGATAGACCACACCTTGTGTCATCGTTTCGAAGAGGCTGCGGTGTTTTTCCTCACTCTCCCGCAAAGCCACCTCCGCTCTTTTTTGCTCGGTGATATCTCTGAATTCTACCACTCGTACATTCTTCCCTTTGTAGGGGATGTTTCTCGCTTCGAGCCGCAAGGGGTACTCCTCGCCGTTCTTGCGCACCCCGAAAGCTTCATACGGCTTTTCGTAGCCTGAAAGAATGTTGTTCATTACCTGTTCCCGGGACTGCTCAGCAATGAGAAGCAGTCCGTCCATCCCGATCAATTCGTCATAGTGGAAACCGGTTATGGTAGATAACCCCAAGTTACACTCCAGGATGACCCCTTTGTCGTGGATGGCGATACCTCCGAATGACGCGTTATGCAGGGCTCTGAAACGTTCGTCACTTTCCTTGAGGGCCTCCTTGGCCTGCTTTGTCTCAACCATTAAACCGATGAGTTTTGCCGTGGTCAGGAGACGCCTTTTCGCCATTTCAATAATATATGGAGGGCGTGAATCGTAGGCAGTGGACTCGCGGAGAAGGTCCTCGTCGTTGAGATGGTAAGCATCGCCCAGCATCTTGAGTCTTTCAGGGTCCCTGGGCGGATCGCCGTAGCCAAAGTTGATCGCACCGACGACATTCCCGCCTGCAAAAATTGGCGTGGCGAACAATCTGATGCCTCCACTGCACGCGATGTCCACCGGGGCGCGCCTGGCAATGGCCTCTTTGGAGCAGTCAGTCCAGCATGATTCATGACACAACCACGGGCCGGAGTTCAGTGCATCAAGATTGCCCGAGGCATCACAAAGATTGCGCGAGGCACTGTCCATCATTCGGCACCAGCCCGAAGCAAAAATCCCAAAGGCATAGTCGCCGTTTGCTTCGTAAATCGCGGAGGATGTTCCAAGTAATTCCATGTAGTCTTTTGTAATAATACTCAGAGGTTCCTTGCCAATGAATTTCAGGATAAGGCCATCACGATTTAATTCGGTAAGATCGCCATATCCGTGATCGTGAGTCTCTTCGGAGGCTTCAATGGTGAAACCTGGCTTGCTGGAAAGCATCCAATCAATCCGTTTCAAATCCTCTTCTGCTTTTTTACGTGCTGTACTGTCTCTGGAGATGTGCATAACGCCTGCAACCATGCCCTGGTTGTCAAGCTTTGGGTAGTAGGAGACACTCATGTAACGAGGTCCGAGAGCAGGAAAAAGGAACCATCCTTCAAATGAGACGTGCTCTCCGGACAGGCACCGATCAAATTGCGGTTTGATGCTGGATTGAAAGACATCCGCTCCAAGTAATTCGGCGACACTGGACCCGACTATGGCTTCGACGGGTTTGCCAAAGTAATGTGAGTACGCGGGGTTGACGGAGAGGTAGGTGTAATTCAGATCAAGGAAGGATGCCAAGTCTTTAGAGGCATGAAAAAACTCAGCGATGAAGGTATCCGGGCTTGTGACAGCGAAATGCGTGCTTGCATGATCAAACTCTTCTGGGGCATTGCAGTCAGCTTTCTGTTCAGCTTTTAGCTGTTCATTAGTATTATAGCTACCATTTATCATCCACCTCTCCTTTGAGAACATAAAAACTGCAATCTAAAACTGCATTTCAGCAATCGACAATAATGAAATTACCAGTTTTAAATATACTCTTTATGGTGTCGATAGTCAACCATTTTCCTTGAAGGGCGTAGCATTTGAGCTGCCACTCCTGACACTGACAACACCGTGCCTGCATTCCCTGGACGCCTGTTTGATGAGATGCAGGGAGCTGGAAGAAAAGGGTCGCCGGGAAATCGGCGCCCCTGGTAAAAATTTTGACTTCCTACCGGATACGAATTACATGTAAATAGAGCTGATGAAGAGCGGAAGGCCTGCTCATGGTCCGTTTTCGTGGCTTGTGGCGCGGACAGAGTCGGGAGCCTGGCCGTTATCTGACCGCGGGCACGGGCGGGGCGTACAGTTTCGCGTATGCCAATTTCAACCATCGGGAGACGTCATGCATTCGACCACGTTGCGTAAGGTCGGTGGATCGGTGATGCTGGCCGTGCCGCCGACCATACTCGATCTGTTGGGTTTGCGCGAGGGCGAGGTGGTGGACGTGCGCATCGAGGATGACCAGTTGGTCATCGTGCCGCGTCGGCGCCCGCGCTACAGTCTGGAGGATTTGCTGGCGCAATGTGCGGCCGGCCCCTTGACGGAAGAGGACCGGTCCTGGATCGATTCCCCGCCCGCAGGCAGCGAACTGCTATGAACCGAGGGGACATCTATCTCGTTTCACTCGATCCGACGGCCGGGCACGAGCAACGGGGAAACCGGCCCGTGCTTGTGGTCACCCCGCAGGCCTTCAACCGGCTCACGCGCACGCCGGTTGTGGTGCCAATCACCAGCGGGGGAGACTTCGCGCGTACCGCTGGCTTTGCCGTCTCCCTCAGCGGTGTGGGCACGGTCACCACGGGCGTGATCCGTTGCGACCAGCCCCGCGCCCTTGATCTGCAATCCCGCCGCGCCAGAAAGGTCGAAACCATTCCCCCGGTGATTATGGACGAGGTGCTGGCCCGTCTGGTCGCACTTTTCGAATAGTCCATCCAGAATTGCGCACGCGTTTCATGATCCTTGCCGAATGGTATGGAGTCGGGTATACTAAGCAATACCGGCATTTTTTCCGCTTCGATTGCACAGAGAGGGAGACGTGTTTGTGTATCGGGTCGTCGGTGCATATGCTTTTCCGGCAAAAGGGGGCTTGCTGATGGCCATGTGGCACGATGGAAGACGAACTTCATTCGCAACGTCGATTCGCGTGGGGCAGAGGACTATCGCCAGGCTCGATACCGACCCACGGCCTGGTCTGTCGTTGCGTGCCGTGTCGGTCGTCTGTCTGGCTGTGCTGCTGCTGGGACTGTTGCTCGTTGTACCCACACCGGCGTTTTCGGCCAGGCTGGTCCTTGTTCTCCATGCCTACCACCAGGGCTTGTCCTGGACGGACAACATCACCACGGGAATCCTCCAGGCCCTGGGCTCGCGCCGGGATGATCTCGAAATACAGATCGAATACATGGACAGCAAACGCTATCCACCGGAGGAGTCTTTTGCGTACGTGGAGCGGCTGCTGCGCGAGAAGTACCGCGGTCAGCGCCCGGACGTCATCATCCTTTCCGACGATAACGCCCTGAATTTCCTGGCCACGCGGCCCGACCTCTTTCCCGACGTCCCCGTGGTCTTCTGCGGCGTCAACGACTTCTCGGATGACATGCTGCGGGGACGCAAGCACATCACCGGCACCGTGGAGTCGATTGCCGTCGCCGACACGCTGCGCCTGGCCAGGCGGGTCATGCCCGCGCTACGGCGCTTCGTGGCCATTTCCGACACGACCGAGACGGGCAGGGCCAACTCCCGGCTCTTCAGGGAGGAGAGCGCGTCCTTTCTGGGTGACCTGGCGTTCGAGCTATGGGATACGCTCACCGTCGACGAGCTGCGCCAACGGCTCGCTGCGCTGCCCGCGGACACGGGGCTGCTCGTGTTTACCTTCCACCGCGACAGCAAGGGCGAGTGGCTGTCCATCCCGCAGTATCTCACGCTCATCCGCGAGAGTTGCGACCTGCCCGTTTTCTCTTTCTGGAATAATTACATGGGCTATGGCGTGCTGGGCGGGGACATGGTCTATGGCGTGGCGCAGGGGGAGCGCGCGGCGCAGATGGCGCTGCGCATACTGGACGGAACTCCGGCCGAGGCCATTCCGATCGATCGCAAAAGCCCCAATGTGCCGATTTTCGACTACGCGCAGATGCAGCGCTTCGGCGTAGACGAGGCCTCGCTGCCGCCCGACGCCGTCGTGGTGGACCTGCCGCAGACATTCTATGCGCGCCACAGGACGATCATCTGGTCTGTGGCCGCGGTTGTCGCGCTCATGGGCGGCTGTATCCTCGCGCTCGCCATTGCACTGCTCGCCCGGCGCAAGGCAACTCGGGCACTGCGCGCGAGCGAAGAGCGCTATCGTACGTACGTGGACAATGCGCCGGCGGGCATTTTTATCGCCGACGGCCAGGGCCGGTTCGTGGACGTGAACCCCGAGGCCTCCCGGATTACCGGCTATACGCGAGGCGAGCTGCTGTCCATGAGCATACCGGACCTGCTGACGCCGGACTCGATGCCACTGGGACAGGAGCACTTCGCCAGAGTCATAGCCAAGGGCCAGGCCGCGGGCGAGTTCTGCTATCGTCGCAAGGACGGGGAGGTACGCTGGTGGTCGGTCTTTGCTACGCGTATATCGCCTGACCGGTTTCTGGGCTTTGTCAACGACGTGACTGATCGTCGCCGCCAGGACGAGGCCCGGAATATTTTCGTAGAATTGTTGGACAACGCCGAGCACATTGTCGCGTTCAAGGATCCGGACCTGCGCTACGTCATGATCAACCGCGCTTTCACGCTGTTCACAGGCCACGGTCTCGCGGAGGTTGCCGGCAAGACCGACCGTGAGGTCTTCGCCGGACGTTCATCGCCGGAGCAGATTGACGCCTACATGGAGTACGACCGCCAGGCCCTCGCCCTGCCGCAGGGCCAGAGCATCACCTTCGAGGAAGGCACGCTCGATACGGACGGCTCCGTGCACACCTTTTTGAGCAAAAAATTCCCCGTCTATTCCGAGGCCGGGCGCCTTTTGGGTGCGGGCGTCATCACCTGGGAGATTACGGATCGCAAGCGCGCCGAAGAAACGTTGCGAATCCGGGAAAACGATCTGCGCCGGGCACTGGAGCGATTGCGGGCGCATATCGAAAACTCTCCTCTTGCGGTCATCGAGTGGGACCAGGATATGCGCATTACCCGATGGTCGTCGCAGGCGGAGGCGTTTTTCGGCTGGACCGAGGCCGAGGTGCTCGGGAAAAACTGGGAGGACTGGACCTTTGTCCACGAGGAAGACCTGGCCCACGTCAATGCCCAAGTCATGCGCATGGTCAACGGGACCGAACCGTACACGGTTATCGTCAACCGCAACTACACCAGGGACGGCCGCGTACTGCACTGCAAATGGTACAATTCTCCGTTGAAAAACGACAAGGGTGACGTTACCTCCATGCTGTCCCAGGTCGAGAACTTTACGGACTT
>CAZGAH010000005.1:91318-100279 GCA_964523295.1 uncultured Desulfovibrionaceae bacterium | reverse complement strand
CCTTTGTTATCGACGTCGCCCCTGAAGCCTACCAGAAAGGCATCCTGGAAGGCATTGAAAAGGGCAGGCAGGAAGGCGGCAGGGATTATGCCCTTCGCCTGCTGCTGCGTTTTCTGGAACGGCGATTCGATGTTCTGCCCGCCAGGCTCAGCGCCAGGATCAAATCCATACACGACGTGGACGTGCTGGAGGCATTGCACGGCAAGGTTCTTGATGCCGAGTCCCTTGAATCCTTTGAGGCCTGGCTGGACAAGGTTCTGGACGACGCACCCTGATGTGCCGTGCCGCAGTATTGATATGTAATATTTGATATGGGGGGGGCTTCCCTAAATGCATGCTGTACGACGAGCTGAACATGGTGCGGGGAGGGGAGTTCCGGCCTGGAACTCCCCTCCCCGTGTGTGTCGTGCGTCGGCCAGCCGAGGCGCGTTGTTTACTTTTTATTGATGTCCTTATCCATCTCCGCCACGAACGTATTGATAATATCTTTCGTCACGTGCTGCATGACGATCAGATGGGCCAGGTCGCCGAAGTCCGGGCTTACGTCCGGAGCGAGGTTGTATTTGTTCATGATCTCGTCGCCCGGGCGCTGGAAGAAGACCGTATTCGAGTTTTCGTTCAGCCATGCCTTGATGTTGCGCTCTTTGAGTTTGTCGTACAGGTAGCGCGCGTTCTCCAGAAGCGTCTGCGCTTCCTTCTCGAAGGTTTCCTTCGGGGTGAAGGTGATTTTCCACCAGAATTTCAAGGCGCCGAGGGCGTTGCGTGAGCAGGTGACGGTCGGCACGGCGTCCTTGAGGTACTCCACCTTGAAGGGGTTGATGGAATTGCGTACGGTCATGGTTGAGATGAAAATGCCCATGGGCTCGTCGAAGCCCCAGAATTTGTGGCCGGAGACGGCGATGGAGTCGAAGTGCGTCTTGCCCGCGTCGACGAGGTCGTTCACCTCGTCGGAGAGGAATCCAAGGATGCTGCCGAACAGGGCGGCGTCGAGGTGCCGGTACACGGCCGGAGGGTTGGCCTCGGCAAGTATGGCGTTGATGGCGTTCTGGTCGTCGATGGCGCCCTTGAACGTGGTGCCGAGGGCCACGACCACCAGGGCCGGCCGCTTGGGATCGAGTTTCGCCTTGAATTCAGTCAGGTCCATCTGCCCCATGGGCTGTGATTTGATGAGCCTGAGCTCCATACCTAAAACATCGGCCAGCTTCTTGATGGAATAATGCGCCTCGTCGGAGACGTATACGATCGGCGGGAGATCTGACTTGCCGGCCAGGACCTTTTTGCCGAAGTACATGCCGTGCAGGTTTCCGTCCGTGCCGCTGGCGGTGACGAAGCCCCAGTAGTTACCCGGCGAGAATCCGAATTGCGGGGCGAAATAGTCGATGACCTCGTTTTCGAACTCATGCGTGTTCAGGATCAGGGTCGTTCCTTTGCGCGGATCGCCCACGTTGTTCATGGACGCGTCATAGAGCCCGCTCTTCAGATACCATTCGTAAAATTCTTTCATATGGGTATCTTGATTGATGGGATACCCCACCAGGAACGGCCTGTTCTCCAGCATCTTTGCGGCGTAGGCGTCCAGGCGTTCGAGTGCCTTGCTCTTGTCGGGTTCGGCAGCCAGCGTGCCGGAGGTCCAGACGAAGAGACAAAGCAGTGCGAGTGCGAGAGTCCGGGTCCAGCGCGATGTCGTTTTCTTTTCGAACATGGGCAACAACCTCCTTTTATACGTTGGAAGAAACACTCAGGTACATCTGCCGCGAAAACAGGAGCACAG
This sequence comes from uncultured Desulfovibrionaceae bacterium, assembly GCA_964523295.1. Lineage (GTDB taxonomy): Bacteria > Desulfobacterota > Desulfovibrionia > Desulfovibrionales > Desulfovibrionaceae > CAZGAH01. The sequence continues at coordinate 98,508 of CAZGAH010000005.1, read as the reverse complement.
GCTTCGTACGTCGCGTCCGTGCATGTGAAAACGTCGTTTGCAGCCGCATGACCCATCAGGTGGGGCCCCGCTCCTCACCAGCTGGCCTACCACGAAACAAAATTTACGTCTAATAAAAGCGAGATTTGCGAAGCTCTAGGAAAGGACAGGTCACTCTGTTTCATGCATCAGGGTGCCCCCGGTCATGGCGACTTAATAACAACATATTGGAATCTGGGATCATTTGCAAGCACAAAAGACAGCCTCGACGTAAGGGGTGGCTGCTGTGAATCACAACTCCCGACAGGCGTGACCACCTTAAAACAGGACTTTGCCCCTTTCCGGGTGCAGTTTTTCGGAAAAGTACTTCCTGTTGTGTCGCGATGGCTCTTCAACCTGCTGAAATGACAGGAATTGGATCGTTCCCGGCCTCAGCCCGCACGCAGCTTGCCCAAGTCGCCTGAAGGATGTACGTTTTCGCATCTCCATTGCGACAAGGATCCTTTCATGAACGTTGCCTCTGCTGCATTTCCTCAGCTGGAAACCTGGTATGCCCATCGCGTCTCGTACGGTGAAACCGACGCGATGGGAGTCGTCTATTACGGCGAATATCTTCATATCTTCGAGCGGTCGCGCCACCAGTTCATCCGTGAGCGCGGCATGAGCTATAACGAAGTCGAGGCCAGGGGGATTATGCTGCCCGTACGCGAGGTCGGCTGCCGATACCGCGTGTCCTCACACTTCGACGACCTGCTGTGGATACGCGCCGGCGTACAGCACTGCCGCCGCGCTTCGCTGGTCTTTGTCTACGAAGTCCGCGACGAGCCACGGACTCGGCTCCTGGCGACCGGCTTTACCGAACATGCCCTCGTGGACCTCACGGGCAAGCCGGTGCGGATGCCGGACTGGTTCAAGGCATTGTTTTCCAGTTAGCAGGTGTCCTCTCACAATACGTAGCGTGCAGGAGGTCAATGTCGCCGATGCGGCCTTGATATCTTTCCCTTTCAGATCGGGCGCTGGCTGCTGCGCCCGCGCCCGGGGCTTGTCCTCGCTCCGGTTCCGCCGCCATGTCCGGCACGTGTCAACGGACAGGCGGCCCTCTCAATCCCGGGGCTGGACAGAATTCGCCCGCCATACCTTTCACGTCTGTAATCCAGGGGCAAGCCTGGCGTAACAGTGAGTGGCTATATCTTTTTCACCGTAGCCCCTCGCTACTTGCCTGGTTGCAGACCGTACTCCATCCACAAAATTTCAGGATTGGCGGCTGCAACCGGGCTTTTTTATTGTCCGCCCCCCCCCTATTTTTTCGCTCCACGCTCCTGCCGGCACGTGAAGCCTGGTCGCGCCTGTTGCCGAGGCGGAATGGGCTGAGCCAGAACGCCTGCGATCCGTCGCAAGCCCTGTCGCATGGAGGGAAAAAGGCTTGGCAAGGGGCAGCGGAAACAGATAAAGTCTTTTTACTCAGGAGGCGATGGACGAGTCGGGGATCGAAGATCCGTTGAGGATAAACGGTGCGCAGGCAGGAGGATAGGGACTTGGAACTGCAGCGATTGATTGCCAGGGCGCGCGGAGAGGAGCCGGCCGATCTGGTCGTGACGGGCGCGCGCGTCGTCAATGTCTTTTCCGGGGAGATTCACGAGGCCGATGTCGCCATAGCCGACGGCATATTTCTGGGTTTCGGCGACTACGAAGCCAGGGAGCGGCTGGACGCTGGCGGTCGTTTCATGTGTCCGGGACTGGTCGAGGGGCACATCCACGTGGAGTCGACGCTGCTTGCGCCGGTCGAATTCGCCCGCGCCGTTGCTGCGCGCGGGACTGCGGCCGTGGTCTGCGATCCGCATGAAATCGCCAACGTCTACGGGCGCGACGGCGTTGAATACATGCTGCGCTCGAGCGAGAGCCTGCCCGTGGCCATGTACTTCATGGTGCCGTCCTGCGTTCCGGCCACCACGATGGAAACCGCCGGTGCCGTGCTCACCGCGGACGACATTGCCTGGCTGTTCCAGAAATTTCCGGACCGGGTGCTCGGCCTGGCTGAGATGATGAACTACCCCGGCGTGTTGTTTCGCGACTCCGAGGTCCTCCGGAAGCTGGAGACGGCTAAGGGGCGCGTCCTGGATGGCCACGCCCCGTTGCTCACCGGACGCGACCTGAATGCCTACATCGCCGCCGGCCCGGGAAGCGACCACGAATGCACGAAGCTGGAGGAGGCCAGGGAGAAACTGAGTAAAGGGATGCATATCTTCATGCGCGAGGGCTCCAACGAGCATAACGTCCGGGAGCTGGCGCCTTTGTTGAATCCCTATAACGCCGCCAACCTCTCGCTGGTCTCTGACGACCGCAGCCCGCTCGATCTGGCCTACAAGGGCCATCTCGACTATTCGATCCGCCTGGCCATGCTTTGCGGCATTTCACCCCTCCACGCCATCCAGGCGGCAACGATCAACACGGCCCGTTATTTCGGCCTGAAGCGGCATGGCGCCATTGCCCCGGGTCGCCGGGCGGACTTCATGCTGCTCGACGCCCTGGAGAGCTTTTCCATCGCCGGTGTCTATCTGGGCGGCAAGCCGGTGGAGTCGCTGGACTTCAAGGGCGGAAACGCCGCCGTGCCCGGTGGCAGCATACACGTAGCGCCGTTTGGTCCCGACATCTTTCACATCCCCGCCCGCCTCGGGAGCCTGCGCGTCATCGATATCTTCCCGGGACAGATCGTTACGGGCAAGGCCGTCCTGTCGCCAACCATCCACGGTGATCGGGTGGAGGCGGACGCAGCGCGGGATATGGCAAAACTTGCGGTCATCGAGCGGCACCAGGCCAGCGGACGCGCGGGCCTCGGCTTCGTTCGCGGGCTGAAGCTCCCGCGCGGCGCCGTTGCCGGAACCGTTGCCCACGATTCGCACAATCTCATTGTCGCCGGCATGAACGACGCCGACATGTACCTGGCAGCCCGCGAGGTCATCGACATGTGCGGCGGCTTTGTAGTCGTCTGCGAAGGCAAGGTCCAGGCCCGTCTGCCGCTGCCTGTCGCCGGGCTCATGAGTCTGGCGCCGCTGGAAACAGTATCGGAGGAACTGGTCCAGCTTCAGCGCGCCTACGGATTGATGGGCGGCGGACTCGAGGACCCCTTTACGATCCTGCAGTTCCTGGCTCTGCCGGTGATTCCGCGGCTCAAGCTCACGGACAAGGGCCTGGTCGACGTCGAGAGCTTCAGTATCGTGGATCTCTGGGAGGTTTAAGCGCGTCCCCGCCGTCGGCCAGGATCGCCCCCCCCCGGGACGCAGGGCTACGGCGCGGCCAGCAGGACGCGGGTCCCGGCCTCGGGCAGCGTCACGACAGTGTCGCGTTGCCCGGCGCACAGGGCCTCGATTTCAGCCCGGCGCGTGCGTCGTACGTCGCGCCGGATATGAACCAGGGCCAGTCCCGCTGCCGTTGCGGCCCGGGCAAAGGCAATGCTGCCGGGCACGGTCCCGTGTCCCGGGGTGTCCTCTTCCAGCGAAAAGGACTCGTGGATAACCAGATCGACGCCGCGCGCGAGTTCCAGGGTCTCCGGCGTCGGTCTGCCGTCGCCGCTGTAGAAGACCGTGTTGACCCCATCATCCACGCGCACGCTCAGGTTGGACCTTGAGTGCTCGCTCAGGGCACAGCGCAAGGAAAAACCGGCGAGGCGCAGCTCCACGCCCGGCGAGGCCTCGACGTATTCTATCGGATAGGACAATTTCGCCGGCACGCCTGCATAGGCCAGCTCCAGGATGCCCCCCACCAATCCGGCCACCCCGGACTGCCCGACGATGATCAGCGGCCTGGTGCGTCGCTGTTCATACAAACGCAACAGCAACGCGGGCAGGCCGAAAAAATGATCCCCATGAAAATGGGATATCCAGACAACGTCAAGCTCCATGGGCCGTTCGGCCAGACGCCAGAAGGCAAACGGCGCGGTAAAACCGCAGTCCAGCAGCATGCTTCGGGGGCTCGCCGCGTCGCCGGATTCAAGCAGGACCGAACAATTCGGCTCGTACTCGTCGCAGGCCTCGCCCACGCCGAGAAAGGTCACGTCCATCCGTGTCGGCTCCTTGAATCAACGCGCATGGGCCATGGCTCGCAGTCTGGCGATACGCTCGGCAATGGGCGGATGCGTGCTGAACAACGCGGCCGCTCCGGCGCCGGAAAAGGGGTTGACGATGAACATGTGCGCTGTGGCCTGGCTGCCCTGCGTCATCGGTACCTGCTGGTTCCAGGCTTCGAGTTTTTCGAGCGCGGCGGCCAGCTGCAACGGATCCCTGGCCAGACGCGCCCCCGTCTCGTCGGCCAGGTATTCGCGCGAGCGCGAAATGGCCATCTGGATCAGCATCGCCGCCACCGGCGCTATGAGCGCCATGGCCAGCGCGACGAATGGATTGGGCCGGTCGTCATTGTTGCCGCCGCCACCGAATATGGCCGTCCACTGCATGATGTTGGCCGCGTACATGACCACTGAGGCCAGTACGCCGGCAACTGTCTGGACCAGAATATCGCGGTTGCGGATGTGGCTGATCTCATGCGCCAGCACCCCGCGGATCTCGTCCGGAGAGAGCAGGCGCACCATGCCTTCCGTGACCGCAACGACGCCGTGCTCCGGGTCTCGCCCCGTGGCAAAGGCGTTCGGCGCCTCCTGGGGAACGATGAATACGCGCGGCTTGGGGATATCCGCCGCGCGGGCCAGTTCGTCGACCATGGCATGAAGCCCGGGCGCATCGTAGGGCGCGAGTTCGCGACCGCGGTACATGGACAGCACGATCTTGTCCGAGAACCAGTAGCTGCCGACATTCATGACCAGGGCCAGAATGAGCCCGAACATCAATCCGGTCCGACCTCCAAGGGCCGCACCCATGAACATGAGCAGCGCGGAAAGCAGCGCCAGCAGCATAACGGTTTTGATCTGACTCGACATGAACAGGCCTCCTGTGCGGGACATCTTCCGACGACAACACATGCGTCGCGCCGGGAAGAGAAAATATAACGCCGGAAATTGACAAGTCAATGACCCGGCCAATGGCCTGCGCTGCGTCGGCGAGGAGGGGAAGCCGGCAGCCTGCGCTGCCGGGCCGCGAACGCGGCGCCAGGTCACGTCGAGGAAGAGGGATTCAGGCGGACAGAAAGGGCGTGCGCGCCCATGATGAACAAGGGCAGGGTATTCATGCCGGCCCCGCGGCATCGGCGCGACGACAAGCCGGACGTCGCGCCGTCGGAGGCGAAGACTACGTCTGCGTGCGATCAGCTGGCCAGACCAAGCAGCTGGAACACGCGCGCTGCGTCGAGCGGGCCGTGAGCCTGGGCCAGGTCATCGGCGCTGCTCGTGCTCACGAAGTCGAGCGAACGCATGGCTTGCTCGGAAGAAATCGGCTCTTCGTCGGCGAGCTGGGCCTGAATGCGCTTCAGGATTTTCGGATCGATGCTGACATCGACGTCGCCAGTGCCATTTTCCCCGGCAACAGGCCGTCCCTCGGGACGCGCGCTCAGCGCATCGGGTGCGATGTTCAGTGACAGCGTATCCAACGCGTTGTGCAGAGTTCCTATGGTCGTCATGACTGCGCTCCCTGTGTACCGGCCGCCGTCAGGAGGCGATCCGGGAAAGGTGTTTCCGGCTTCCGGGTATCGAGTTAATGCAAGCGATCCGATGCGGCCTCGGTCTGCTGGAGATAGAGTCCGTAATCTTCGGCCGTGGACTCTTCGACCAGAATCTGGCAGCGGACGCCGTTCTTGCTCATCCGGCTCATCAGCTGGTCGTACTCGCGTCGGGTATTGGCGTCGAGCCGTCCTGCAAAATTTTCGTTTTCCAGCATGAACAAGAGGTTGCCGGTGGCATTGGCCAGATCGTAGTACTCGGAGAACAGCTTCTGGCGGATGCCCACGCTCTTGATCTCGTGCAGCACCTCTTGCCGCAGCTCCTGCTTCATCTTGTCGAGCACGTCGTGATATTCATTTTTCCGACACTCGTTCGTCAGTTCTTTCATGACCGTATCCTCGCCGTCTGCGCGTTGGAGGGTGTGCACTACGTAGAGGCCTTCATGCCTCTGGAACTGCATGTAGCAACAATCATGCCACAAACTCAGGCTCAGAGTACGAAGACTGATTCGGGCGAAGAGCGGGCAGCGAGCACCGCGCAGGCGACGTTCAGGGAAGAAATCTTTTGTTATGTCGAGGTGTTGACGGGCACAGAGTGGCAGAAGGGCAACGTTCGAGCGTCAGGACGAGCAACGGCCCGCCGGAGCGGGCCGTTTGAAATGATTGCCGCCCGGGCTGCACCGGACGGACATGGCGCGATGATGTGACGTCAGCTGGTTTTTTTGATGATACACAGAGCGCTCAGCGTAAGCGCCAGACCGAAAAAGACCCAGAAAAATTCCATGGTTGCCTCCTCTGCTTGCCGTTTGTCCGGAATCGTGACGCCGTGGCGACGAGCGCAAGCGCAGCATCGCCCCGGTCCTGGCCGAAAATCACCGGCGCTTTATCATGATACTTCAGGCGCTTGCCATTGACAAGCGCTATCCGCGCACTTTGTTTCGCTCCGAGCAACAGGACTGGCATTTTCCCGACGACCGTCGGGAATCAGACACCTCAGGACCCGTTGAAACCGACGCTCACCTTGCCGTCGACGACAATGACAGGCACCCGGCGTTTGCCTTCCGAAAGCTTCAACATTTCCTGTAACCGGGAGGGGTCCTGGATGACGTCGAAATAGGTGTGCCCGGCGTGGAATTGTCGGGCCTGTGCTGTGTAGGGGCAGTTGCTCTTGCCGTAAATGATGATCGAGGACATGGCAAACTCCTTGAATGGGGGGGGGGCGGCGAGCACACGGTTGCGTTGCCTCGCGTTTTATGAATGGTGACAAAAGCGCAGGCTGACGTCAACCAGGAACCGGCGCCAGGAAACGGCGCCAGGGCTGGCAGCGGACATGCTGACCGGCTTCGTCGCCAGGCCCGCAGAGGAGAAAAGATGCGGTGTGAGTAGTCTGGAGGTGTTTACCCTGCCCCGGACGGCGTCCGGGGCAGGGGGGATTGTGTTGTTGTGGTTTACAGTGAGATCATTCGCTCTTGGGCTCGCTTTCCTGCTTGGGCACCTGCGCTGGAATGATCTTCAGGTCAAAGGCGGCGATGGAGTAGATGACCGGGACCATGAGCAGGGTGATGAACGTGGCTACGGTCAGACCGCCGATCTGGGCGTAGCAGAGCGGC
>CAZGAH010000005.1:73298-91308 GCA_964523295.1 uncultured Desulfovibrionaceae bacterium | reverse complement strand
CAACGGCCCGCCGGACGAGGCCAGGGGGAAGAGCGCGATGACCGTGGCGCCCACGGTGATGAGCACGGGCCGCAGGCGCAGAATGCCGGCGTCGAGCAACGCGGTGCGCAGGTCCTCGCCCTCCTCGAGTTTCTCTTCGATAAAGTCGAAGAGCACGATGACGTGGCTCACGATGACGCCGATGAGGCTGATGATGCCCAGAAAGGCCATGAATCCGAACGGCGAGCCCATGACATACAGCGAGGCAATGGCGCCGGCCGCTCCGTAGGGTATGGCCGAGAAGACGATCAACGGCTTGATGGCGTTCTTGAACTGGAACAGCAAGGCCAGGTAGATGCCGGCCACGGAGATGATCAGCACGATGATCAGGTCGTTGAAGCCGCTGACCTGCTTTTCATGCTCGCCGCCGATCTGCAACCGGATGCCCGGCGGCAGCGCGTCCTTGAACGTGTCCAGTAGCGGCATGGCCGCCTTGATGACTTCCGACGGCAGATGCCCGGGCGTCGGGAAGCAGGAGACCACGATGGTCCGGAACTGATCTCGCCGGGCAATCTTTTCCGTTTCCACGTCGAAGTCCAGTGAGGCCACTTGCGACAGTGGAACACGCTTTTCGGGATTGGACTGCGAATAGACGTAGAGGTTGCCGATGTCGTTGATGCTGGCCCGCTCCTGGGAGCGCAGACGGACGATGACCGGGATGCTGAGCCGCCCCTCGGACAGCGTGGTGGCCTCGAAACCGTTCATGGCCGACATGGAGGACCGGGCCACGTCCTCGTTGGTCAGGCCGGTCATGTTGGCCCTGTCCGGATTGATGACCAGTTTGGCCTTGAGGATATCCGATCCCCAGTCATCGCGCACGCGCCAGGCCATGGGCAGGTTGCGGAACAGGTTCTTCAGCTTTTCCGCCTGGACGCGCAGTTCCGCCATGTCTTCGCCCATGAGCCGGATCTGAATCGGGACGCCGACGGGTTCACCGCTTTCCAGCTGCCGGACGTCGATGCGCGCCCCGGGTATCCGGGTCTGCATCGCCGTCTGCAACGGTTCCTGGAGCGCGGGCGTGAGCCATTTATCGGTAATCTCGATGAGCACCTGCGCATAGTTGGGCTGCGACTGCTCCGGCGAGACCGAGAACCAGAAGCGGGGCCCGCCGCCGCCCACGAAGGAGGTGACCTGCTTGAGTACTGGCTTGGGCTTGCCATCCTCGCCGGGATGCGCCTTCTCGTAGGCCTCGATCGTCTCGCGGATGACCTCCTCCACCTGCCGGGTTACCATATCCGTAGACTGAATGGGCGCGTCTTCGGGCAACCAGACGTCGGCGTAGAAGAGGTAGGACAAGTCGTTGGGAAAGAATTGCGGCTTGAGCTGGGTCTGCAGATAAAAGCCCCCGATCACGGGCAACAGCGACAGGGCCAGGACCCAGTAGCGATGATCGATGAGAAAGCCTCCCAGGCGGAAATACATGCCCGAAAAGCCCTTCGTGCGGCGATGTTCGTCCGATGGTTCGGGTTTGTTCGAGCGGATGAGCAGATAACGCCCGAGAAAGGGGATGAAGCTCATGGAGACCAGCCGCGAGGCCACCAGCGAGGCGGTGATGACCACGGGCATGGCGAACAGATAGCGGCCCGTGTCACCCTTGAGCAGCAGAAAGGGCAGGTAGGCGATGCAGTTGGTGATGGTGGCGTACAGGATGGCCCGGGCCAGTTTCGTAGGCCCGAGCCAGGCGGCAATTCCGCGCGAGTGCCCCAGCGCAAGATCGCGTTTTATGGCGTCGTTGGCCACCACCGGGTCGTCCACCAGCAGCCCGAGCGCCAGGATGAGCGAGGCGATGGAAACCTGCTGGAGGTCCAGATGCATGAGGTGCATCATGCCGAAGGTCATGGCCAGGGTGATTGGGATCGACAACGCCATGAGCAGCGCCGATCGCCATTCCCAGAACCCGATGAAGGAGACCAGCACGACGAGCAAGACCGCGTCGCCCAGGGCCTCGAGGAACAGCTCGACATTCTCCTCGACCTGCCGGGGCTGGTCCGACGTGCGCGCCATGATGAGATCCTCGGGCAGCCTGGAGGTGATTTCGGCCAGCGCCTTGTCGACTTCCTCCGAAAACTCGCTGATCTGTTTCCCGTGGCGCATATTCACTGCCAGGGTGATGCCCCAGGAGCGACGCCACTGACCGTCCTTGTCCTTATACATGAAATAGTTGAGATTTTCAGGAGGCGTTCTGTAGTAGCGCTCCATCTCGCCCAGATCCCGGAGATAGGCCCCGCTGCCGCTGCCGGAGGCGGCGATGATGGTCTTGCCGATTTCCTCCTCGCTGGTGAACCGTCCGGACGGGTCGATGACGACGTTCTGGCCCCCGAATTCGATAACGCCGCCCGAGGTCGACACGTTGCGCGCGCTCAGCACCTCTTTGATGCGCCAGGGGTCGATGGCGTAGGAGGCCAGGCGCTCCTGCGAATATTCCAGATACACGGTCTCCTGTTGCACCCCCCAGCGCGTAACCTTGGAAACGATGGGCACGTTGAGCAGCCGGCGCACGATCTGGTCGGTGTACTGTTCGAGCTGACGGTAGCTGTATTTGCTGCCGGCAACGTCCAGCAATGCCTCTCGCGCACGGGCGGGGTCGCGGATGATGGCGGGCTCCCAAATGTCCGGACTCAATTCCGAAACATGGGTTTTCGTTGTCACGAATTCATCGATTGCCGCGCGCAGGATCTCATCCTTGGCCTCCGAGCGGCCGTCCACTACGACGAGATTCGGGCCGACGTAGACCTGCGTATCGGAAATCAGGCCTTTTTCCGCGAGGGTGGCGGCCAGGAGGTCGGTCTGGCGCCTGACCATGGACGGCGTTATGGCATGAGAGAAGACGACGGCTACGCTCACCCGTTCGCTCGGGTCGCCCGGGTCTCCAGGATGCGAGGCCTTGGCGCGCAGCTCGCCGATAACCCGGACCACCTCCCGCGAGCGCAGGTCCGCCTCTACATCGGAAACCCGCGGCGAGGCCACGGTCAGCATCAGTGCCGCCGTGTCGCCAAAGTCCTTCAAGAAGATAACTGGCCCCGCACCCTGGGGCAGGTCGAGGATTGCTTTCAGCCGCAAGTCGATGTCGTCGAATACCTCTCCGGTCTCCTCTATGTCTTCGGTCAGCTCCACGGTAATGACCGACATCCCGGTCCGCGTGGTCGAGAGAATGCGTTTGACATGCGTGTTGCCGGCAATGGCCTGCTCGAGTCGGCGGGTGACCTGCTGCTCGATGCGTTCGGCGTTGATTCCAGACCAGGGGCACAGGACCATGGCTACGCGAACGGCCAGATACGGATCCTTACGTTGCGGCATGCCTGTGAGACCGAACCAGCCCCAGACCAGGACCAGAATGAGCAGCATGGCCGAGATATGCGGGTTCTCGACGCAATATCTGGCCAGGTTGTGCGTTTTGGCGATGCGTTCTTTGTCGCTGTGGTGCGTGGACATGGCCCCCCCTATTTGATGACGCGGACCGGTGCACCGTCATGCACCAGGGTCCCGCCGGTAGTGATGACCTTTTCGCCCGCAGCCAGCCCGGAAGTCGCCGTCACGCGATTGCCGACGACGTCGCCAATGACCACCTTGCGGGCCTTGGCCGCAGTCTTGCCTGCCGCATCCTCCACTACGTATACGATGAAACCTTTCGGATCGGCGGGGTCGCGCACAACGGCGTTGATGGGCAGGACGAGCTGCGCCCCCGCGGTACCGGACAGGATCACAGAGGCAATCATGCCATCCTTGAGCCGCTGATCCGGATTGGGGATGCTCACCTCGACGTCGAAAACCCGGCTCTTGGGATCGGCAGATGGGGAAATTGCGGTGATGGTCCCGGTAAAGGTCTCGTTCGGCATCGCCTCGACCCGAATGGGTGCAGTTTTTCCCAGGGAGACGTAGCGCAGCATAACGTCGGGCAGGCCGAAAACCGCCTTGACTGTGTTCAGGTCGGCCAGAACAAAGGCCAGCGTGCCCGCAGAGGCGAGTGTGCCTTTTTCGATCGGGCGGTTGATCACCACGGCCTCCAGTGGCGAACTGAGCACCGTTTCCTTGAGCTGGAGCCTGGCCTCCTCGATCTGGTGGTCGGAGCGCTCTACGCTGGCCTTGTAGTAGTCCAGCTTCTCCCTGGCTTTGTCCAGTTCGCTTTTCGCTACCACGCGCTGGTTGTAGAGCGTCTGGTAGCGCTCGAAATTGGCCATTGCCTCCCTGATGGAAGCCATTTCCTCGCCACGCGCCGCCGTAGCCTTCTTCAGAGCGGCCTGATAGTCGTCGTCCTTGAGCGTGGCCAGAACCATGCCTTTCGTGACCTTGTCCCCGCGCTGCAGGATGTGCGGTTTGCCGTCCGGACCAGGGGCCGTGGCGATATCCTTCACATAACCGCCGACCTTGAAGGCCATGTCCACGCGCTCGTTGGGGATGAGCGTCGCCGAATAGGTCTGGGACTCGCCGACGGCTGTCGATTCGACCGCGACAACTTCAACCGGCGTCGGCGGCTTTTCGAAAGGCTTTTCCTCCTCCTTGCACCCCCCCAACGTCAGAATCAGCGCCACCGCGATAAGCAATTGCACGGTCAGGCCCCTCTGCCCTCTGCTGTCCCAGTCTTTCATAGCCTTGTCATCCTTCACGGTTTGCCGGGTAAATCTCCCCGGTCGATGGTACGCGCGGCGGCAGCGGAGCCGCGTCGGTCAATAGGTTGTCGTGTCCCAGGAACGCTCGACCAGCGGGATGAGCGGATCGGCACGCGCCGGCTTAACCGTAATCCGGTGCGCGAGTTCCAACAGCTCGGGGGCGGCAGGGGTGAAGCGCGGCCAGGCCGGCGACTCCGCGCCGCTCCCCCCCGGAACCCCGGTTGCCGCGAACCGCGTCCAATACCCCTGCATACGCTGCGACAATGTTCTATCCTCTTCCTCGTATCCGAGCCAAAAACTGGTCAGGCCGAACAGGGTAAACAACTCGGCGCTATGCGGCACGCCGGCCTGCCCGGCGGAGATATCGACCTCGCCGCCTTCGTCGGCCAGCGCATCCAGCGCGCCGTCCGGAGGTGCCTGCACGTAGCGGTAGACGTAACACGGCACGCCCGCCGCCACCTGCTCCCGGACCAGAAATTCTTTTTATGATGCTACCCCGCGCACCGAGAGCAGACGGTCCAGGTCGCTCCACAACCGCCCCTGATCTCCCGGCGCCAGTGCCAGCACCGCAGGGGCCTCCGCTCCGAAGCGCCGCGCGACCAGCTCCTGGTAAGCCGCCGGCGTCGTCACCGGCGGAGCCAGATGCGGAAGGAACAGCGAGGCCTCGTTCGCCACCGTGCCCACGATAAGCGGCACTTTGTGCTGCGCGCCGCTGCGAATGCGTGCGACCGGATGCTCGGGGATAAGCACCCCGTCCACGGTCGGACCGCAGATCATGCCGGCCACCTCCACCGCCGCCGAGGGACCGAGCCGGGCCGCCTCCAGAATGACGTCCGCATCGGCGGCGCGCAGGGCAGCAAGCTCGTCCGCAGCTTTGTCCGCACCCATCCGCGCGGCGATGCGCCTGCCGATTTCCTCTGCAGGAATCACCCCGCGCTCGGGCGTCTTCAGCGGTCGGAGCGAACCAGGGCCCACGGGACTCTGAATGATGGCCCGATTGAACAGATCGGCCGCGCCCGGACTGACCAGATGCAGCAGAACGGACTCCGCGCCGGCGGATTGCCCGAACACGGTCACATTTCCCGGATCGCCACCGAATGCGCCAATGTTCCGGCGCACCCAGGCCAGGGCGGACTGCTGGTCCAGCAGCCCGTAGTTGCCGGACACGCCGGTGCCGGATTCGGCCGAGAGCAGCGGATGGGCCATGAAACCCAACGGCCCCAGGCGGTAGTTGAGCGTGACCAGAACCACGCCCTGCTCCACCAGTCCTGCCCCTTCGTACAGGTCCAGCGATCCCGCCCCCGAGGTGAAGGCCCCGCCGTGGATGAACACCATGACCGGAAGCCGCTGGCCTTCCCCGACCGCCGGTGTCCGGACATTCAGGGTCAGGCAGTCCTCGCTGGTGTCGCCGTCGGCGTCCGGCTGCGGGCACAGCGGCCCAAAGTTGTCGAACACGCGGGCCTCGCTCCAGGGCGACGGCGGCAGGGGCGGCTGCCAGCGCAGCCGGCCGACGGGCGGCGCTGCGTAGGGAATACCCTTGTATACGCCGTCATCATCGCGCACGACGGGGCCGGAATCGAGCTGGAGCACCGGGGATGCCTCCGCTGACATGGCACAGAGCAGGACAAACGCACAGAGAAAAAAAAATCCCGGTCCGCAGGATGAGCGAACCGGGAATATCTCGGAGCCGCACCGCAACGCCGGCGGACGGACAGGACAGACGCCTCGACCAACTCGGACGGGTGAACGTGTTCATGCGCGTCTCCGGAGAAAGCCTGGCGGCAAGAATTGCATACGTAATGGTATCGTTGGAGATTATTCCAAAATGCCCGCTCCGGTCAATGCTGCCACGCGTCGTCCCTGGCGCGTACAGAGGCCCGGAGCGGGCCGACTGGGCGTTCTTCGGCTCAGGCCTCCGCAACGTGCACCAGCTCTGACGCAGCGCAGGGGCGGGGCATCGTGCAATACGGCGCGAGCAACTCGAAGAATGCCGCCGGGGCAAAGGCCTTTTCCGGCGGAATCACGCCCTTGTCCAGGGTCTGCCCGCGCAGGTGCATCAACGTGCCCAGCGCCAGAGGAATGCCGGTCATGGTGGCCATGTTCGGCGGCGTGGACTGCATGGACGCAGCCACCGTCTTTTTCACGCCGCCGCGCTTCCCCACGCCCAGAACAAAGAACAGCGGCAGCCGCGGGCCGTCCACCAGCCGCGACAGCGTCGCCAGCAATGTGTCGAACCAGTTGGCCTTGGCCGAGTCGTCCACCAGACTGCGGCCGGCCTCTTCCAGCGTCATTTTTCCCGAATCGATAGCGTCGCGGTACTTCCGGAACAGGCCGATCCAGGACGAGGGCATGACCATGCCGCAATGCGTCTCCTTGACCGTGGGCCAGGAGTAGTGAAAGGAGACCGGCTCCGGATGCCCGACAGTATAGACCGTGCGCTGCCCGCGGCCGGGATAGTCGAGCTTCAGGTCTTCGAGCGGCTTGCCGTGGGCCAGCTTCCCGTCATGACACTCCAGTATCGTACCGGAGCACTGCTCCATCCAATGGATGATCGCCGCGGAATACTCCAGCGTATCGTCGCTCTTTTCCTCGATGTTCCAGCCGGCTATGAGCTGATCCACTTCATCCAGACGCTCATACACGCACGCGCCGAGCAGATTGTTGATCCCGGGGCTGGCGCCCATGCCGATGATTGCCGTCACACCCGCGGCCCGGGCCTTGGCGTCCAGGTCGAGCATGGATTTCGTCGGCTCCGGATCGTCGCAGATGTCCAGATAATCGACGCCGGCCTCGATGGCTGCCTCGAGAATGGGCACGCCAAACCGAAAAAACGGGCCGACGCAGTTCATGATCACGTCGGCGCGGCGCATCAACGCCACGAGCCGTTCCTTGTCCGTCACGTCCACAACCTCGATGACCGTCTCGCCCTGACACTTCAAGGCCGCCATCTCCGCCCTGGAACGATTGCGGTCGGCCATGATCAGCGTCTTGACCTCGTCTCTGCCGGCAATGGTCTGAGCCGCCAGCTCGCCCATGGCCCCCGATCCCAGCAACAATACGGTCTTGCCCATGCTACTCTCCATAGATCACAGGTGATACTGCCCGAACACCCCTCTCCGACCTCAGCCTGCCTGCTGTTCCTTGCCTGGCCACTCGAACAAATGCTTCAGCCGCGCCCAGAACTCGTCGCCAAGCACGAACAGACTGACGAAAAACAAGACCTCGCCCGACAACAAGAGACGCATGAGCCAGCGCAAATCCGCGTCGGTCGGATGCGAAAAGAATAACGCCAGCTCAGTGATAATATACGGCAGGAAGCTGAGCAGCAGCATCGTTACGCCGATGTAATGCCGCGCCCGGCTGATGACCTTCGGCGTAGCCGGCGCCGCAGGCGCCTTGCGCCGGAAAAAGCCCATGATCTTTTCTTTCATCGCCACCACGAACGGCTTGCCCAGCAACGCCACGGCCGTAAAACAGGCCAGCTCGCCCGAAAGCAGATAGCCCGCGCCAAAGGCCATGGCCTGGCTCGCCGGCACCGGCAGCAACGCCACCAGTTCAACCGTGCAGATGGGCACGAAACTGTAAATAAAAAGCCCTATTCCCAACCGTTCCTTCCATGTCCTGCGCTTTTGCTCCACGGCATCCCCCGTGTTCCCGTTTTCTCAGTCCCGATGCAAAACGTCCGAAAGCCCGGCCTTTTCGTTTATAACGCGCTAAATGTCGAAGTATACGTTCTTTGACTGCGCTGAAGTATGTTCCTCGGACAGGAATCGCAGCAACAAGGACGTAACCACACATTGGCGTTCAGGTCAATGCAGTGATATCCCGAAGCTACGCGAAGGGTCATATTTATCATCATTTCTCGAACCGCGACGGCGCTCCGAAAAGGCGCTCAACGGCGTCATCCCGGACGCCTGGGTGCAGAGAGTCTCAACCCGTCGAATGGAGCGCTTCTGCCTGTTTACCCTACGCGTTGAGACACTAGCGGCATAAATATTGAGAGAAAAATACATTTTCTAATGAAAATTCAAATAAGGCTATGGGTAAAGTTAGCGTTGCAATTAGTAAGGATATTTCATTTAATATGCCTATCATTGTATTTAACTTCAATGAATGATTATATGCTAGAAATTTTCAGGGGCCATTGGGTTGCAATAGAAAATGGCACAAACTCATTGCGTGGCGTATGCTATTGGGAGGGTGCGTGGTGCAGTTGAATATTTTTTTCGCGCAAAAGTAATTTTCCATGAGACTTAAGGACTGAAGTAGGATTTTAAATTAGACCAGCTGTGATCTTTTGACAAAGCTAATTTTAGATAAATCATTTTTAAAAAAATAAACAATTTGTTAATAATTAAAATCTGTCATGTGCGTTCAATTACGATGAGGAGATACGGTCGCAAGCAACGGCGGATATAGATATGAGCTATCAGCTCGCGGATTTGAACTGCGGCGCCGACAAGGACCACCAAGCGGCACGCCGCGCGATCTTCGGAGCAACAGGAGTCGTAGCATCGACGACGTCGAGCTGCTGGCAAAGGCAGATGAAATGTCCCTTCCCACTTGATCAACAGGTCATTTCAGGGTATAGCCACTCCACCACGAGCAGGAAGGATCCTGTCTGGCATGTGGGGTAATTATCTGCAAGGAGCTGCCTGCATGGGTCGATTTTTCATGCATACCGAAGACATCCCGTTGACCGACCAGATACGCTCGCTGGGTGATGACGAGTTGCTCGATTTTTGGGAAGAAACGCAATATTTGGAAAAGTTTTTGGAAGAAGATCGCTCAATGCCAAGTGACCAAACCCTGGAATATGAGCGAATCATACTCCAGGAATTACAGCTCCGTTCCTGTTTGCGTATTTTTGGTTGAAGCTGCTTGTTGCCAAAAAGAATCATTACGCCTGGTTAGAGATAATCCGGTTGAAAAGGCTTCACGGTGTGCCCCTGGCACCCGCTCGGCGGAGTTGTATTTTCAGCCTTAACCGGCTGAATAGCTTATCAGGCATATCTTCCTATGCTGATGTATAACAAACCGAAGTCGGCAACCAGGGCAGGAGAATAGAGGTTGCGCCCGTCGAATATGGCTGGCGTACCCAGGAGTGATTTAATGCGCTTGAAATCCGGGCTGCGGAACTGATTCCACTCAGTAACGACGGCGAGCGCGTCGGCACCTTCCAGCGCCTGGTACTGCGAATCGACAATCTCCAACAAAGCGTTGTCGCTGTTCATGGCTTTGACGCGTGATCCTGCCACCGGGTCGTACGCCCTGACTTTCATTCCCCGCTCGTTCAGGTACTGAACAATGGCCAGAGATGCCGCTTCACGAGTGTCGTCGGTATTGGCCTTGAATGACAGCCCCCACAGTCCGAGGGTCTTTCCGGCCACTCCCCCGCGCTCGGCGAAGTAGGATTCAATTTTTCGCGCGAGCACAAGTTTTTGGCGGTTATTCACTTCGTCGACCGAACTAATCAGTTGAGGTTCATAACCTGCGGAGCGTGCCGTCTGGATAAGCGCTTTGACATCCTTGGGAAAGCATGAACCTCCGTAGCCTACGCCAGGGTAAATGAAGCTGTAACCAATGCGATGGTCTGACCCGATGCCGATGCGCACGTCGCGGATGTCGGCGCCAACCGTCTCGCAGATATTCGCGATTTCGTTGATAAAGGAAATTTTGGTCGCCAGCATGCAGTTCGCTGCGTATTTAGTCATTTCAGCGCTACGTACGTTCATGATAATCATCTTTTCCCGGCTGCGGGCAAAGGGCGAGTACAGCGCCTTGAGCAATTCAGCGGTGCGCACGTTGTCCGTGCCCACGATGACCCGGTCCGGCTTCATGAAATCGTTGACCGCGTCGCCTTCCTTGAGAAACTCGGGATTGGACACGACGTCGAATTCAATCGAAACGCCACGCTTGTTATGTTCCTCCAGTATGATTGCCTTGACCATGTCCGCCGTGCCGACCGGAACGGTAGATTTGTCCACGACAATCTTGTATTCGTCCATGGTGCGGCCGATGTCCTCCGCCACGGTACGAACGAAAGACAAATCACAGGCGCCGTCGTCGCCGCAAGGTGTGCCCACGGTAATGAACACGAGCAGCGCATCTTTCAGTCCTTCGGCCAGATCCGTGGTGAACCGCAACCGTCCCTGCGAGTAGTTGCGCCGGACCAATTCTTCTAGGCCAGGCTCGTATATATGTACGTGCCCCTTTTGTAGGGTCTCGACGATTGTCGGATTGACATCCACGCAGCAAACGGAATTTCCCGTCTCGGCGAAACATGCCGCGCTTACCAGTCCGACATAACCCGTTCCAACAATGCACAAGTTCATTCCTGAGCCTCAGCAAGGATATAATGTTCATAGAAGAAAATAACCCTCAAAAATTAACTATAAATTACGACAGGAGTCGGAGTCAATAAAAAAATTTCGTTACGGTCCTTCGCCTCTGAGCCTTCCTGCGGGCAGTACCAGCAATGGTTGCTCTGAGAGCTACGCCTGCGCTGCCTGCTGTACGCGCGCCACCGAAAGCTCCGATCATGCAGGTTCCAAGGTCAAGGGCAACGGCCTGGAGTGTGAACGCCTGTTCGGCGCAACTGGTTTCGATACAGGCAAAGCTAAAGCCGCAGTTTTCGTAGCGTCAGGTGACCGGTTCGAAAACGGCGCATACAACAAAAATCAACTGTGCTTGGGCAATTCAGTATTGATGCAATGAGGCATTGGCCACCATTGCGCGCCGGTCTTCATGTAGACGCCGCCGGAGCGTATGGGATGCCGGGGTGTCGTGGAATACACCTGGCCCGGGTTCCTCCTCCGGTCCAATGCCAGATAAAGCTCCAAAGGATACAGCCCGCCAGCAGAGGGTACAGTACGTCCACGCGGAACAACGAGGATACCGTGCTTCGCCCAAAACAATCCGGACACCTCAGCGAGAGTCACATGCCCGGCACGAAAATATCGAACAGGGCGGCGCGCACGGAGTGCATCCCCAAGGCATGAACCGGGGCGTTCGGACGGTGCGGGAAGTGTGATGATTTTCTTGTTTATGGGATCATCCTGTTGGTTTGACAGAGTGACTCATTCGAAGGCCATCCGGCTGTTCGCTTCAAGTATTCTTGCTGCGATATCGCACTCGCAGGGAGTCCCAGCTGAATACCCCGAAAAAGCTCACTGTGGCTATGGCAATGATCGACGCGCCGGACGAGAGGTCGGCCATGTACGCCAGAAAGAGTCCGATCAGACAGAATAAGACGCTCCAAAGCACTGCTGCGATCATCATTCGCCCCAGCGATGCTGCCGTGCGCTGCGCCAACCAGGGCGGAATGGTCAACAGGGCGATAACCAGGATCAGTCCGACGACCTGGATGATCATGACCACGGAAACAGCGATCATCCCCAGCAAGAGAAAGTACAGCCCCGCTACGGGAATACCGCGCGTGCGGGCGAACTCCGGATCGAAGGACATCGCGATGAAATCTTTGTAAAAAAAGACAATGACGAGCAGCACGGCTGTGTCCAGGCCGAGCATGAACCACAGGTCCGCGTGCCGCACGGTCAGGATGGAGCCGAACAGATAGCTCATGATGTCGGTATTGTATCCCGGGCTCAGGTCCAGCAAAATGATGCCCAGGGCCATGCCTGCGGCCCAGAGCACCCCGATGACCGTGTCGGCGCGCTCCTTGCGATGCAACGTGAACCCTCCCATGGCCAGGGACGACAGCAGCGTGAACCCTACCGTACACGGCAGCACCGGCAGTCCCAGAAAGAAGGCCAGTCCGACGCCGCCGTAGGCTGCGTGCGCTATTCCGCCGGCAAGAAACACCAGGCGGTTGACAACCACGAGCGTGCCGATCATGCCGCAGGCCAGGCTGGCGAGCACGCCGGCAGCCAGGGCGTTCTGCATGAACTGCTGATCAAGTATGCCAATCATCGTTCCGCCCGTTGCGATGGCTGGAGAAAGTGGGCAATGTCCTGAATGTAGGCATCCATGTGACAGGAGGGATTGTGCGGACCGTAGACAAGCTCGAGCATGGAGGTGTTCAGCTCGGGCCGGGAATTATAGATAAGCCGGCGGTTGACACAGGCTACGGCCGTGATGCGCGCGGAGGTGATGCCGAAATCGTGGCTGACGACAAGGATGGATGTGGATTTCGCAAGCTCGGCAAGGAGTTCATAGAAGCAGAATTTGCCGAGCGGATCGATGTTTGACGTCGGTTCATCGAAGATGAGCAACTTGGGAGCGGAGGCAAGGGCGCGCGCAACGAATACGCGCTGGCGTTGACCGCCGGAGAGACTGTCTATGCGTCGGGCAGCAAGGGCATGTACCCCGACCTGCTCCAGCGCCGCCATGGCCCGTTCCCGGTCACTCTGCTGTACGCGAATGCCGAGGGAACGTCTGCCGCGGAGTCCCATCAGCACGACATCCAGCGCCGTTATCGGAAATCCGGGTCGGTTGGCTGCCTGCTGGGGCACGTAGCCAATGCTCTCGCCGAATACTCCCGGTGGTTGACCGAAAACCCGTATCTCGCCTGTATCCGGTGTGAGCAGGCCGAGCACGAGCTTGAGCAACGTGGATTTCCCTCCGCCGTTGGGACCTAGCAAGGCCAGAAAATCTCCCTTTCGTAGCTGGAGATTCACGTCTTCGAGCACAAGCTCTTCATCATAGCCGAAGTTGACGTGACGAATGTCGATAACGACGTCTGGCACTATGTCTCCTCCTGCCCTGTCAGGGGCAGAGTGGCTCCTGTTGCCGATTTCACCGGAATCAAAATATGAGTCAAGTCCAAAAAATGATGTAAATTCTCTTCTGTTCAGCCAACGACATTGTCCTCCACTACATACCCATTACCGTACTTGCACGCAATCCGCTTGTCAAATCGCTTTCTTGACTTTTGATTCCAGTCGTTGGCTTCTCCCTTTCACCTGCCCGTAGGAGAGGGCAGCGCGGGGACGCGATCTGAGCGCCTTGGCAGGGACCAAGGCGGATGGCCGTCCTTCGGGGCGACCTTTCCTTTTCTCTTTTTTGCATCCTGATTGGTCCCAATGCGTTTAATCCCAGGGGGCACAGACGTTAAAATCAGGCATTGTCATGTCTAATTAAAGGTGGTTTTTTGAATATTTCTTTAGCGTGAAGAGATCATCATTGTCTCTCTGCCTTCAGGGCTTAACAAAGCAAAAGAGTACCCTGGTTTGAAGCGATCTATCGCAAAGCCCAAAGGCCTATTCTAAAATTTGACTAAACTCTTTCTTCTCTTGATCTGCTATTACAGTTTATATCCACAGAGGGAAAAAGCGTTTCGAGTCAGAAAGAATATGCACCAGCACCGCAGCAAGTAGTCTGGCAAGTGTCCATGTTGTTGTTCCTCAAACATCCTTCGCCGGTAATTCATCGATGTGCTCCAGCGATTTGGTTCTTCGAGGTTTGACGTGGAATTTCCTCCCATTGATTGCACAACGCTCTTCAAGGTATCCCTTCGCCTCCAACAGGAAGCAACTGCCCGTGGATGCAAATGATCTGCTCACCCTTGGCTTCGGCCTCACAGCACTATGGTGTTGTGTTCTTCGATATATGATGAAGAGTTGGCCTTCAATGTCCCTGGCAGCCTACACATTTCACCGGCAACACGATGAAATGGTTTAAATCTTTGATGGTCGTATGTTCATGGCCTCTTCAGAAATCATTCTTATGACTACATCATGTCGTTTTTGCATCTGCTATGCGGATAAAAGCGAAAATCTTATCAACCCTCGGGTCTCATTACAGTCATCGATTATTATTCACGGAGAGCCGTAGCAGTAGAAGGAGACGAATTCAACAGAGAACGTCGAAGAATCAAAAATCGTAAGGACTGAGGCCGCGCATCGGTCCAGTCATGTGCTACCTGAATCGGTCAGTTACACGTGCTATGGACACTTTCTCATTTCGCCTTGTTCTTCTCCGCATGTCGTGCTATTGATACATCCGACCGGCTTTGAGCATGTACAATGACAGCCAGCAACCCGGTTCCGCCCAGGCCGGACGAATGGATTCCGTTATGGATATCGCCAACGACAAAATTCCGGTTTTTTCATTTTACGTCGATGAAAACGGTGAAGCGGTTGTCGTGTGTCCGGCCTGTGGTCGGGAAAAAGTCATCGATGCGTCGCGCTTCAAGGATTTCAGCACGGCATTGCGCATCCGCTGCACCTGCGGTGAAATCTTCAAGGGCATGCTGGAGAAGCGCAAGACCTATCGCAAGCGGGTCGAGCTTGACGGAACCTGCGTTGCCGGGAGCGACAGGCCCGAGGCTGCCATGACGGTGGTAGACCTCTCCCTCGGCGGCCTGGCCTTCAAGACTGCCGAGCCGCACGGCCTCCAGGTCGGGGATACGCTGAGCGTGCGTTTCGCGCTCGATACGCCGAACCGCACCATCATCAACCAGGACATCGAGGTGCGTCAGGTGCAGGGGCTCGTAGTCAACGTCCGCTTTCTCAGCCCCTACGAACGCAATCCTGACCTGGGGTTGTATCTCATGCCGCTGGCCCAGGCTACGCACGACGACTGAGACAAGGCCCACCACCCTTTTTCCGGACAGAAAAACGGCCGGCGGCGCCCGGGAGACAATCCTGGACGCCGCCGGCTGTTGTTGTCTGGCAATGAGGGGTTAATCGCCAGCGCCGAAGAAGGCGGTAATGAGCACGTTCGCGTCGTAGTAGCTATTGGTTACGCAGGCCGGATCCAGCCCCAGAAAGGCGATGATACGATCGACATTGGACCAGTCCGCGGCCTCGATGCGCTGCGCCAGCTCGACCCATACCCGGTAAATCTTGGTTTCCTGCCGCAGTCCGGCCTTGAGTTCCGGGCTGATCGGGAGATTTTCCACGATTTCGGCGACCGGCATATCCAACAGCGGCTCCAACAGGGAAAACAGGCCCAGCAGGAAGAGTTCGTCGGCCGGCAAGGCAGTATACTGACTGCGCTGCGCCGCCAGCCTGAAGAAATTACTCCGCTGTGCCGCCAGCTTTACCAGCTCGGCGCTCTTTTCGCTGGGAGCCAGATCGTTCAGAATGGCCATACGCAGCCAGGTCTTGACCTGCTCCCAACCCAGCATGACTACCGCGTGGCTGATGGACGTCACCTCGACCGGAAAGCTGAACGCCGCGGAATTCAGGAACACAAGAAGCCGGTAGCTGATCGAGGCGTCCATGGAAATGGCCTCGGCCAGGCGGTTGAAGTCCGGGGTGCCGGTCTCGATGATCTTGAACAGCCTGAGCCGGGCGATCTGGTTCGAGGTGAGCGCGCGGCCGGGTACGATGTCCGGCTTGCGGAAGAAAGTGCCCTGAAAGTGGGTGAACCCCAGCGCCTGCGCCAGCTGCAGATGCTTCCGGTTCTCGATGCCCTTGGCAATAAGCACTTCGCCATTGCCCGATGCCGCCTTCATGAGCTGAAGTATCTGCGTCTGCGTCTTGCCGATGACGTTGATCTTGACGATGTCCGCCCTGCGCAACAGGGCCTCTGCACCGACCAGACCCTCGAAATCGTCAATGGCTATCGCGTAACGGTCCTTCTTCAGACTGTCCAGCGCGGCCAGATAGTCCGGCCGGATCGACGCGGTTTCCCGAACTGCGATAACCGTATGCAAAGGGGACAAAGCCCGCGGCTCGTCCGCCAGGACCGAGCGCTCGGAAAAACCGACAAGAATCTTCCTTGATCCCACCTGACCCGGCAGGCAGGCATACGTCCTGGCCAGCAGATTCGGGTCCTTTGTCAGTCGCGGTGATGCGCCGTCAATAGCGCTCCGGTGATCCGTGCCGTTGCCTTCGTTCAGCCACGGCGCATCCCGCGACAGCAGTTGATGCCCCCATACCAGATCATTCTTGCCGAAAATCGGTTGCCGCGTGAAAAACAGCCGCGCGTCGTGCGAGTTGGTCATTCCCTTATACATAATAGTCCCTCCTGCTCAAGACAGAGAGGCATGGCCCCCCGTCACGCAGGTATTCTCTATGTCGTGTTGTCCTGGTTGCCTCCGCAGCCGGCATCGCTGTGCTCAGGGCTGAGAGAGTTCACACCATCCCGCTCAATATCAGCAAAGAACGGGCCAAGGTGCGGTTCAAGGATCTGTGTTCTGCAATATGTTGATATTATTTGTATTGTCTCTGACGAGAGGGACTCTGATTGTCCCGGCTGTCGGCATTGGCTGCCGATATTTCGTAAAAAAGTGTCCATTTCGTAAATGTGTCGAATCCTCCGCAAACACCGGGCGTCTGTCTGCCCGCTTGGAGCGGATAACCAGACAAGAGCGGCCTTGCCAGCGGCGCGCGCGTGCGGTAGGCACGGCCAGCGAACTCAATAACAGGCGGTGGGGTATGCTTGCAGCAGAGATGTCTTTTCAGCACTACGTGCTGGGTTTGTACGCCGTGGCCAATAACATCCCGGCAATTCCGCTGTTCATTGCGCTCTGCCAGGGGCTGTCGCCAAGGGAGCAGCACAAGCTGTGTTCCATCGCCACGTTCACCTCACTGACCACCATGCTGGTCGCCCTGTTCACGGGCGCGGCGATATTGGACTTTTTCGAGATCGGGATAGATGCCTTTCGTATGGCTGGTGGCGTCCTGCTCATGACCAGCGGGTTGAGCATGGTCAATTCCCGGCCC
The DNA here is from genome assembly GCA_964523295.1 of uncultured Desulfovibrionaceae bacterium. GTDB lineage: Bacteria > Desulfobacterota > Desulfovibrionia > Desulfovibrionales > Desulfovibrionaceae > CAZGAH01. Next base: position 74,027 of record CAZGAH010000005.1, on the reverse strand, counting down.
AAGGCGATCGAAAAAGAGGCGCCGCAGGGGTTTTCCGAGATGATTTCCCTGGCAGTCATTCCCGTGGCCATTCCGCTCACGACGGGCGCCGGCACCATCTCGACGGTGATCCTGTTCGCCGAGCCCCTGCATACGTGGGCCGCGCTCTTCAAACTTTTGGGAGCGGTCCTGACCGTGGTCGGCACCGTCTACGTCACCTTCTTTTTTTCGCCGGCCATTCTGCGTTTTCTCGGGCATACGGGAATGCAGGTCGTCACGAAGATATTCGGGCTGATCACCCTGGCCCTGGGCATCCAGTTCCTGCTCACCGGCGTCATGAACAGTTTTCCCGGGCTGGTCCGATAGGCCGTGGCACGCGGGCGAAGGGCACGACCGTAGCGCCATCGTGTGCGTTTGGTGTTTACAAATCCCGAAAGGGTCTTATCCTGAATCAGAGAAGCCGCTGATAACGTCGTTCGGGCCGGATAAGGCGGACAGCGCCGGAGTGCGACAGCAATGGGTAACAGTTTTTATTTTCCCAATCACCCGTCCGGGTTTCCGGGCGGCGGTCCGGAGCCCTGGGTCTACTCGGTCGAGGATCAGAACCGGGACGCCGCGTACGCTGACGCCGTGATCAAGTCCCATGTTCAGGCCACGCAGGATGCCTTCAAGCAGGCGGGTATCTGGTACCCGGTGCGCGTGGTGCCGAACCTGGCCGAAAACGGCAACGGCGTGCTCGTCAACGGCGTC